>JAFEGK010000004.1:3966-48838 GCA_018239985.1 Verrucomicrobiota bacterium | reverse complement strand
AAAAATTTTATTGAGATAGGTTCAACTCTTTAAAAACGTTTTCTTTTGCTGTCAGAAATTCTCTAAAGGCGCTTTCAATATCAATCTCTTCCTCTGCTGCCGTCTGGACGATTGCGAATATTGCCTTAGCCAATTGCTCTGCTCTATCTTCCGATTGAACCTCATTTTGAGGTCCCAGCTTTAGCTTTTTCACAATTTTTTGGGCTCTTTGCAAGCTCGGAAGGGTTTTGGGGATTCCATCCAAAGCGCTCTTACGCTCTTTCTTCTCCTCTGCTTTAACTCGATTCCACGTCTTGATCACATCGTCCATAGATTCGGCTTTTTCTTCGCCGAAAACATGGGGATGGCGCCGAATTAATTTGGCTTTGAGCGCATCAATGATGTCACTTAAAGAAAATTTCTTCTCCCGCTCGGCCACTTTGGCATAGAAGATGACGGTATAAAAAAGATCGCCTAGCTCTTCGATCATTTCCCCGATGTCCTCTTTGTCGACCGCATCAAGAACCTCATGGGCCTCTTCCAAGACATAGGGACGAAGCGAAGCAAAGGTCTGCTTTTGATCCCAAGGGCAACCCCCTGGGCTATTGAGAATATCTGAAATTTCGATCAGTTCTTTAAAATTTTCCATTGTGAACACTCCTCCAAATATTTTATCATATCGCTCTATGGAAAGACAATTCGTTTCGACATGCTTCATCACAGATCAAAATAAATTTTTACTTCTTTTGCATCCTAAATTGAAAAAATGGCTTCCCCCAGGTGGCCATATTGAAAAAAATGAGACTCCTCCTGAGGCTGCCCTCCGGGAGGTGCGTGAAGAGACAGGGCTTGAGGTGGAGTTTTTAACTGAGGAACATCTCTGGACATCCGAATGGAACTCTCAAAGCATCGCCCGCCCCTTTTGCTGCCTTCTCGAGCAGATTCCCGCTCTTGGCAATCAACTGGCCCATGAGCATGTCGATTTCATCTTCATTGCCAGGCCAGTTGGCGGAACGCTTCTTGACGGGAGATGGTTTTCTCTAGAAGAAATAGAAGCGATGAAGACTCACGAGGAGATTTTTTTCGATACTCAAGAGATCGTCCGCAAAGTGGCGGCCCTTTCCCAAAACGGTTCAAAATGGGCCATGAGCTCCTGAGCTGAAACCCCCTTTAGGCAAGCCCCCGTTTTGCAGGTGCGCAATTTTGGACACCTGTTATCAAATCGCTCTCCATAAGGACAAATACCTTGAAAAGCATAGTGGCTCTCCCCTATCGGCTTAAAAGCAGGAGCATAGGAGGGGCCAAAGAGGCTAAACGTTGGGGTTGGGGTCGTCGCACATAAATGAAGCGACGCTGAGTCCATTGTGATCATCGCATCAACCTCCCACATGAGTCTTTGCCATAAGGGAAGGCTCATGCCCCCGACGGCAAAGCCACGGCCAGAAAATTCTGTTGCAAGTTCGTCTGCCACCCTCTTCTCCGCTCCATTCCCATAGATAAAGAGAAAAGAGGGAGCGTCGGGAATCATCCGGAGAAATTGGTTTAGAGTCTCGATCGAGAGTTTTTTATTTTCCCAGTTGGACCCAAAACAGACCATGATCCGAGGCCGATCTGCACCTAGTTTTGCAAGATCGAGTAAACGGCCCTCTTCTTCTTCAGTGATTTTAAGCTTAAGATATTGCGGCTCAGGATATTCTTGCTTACCAAAAAAATTGTCAATGAGCGCTGCATATTTACCCCTTACATTGACCTCCTTGATCGGAAGATGAACATTCGTAGCAAAATAATTTGGCTTCTCTTTGACCCCTTCCCAGCTGTAGCCCACTTTTTTTCGTGCCTTTGCCATAATGGTCACGACTGCAGATTTAGTATTGGACTGCAAATCAAAGAGGGCATCATAATTTTTTTGGCGTAAGTTTTTTCTAAAAGAGTCGACTAAAAACCTAGACCTTAGGGGCTTTTTCCTCCAAAGCTTCGTATCGATTTCAAGGACCTGATCGACTAGTGGGTGGGCCCTTAGAAGCGGCGCTATCCCCTTCTCTACGACCCAGTCGACGCTGCAGCCGGGGAATCGACTTTTTAGAAGATTGACAACATGAAAACTCTGAATCACATCACCAATTGCCGAGGTCTTGACTATGAGAAACTGCTCCATCGCAGCTATTCTACCAAAACCTTTAAATTTAAGGATGAAAAAGGTAAGAGGAAGTTATGTTAAAAAAATTACTACACTTTCTTTCTTTGCGAAAAGAGAAAATCGTCCGCCTTTCCTTTGGCCTATTTCTTGTCCTCGTCACATCTAGCCTTCTTTTTATCAAAATTGAGCCGATTGCCACTTGGATCTCAACCCTTGAAAATCTCGGTTACGATATTCAAGTACGACAAATCCACAAACCTCTGATGAAAAATAATCCGATTGTGATTGTCGATATCGATGATGCCAGTTTGCAAGCAGAAGGGCGGTGGCCTTGGTCCAGAAACAAAATCGCCCGGCTCGTAGCCGAGATCTATAAAAATGGGGCAACAGTTGTCGCATTTGATGTGACCTTCCCAGACGTAGAAGAAAATATTGCCGAAAAAGTGATCAAAGAACTCCCTCAGACTCCGCAAATGAGCTCAGAGCTCAGCAGAGTTAAAGAGCAGTTTGACTTTGATGGCCAACTTGCAAAAAGCTTAGAATTAGGAGAGTCGGTACTGGGGATAGTGTTTAAAGACGACGGAAAAAGTACCGGTTTTTTGCCCACTCCTCTTCTTCAGCTGACTCCCGAGCAGATGAAGATAGCGATCTCTGATAAACAAACCTACCTAGCCAATCTAGAAATTTTGCAAAATGCGGCCAAAACTGCAGGTTTTATCAACGCCACGCCAGATGCAGATGGAGTCATGCGATTCACCCCGGTGGTTTATAAACATGGGGCCGCTCTTTATGGATCTTTGGGTTTGTCCGCCGTTGCCCGGTACCTATTGTCAGACAAAATTGAACTGGTGACAGCTCAATATAACTCTACTGCTGTTCTAGAAGGGATTAAACTCGATCAACAGTTTATCCCCACCGATGCGACTGGAAGAATGCTCATCCCCTTTCGAGGTCCTCCCTATACCTTCCCCTATATCGCCGCTACCGATATCCTAAATGGCCGAGTCCCTCCTAATGCATTTGAGGGGAAGTTAATCTTTATCGGTGCGACTGCAACAGCTATTGGGGATATCAAGCCAGCTGCCATCTCCTCGATTTTTCCTGGAATAGAGGTTCATGCGAACGTCGCCTCAGGAATCATCGATCACTATTTGCCCTTTAAGCCCTCCTGGGGACGGGGGGTCACATTTCTTCTGATTATCATCTTTGGAATGCTCTACGCCCTTATCCTCCCCTTTTTAGGCCTCCTTGCGATGTGTCTACTCTGCCTTCTTTTGCCTGCAGCCCTCATCTTAGGAAATTCTTGGCTTTGGAGCTCCCAGGGAATCGTCATCTCGATTTTCTTGCCGATCGCCCTCATCTTACTCCTCTTCGTCTTCAACCTGGTTTGGGGCTACCTCTTTGAATCGAAGCGATCGAAGGATCTGAAATCGATGTTCGGGCAATACGTCCCCCCGGCCTATCTCGACAATATGATTAAACAAGGGGGAGAATTCAGCCTAGAGGGGGAAAGTAAAGAGCTCACCGTTCTATTTTCCGACATCCGGGGGTTCACCAACGTTTCGGAAAAAATGACAGCTACCCAGCTGAAGCAATTTCTCAATCAGTATCTCACGCCTATCACTGAGGTGATTTTCAATCATAAAGGGACGATCGATAAATACGTGGGTGACATGGTGATGGCCTTTTGGGGGGCTCCTCTGGATGACCCAAAGCAAGTTTACAACGCTGTCACTACTGGGATTGCCATGCAAGCAACCCTTGCAAAACTCAACGACATTTTCGAAAAGGAAAATAAACCACGCATCAAAATTGGTGTAGGCATCAATACTGGCCTCATGAACGTCGGGGACATGGGATCGAAATTTCGTAGAGCCTACACAGTCCTTGGGGATACAGTAAACCTGGCATCGCGCTTAGAAGGGCAAACGAAATTCTACCATGTTGAAATCATCGTCGGCGAAGAGACCTACAAGCAGACAAAAGAGGATTTTGTCTACCGCAGACTCGACAAACTAAAAGTGAAAGGGAAAGAGACCGGAGTCGAAATCTACAGTCCACTTTGCACCGCTCAGGAACTAACCCCCGAGCTAAAAACCGAATTAGACCAGCACCATCAAGCCCTCGAGGGCTACTTCACACAACAATGGGACGGATCTGAAAAAGGGTTTAAAAGCTTGAGCGAGGCATATCCGGCAAACAAAGAACTTTACCAGATGTACCTCGATCGGATCGCGTTCCTCCGCGACAATCCCCCAGGCCCCGACTGGGACGGTGCCTTCGTCAGCCATGAAAAATAATCATCATTTTATTTTATTGAGCTGGTTTCAGGTTAGAATAGACATGTCGGGTGACACAGCACTTCGTGTCGAAATGTGTTATTCGGATTAGATTATTGATAGCTTACCATAGACATGTCGGGTGACACAGCACTTCGTGTCGAAATGTGTTATTCGGATTAGATTAGATTATTGATAGCTTACGATAGACATGTCGGGTGACACTGCACTTCGTGTCGAAATGTGTTATTCGGATTAGATTAGATTATTGATAGCTTACGATAGACATGTCGGGTGACACAGCACTTCGTGTCGAAATGTGTTATTCGGATTAGATTAGATTATTGATAGCTTACGATAGACATGTCGGGTGACACAGCACTTCGTGTCTAGTGTCCCCCGCGACCCCCTTGAGCCTCACCTCCCTTCGCCAAATCGGGTCCTCGTCGGGGGGCCGTGCGCAGCACTGATCCCCCACGCCCCTGCGGGGCTCTCCTGCGGTCCGATTTTGCTTTGGGATCTGAGTCCATTGGCTGCTCACGCGCTCATTCCCCGCCGAGACTCCGTCTTTTTTCGGCGGGTACCCCTTCCGCGTCAACTCACAGAACCGCACAAAAAATGTCTGCCGAGCTGTCTCCAAATTGGAAACCGAAGAGTGGGGTTTCTAATTCCGATCTGCGAACTGACGCGAAAGGGGACCCCGCCGAAAAAAGACGGAGTCTCGGCGGGGAATGAGCGCGTGAGCAGCCAATGGACTCAGATCCCAAAGCAAAATCGGACCGCAGGAGAGCCCCGCAGGGGCGTGGGGGATCAGTGCTGCGCACGGCCCCCCGACGAGGACCCGATTTGGCGAAGGGAGGTGAGGCTCAAGGGGGTCGCGGGGGACACTAGACACGAAGTGCTGTGTCACCCGACATGTCTATCGTAAGCTATCAATAATCTAATCCGAATAACACATTTCAATTGCTTTATTTTGCTGATCGCAATTTGTCCGTTTCTTGGAAGTTTTGGCGGAGCTCCTTGAAGTTGGCGACGAGCGTACCAAAATCCTTTTTTGAGAGAGCTAGGACGTTGGTTGCTTTTGTACACTTGATCGTCGCGTTACGCTTGGCTTCGCGCAGAAGGGCCATCTCGCCAAAATATTGGCCGGGGCCGAGGTTAGCCAAGTGCCCCTGCTTATTGTAGACCTCCACTTCCCCTTGAGTGATGATGTAGAGAAAATCGCCTGTGTCCCCTTCGTTAAAGATGACTTCTCCCGGTTCGAAGTGAAGCTGAGCGATCCCTTGTGAGGGAGAGAGCTTTAACTGGACCGACTCTGTAGGGATGAAAAGGTCGAGAAACCAATAGACTGCCACTTTAATTTTGCGGTCGATTCCAGGCAACTTGAGCCAGTAAATAAAGCGCCACATCACCCAGGCTAGAAATCCAGAGAATTTGAAGACTCCAAATAATTCGGCTACTGCAGAACGGTGACCTAGAGCACCTAACATCCCTATCGCACTGAAATCAAAGGACTGCTTTTGGCCCCCTTTGAGCTCGGCCTTGATGTTTTTTGCAAGCTGCTTGGCTTCACGGATCGCAAATTGTGCGGTGGGAGGACAAAAATCATTGGTTTTGACAAGGGGGATCATCGCACAGTCGCCAAGAGCCCAGATATTGTCATAGCCCTCAACTTGCATAAAGGAATTGGTGTTGACTTTTCCATGTGTTTTGGCAACGTTTAGGTCCGCAATCAGAGGATTGGGAGATGAGGGGACAGAAGAAATTACTGTTTTGCTTAGGACTCGGGATTGATCATCGAGGACCGCTCCTTCGGGTGTAGCAGCGATCAGTTTGCGGCCAAAACGGATATCAACGCCCCGTTTGGCCAAGAGTTTACCGGCATAATTTCCGAGACTTTCAGGCAATTCATGATCAAAGAGACGCTCCTTTTTGTGGACCAAAATGACTCGAACATCTTCGGGGGTAATCGTCGAATATTCCTCGCAGATTTTTTTAGCAAAGTCGTTAACCTCAGCGCATACCTCTGTTCCAGAAAAGCCCCCACCGCCTATTACAAAGGTGAGCAGTTGCTGTCTACGAGATGGGTCTGACTCATTGGCTGCAGCAGCAACGACATCGATGATTCGATTGCGGATGGTGATCGCATCGGCGAGGTTTTTGAAAGGCAGAGCATGTTCATGCATCCCCGCGTTGTCTTTAAAATCGGTGATATTGCCGAGGGCTAGAACCAAATGATCATAGCTAAGGGGGGTGGCGGCATGGGAAAATTGAGGAACAAGTACCACCTGCTTGTTTTCTAAGTCGATCTTTTCAATCTCTCTAATATAGAGCTTGGTCTTGGGCACGAGTCTTTGGATCGGGCTAACGGTATCAAATATCCCAACTGAGCCGCTGACCACTTCGGGAAGCATCGGCTGATAGACAAAGTAGTTATCTTTATTGACTAGGCAAAGCTCAACTTCTTTATTCTTAATCGCTTTCTTCAAATATTTTTGCAAATAGATGGCAGCATATACTCCACCAAATCCGCCGCCTAAAATTAAAATCCTCTTCATTTCCGACCTCAAATTATTAGATAATATTTTTTTGATTTTTTGGCTTGTATTTTTCTCATTCAATCCACTATTTGTGAAATATGAAGCGATTTCTGAAATTTTGGGGGACACGAGGATCTTGCCCTGTAAGCGGGCCAGAATATCTCCATTTTGGGGGCAATACCGCGTGCTTGGAACTACGCTATGATCCTGTCCATATCGTTTTCGATGCCGGCACTGGAATACGCCCTCTTGGAAAAATCCTGATGAAGGATAAAGTAACGAAAATCGATCTATTCTTAAGTCATACCCATTGGGATCATTTGCTCGGCTTTCCCTTTTTTGAACTAATTTACCAAAACGACGTGAGCATTACGATCTGGTCTCCTCCCACAACGGGACGGTCTTGCAAGGAGTTATTTAAGGAACTCCTAGCCCCCGAGTTCTTTCCTATGCGCCTCTCAGAGCTGCAGGCCAATCTCCAATTTAAAGTTTATTCTGAAAATACTCCGTTGCAAATGGGACCGATCACCATCAGCTTTCATAAAGTCAACCACCCTGGGGTGACTTATTGTTTTAAGATTCAAACTCCCCATCAAATCATCGGTTATACGACCGACAACGAGCTAAACATTCCCTTTGGAAAAGAAGAGAAGTCGATCATTGAATTTTTTCGAGGGGCCGACCTTCTGATCCATGAAGCACAATATTTTACAGAGGAATATGTCCAAAAGAAGGGATGGGGGCATTCGAGTTTGCTAGGGGCCATGGAATTTGTTGAAAAAACGGAAGCGAAGAAATGGCTTGTCTCTCATCATGATCCTGCACACACAGATGAAGATTTAGTGCATCTATCAACCCTAGCTCTTCAGAGAAGCTCGATCCCTTCCGAATGGCTCAGAGATGGCCAAGTTATAGAATTAAGGTAGGAAAACAATGAAAGAGCACAGCGCTTACAACTTTTTTAAAAAGAATTCCCTATTTAGCCATCTAAGCGAGAAATCCTTGGAGGCTTTAGTTAAAGTTGCTCAAGAATTTTCCATGAAAAAAGAGGAATATTTGATGCGCGAAGGCGATGAGGCCGCCGAAATTTTCTTTGTGATCGAAGGAGATTTGGCGATCATCAAATATGATGCCGAGACAAAAACCGACTTTTTGATCAATACTCTACGTGCAGGAGATACGCTTGGAGAACAAGCCTTAATCGATAAGGGAAAGAGATCAGCCTCTGTTAAGGCAGCTACAGATGCTAGGCTCTTTCGTTTAAGTTTTGCGGCATTAGAAAATCTACGCGCTGAGAACCGGGACTTTGACCAGGTATATGGCGAGATTTCTCGAAGAATGAGCAAAAAACTCAGGGAAACGACCGATGTCGCGGCTCTAGCTTTAAAAAATGAGCTTCAGGAATATAAAAACCGTGTCAGCATGGGGACATTTCTCGTTTATGTGATCACCGTCATTTCGATGTTCGTCTATACGGTCAGACCGCTGAAATATGCCCTCACCCACGTCGAAGATACAACATGGATTTCTATTCCACTCATTCTCGTACTGACCCTGTTTGCCGTTTTGATTATACGCGCCCTTCCTTTCCCACTTTCGGTCTTTGGTTTCACTATGCTAAATTGGAAAAAATCCCTTTTTGAGGGGTTTTTCTTCACTATCCCAGTGCTCCTTTTCTTTGCATTCGCTAAGTGGTTGGGGATCCTCTTCCTCCCTGCATATGAAGGACACAAAGTCTTTGAGCCATTTGCTTTGATGCCAGGGGCCACTTTCGGCTACTGGCTACTTAACTCGCTGGTCTATTGCCTCTTCGTCCCCATTCAGGAAATTATGGCTCGGGGGGCTCTACAGGGGCCCATGGAGAAATTTCTTGCAGGTAAGTCGAGAGTGTGGACCTCGATTATCATCTCTAACTTGATCTTTAGCTCAGCTCACGTTTTCTTATCCGAGCAGATCGCCTTGCTCGTTCTCATAGCGGGGATCTTTTTTGGTTGGCTTTATTCTCGCACTCCAAACCTCATCGGCGTCATCGTCTCTCACTGCATGGTGGGAGTGTGGGGCTTGAATGTGGTCGGTCCTAGTTTTTAGAATGAAGCCATAGCTCCGATGTGGACCTGTCCAAAGCCATCATGAAGCTTCCGTTGCTGTGGACTATTGCTAAAGAGCTTATGGAGTTTAATTCCATAATCGAAGCGCAACTGGAAATAGGATCCAACATAATAGCGGAGCCCAGGCCCCACCCCAAGTAGGTATTGAGTATGGGGGATCCGTTTTGCCCCCGGTCTATTACTCTGCTTGACATAGAGGTTATTGCTAATGCCATAGTCAACGAAGCCAAGAGCTGTTAGCCTTCCTTTATTTTTTGGAAAAAATTTTAATTCTGGTGTACGCCACTCAAAGTTTGCGATAAACCCATTATCCCCACTAGCTTCAGATTGGTGATACCCCCTAACAGTACTGTAACCGCCAACGCTGAACAATTCCGTAGATGGGATTGTGTGTGGAGCAAGTTGAGCGCGTAAAAGAATCGATATAGAAGACTCGTTGCAAAATGTCATCACATCGCCAAAAAGCAAGCTCAGATAGACAAATCTTGGGACAGAATTAGCCCTGTTTCTATTGTACACTTGGCGGGACTGATAAGGTAAAAATGTAAAAGCAGAAATCGTAACCCCTGCATTGAAATTTAGGCTGTGTATTCCTATTTTATTAAGAGCAATATAATTTATTAGAAATTCTGTGACGTATATGTTCCTTATGACCGGTGGACCAACTTGTTGAACAGTTGGGGCACCTGCCAAATTGATCACATTGCTATTGCTAAACTTTATATCATACTCAAAGCTAAGCGTTTGCTGAAAAGGTTGGAATAGAGGAAGAAAGAGAATCGTATATCGGGGTCTCACCTGCCAAGATTTGGAGGTGATTCTAGCTCTTGGAGATGCAGGTTTTACCTTAGCATAGGTCGCATAAACAGAAAAAACATCTTTATGAGGTAAAAAGCTTACCCAGTTGACATTGTAGTTCTGAAATCTTCTGAATTGATTCGAAGTCTTATATTCGAGTGAAAGCAAATCCCCGATAAAGAAAGCATTTCCCCAATTGACGCCAGCTGCAAGCCGACCATAACCAGTTGATGCAGAACCGGTATTATCTCCTTTGGCATAGAAACGAAATGGACTTCGACTTTTGCAATTAAATTCTATATCGACAACATCAGGATCGGTGGTGGGAACAAAGCGCATCTGAACACTTTGGAAATTGTTCCTATTAATCCAAGAAAGGTTATTTCTTAGGACATTTTCTGCGATTTGTTCCTGCGGATTGATTGCCAAAATCGTTCGTAGCTTTTCATTGCTATAAATTGCCTTCCCTCTGAATATCGCCCTTCCAAATTGCTTTTCCTTGACGAGAATTTGGATTACCCCCCCTCTGGTTCTTTGAGCGGGGATTTCCACACCGATCATCGACATCCCTTGAGCAACATAGTGCTTCATGATTTTTTGCTTGATCTCAATCGCAGTCTTTTTGTTCAACGGCATTCCCAAAAAGGGTCTTAGGATTTCGATAAGTGAATCGTCTCCTCCAGGAACTCTAAAATCGTGCACTCTGATGCCTGTCACATCGGGGCGCCCTTCTGCAATGACATCCTCTCGGTCTGAAGTCAAAAAGATACCATTGATTGCATTGGAAGTTCTCTGCTGCTGAGTTGGAGGATTATCAGCGGCCATCAATCCACCACAAACAAGTTCACTACATAAGAGGATAGGAGCAAGCCAAAATTTCTTAATCATTTATCATTCCTAGGTTAACAAGGAGGATTGCCTTCATCTTCCGGTACTTCAATTTCTTGATCTTCAATCTCACCCTCCTCACCCTCTTCTCCTTCTTCTCCCAGAGATTCGTCAAGTGAAGGTTCTTGTGCAGCAGTTTCTTCGTCAATAGATTCCCCACCTGGAGGAGCAACAAAGAGCTCTGGACTAAGTGCATCTGGTCTTTCAGTTGTTACATCTCCCAACTGGTTCATCGACATCGCCGAAACGAACTGCCCAGCCTCTAACGTTCTCTCACCTGCATCGTTGGTGATGTTAAGACGTCCACTATCGCATCCAAAATAGACTTGTCCGTTTTGCATATTTGCTGAAAAAGTTGTACCTCTAATTCCAATTGTCGCTACGGGTGTCTTCACTTTGACATTAGCAGGAGCTGCTTTACCGATATCTCCAGTAAGTGTTCGAAACCCACCCTTCACCAAATTTGCAGTAAAATTGTCGCTTGCTGTCTTATTGAACTGATAGGAATCAATCTGATATTGCGTTTGTTCAATTAAGTTTAACAGCCCCCCGTCAGTAAATCTGATTTGGATTTTGCTAGCTGCCGCAACCTGAATCACATCAGCAACAAAAATTTCACTTCCACGAGAAAGACTCCGCTTGTTTGCCTGTGCTTTTCCTTCAACGGCAATCACTTTTCCAACCGGTTCATTTTTAGCTGCCACAAGCGAGCTCATGAAAAGCAGAACCATCACTACTGCTGCAAATGTTTTCATTCTTTTTCCTCTGATTTAATCGCACCAAGATGGTGTGATTTCTATTTCATTAGTGTAAGGGGTATCTGGGTCGATAATATATATTTCTTCATAATCGGCATAGGTTCCCTCAACTACCCCAAACAGCCCCGTTTCATCTGACTCTTCATCTGTTTCATCGAAATCATCATCAATAAGATCTTCGGTATCGTCTAAGTCATCTTCTGTGGAGGCGAGCACACAATCAACATAGTTAGTTGCGGGGTCGTTAACTGGCTCACACCCATCGCAATCGCCCACACAGCCAATATCGGTATCACTATCACACAAGCATGCTCCTCCCAAATTGTCAGGCACTGGAGCTGCAAACATACATATTGGAATTACAATTGTAAAAGCAAATAAAAATTTATTCATCTAAGTCTCGCTTGTTAATAACTGAACACTGCACCGACGTGAAGTTGTCCAAATCCTTTGTGAAGTCTTTTTTCCACAGCTGTTCTAGAGAACAGATGATGAAGTTTAAAGCCGTAATCGCAACGGAGTTGGAAAGAGGGATTAATCGCGTAACGTAGTCCTGGGCCTACACCAAGAAGCCACTGTGTATGGGGATAACCGGGTCTCAAATTTTTCCAATTATTACTGAGTCCATAGTCGATAAACGCAAGTAGAATTAACTCATCTTTAAATCGGCTGCTAAAACAGAACGGGAGTGTGCGCAGTTCCAGATTCGCAATGAATCCATTATCCCCACCGGCTTCTGATTCGTGATATCCTCGAACAGTGTTGTATCCCCCGACGGTAAATAGTTCAGTTGGAGGAAGAGTGCGGGAAGCCACCTGTCCACGTAGCAATAAGCTGATCGACCCATAACATGTATTAAAGACATCACCAATCGCTCCATACAGATAGCAGTATTTTGTTCTAGAATTTCTCCGAAGCCTATTGTAATCGGAGTCGGTCTGGTGAGGTAAAAATTGGAAGGGAGACCCATAAAAGAGGAAAGTGCACATGAAGCTATTGCGACAGATTGTATGAGAGAGCATGTACCCTGCAACTAACTGGGAAACAGAAATATTATTACGAATAGGGGCTGTCCCTGTAGGCTCAAAAAACGGGTCTGTAACAAAGAAAGATTCCAAGCTGTTCACAATGAATTGCACTGAGGTATTTGTCTTTTTGTAGTCGAATCCAAAAATCAAACTTTGCTGCAAACAAGTATAGAAGGGTCTAAATGGAATCGTATACCGAGGAAGAACTTCTATGATTTTACCCACCCGTTTATTCTGGGCCTGTCGTGTACAAATAATATTCCCTCCGCAAAATCCACTTGAAGATTGAGAGGGTTTTACCTTTGCATAATTGGCAAAGACGTTAAAGATATGCTGGCAGGGAAGGAAACTGGTATAGTTAAGCGAATATTCCTGTACACGCTTGAATTCATTGGAAAACATATACTCAAAGTTGAGGATATCTCCACGATTCATAAAGTTGGCATTGACAACTCCAGCATAGATTCTTCCATATCCTGTATTAAAAGAACCTGCATCATCCCCTTTGAGATAAAACCGGATGGGTGGTCTGGATTCTGTTTGAAACTCGATATCGACACAATCTCTCGAAAGGCCAGGGACAAACTTCATATTGGTCCGTCTAAATGGGTTTCTATTGAACCAAGCGATATTATTTTTTAAATCTTCTTCGCAAATATCCTGACAAGGTGCAATCCCCATGAGGCGATTCATTTTTACATCGTCGTACCAGGAATTGCCACAATAGATTGGAGACCCAAAATTCTTTTTGATGATGAGGTACTGGACAACTCCCCCTTTTGTCTTTTGCAGGGGAGCTTCAATCCCTATCATGGTGACCCCTTGGTCGACGTAATAGTTCATGATACAAGTCTTGATCGCCACTACATTCCGTTTTGTCATCGGCATGCCTAAAAAGGGCTCTAAAACTTTAGCAAGACAATCGACTCCCCCAGGGATATCGACATCCATCACCTGAATTCCAGTATAATCTGGGCGACCATCTCGTAAGATCTCTTCTCTGCATCCGGTCAAATAGATCCCTTGAATACCACAACTGGCTTGTCTTTCTTCTGGACAACATTCCTCTCCACCTTGTCCGAAAACGATCTCACCACAGAGTAAAACTGGGGCTAAAAATAGTTTGTATATCTTCATTATTCACACCATGATGGTAATACGGTTATCTCATTCGTGAATGCGGTCTCTGCATCGAGAAAATAGAGGGATTCATAATCGGGATACGTTCCGACAAATGGGCCAAACATCCCCGTCAGGTAAATTTGATTCATGTACACGCCGATCTGATTATAAATGAGTTGTTGACTCAGCAAGATAGATCCCACCTCAGATTGACATAAGCAATTAGGAGAGGGAAAGGGTGGAAAGGGGCCGGGGAAAAATTCAACGTGACATTCGCAGTTGCCCCAGCAAGCAGCATGATCATAAAAACTGTTGGTTACGCAAACGCAATCTGGACAGCCAGAGTCAAAAAAGAGAAATGCAAAAGCTGGAGTAGAAAAAAGGGTGGCAAACAAAACAAGGAGCTTTGACATGTATGACCTCAAACTTCTTAGAGACTGTTAACGGAATTGGTTTCGTCAACAGTCTTTTAAAAAAGACAATATCTTTTTAAAGATTAGATGCCAAGTTTTTTTTCTGTTTCAAGGAAATCGCTAAAATGGGGCGCTTCAATGAGGATCCTTTTTTGTGTCACAGGATGTGTGAAACTGATTTTCCATGCATGAAGCATCTGCCTTTTGGGCTGATACTGGCACTGGAAATGGCGACCGTATTGCCAGTCTCCCAAGATGGGGTGCCCCTTCTCCTTAAGGTGAACCCTGATTTGATGGGTTCTTCCAGTTTGAATTTCCACTTGTAGCAAAGAGGCAGTCGGGGAGGTTTTCAATCTTTGAAAAAGGGAAATAGCTCTTTTCCCCCCTTTTTTCGTCGCACCATAGAGACTCCCACCTTCGTAGGAGGCTTTTTTTTCGAGGAAATTATCGACTTTCCACTTCTCTTGCGAGACCCTTCCATCACAAAGGGCTAAATAGTGCTTCTGCATCTGCCGATTGGCAAAGAGCTCGATAAGCTGGTCTCGCGCGCCCTCAGTTTTTGCAAAAAGAATCACACCTGAGGTCTCTTTGTCGAGCCGATGGACCATAAAATACTCTGTAAAGGATTCTGAGGTCTTTCCAGGAGGTTTATTGTAGGCGATGACCGTTTCATCCTCATAGAGCACTTGCAAATGAAGCTCTATCTTTTCAACAGCCAGGTGAATTTCAATTTCATCCTTTGCCTGCAAAGGATGGGTTGAAAAGGTCTCGACCCGTTTGTTGACTTTGCATTGCTTAGCATCGATCGCCCGCTTAATCGCTTTGACAGAAGGGTACTCTTTGAGGTTGCTACGAAGGAAGCTCAAGAGGGTTTCTCCATTCGAGCTGGCGGGGACGATTAGTTTCATACGCAGCGCTCTAAAAAGGTCGTGAGGAGCCTGACCCCAACACCGGCTGCTTGCACGGGCTGATAGGGCTTGAGATCATCTGGAGAGGCGGTCCCGGCGATATCAATATGGGCCCAGCTCCCCTTTTCAATGAATTTCTTCAGGAACATACCACACTGAATTGTACTGGCCTTTCTAATCCCGACGTTTTTAGTGTCGGCCACTTTCGACTTTAAGAGTTGATTATACTCATCATAAAGGGGCAAGCGCCAAAGTCGCTCATAGGTCTCTTCACCTGCTTCAAAAAGCTCCTGAGCAAGTTGGTCGTTATTCGACATAAGGGCGGAAACCTCTTCACCAAGGGCTATGATGCAGCCACCAGTTAGAGTTCCTAGGTCGACGATTTTGGATGGAGCAAATTTCTTCTGAACGTATGAGAGCGCATCGGCCAACACAAGCCTCCCTTCAGCATCGGTATTTGTCACCTCAACTGTGATCCCACTGTAGCCTTTATAAACATCGCCAGGTTTGTAACTATTTGGTCCGATCGCATTCTCAGCGGCAGCGAGTACGCCGATCACATTGATCGGCAACTTGAGTAAGGCCATATTTCGGATCGTCCCGAGAACAGCCCCTGCTCCCGACATATCGTCGCGCATCGTCTCCATGTTGACCGTTTTAATATTGAGTCCGCCAGTATCAAAACTGATCCCCTTGCCCACAATGGCCACACACTCTTTTGACTTGGGGGCCCCCCGATATTCCATGATCACAAGAGCCGGCTCACGATCTGAGCCGCGCGAAACAGCTTCCAAAAGGCCCAACTTTTGCTTCTTGATTTGCTCTCGATTCAAAATTGTGGTTTTGACAGAAGCGTGCTCTGCACTCAACTCTTTCGCTTTGTCAGCTAAAAAGGCAGGGGTCACCGTATCGGCATTTGCGAAAATCATATCCCGGGTATAGCAGACGCTACTGCAGATGGTCTCTGCCCGCTTCATCGCTTTGAGTTCACCACCGATAAAAGAGATCTCTTCGATTGCTTTATCTTTTTGTGTCTTATTGACATCGTAAACGTAATTTGAAAGCAAAACCCCTTCTACAATAGCTTCAGAGACTGCTTTCGCCTCTAAAGAAGATTTCTCAGGGATCAAAACATTAACCGATTTGGCCTTGCTTTTGACAGATCCAATCGCGCTTGCGTAGGCCCTGCGCAGGGTCTCTTTTGTCAGGCTATCTTCTTTACCAAGACCAACAAGTACGACCCTTTTTTCGCCCCCCTCCATTGGATAGTGACAAAGGACAGCCCCATTTTCTCCACGAAAGTCGCCACTTTTAAGAGGAGCTTCGTAGAGTCCTGAGATCCCTTTATTCAGTCCAAAAGCAGGTACTTTTCCTTCAAAGAAGGGAAGAATTAGAGCATCGCTGGCCTTACGTTTCGCAAGAGAGTCTACAAATTTGATCGCCATCAGAATGGAATTTCCTCATCTGCAAAGTTTTCAGCTGGTCGCTCAATTGCTTGACCATATTGCTTTTTCGGCTGTTGCTGTTGCTGCTGCTGACCGCCAAATCCTTGATGTCCCTCTTCGTGCTCATCGTTTCCTTGGCTATCGGGCCTTCCAAATGGGCTGAAGAGAAGATTGTTGGCAGTGATATTCATGGAAACTTGTGGACGCCCTTCTCGATCTGTGAAAATTTCAGGCTTGCTCAATTCGCCAAAGACGATAATAGGGCTCCCCTTTTTAAGGAAAGGGATCATTTTGTCAAACTGATCACCCCAAACAGTCACTCTCCACCAAATCGTGTCGTCTCCCTTTGAACCTCGGCGCACACGAGCTGCTACGCGTAATGTTGTCACCTTTTGGCCCGATGATGTAAATCGCACTTCGGGATCTGCTCCTAAGTGTCCAGCTATAGTCATTTGATTCATTGGAAAACCCTCCGTTGTGTATATAGAAGTATCGGAAAATCCAAAATAAATTTCAATCAATAAAAAAATTTTTGATGACAAAAAAATCTTTAAACCTGTACACCGGAATTTCATTTAAAAAAAACGTGAAACGGTTATGGCTAGAAGACATCAAAAGAAATTCCTTGGCGAAGAGATCGAAGGTCGTGTCATCCAAAAAAAACAGCTGAATCCCCCTGGGCTACTCGACGCAATTGACGAAAGTCCTGAATTTCACGATCCCTATTCTGAATTAAATCTCTTCTTGTCCCAAAAAATTAAGCGGGAAATGCGCCATTGCAGCAATTCAAAAAAATGGTCGCCCCAATTACAAGATGAGCTCCTGCACAAGATTGCCCCTGAATTTCAGCAACGTTTTCCACGGTACAGACTTGGGATTGCTGCTCTCAAGAAAACTTGGGAAAAGGTGCAGTATTTTTCGACACAGATTCAAGGGCAAAAAGAGGCACTGACACAAGATGGGAAACTCAATATCCCCTTTTTCATTAAAGAGAATCTCAAGTCTACGCCAAAATTGCAAAACACTTGCAATTTGCACCCTTGTCACTATGCTCATCAATTGGCAATCAAAATGAGCGAATGTGTCGCCGTTGTCGATGGGATAAGACCAAAACTCGACCAGCTGACAAGAACAATTTGGTCCTTGCAAAGACACTTATTTACCCAACTTTCTACTGAACATTCAAAAAGCCCGTACGATGAGAACGAAAAAGTCGATAAACTTATTGTAAAGTCGGTGTTGGAGATCACAGCCAGACATCCTGAGATCTCTCAGGCAGAACTAGCTTTTCATGTCCAAAAAAGGCTTGTGCAACTTCAATCGATCACATTGACCTATCCTCCTTCTCAAATTCGAAAAATGTTAACCGCTC
The DNA here is from genome assembly GCA_018239985.1 of Verrucomicrobiota bacterium. Classification (GTDB taxonomy): domain Bacteria; phylum Chlamydiota; class Chlamydiia; order Chlamydiales; family Rhabdochlamydiaceae; genus Sacchariniichlamydia. Next base: position 31,063 of record JAFEGK010000004.1, on the reverse strand, counting down.
TAATCGCTGAGCAGAGCCCCTGCACATCACAAAGAATGGAAAAAGTGCTCGAAAAGATTCCCTATCCGACAGCAAAATGCCTCAAGAGCGAGCTTGCTAATACCTTGATTGATGCTCCCCATCTATCTGGAGAGGCGGTGATTGAAGAGGTGTTTATTTTCTTTCAGAAGGCTACAGCGGCTCTCAAGGATTTAGAAGAAGAAGAAATTGAGAGAAAAATCCAAAATTGGACAATTCAAGGAGATATGCTCCAGAGATGGATCCGGCTCAATCACGACTCGGCTCTGTTCAAAGAAATCGAAAAAAAGTGGCAGAAGAAGAGCCTTCAAGAAGTTGTCGCCGATGTCCAAAAAAGCTTTTTAGAAACCCATCCTCATTTGGTTTCTTTCGTCAAAGAGGTGGAAACGCGAACCTGGATCTATCTGAAATATCTCTGGTATACCCAAGGTTTTGGAGAAGAGACTGCCACTTTTGATCGGTTTATCCTCTGGCACAAGCAGATGTTGCAGCCTCTCAACCTCACCCCTAATCAGCTGATTGAAAAAATCGAAAGTCTTTGCAAAAAGATGTTGCCTCTAATGCCCTTTAACCGTGCGAGAGCGCAAACCATCTTGGTGACTGAAAAAGAGTACGGCACCCACTAAGATCATCGGAATGCTCAGCCATTGACCCATATCCAATGCAGCGCCAGATTGTAGCAACGCGCTTTGGTGAGCCTTAAGAAATTCAATAAGAAAGCGGAATACAAAGGTCCCGATAAAAAAGAGTCCGGAAGTCTTTCCTAAGATAAAAATCTTTCGGTTATTTGTCCTTAAATTCCAAAGAACAATAAAAAACACAAAATAGAAGATCGCTTCGTAGAGTTGTGAAGGATGGCGGGGGACAATTGCACTACCGTCGATAGGATTACCGAAGACAACGCCCCAGGGAAGAGTAGTCGGCACCCCAAGAATTTCTTGATTAAAAAAATTGCCTACCCGAATAAAAGCGCCAGCCAGCAGAGCTGGGATACTTAGTAGATCCACCAAGGCGATCCATTTTAAAACAGGGTATTTTTTCCGAATACGGACAGTTAATAGTGCAAGGCTAACAATAATACCGATCACTCCCCCATGGCTTGATAACCCCCCCTCCCAAAATTTAAAGATATCGAGAGGATGCTGGACAATCTGGCTCCAACTTTGATAAAATAGAACATCGCCCAAACGAGCACCGACGATAGTTCCCACAATGACATAAAAGCTGACCTTTTCAGCAATTTTTACGATTTCTTTGTCAGAGATATGGTAGGGCTGCAAAAAAACCTTGAGCAGCGATTGAAATACTTTATAAGCTAGAAGGAAGCCTAGAGCAAAGAAAAAACCATACCAAAGAATAGGACGGTTTAAAAGAGGGATATTCCAAGGGAGGATCTCTCGAGCAGGATTCCAATAAATGAATAAAGTTAAAATATTTTCCATCGGCAAAACAAAAGAGGCATGGTTGAAAGAGGCCCTTGATGAATATAGTAAGCGCCTTGGCCCAATCCTGTCAATTGAATGGATCTTGGTAAAAGACAACGCCCAGCTAGAAGCAGTATTAGTCAAAGAAGACCCATTTATTGCACTAGAACCGACTGGAAAAATGTTTACCAGTGAAGATTTTTCTAAGTGGCTGATTCAGTCACTGGAAGCCAAAGGTTCTAGACTCAATTTTGTCATCGGAGGTGCCCAGGGGATCCCGCCCGAAATTTCTAAGAGAGCTTTTGCAAAGATCAGCCTCTCAAAAATGACCTTTACCCATCAGATCACACGCCTCATCCTGATCGAGCAGATTTACCGTAGCTTCGAAATCGATAAGGGCAGCCAATACCATAAATGAAACCCAGGCCTTAAGAAGCTGTTAATAGATTTGGGCCGAGCTTCGCACTCAGCCAGCCTGGTTAAATAAATTTCTTCGACAAAAAACATTTGAAAAAGGTATGCTCTAACCCCATATTCGTTCATTTGGAGGACATATATGAAAATCTCTTTAGTTTTCCTAAGAGCATTTTTTGTAATCCTAAGCCTATTCTTTATGACTGCGTTTATGATATCTCTTCCGACCGGGCCTTCATGGCAAAAAATTCTCATAGGACTTGGAATCGGTCTAGCTTTTAGCGGAGGCCTTTACTGTATTGAAATGCTCTTTAGGCGCTTCAATTTAAAAGCATTTAACACCATTATTTTAGGTTTAGGCATTGGCAGTTTTTTGGGGCTGGCCCTCATCGCAATTTGCAATACCGTCGTTGACCTAAGCCATATGAAAACAACTCTTGCTCCTCAGACCGTTAGTTTGATGAAAGTTTGTTGTTATCTATTCGGCACCTATCTCGGCACTCTCTTAACTGTCTACTTTGCGGATGAAATTCCCATTAGCATCCCATTCGTAAAGGTCTCCACCTCCCCAACCCGTAAAAAAGACCTGGTAATCGACTCTACTGCCCTCTACGACGCCCGTATCCTCGATTTAGCTTCAACTGGGCTTGTTGACAACTCGCTCATTATGCCCAGATTCCTTGTAAAAGAGCTCTACTCTATGGCTGAAACAGGTGATGAGGTGAATAAATCGAAAGCACGACGCACGATTGAGACTCTGAAAAGACTCGAGACTACTTCCCATTTGGGACTCCGTTTTGAAGAGACAGAATTTACCGATACGAGCGAACCGTTCAATCTCTTATTGAGGCTTGCCCGTATCAACGACGCTAATATTTTGACGGCAGATATCTCTCAAGCCCAAATACCGGCAGTCGAGGGGATCAAAATCATCAACCTCCATTCCCTCTCTAATGCTCTAAAACCTCTGATGCAAGCTGGCGAATCGATGAAAATCAAGATTCAACGACTCGGCAAAGAGCCGAATCAGGGAGTCGGCTACCTTGAGGACGGGACGATGGTCGTTGTCAACGGCGGCGGTGACTACATCGGTGAATGTATTGATGTACAAGTCCTTTCAGTAAAACACACCTCATCTGGTAGAATGATCTTTTGCAATACAATGGATGAATTTGCCTCCATGAAAGGAACTAAAGTAGAAGGATGAATCTGTGAAGGGGCTAGGGAATGATATCATCGAGATCGAAAGAGTCCGCCATGGATTCGAAGCGCACGGGCAACCGTTCTTAGACCGTCTTTTCACGCCTAAAGAACAAGAATATTGCCAAATGCATAACGATCCCTTCCCCCGGTACGCGGGACGATTCGCTGCAAAAGAGGCCATTGTTAAAGCCCTTGGATGCGGCTTTGGCGCCGAAGCCGGCTGGCACGATATCGAGATCATCGCCGATGAGAAAGGCAAACCCATCGTCCATCTATCAAAAGAGCTAATGAGCCGGTTCAAGAATCCCCAAATCCTCATTACCATTAGCCACTGCAAGGAATATGCAGCAGCAGTAGCCGTTTGGCTATAATAAACTTGCACAGACACGAAATTAGAAACAGCAGAAAGGCAGTTCATAGGTGAAGATGAAGAAATTCACCCGCTCGGGATAGCTCCTGGCATAGACTCGATACAAATAATCGAATCGGAAATTCCCATAAATGCCTAAAAAATAGCGATAGCTGAACCCTAAATCAATGCTCTGGTGCCCAATGTGGGCCCAGCCATGAAAATCATCTAGGGGAACTGCTGCTGTACTTCCCAAACCAAAATAGCTTCTTCCATATAAGTAAAACTGGTGGCAGTCTTCGATATTCCACCACAAACAGAGATCTGCTCGAAGCCAAGGGCTTCCCTTTATCCCCTGACCTACCGCCACAACAGCATAGGTGCGGAAGAACCAAAAGTAGCAGCGGGACCATTCTTTCCCGATGGCGGTGTGAAGTTCAAAATTGGCTCGCGCATGGTAGGGTGTGCTCAGAGCTTTTCGCAAATGTGTTGAGGCATCGCGATAGACAAAACCGGTTGAAAGGCTGATCGGGTCGCAAGCCACATCATCGAGCCACAGCTTGCGAACTTGAAAGGCAAAACTCCGGTAGCCTGTCGAGAGACCAGTAGTATTGGCAAATTCGATTTCTGCTTCCCAATTCCAGCACTCAGGTGCAGTGAAATCCAGAGCGGCACCAAAGACGTTGGTATGGTATGTGGAGTGACGTTGGGGCCTGCCGTTGCTTACATTTTTAAAGAAATTATATTCGTAGTCGGCCTGTAAGTTAAATTCGAAAATATTGCCATACCAGGGGGCCTCTTCGAGGGCACAACAAATTTGAGGCAACGACAGAGCTAAGAAGACCAGTTTCTTCATTAATCTATCAGCCCTTTTGCACTCAGCCACCGTTCGGCATCAAGAGCTGCCATGCACCCGCTTCCGGCAGCAGATACAGCCTGACGATACATATGATCAGCGACATCCCCTGCTGCAAATACCCCTTCGACGCTTGTCGTTGTGGAGCCTGGCGTCACTTTGAGATACCGGTTCTCCTCTAATGCAAGTTGCCCGTTAAGAAAATCGGTATTGGGATTAAAACCGATAGCAAAAAAGACACCACCAGCTGCCCGTTTATGCTCTTTTTTCGTTTTGACATCCTGCAGAGTGATATTTCTGACAATCGTGTCCCCTTCTACTTTCACGATCACATGATCCCAGATCACTTCAATTTTAGGATGCTTAGTCGCCCTCTCAGCCATGATTTTCGACGCGCGGAGCTCATCGCGCCGATGAACAATATAAACTTTCTTTCCATATTTGGTCAGGAAAATGGCCTCTTCGCATGCGCTATCGCCTCCCCCAATGACAAAGAGATCCTGATTGCGGAAGATCGGGGCAGCACCATCGCAGACAGCGCAGGCTGTTACCCCTTTTTGCCAAAATTCCCCATCTCGAGTCCCTTCGATATCGAGCCGCTTTGCGGTCGCTCCAGTTGCAATAATGAGGGCTTCGGCTTCGGCCTGAGTTTTGCTGCCGATCACCTTAAATGGGCGGGAAGACAGATCGACCGATTTGACATCTTCAGTGACAATTTCAGTTCCGAACCGCTCTGCCTGTTTTCGGCAACGGGACATGAGCTCTGGCCCCTCTACTCCCTCAGGAAATCCAGGATAGTTTTCCACCTCAGTGGTGGTCATCAGTTGTCCCCCAGCCGGGCCTGAAAAAAATCCCTCATATAGAAGCGGCTGTAAATTCGCTCGGGATGCATAAATAGCGGCTGTATAGCCGGCCGGACCTGAGCCAATGATGATGAGCTTTCTCTTTTGCATGTTCTTTCCTCGTGCCTCAAACTGTATAGTTTTACCGAAAAATAAGGTATTAGTTCCAGGAAAATGTCAAAAAAACGTATAATTTGGTGCCTATGAGTCATCTCAAAATCCTCGGATTATCCAAGTCAATTCAAGGCCAACTGGTCCTTCCTAAAATGGATCTACTGATTCCAAGTGGGAAGTTTTTTGCTCTGCTTGGTCCTAGCGGCTGTGGTAAAACTACCCTGCTGAGGTTAATTGCTGGACTTGAGACTGCAGATGAGGGGAAAATCTATCTAGGAGATGACGATATCACTCGCAAGCCGATCAATGAACGCCCGATTAATATCGTCTTCCAAAACTACGCCCTTTTTCCCCATTTGAACGTTTTTGAAAATATCGCCTATAGCTTGCGGCTAAAAAGGATTCCAAAAGAGGTGATCATTCAGAAGGTATTTAAGATTCTAGAGGATTTTAATATCGAATCTCACGTATATAAACTCCCTAGCCAGCTTTCTGGTGGTCAGCAACAGAGGGTAGCGCTAGCCAGGGCGATTGTCAATGAACCCGACCTGCTCCTTCTCGACGAACCGCTGGCTGCCCTTGACTTCAAGCTACGAGAAAAAATGCTCATCGAACTTATCGAATGGCAAGATGAGCTAAAAACTACGTTTATCTATGTGACACACGACCAATTTGAGGCCCTTACCGTCGCCGATAAAATGGCGATCATGAATCACCATGGAGAAATCGAGCAGTTGGGAACCCCAAAAGAAATCTATGAGTTCCCCCACACCTCCTTTGTCGCCCGCTTTGTCGGAACAACCAATATTTTCCATGGGAAATTACGCGAACTCGATACAGAACCAGAGATTGAAATACCCGATCTTGGCCATTTCAAGATCTATGTACCCAAAACAAAAAGTTGGATGAAAGAAGGCTACGATGTCGTGATGAGTATCCGGCCAGAGAAAATTTTCATCTCCAAAAAAGAGGCGAAAAACTTTTCGAATCAAATTAAAGGGGTTGTCCACTCGATCGTCTACCACGGCCGTTCGACACAATACAATGTGGTTCTAGAAAATGAGATGAAGATTCAAGTATTCGAACAAAATGAAGAGCACTTCCCCCATGAAGACATCGATTATGATGATTCAGTCTATCTCTATTGGCAAAAGGAAAATGCTGTTTTATTGGAGAAATGAAGCTAAATCTAAACCCGAAATCTCAACGCACTGAACTCCCCTTCGCAGCCGGCGCCCCAGCGTTGATCTGGCAAATCCTCTTTTTTTATGTACCGCTGCTGTTCATTGTCGTCTCTAGCTTCATGAAAATCTCTGAATTTGGCGATTTTGAAGGCTTCACCTTTTCGAATATTCAACTCTTTCTGAATCTCACCTACTTTAAGGTGATTTTGGCTTCATTGACCCTTGCCCTCACCAATGCCACAATCTGCTTTTTGATCGCCTTCCCTTTGGCCTATTTCCTCGCTTTTATCAGCAAAAAATATAAGAATATTTTTCTATTTTTCCTTATCGTCCCCTTCTGGACCAACTTTCTCCTCCACGTGTATGCTTGGTTCTATGTTCTTGAAAGGCACGGATTCCTCAACAATTTGCTCCTAAATTTGGGCATCATCCAAGAGCCGCTCCATCTGCTGAATTCGACACCCGCAATCATGATCATGATGGTCTACTATTACCTCCCCTTCATGGTCCTTCCAATTTACACGTCCTTAGAGCGTTTTAACTACAGACTAATCGAAGCCTCTTATGTCCTCGGCGGCAGCTTTTTTTCAACCGTTAGACGAATCCTATTGCCCCTCAATAGTACAGGTATTCGAGCTGGCTTCTTCCTCGTCTTCATCCCCTCTTTTGGTGAGTTCGTGATTCCAGAACTAATGGGTGGTGATAAAAAAATGTTTGTCGGTACAGTCGTCTCGCAATACATTCTAGGCGAAGGGACGGGATCGCTCGGCGCTGCCTTTACTCTCCTTAGTGGCATTGTTTTGATTTGCACAGCAGTCGTCCTTTATTTCGCCATCAATAAACTCTTTCAACCGAGGATGTATCGTGGATAAACGGAAATCGGTCGGAAGAGTCAGCACACTGGCCATTGTTGCCGCAATTTACCTCTTTCTCTATGTCCCCATTTTTGTTTTATTGGTCTTTTCTTTTAACACCGAACATTTTCCAGCCCCCTGGAGTGGATTCACTTTCAAATGGTACCAAGAACTCTTCAGCTCGATCTATCTCTGGAAAGCCTTCGGAAATTCGCTAATAGTAGCCACATTTTCTACCTTAATTAGCCTGATGGCAGGTATTGGGATCGTTTTCTATGCCGCCCAAGGGGGCCGTATTGGGAAAATGCTCGGGATGTTTTATGGGAATTTGATCATCCCCGAGACGGTCCTTGCCGTTAGCCTCCTCTCGTTTTTCATTTTGATCAACGTTCCCCTGGGCCTCACCACCTTGATCCTAGCCCATACCGTCCTCGGATTAGGTTTCACCGTCCCCATCATCTATGCCCGCTTCTGCGATCTCGACTACACCCTCACAGAGGCCTCTCTCGATCTTGGAGCTACCCCTCTGCAAACCTTTTTTAAAGTCACATTGCCCATGCTTCGGCCCACCTTGATCACAACCGCCCTGCTGATTTTCATTCTCTCCTTCGACGACTTTGTCCTCTCTTATTTCTGCGCAGGGAGCACTGCCCAAACTCTATCACTCTACATTCTCTCCATGATCCGGACTGGCGTATCGCCTGTCGTCAATGCCCTCTCTGCTATTTTGCTCTTTTTGAGCTCATTTCTTGTCCTTCTGTTCTTTTCACTTAAAACGAAGGTACGGTTTCTATAATGAAAGTTGGAAAATTCTTCACCCGCTTCCTGATCTGCGCCTTCTGGATTTTGTTAATTTGCTTTGCCCTTTATTTCCCCAGTTGGAAAATCTTCCCCTACGAAGAGAAAAGCATCAATGTCTTTACTTGGGGGGACACCCTTCATCCAAGCGTCTTAAAGCAATTTGAAGATGAGACCGGCATCAAAGTGAACTTGAGCTATTACGCCTCGAATGAAGAGCTGCTCGTAAAAATGAAAGCCACCCGAGGCAAAGGCTATGACCTGGTCATGCCTTCTGGATACAATGTCGAGCTCATGATCCAGGATAAACTTCTTAAACCTCTTGACCATAGCAAGTTGAATTTTTGGAGCAACATGAACCCCATCTTGCTCAATACAGAATTTGACCGTGGAAATCGGTACTCAATTCCCTTTGGCTGGGAAGTCTATGGGCTCGGGGTCGACGAGCGCTATTTTAAGGGATCCTTCCAACCAAGTTGGAGAGCGATCTACGATCCTAACTTCATTACTTACAAGATTGCCGTCAGTAACCACGCTGGCGAAGCGGTTTCGCATGCTTCATTCTACCTTTATGGAACTGCCCAAAAAGAGCTAACCGAAGAGCAGTTTCAGCAGATACGAAGTCTCCTATTGCTCCAACGGGATTGGGTGGAGGCCTACTCTGATTTCCGCGCCGATTACTTTATCGCTACCGGCAACTGCCCCGTCGGACTATCAACAAGCACCTATATCAAAAGAATCAGACCCCTATTCCCCTCGATTAACTTCGTTGTCCCAGAAGAGGGCACGTTCATCACAATCGAGAATCTCTGCATCCCAGCAGCGAGCACGAAGAAAGAATATGTCTATAAATTTCTCAACTACGTCTACTCAAAACAGGCGATGATGACAGCCTATGAAAATTACTACCTCTTCCCCGCTACCCTTGAATCTATTCAAGCTCTAGACCTTGAAGAATACGAGAAAAAACTATTGATGGATCTAACCAATAATCCGAAGAAAATCCAGTTCTTCAAAAATATCTATCCTGTCCAGCGGATGACCGATTTGTGGGTAGAAGTAAAATCCTTTTGACATATCGAGGCAATTGCCAAACTCCGGAGCGCAGAATTATGGCTCAAAAGGGCGATTTTTCTGCGCACCGTAATTTGGCAATTGACTTTATTAATTAAAACTTATATAATATTAATAATTAAAAAATTGGAGTATTATGTACGGTTTATTAAATCAAGTCGGGAATTTAACAGTATCATTCGAATCAATTAAAAATTTTAGTTATGATCTTGTTGCCAATCAATCTCCAACAACAAGCTTAGTTCTAATCACGACAATGTTCGCCACTTTGCCTATACTTAATTGGGCCGAGAGTAGGTTAGACTCCTTCTCTAAAGCAGCCTATTTTACCGCTTTTACAACTGCAGCAGTCAGCTATTTTCTTTTTGGAACAGCTAATTATATAAGAATTTATCGCTTGACTTATGAACCTTTTGCGAAAGTCTCTGAAGCAGTCTCTGCATTTTTAAGCAGAAATTTCTCTCCTGAGATCAGTAATCAAGTATCTGAATATGCCTTAGGGACAACTGTTGCTCTGGCGCTTCCCATCATTGCCTATGGCGTTGCGAATAAGAAAAAATGGGCAATAGTTCCTGCCCTTGGCCTTACGATGTTGCTTAACCATAAACTCCATGGCTACCTGCTTTCGAAGTAGAATTTTAATTTTTCAATGGGCAAAATTGTCAAAGTAGCCCCCGCCCATGGACTCCATTAAAAAAAGTTTAGATAAAAGCGCAAAGGCGCAAGAGATCCCCCTTGCGTCTTTGCATCCTGAATTGAACAAAATTTTAGCCTTTTTTGCGCTGGATGTACTCGATCACATCATTGATCGTCTTCAGCTTCTCGGCGTCTTCTTCTGAGATTTCGAAGCCAAATCTTTCTTCAAATGTCATGATTAGCTCTGTAAGATCGAGCGAGTCTGCATTGAGATCTTCGACGAATGACTTCTCAGCAGTCACATCCGCAGCATCGACACCGAGTTGCTCAACTACGATATCAATGACTTCTTTTTCAATAGACATTAGATTGTCCTTTGTATCCATTAAATAACCTCTTTAGGTTTAGCGTTTTAAAAAAAAATTTACATTACCATTCCGCCATCAACTGTCAGTACCTGACCGGTCATATACGTCGACATATCGCTTGCCAAAAAGAGTGCCACACGGGCTATCTCCTCTGGATTTCCGATTCTTCCCATCGGAATCTTCTTAAGAATACCCTCTTTTTGTACATCGGTCAAGACATCAGTCATCTGAGTCCCAATAAACCCGGGGGCTATGCAATTGACGGTAATCCCACGGGAGGCAAGTTCTTGAGCGAGTGACTTCGTAAATCCGATGACTCCTGACTTCGAAGCGGCATAATTCACTTGCCCAGCATTTCCTGTCAAGCCAACGACAGACGAAATATTGATAATTTTACCAGATTTGGCCTTCAGCATCGGCCTGACGAGCGCCTGGCAGGTGTTAAAGACCGATTTGAGATTGACGGCCATTACCTCATCCCAGTTCTCTTCAGACATTTTCATCAGAAGACCGTCACGGGTAATTCCAGCATTGTTGATGAGCACATCAATTTGACCCCATTTATCAAGAATATCTTTGATTGCCGCTTCAACTGTCTCTTTTTTGGAGACGTTGACAATTTCGGCCAAAAAGCGCTGATCCTCGGAAACTCTTTTGGCTTGGAGTTCATTGAGAACTGCTTGAGCGCGCTCTTGGTTGGTCCCAAAAATGGCGACGTGGGCCCCTTGCTCTGCAAAAGTGAGGGCTATCTGTTTACCAATACCGGCTGTTCCGCCAGTGATAAGGACAGTTTTATTTTTAACCAATTGTTGCATGTTGTATATCCTCTACTTTTTCAATACTTAGAGTCTCTACAGAAACTCCAATCCGTTTATTCATTCCGGCGAGTGTTTTGCCCGGTCCAATTTCGACAAAAAGATCGATCCCGTTCTTAACTTGCGCCTCAATCCCCTTCTGCCAATAAACTGGGCTTGTCACCTGTTGAACCACATTGTTTCGAATCTCTTGAATTGAGCTAACGTAATTGCCCGGCACATTCATCACGATGTCGACATCGGTCTCTACAAGATTTAACTGTTCGATATAGGGCTGCAATCCCTCCTGAGCAGAGCGCATAAGGCCACTGTGGAAGGCTCCAGAAACTTCGAGCGGCAGCACCCGGCGCGCCCCTTTCTCTTTTAAAACTTCAGTCGCTTTTTCAATACCCTCTTTCGTCCCAGCGATGACCACCTGTCCTGGGCAATTGAGATTGGCAATCCACACATTTCCGATAGGGGCGATAGCTTCTTGAATGAGGTCTGGCTCTAAGCCAAGAACCACCACCATCGTTCCAGGAAATTTCTCACATGCTTCTTGCATCAGACGGCCACGAGCTTCAACGAGGAGCAAAGCATCTTTAAAGGAGAGTTTTCCTGCGGCGACCAGAGCCGAATATTCCCCCAAACTCAATCCACTGCAAACGACAGGTTTTAAGTCGATGACACGCAGGATGGCGATACTAGTGATGAAAATAGCCAGCTGGCTATTCTTCGTCTGTGTCAGCTCTTCGGCTGGGCCATTGAAAATCAATTGGGAAAAAGGTCTGCCCAAAATCGCGTCGGCCTCATCGAAGACAGCTTTTGCCGCTTCAAATTCTTTGTAAAAATCGCGTCCCATCCCAGGGTATTGGGCCCCCTGGCCGGGGAAAATAAAGGCTATTTTTTTATTCATTTGTCAATACCGTTGAACCCCAGGTTAACCCTGCCCCAAAGGCAGTCAATAAGATGTGGTCTCCCTTAGCCAGCTTTTTCTCCTGCAGTAATTCATCGAGAGCAATTCCAATTGATGAAGAAGAGGTATTTCCGTATTTGTCGATCGTAATAAAGACCCGCTCTTGAGGGACCTGAAAGCGCTTGGCAATAGCCTCGATGATGCGGATGTTGGCTTGATGAGGAACCAGCCAGCTAATATCGCTCTCCTGCAATCCAGCTTTTTCAATACAATCTTTGGCAGAGGCTTCCATTCGACGCACAGCATGTTTAAAGACCTCTTTGCCTTCCATCTTAATAAAGTGCATCCTGGCCTCGACCGATTCTTTGCTAGCAGGTGAGCGCGACCCCCCAGCAGGTTGGATCAAAAGCTCAGCTTGGCACCCATCAGAACCTAAAATGACATCTCGAATGCGGAGCCCTTTTCCTTCGCCGGAAACGATACATGCAGCAGCCCCATCTCCAAAAAGTATACAGGTCCCCCGATCTTCATAATCGACGATCGACGAGAGTTTTTCAGAGGCGACAACTAAAACATTATGATACAGACCAGCTTCGACGTACGCTTTAGCGGCGGAGAGAACATAGACAAAACCAGAACAGGCAGCTTGCAGATCCATAGCAGCAGCCTCTAGATTCAATTTCGACTGGATAATACAAGCAGTACTAGGGAACGCGTGATCGGGAGTGAGCGTCGCAACCAGCACCAAATCAATTTTTTTAGGATCGATTTTTGCTTTTTCGATCGCTTTTAGCGCCGCCTTAATTCCCATATCGGAAGTGGCTTCATCTTTATCCGCGATCCGCCTTTCCCGAATTCCTGTACGCGTAACGATCCATTCACCGGAAGTCTCGACCATTTTCTCGAGTTCTCCGTTCGATAGAACCCTTTCGGGTACATAGGAGCCTGTGCCAATGATAATCGCTTGTTTCATCTTTTCTCAGAAAAAAATATTATATACCAACCATTATAGCTTAATCTTTTATATATTTGAAGCCAAAAAATGACCGATCGGCCATACTCATTTCTGTGAGTCGTTATCCAACTGAACTTTTAGCTCTTATATCTCATTTAAAAAAACTACCTGGCGTAGGGAGGAAAACTGCTGAGCGGTTTGCCTTTTATCTGCTTGAGTGGCCAGAGGATGAAATTAAAAAATTTGCTAATCAACTCCAAACTCTCAAAGAAAAAGTTTACCCCTGTGGGAACTGCGGCTCATTAATGGAACAGGCAAAATGTCACTTCTGCGATGTGCAAAAGCGAGATGGATCGATCCTCTGCCTCGTCTCTTCCCCACGTGACGTCTATGCAATTGAAGAGACCAAAGTCTTTAAAGGGGTCTACCATGTGATCGGCGCTCTCCTATCGCCACTGGAAGGGCGTTCGATCGAACGGCTCAATCTCGAAAAATTGGAAAAACGACTCAGCGAACACCCCATTCAAGAGGTGATTATTGCTTTCGATTCTACCTTAGAAGGAGATGCGACAGCCCTTTTTCTAAAGCAGAGGCTTGACAAACTCGGAATTAAGGCGACCCGCCTTGCCTTTGGCCTGCCGATGGGAAGCTCGCTAGATTTTGTCGATTACGGCACCTTAGAAAAAGCTTTCACTGGGAGACATCATTTTTAACTTTGAGGATATTTTGCCGATCCCTATAATCGGTTTTTCTTAACTATGAATACGAAACTCTTTTTAGCCATTTCCCTAGTACTCTCAAGCGCATCAATTGGATTTGCAGAGACGCAAGATTACTCATCGGTTCAAGCATACGACAATCGTGTGATAGGAAAAATCGATGTTAAAGTTGAAAACTTGCCTGAAGATTCTTCCTTTGATAAGCAGACCGTCCTCGCCAAAATGTCAACACGAGAAGGCGATCGCTTTTCCCAATATCTCTTCGATCAAGATTTGAAACAGCTCGCCACAGAATACGACCGTGTTGAGCCACAAATGATGATCAAAGACGGAAAAGTCGATATCACACTTAAAGTGTGGTTGCGTCCCCTCATTGCACAAATCACCTGGGAAGGCAACCAATATATTAAGACGAAAACCCTGAGTAAAGAACTAGATGTAAAACCTGGGACAATTTTTAACAGAGCTGATTTCAATAAGTCTTTCAATAAAGTCAAAGAATACTACATCAAAAAAGGTTACTTTGAATCGCAACTCTCCTATCAACTGAATACAAATCTGAAAACACGTGAAGTGGAGATTGTGATCACTGTTTCTGAAGGCCGCTCTGGAAAAGTAGAAGACATCGTCTTCCACGGCTTCACTAGCAAAGAAGAGAGCCACATTCTCAACGAACTGTACACCAAAAAATACAGCTTATTGACCAGTTGGCTGACCGGAAAAGGGAAGTTTATGGAAGAGGCGCTTGAGCAAGATCGCCTCACCATCTTCAACTACTTGCAAGATGAAGGCTACGCTGACGCTCAAGTCCAAATTCAAATTCTCGAATCGCCATCAGAAGGTAAAGTGATCATCGATATCTCCGCTGACAAGGGGGTCCTCTACCATTTTGGCGAAGTCAGTTTTAACGGCAATATCCTTCTGAATGATGAAGATGTTGAAAAAGTCTTTTACGCCCGCCCAGAGGGACTCTATTCTCCGGACAAATTGCGCAAAACTGCAGAAGCGATCAAGGAACTCTACGGTCGAAAAGGGTATATCGATACGACTGTTACCTATGAGACTCAGCTCGTTCAAGACTCCCCTGTCTTTAACGTCCACTTTATCGTCGACGAAGGGCGCGAATACCGGATCGGTATGATACGAGTGATCGGCAATTGCCGCACCGAAGCACGCGTCATCTTGCGCGAGTCGCTCTTAGTTCCTGGAGAAACTTTTGATTCGCTAAAGCTGAAAGTGACCCAGATGCGACTTGAGAATATTGGCTATTTCAAGACAGTCAACGTCTATGCAGTGAGAACCCAAGACGACCTCTCACTTGGGGATAATTATCGGGACATTTACATCGAAGTTGAAGAGACTCAAACCGGTAACATCGCCCTGTTTGGCGGTTTTAGCTCTGCTGATAGCATTTACGGCGGTCTAGACCTCACCGAGCGCAATTTCAACTACAGAGGTCTCGGCAGAATCGTGAGCGATGGCCCAGGAGCATTGCGTGGCGGCGGCGAATATCTCCACCTTCGTTCCAGCTGGGGAGCTAAAGAGCAAAGCTATTTGGCCTCATGGATGAACCCCTATTTTAACGATACGCTATGGCGACTGGGATTTGAATTTGTGGCTACTGTCCACAATAAAGTGATCTCAGAGGATTATAACTTTAATACATACAACCTATCAGCTTTTGTCTCCTATCCCCTATCTCCCTATATGGCTTATGGTTTTAGGTACCGGATCCGCAATTTTAATGACAAAGTGGTTGGTTCGATTTCTAAAGATCCTGCTAACTTAAAAAATTACGACAAAGGTCATCAGAAAGGAATTCTTTCAGGAGTAGGAGCGAATTTAACTTATGATTCCACAGATAGTGCAATGAAGCCCCATCGTGGATACCGTTCGACTCTCCAAGGAGAAATTGTGGGGGCTGGCGGTAACGTCAATTTCTTAGGTGCTGCCTACACCAATGCCTATTTTATGCCCCTTTGGAAAAGAGGCTATATGCGCTACCGTGCCGATTTCCGCTTCATCGTACCGTTTGGCCAGACGGATCATTTCGATGATATCCCGATGTCTGAGCGCTTCTTCTTGGGTGGTGTTGGTTCGGTTCGCGGTTATAAAGACTTCATTTTGGGCCCCCGTTTTGTAAAATCACAACTTGTTGATAAAAATGGCACAACAGAAGTGAAGCCAAAAAAGAAATATCATGATCCCACAGGCGGTATCAGTTCGTCATTCCTCTCTATCGACTATATCCAAGAGATTCTGCCGATTTTAGATGCCTTCGTCTTTATTGATGCCGGTTCCGTTTCTAACGAGCTCTTTGATCTCGGCACCTATAGAATGAGCTATGGATTTGGGGTCAATATCGAACTAATGGGAAAAATGCCGATTACTCTAGGATACGGGATACCTGTAAATCCGCAGGAGAAAACAAAGCGCAATTTCTTTTTCTCGATGGGTGGACAATTTTAATTACTCAATTTAAGGAGAACCTTATGATCCGAAAATCATTATTTGCAGCCCTAGCCGTGGTAGGACTTTGTGCTGGTGGATACGCCAACGAGGCAAAAACCGTCGCTGTCGTTAATTTTGCCAATTGCATCACCGAATCAAAGTTCGGCAAGCAAGAGCAAGCATCATTTGACTCATTGAAGACTCAAATGACATCCCTTTTGGAAGATACTGAAAAGCAGCTGAGCGAACTTGCTGCAAAATTCAACGATTCCGAATATATGGACGGCCTTTCTCCAGAAGCTGAAGAAGAAATGAAAGTCAAATATCAGCAACTGAGTGAAGAGATGAACCGGTACCAAAATCAGTATTATCAAGTACTTCAGCAGGCTAATATGAAAATCGTCCAAACTATGGGCGCAAATATTCAAGAGGCATCTGAGAAAGTAGCTAAAAATAAAAAGCTGACCATGGTTATCAATAAAGAAGCCTGTTTCTTTTTCACCCCAACACTCGATGTGACCGATGCGGTGATTGCAGAAATGGACAAGGCCTATGACGCAAAGAAAGTGGCCAATAACCAACCTGCTGAAAATCAAAATGCACCTGTGAAAAAATGAGCTGGCCTCTCTGGAAACTTGCAGAAATCACTGGGGCAACACTCCAGGGAGATCCTGAATATCAAATCGCTTCGGTGGCCGACTTAGAATCGGCCACTGAAAACGATGCCTCATTCCTTTCTAATCCCACTTATACACCTCTTTTGAAGAAAACTGCAGCAGGGGTCGTCTGCGTCGATAAGACGACAGAGCTTCTCACTGGAAAAAACTATCTCATTTCCTCCAATCCCTCGCTCGCCTTTCAAAAAGTGGCGGAACTCCTTTATGGTCAGCGCAAGCCGACCGGCTTCAATGGAATCCACCCGACTGCTGTGATCCATCCAGAAGCCAAAATCGGTCCGAATGTCTCGGTAGGCCCTTATGCTGTCATCGATGCTGGAGCCGAAATCAAAGCAAATACAATCATCGGTCCTTTTGTTTATGTTGGAGCCCTTGTTCATGTTGGCGAAAACTGTTTGCTTCATGCCCATAGCATCATCCGCGAATATTGCTGGCTTGGCAATCGAGTGATTTTACAACCTGGCGCTGTGATAGGCTCCTGCGGCTTTGGCTATAGTACCAATGAAAAAGGGGAACATACCAAGCTCAACCAAATCGGCAATGTCATCGTAGAGGACGATGTCGAAATTGGGGCCAATACGACCATCGACCGGGCCCGCTTTAAGACCACCCGCATTGCAAGAGGGACAAAAATCGATAACCTGGTTCAGATTGCCCATAACGTAGAACTTGGCGAACATAATATTCTCGCTGCCCAGACAGGCATTGCGGGATCAACTAAAACAGGGCGTAATGTGATGATGGGAGGACAAGTTGGTGTCCTCGGACACATTGAAATCGCCCCTTTCACAATGATTGCTACTCGCGGCGGAGTTGGTAAGTCTTTGACTAAGAGTGGGAAATATGCAGGAAGCCCTGTTTTTTCTCTTGGTGATCATAATAGAAACCAAGTCCATTTAAGAAAAATCGAAGAGTATGCCAAGAGGATCGAAGCATTAGAAGCTAAGCTTGCCTCCTTGAATATAAAATAATTTTTTGCCATACACCTCTCATATAGAGGGAAGGCAAATGCTCCAAATTTTTTCCAAGAAATCCAAAGAAGCCGATTTAGAAGAAGTTTCTGAAGTGACCCCGGGCTGTTTTGTCCATGTCGATGATGCAACTACCTCCGATCTAGAGGCGATTTCTCAGCTGACAAAAATTCCTTATGCCGACCTCCTCGATTGCCTAGACAAATATGAACTGCCCCGGGTTGAAGTGATTGAAAACAACCTTCTGATCTTTACCCGTTATCCCACTGACCAGGAAACTGGCCTCTATACGGGCACCCTCACGTTTATCTTGACTGATTCCTATATGATTTCTATTTGTCCGCACACTTCTACCCTGATTAAAGATTTTCTCGCCCAAAAGAATAAATACTCGACTACCTCCACTACGAAGCTCCTAATCTTGCTTTTACAAAAAATCAGCCAAGAATTTACCGGTCAAATACGGAGAGTCCGCTACAATGTGCTCTTTGCAGAAAAAGAGATGATTAGCGTAGAGAGTGAAGATATCACTGCGATGACCAAGAACGAAGAGATCCTTAATCAATACCTTTCGAGCCTAGCTACCACAGCAGATGCAATCGTTGGGGTGAAAAGCAGCCTGAATGCCAATCTTGAAGAAAAGGATCACGCTCTTCTGGAAGACAGCATCATTTCTCTTCAACAATCCGAAGAACTTTGTAGCAATGTGATCAAATCGATCCGCTCACTGCGCGACTCATACCAAATCATTTTTACAAATAATCTACACAAAACAATCAAATTGCTCACCTCGCTGACCATCATTCTCAGCATTCCGACGATGATCGCCAGCATCTACGGAATGAACGTCCACCTCCCGTTGGAAAGCCACCCTCTCGCTTTTGCAATTGTGATCGCGGGGACAATCAGCCTGACCATTTTGGGATTCTGGTTCTTCCGTCGTAAAGGCTGGCTTTAGAATCTGTACTAAAACCAGATGTCAGTCAAGATTAGGGATCATTTGGGTATATTTGGGTATAAACCATGCAGATTACATTACGATGAACGGCAAAGGGAAAGCTGTTACATATTCTCTACTTTAGCAGCTCTGCAACGACCAGTTTGATGGGGAAATAGAGGGGCAGGTCCTCTTCTTTCAATTCTGCTCCAAACACCTCTTTGACAAATTCACCCATTTCTTCTCGAGTCTTAAAGGAAGCTAAATATCTCACAAAGCTACAGTAGGTCACCTCGTAGCCATAGCTTTCGGCCAGTGCAAAAAACTCTTCCAAATCGAGAAATTGGGCTTTGGTTATCCGATCGAAGCCGCACTCTTTGGGGAAGAATAAGAGGATGGCCTCGTTTGGCGACTCCTCAAAAAAAGTCTTGAGATCTTGGCACAAAAAGCCTTGCTCTGTCGTGATCTGCCGAGCATTTGAAAACTCCTGCCAGAACTCCTTCAGGACCTCTTGCCAGGTGGTGGCGCCGCTCGCTGTCCCACAATAAAAAATTAACAAAAATAACAAAATTCTTTTCATAATTCTATTAATTTCGAATTTTGATAGAATAGTAACATGATTGATAAAATTGATTACTTTAAACATAAAATCTACGATCCTAGTTATTATCACCGTCAATACGAAAACGATCTTCCCCCAAATGAAGAGACCGCATCCTATACGGAAACCGCCAAGAGAGCCACTCATATCGCTCTGCCCTTCCTCAGCCTTTACCAGCCCTTTGGCTTAGTGATTTCCCTCACAATGGGCTCAGTACGTGTGGTGAGCACCACCTCTGAAGTGATTAGCGGCGATCTTTTGAAAATTGCCCAGGTTGCTCTCGCAATGATTGCCCTTGCGGGCACTCTGTACCATTTCACTCTCGGCCTTTATATCACGACAGGTGCCGACATCATAACAAATCTGATGCAAATCGTAGAAGCTCTTTCGCAAGGGGAGCATCAAAGGGCCGCTGAAGAGCTCATGCAAGTGGTTTCTAGTTTGCTCTATTTGGCGATCATGATGACCGGATCGATGGAAGTCGTTGCCGTTTCCCTTCTGGTCCAAGCGATTGTCACTTTCTACCAAGCCCGGCAAGAGATTGCCAAAGGGCGGCTGCCTGAGGCGATTGCCAAAACAATTTTAGGAATGGTCCGTTTGATTCAGATGGGACAACAAATTCAACTGATTCAACGAAGAAATGCCCTTATTAAGCGTTATGACCAAGTGGCAAAGGCCATCCTTAACGGGAGAAAAATCGATCACTTATGGGATCACCCTCTAATCGGCAAAGAAGGGGTAGTGTTAGAAGATGGTAATGGCAATGCTTACGATTTTGGAGCCAATCTCCATGGGCACGGCAAACAGCTGGTCAAAGGGATGAATGTGACGATGCGCGATAAGGGCGACTGCACGACACTGGAATTCAAGATCAATCACCTCTTCCGCGACAAGCTGCAGCAGACCCTAGAGAAGATGTCGGACTATTCCCAAGAGGATATTAAAGAGCTATTGAAACTGATGGGCTCCCATGCAAAAAATCTTAATCTGACCGAAATTTCTAAGCAGCACAATGGTTGGATGCCCGATTTTAAGAGTTATGAAGTGCAGATCGACGGGGTGGGGAAAATCAGAATCGGCGCAGATCCCGATTGCATCACCCTCTACGATAAGATCACAATTGAGATGGAAAAAGGTAAGAATCTTTACGATTTCCATGAAGCCCTTGCTTTCCTCAATTTAGAGGATGCCTTAAGGCAATCAGCTGGCGAAGATATTGAAAGAATGAAAATGGGCCATTTATTCCGGATTTTTAAGCCAAGAGAAGCGACTCCTTTCGAGAGGACCGAAGCATTCTTCCAGCTGCCTCTGGATGAATTTAAAAGCCGGATTATTGCTATCTCTCCTGAAATGAAAGGGATTTTCGAAAATTACTTACCAAAAATGCAGCTGAGAGAAATTATCCCTGGGCGGATGCGTTATGCCATCAATGGCCTTTCCGATGAGCTCAGCACAAAAGGGGCCTTAGGATTGACAGCCGGACTTACTGGTGCCTGGACCGACCAAGAGATTTATGAACGGGTCACTTCGATTCTGAAGATGGGGATGATGTCTTCGGAGATGCGAAGAGATAACGAGGTCGGCAAAAAAGGGCTTTCTTGGGGCGCAGATTACTTTACAGGTGGAGCAGATAGTGTCTTCACTCAAGTCGTCACCGATAAAACGGAGAGCTACGATCAATTTATGTATCATAGTGATGTCCGATTCTTGATCTCTCCTAAGGCTATTGAAAATGGGACCTATCAATATCACTACGATGCCTTTGGAACTCGGAAAACTGATTCTTGGTGGTGGTGGAATGCTGCGTATCTCGATCGGGAAAATATCTTTGAGTTCCTTAAAGAAGAAAGGGCTTTTTTCAATGGAGATAATGAACTGATGCTAAAAGAGAGGCTCGCACCAGAATTGATTACCGGCATCGTCGTTAATAATCAGGAAATGAAGAATGGAATTCTCAATTATCTAAGAGAAAAGAGCATCATCCAGATAGACAGCACCGGACAGGAAACGATCTTCTCTAAACCGGTCGACCAGTTTATCTCGGTTGGAAGCAAAATCTCCAAAGAACAATTTGCTTAAACCACAAGCAATGACGGGTTCTCGAGGAATTTTTGCAGAGTTTGCAAAAATTTGGCCGAATCGACCCCATCCATGACCCGGTGGTCTGCACCCAGTGTCACTGCAATGGTCTTTCCAGCCACCACCTGACCTTTTTTCACGACTGGCTTCTCTTGGATACCCCCGACCGATAGGATCGCCGCCTGAGGAGGATTAATGATGGCGGTAAAGTCTCTCACTCCGTACATTCCTAAGTTGGAAATGGTGAATGAGCCACCCACATACTCTTCTCTAGCCAATTTCCCCTCTTTAGCCCGTTTAGCCAAGCTTCTAATCTCAGATGAAATCTCCGCAAGATTTTTATAATCGGCGTGGCGGATGATAGGAGTAATCAACCCATCCGGCAGGCTAACTGCCACTGCCACATCGATAGTTTTGAAGCGGATGATCGCAGGGGTAACAGAATTATAACCGCTATTGGCTTCTGGATGTTGTTTTAAAGTGAGCGCGACTGCCCGGATGATAAAATCGTTGATGGTGACTTTAATGCCCCCTGCCTTAAATTGTTCGCGCAGGTGGACCATCGGCTCAGCATCGACCTCTTGGGTGACATAGAAATGAGGAATGAATGTTTTGGCTTCTTGCAAACGACGCCCAATCGTTTTGCGCATCTGGTTTAATGGGATCTCCTCATAGCTTCCTGGAGCCAGAGTAGGCATTTCATCATGATAAAAGCTGACAAGCGCTTCTGGCAGGCCCGCGTCAATGTCGCGGCTCATGATCCTTCCTTGGGGGCCAGTTCCTTTAATCGAAGAAAGATCGATCCCCCTTTCTTTTGCCAATTTACGGGCTAGGGGCGATGCTGGAATGCGCCCTTGAATCGGCGTTGTCGGACCGCCAGATGGATAAGATGAAAGGGGCGGCTCTGGGACGAACGCCGGCTGCTGAATGGCCCCCATTTTTGGTGCAGCAGGCGCAGCAGCTTCTTCCTCTTTTTTTGCTTCTGTCTTCACCTCTTGCACTTGCGGCGCAGGAGCTTCCCCTTCTGGCTTATACCCTTCGATACTCTCATTTGCTTTTTCGGTGAAAATGGCAATCGGCTGGTTGACCCTGGCAGTTTCCCCTTCATGGATCAAGATTTTCCGCAAGAACCCTTCATCGATCGCTGCATACTCGACAGTGGCTTTATCGGTGGAGACTTCGATCATCACCTCCCCTGCTTTAATCTGGGAGCCTTCTTTAATTCTCCATTTCGCAATTGCCCCCTCTTCCATTGTGGGGGAGAGTTTTGGCATGGTCACTGTAAAGGGCATCTTGTCTCTCCGTTAGCGCAAAAGTTTATTGAGTGCAGCGATAATCCGCTCTTTTGTCGGCATCGTCTCTTTTTCGAGAACTTTTGAATAGGGCATCGGGGTTTCTCTTTGGCAGACTCTCTCGATTGGCGCATCGAGGAAATCAAAGCAGTGTTGTTGAATCAAAAAGCCCACTTCAGCGCAGATACCTGCAAAAATATGACCCTCTTCAACCAGTGCACAAAGATGCGTTTTACGCACAGAATCGGCAATTGTCGCAAGGTCGAGAGGCTTAATCGTCCGCAGATCGATCACTTCCACTTCAATTCCCTTCTTTGCAACTTCATTTGCCGCCTCTTTGCAGAGTTCGACCATCCTGCTGTGAGAAATCAGTGTGACATGCTTGCCTTCGCGAACAACTTTAGCTTTTCCAATCGGCACCAGATACTCTTCCGTCGGGATTTCCATCTTTGCTCCATACGAGAGCTCGTTCTCTAAAAAAAGGACCGGATTGTTATTGCGAACCGCCGATTTGAGCAGCCCTTTGGCGTCATAGGCATTGCTCGGGGCGACAATAATCAGCCCGGGGAGGTTACCGTAAATCGCCTCGACACAATGAGAGTGTTGGGAAGAGACCTGAGCCGCAGCCCCATTTGGCCCTCTGAAAACAATAGGGACAGAAAATCGCTTTCCCGACATGTAGTACATTTTAATCGCATTCGAAATAATTTGGTCGCAGCCAACAAAGGAGAAGTTAAAGCTCATGAACTCAACAATTGGGCGGAGTCCACACATCGCAGCTCCAATGGCAAGACCTGCAAAGCCCAGTTCAGCAATCGGGGTATCAATTATCCGATCTTTACCCCATTTATCGAGCATCCCTTTTGTCACTTTGTAAGCGCCGTTGTACTCAGCAACCTCTTCTCCGAGGATCAAGACCCGCTCGTCACGTGTCATCTCCTCATCGATGGCTTGTCGTATCGCTTCTCGAATTTCAACTACTTGTGTTCCCATAGTTCCTTAAGGGGCAAAAACATCTTCTTCTAAAGTAATCGGATCTGGCCAAGGAGATTCATCCGCGTATTTCATAGCAGCCAGTACGATCTCTTTTTGCTCATTGTCTAATTGTTTGTATTCCTCTTCCTTGAGCATCTTGAAGGACGTGAGGATCTTAACCATAATGTTGAGAGGATCCCGTTCCATGCATTTTGAGAGATCCTCTTTCGAGCGATAAAGGCCAGGATCAGAAACAGAGTGGCCTTTAAATCGTTCTGTCAATACTTCAACCAAAACAGGCCTTGAGCTTCTTTTTACCTCTTCAAAAACATGCTGGAATCCAGCAAAACAGTTGAAAAAGTCCATCCCGTCAAAGGTATACCCCTTCATCCCATATCCGGGAGCCTTACTCTCAGCAATCCCTCGCACAGAAATAGCCCGGTTCACATGAGTTCCCATCCCCCACTCATTATTCTCGACGACATAAACGCAAGGGAGATTCCAAAGAGAGGCCAGATTAAGAGATTCATGAAAGGCTCCTTGGGCAACTGCACCATCCCCCAAAAAGCAGACTGCCACATCTTTAGAGTGGACATCAATTTTGGGAAATTTCTTTTTATAGTCGATCGCAAATGCTGCGCCGGTTGCAATCGGAACCTGTCCGCCGACAATTCCAAATCCGCCTAAAAGATTCTCCGTGAAAAAGTGCATCGAACCGCCGCGGCCTAAAGCATTTCCATTTGCTCTGCCATATAGCTCAGCCATCAGTTCATTGGGCGTCGCCCCCAAAAGCAAAGCGAGAGCATGGCAACGATAGGAAGTGATCCACCATTGCTTAACACCCATCACCTGCACGGCAGATGTTTGAATCGCCTCTTGGCCGATGTAGGAATGAAAAAATCCCCCCACCTTCCCCTGCAAGTAAGCCGATTCAGCCCGAATTTCAAAATTCCGGATCAAAAGCATCTTCTTCAGGGACTCAATCAGCTTTTCCTTTCCAAGCTGTTTCACAACCTTTTCAAGATCGTGCGCAAAGAACAGGACATCCTCTTTTTTTTCTTTCCCCATTAAAACCCAGGCCCCTGAGCAGTTTGACTTCTTGGAATGATGTTCGGATTGTTCGTCACAGGGACAGAGCTTAAATTATCATCATACATTCCATTTGAACATCCAACAAGCATTCCACCTAACAGAATTACAGCAATAGCTATTCTCATCATTGTTTCCTCGCGAGGCAATTGCAAAACTCCGGTGCGCAGCAAAATCGCCCTTTTGAGCCATTTTTGCCCCCCTGCCCCCGAACCCTACTCAACTCGAGTATGTGTTCGGGGGCAGGGCTTTGGCCGCTTTGCGGCTTGCAAACTGGCTCAAAATCATCGATTTTTCTGGGCACCGGAGTTTTGCAATTGCCTCTCTTTAGCATACCTACTATTTGATTTTTTTTGTCCCTTTTTTCTTCGGATATAAAGCTAAAAATTCATGATAGGGGCGACTCTCATAGAGTTTCATTTGAACAAACTGAGTAAGATATTTTTGAGCGATCTCTCGGCTACCCATTGCGACCGCATTCTCTTGATGTTTTAAATGGGCATCCTGCGTGAAATTAAAGGATCCCGTCCAGACAGTGTGATCGCCAAAAATACAAAATTTATCATGCATCAACCCCCGCCGCTTTCCACCTGTCATCCTCATCCCTAAATCCCAGACGAAAAGGGGCACCTTGGCTTCGACAAGGCGGTGAACAGAAGATTTATTTTTTACTGAAGTAGGATCGATGAGCACCTCAATCGCCACTCCCCTCGCCTTCGCCTCCACAAGGGCTTTTGCGATCCCCAAATGAGTCATCGAATAGATTGCCACCTTGATGCTTTTCTCTTCGTTCTGAATCAGCTCAATTAACCGATCGGCCAACTGATCCTTGGGGGAAAAGTAGATTTTGCAGTCGGCCTGTTCAGCCAGAGCCAGCAGAGGAAAAAGAAGAATGAATGTGAAAATTCTTTTCATCACCCGAAAATGATAGAAATTTATCCCAAATTCTTGCAAATTTATTTTCATGAAACGACCCATTTACTACGATACAGAGACAACCGGTACCCGATTTGACAAAGATCGGATTATCGAACTTGCCGCCTATGACCCGATCGAAAATCGTTCATTTTGCGAGTTTATCAATCCTGGCATCCCGATCCCCGCTGAAGCCACCGCAATCCACAATATCTCAAATGAAATGGTCGCCTCTGCCCTCTCTTTCAAAGAGGTAGGGCAAGCATTTGCCGATTTTTGCCCACCTAATACAGTACTGATTGCCCACAACAACGAGAGTTTCGACAAATTATTCATCGAAGCAGAGTTCAGACGCAATGAGCTCTTAATTCCAAGCTGGATCTATTTGGATAGCCTGAAATGGTCGCGCCGCTATCGTCCTGACCTTCCACGTCACTCACTGCAACATTTGCGCGAAGTGTATGGCATCGAAGCCAATAATGCCCATAGAGCGCTTGACGACGTGATGGTCCTCTACCAAGTCTTTTCTCAGATGATCGATGACCTTCCCATAGAAACCGTTCTCCATCTCCTTTCTCAGCAGAAATCGCTCGACAGGATGCCTTTTGGCAAACACCAAGGCAAACCGCTCAAAGATATTCCCAAAACCTATGTCGCTTGGCTGGCGGAGAGCGGCGCGTTTGATAAGCCACAAAATAAAGAACTCAAAGAGAGCTTTGAAAAATTGGGGGTATTGTGAGCAATAATCAACATGTAACCGACCACTTAGCCAATGAAAGAACCTATCTTGCCTGGATCAGAACTAGCCTCGGGATCATGGCGTTTGGCTTTGTCGTCGAAAAATTTTCCTTCTTTATTCAACAATTTGCCCATTTTATTGGTAAAACCGAAGAACCCCCTTCAGGAATCATCCAGAACTATTCCTCTCTCTTCGGAATATTGCTAGTGGCAATAGGCGCGCTACTTTGCATTTTTGCATTCTTTAAGTTTTTACGAGCCGAGAGGCAAATAAATGCGGAGAACTATAAATCTTCTCTTTTGCTCGATACTTTTCTAATGATTTTCGTCTTTTCAATCGGAATCGTGCTGCTGGCTTATCTGCTAAAATCCACCATTTAAATATTTAATATGCATTTAATTAAATATTCAAATTGAATAGAATATTTGGTAAATTTATTCGGAGGTTTATTGCCATGACAGCATCAGATTTAGTATTGTCTGCTACCATCGGCGCTGGCAGCTTTTTAGTTTATAGGGGCCTCAAAGATTGGAAGAGTAACCAAGGTAAAATCCAAGTCGCCCTTGGAGCCCTTGCAGTCGTAGGTGGAATTTACGCTCTAGTCAACTCCTACACCGAAGAAACACTTTCAGAGATACATGGCGCAGCCCGGCAGAAATGTAAAAATTTTCTTCAAGAAGAGTATTCCAATCGCTGGGGCAACACTCTGGTGAAACCAGCATTAAATGTGGAACGTCATATAAGCATTAGCGCGGGTGGTGGCTTTAGCAGATTTTCCCCAAGAAGGACTGAATGTATTGTTGATCTAACCGTAGAAGGGGCGCGCCATTTAAGAGACTGTCCACAAACCCAG
>JAFEGK010000004.1:0-3927 GCA_018239985.1 Verrucomicrobiota bacterium | reverse complement strand
TCGGCTCAAAAGAACCCGAAAATTCGCTGAAACTGAGTTTGTGGACAGTCTCTAAGTAAATCGGGCTGGTTCAACCCTCACAGAACTTATTTTGAACTCTGCAATGAGCTATTGTCTGGATGTGCTGAAAAATGTGCAGAATCTGGGGCGACAATCCCTGATGATTGCAGAACATCGGTTCATATTAATTTCACCCCCTTCCCATATGATCTCGACAAGAAATCTAAACAGATTTTTATGGACCTCTTCAGGAATATTGGAACTTAGAGCAAAAGGCCAATTCCTTAAAGCCTTAAGGGCAAGTCAATCTTAAGCAAAAAAATATAACAGGATATTAGGATGATCAGGAAAAAAATTACATTTTGATATCTTGACCATACTAATATCCTGTTATATTTATTATGCCATTCGAATAATATCGCCAATTAAACAACGAAGCATCAAAGTAGAGCTTTCTCTTCCGACTCTTTGATGCGGAACATCGCTTCCCACATGAGGCGGAAGGGGGTGCAGCTCTCGAGCAACTCTTGCCGAGTCCCTTCAGCCAACTTTGTTCCATGTTCGAGGTAAATAATCCTGTCCGCATGTTCGATCGTAGCCAAACGGTGGGCAATGATGATTTGGGTCACTTCGCCGTGAAGCTCGGAGATCGCTTTTTTGATCCGGTTTTCGCTCAGCGCATCAAGGGCTGAAGTGGCCTCATCGAGGATGAGTATCGGGGCGTTTTTGACCAGAGCCCGGGCAATTGCCAGCCGCTGCTGCTGCCCGCCAGAGAGGTTTTGGCCGGCTTCGGCGAGCATCGTGTCGTATTTTTCAGGCAGATTTTGAATGAATTCATCGGCATGGGCACGTTTGGCTGCATTGACGATCTCTGTAGGGGGAAAGTCTCTGCCAAAAGCGATATTCGCAGCGACAGTATCGCAGAAGAGAAAGGGCTTTTGGGAAACAAATGCGATCGTATTGCGCAATGAAGCTTGAGTATATTCTGTGATCGGTTTCCCATCGATCCGGATTTCCCCTTTTTCTACATCATAGAGGCGCGGCAGAAGCTGAACGATGGTCGACTTACCTGCACCCGTCGGGCCAACGATTGCAACTGTTTCCCCTTTTTTGACAGTGAAACTGAGATCTTTCAGCACCCAGTCCCCCTCATAGCGGAACCAGACATGGGAGAATTCGATGGTATCATTAAAACTCTCAAGGGTCAGAGCTCCATCTTTGTCCTCGATATGGGGTTTGATATTGAGCACCTCAAACATCCGTTCCGCAGCGACGATTCCTCGTTGGATATTGGCATTTTCTTCAGCGAACTTTTTCACAGGCTCATATGAGAGGTGCAGAAGAGCACAGAAAACAATCAATTCGGAGACAGGCATTCCGAGAGTATGGAGGCCGAAGAGGACGACGATGGCAAGGCAAAGAGTGGTGATCGCATGAAGAATGGGGCGAGTCAAGAGTCCATATTTAGCAGTTTTACTCTCCAAAACGGCCATCCGGTCGTTCTGTTCCTTATATTTTTTAAGTGAGAAAAGCTCCATTGAGAAGATTTTAACGGTCTGGATTCCAGCTAAAAAATCGATCAAAACCGAGGCAAAACGCTCTTGGTTACGCTGCAGTTGCCGCGAGACCCGTTTGACACGGCGGGCCAAAAAGACAATTGGAAGGATGATCAGAGGAACACCAAAAAAGATGACCATTGAGAGCTTCCAAGAGAGGAAGAAACAGGTCAGAAGGCACGTTGTAATTGTAAAGGGAGACTGGAGGTAATTCGTTAAACAGGAGTTGATCGACTGCGAAATTTGAGCCGCATCACCGACCACACGAGAAGAGAGTGTACCAATGTTGTACTGATGATAAAAGCTCATCGGTAGAGCCTGAATATGTTCGAAGTAGTATTGCCGCAAATCTCGACTGATCCTGATAGCCAGAAGCTGAGTCATATAGCGACTGGCAAAAAGCCAGACAGCTTTAAAAATCGCCACACTAATCAACATGATCACAAGCAATGAAAAATTGCTTGCGACATCGAGCCGTTTTTTGACCTTGTTGAATACCCAATTCAGCGGGTTTGTCTCTTTTTTGGAAGAGAGATAAGAGGCAACATCTTGTTTGGTGATTTCGCCTCGATTTTTTTGATCAATTTCAGCCCATCTGCTTTGGACCTCGTCAAGAGTGACCACATTTTGTGAGATCAACTTGTCTTGATTTTTGGAAAAGAGAGTGAAGAAATCAGCGCCAGAATTGGACATGATCCCTAAAGCGAACATCTCCATTTGGGAGGCGACTGTTAAAGCGATCAGGGTTAAAAATGTCGCAATCAAAAGAGACAGGTGCTTTCTGCTGCGAACAGCGAGTTTAAGTAAGAGCTTCATGTTAAAGGCTATTTATATCAGAAAGTGAGCTTCTATTCTACTTTAAACTTACCTATCCGGCGAAATTTTTGATAGCGTTGCTCGACAAGGGTCTCTGTTGGGATCACTTGAAGTTCAGCGATTGTAGAAAGAATATATCTTTTTACACTCTGATAAACTTCAGCCGGATCATGATGTGCTCCTCCACGTGGCTCATCGATGATATCGTCGACTACGCCAAGTGGCATTAAATCTTCTGCATGAATTTTTAATACTTCTGCTGCAGTCTCTTTTTTCTGGCTGTCTTTCCAGAGAATGGAAGCGCATCCTTCTGGGGAGATGACCGAATAGTAGGCGTGCTCGAGCATAGCGACCCGATCACCGACTCCGATACCGAGCGCTCCACCTGAGCACCCTTCCCCAATCAAGACAACGATGATCGGAGTGGGAAGTTGAGCCATTTCCATCAGATTTTTGGCAATCGCCCACCCTTGTCCCCTCTCTTCAGCAGCCAGACCAGCAAATGCTCCGGGTGTGTCGACTAGAGAAAGGATCGGGATATTAAACTTTGCAGCCAGTTGCATGCAGCGCAGAGCTTTCCGATATCCTTCAGGATGAGGCATGCCGAAATTTCTTTTAAGTCTCGATTCAGTATCGCACCCTTTCTCCTGCCCAATCACCATAAACTTCTCACCGCCAATCATGCATAAACCGCAGATGATCGAGGGGTCATCGCGATAGGAGCGGTCGCCATGCAATTCAATAAAATCATCACAGAATGCTTTGATATAATCGACAGAGCGGGGGCGATCGGGGTGGCGGCTGATTTCTACCCGTTGCCAGGGAGTTAGCTGAGAATAGACCTTATCTTTGAGTTGCTCGAGCTTCCCTTCGAGCTTCTCAATTTCATCCGCTGACCAAATTTGATTACCCTGATTTTGCTGCTTTACCTCAGCAAGGGTTTTTTCATATTCTTTGATTTGTTTTTCGTGTTTTAGCATCTGGGCCCACTCATAAAGAGACCATTATACCTGATTGCGATTTTCTAGATAAGATAATAGAAAAAAATTTACTCGGCGCACTACCCCAAGATGATGCGCCAAGTAAAAATTAGAATCTAATTGGCGGACGCTCTTCACGGCCTTCTGTTGCACGGGGAGATTTGCCCCCTTTAACCTCTTTTTCGATCATTTTGCGCATTTTCTTGCCTGAGGTAAATTTAACTGCTGAACGGGCAGGGATCACGATGGGTACTGCGGCATTTTTTGGGTTTCTTCCAATTTTTTGTTTACGTGTGACAATCTCAAAGACCCCAAAATCTCTAAATTCGAGCCGATCTCCGCTGGCCAAATAATCGGTCATCCGATCTAAAAAAGACTGGATTACATTGCGGACATCATTAGGATGAAGTCCTAGTTCTTGGGAAATCACCTGAATTAATTTTTTCTTTGTGACTGTCGCCATACCCTAACTCCTTAAGTTTCTTGTTCAATGCCCATTGTTCTAAGAGACTTAATTTCAATCAAGTTTTTTTTACGTAAGAGACTGTTAGCGGAATTGGTTTCATGTCGATTTT
>JAFEGK010000003.1:31024-62856 GCA_018239985.1 Verrucomicrobiota bacterium | reverse complement strand
GACCGGATCGACAGGCGCTACGGGGGCAACTGGTGCTACTGGAGCGACTGGACCGACCGGAGCAACAGGAAATACAGGATCAACCGGACCGACAGGCGCTACAGGGGCAACCGGTTCTACGGGAGCAACAGGGCCAACAGGGCCGACCGGAGCAACGGGAAATACAGGATCAACTGGACCGACAGGCGCTACAGGGGCAACCGGTGCTACGGGAGCAACAGGGCCAACTGGGCCGACCGGTGCAACGGGAAACACAGGGGCAACTGGGCCGACAGGCGCTACGGGGGCAACCGGTGCTACCGGAGCCACAGGATCAACAGGGGCAACTGGAGCGACAGGGGTATGTGAATGTCGTGAGTCACTAGTGTTCAACGCCTTTTCAATTAACCGTAATGGGACTTCAGGTAATCCTAATTTTAACGTTACGATTCAAGGGTCTAATATCGCCTCAGAGGCGTGGCAAATCAATGCGGTTGGAAATCAAGATAACTTTAATTTAACATTCAACGTCCCAAGAGACTTTGTTAATGTTGCCAACCAAACATTAGTGATTGTCCACTTCCTAACGGGAAATGATCAAGGCGCTGGAGGCAATGTTAGCTTGCAACTCCAAGCCCTTTTCACATCACCAATTTCACCAAATAACACAATATCTGCAGCTAACTTAGTTACATATAATACCCCAGTCGTCAGTGTTCTACCAACGGGTTCAAATTCAACCTGGAATCATTATCAGGCAACTTTCGTTATCAACAACCAAACAATTGCTGCTGATTACTATGCTCTACTGTCCCTGCAAAGACAATCGAGCACCTATGGGGGGAGAATTTATTTAACAAGCATGGAATTTAGATGGTGATGATGTTTGATCTCTGTAATTGTCCAGTACAGAGATGTTTGATAGAGAAAAAAATGAAACAATTAGGTGGGAGGTTCTAGATGAATAGAACGCTTATTTTTAAATCCTTGCTAGGATTATCGTTAATTTTTTCAAACCATTT
Source organism: Verrucomicrobiota bacterium (assembly GCA_018239985.1). GTDB lineage: Bacteria > Chlamydiota > Chlamydiia > Chlamydiales > Rhabdochlamydiaceae > Sacchariniichlamydia. Next base: position 61,855 of record JAFEGK010000003.1, on the reverse strand, counting down.
ATTCTCAGCGGGAGTCTTCGCATACGTGACTAATGCACGGGATAATTCTGTCAGTGTAATCGATACTTCTACAAATAGTGTCATCACAACAATACCTGTCGGCTTTTTCCCCACCGATGTGGCAGCTTCTCCAGATGGGACTATTGTCTATGTGCCAATATTTAGCGAAAACTCAATCTTCGCAATCAATACAAGCACAAATATGACTCAAAACGTGATCTCTACCCAGGGAGGATCAAAACCGTTGGGAGTAGCTGTTGCCCCAAACGGCCTAGTCTATTGCGCCAATTTTTCAAATGCCTCTATCTTCGTCATCGACCCCAATTCGATGACCGAAGTTGACAATTTTGCTCTAGGAGCGATCTTCCCCTTTGATTTGGTCATTTCACCCGATGGAACAAGAGCATATGTGATTAATTCAGTAGCGCCAAAAAATGTGAAAGTCATCGATTTGGCTACACGGCTTGTTATCGCAACGGTCCATACTGGTCAGCAAACACAAGGAGGTGCGATCACTCCGGATGGCAGGCTACTTTACATATCAAATCCCGTGACTAACACGGTGAGCGTCATCGACACAACAACGAATTCAGTTATTGCCAATATTGCCTTAGCTGCTAACGCCTTTCCACGCGGGATCGCAGTCAGCCCAGATGGGGCGTTTGCGTACGTCGTCCAGCAAGGATCGGCCAGTGTTGCAGTGATTAATACAGTATCACAGGCCATCACCGCCACTATTGCCTTAACCCCCAATTCTGATCCCTACTACATTGCAATCACGCCAGATGGAACACAGGCTTATGTCACTCAAACGCTTACAGGAAACGTCAGCGTCATCAATCTAGCTACAAATTTAGTGACTGGAACAATTAGTGTCGGGAATTTCCCCTTCTCAGTGGCTATCGCAAACGTTCCATAGGAGTACTTTATGAAAATCGTTTCGTTGATCAGTTGCGCAGCTCTCCTCTTAGCGGAGAATTTGACGGCCGGATCCATTTCCGAGAGCCTTCTTCCTAACGGGCTGGTGCTAAAGCCCTCAACAGGTAACTCGTTTCCCTACGATTCCGACTTCCACATCACTCTTCACGATCCAAATACTGCAGTGATCTGGGTAGCCGAAACTGGTCGGACAAATGGGGAGTATCTCTGCGGAGCCGTATGTGCGCTCGACGACCCAGATTGCAATATACAATCGATTATGAAAAGCAACTGCAAAATGATCACACGGTGGACTTCCTCACCTCGCAAAGGTGATTACAGCCCCCTCTCGTCGATTCCCCATCGGGAGATTGACTGGGATCAGGTTTCAAGTGAAAATCAAAATGACAAATGGCAGATCGCCGGAGTCCACAAGAAACTAAATGTCCCTGTCAACTACCTGATCAAAAAAGGGGATAAGTCACAGTGGATTTCAAAGGAAGAAGCTCTAGAACTTTCCCTAGAGGGCAAATTAGAGGTTATTGTTCCGTAGAATAGAGAGAATCACGGCCATTACCACAGCCTCGTTTCTGACTGCGCTCGCTCGATCACCTCGCGCCCACCTTTGATGGCGTAGATTCTCTTGAGCTCATCTAATAGCGCAGCGCTGCTGGGGATCGGCTTAACGGGTAGAGCACTTGGATGTTTTTCATGAAATTTACGCGATTGGACCATCAGGGTGCCGATCTCGTTAAATTTTTTCTTGAGATCGCTTTCCACCTTGAGAAGATCATCGAGAGATTCAGCCTTCTCTAGGATCGCAACCAGTTCTGAGCATTTCTCTTCGCTCTGAGTCAAGAAATCCTCAGAGTTATTGGGGCCGCATCCACAGAGTAAAAGAAAAATTAGAGCTCCTCTCCACATCGACTTAAATATACCCGATTTGCAAAATATGTTGAGAAAAATTCTTCAAAACGGGTACAGTGATGGGCCTGTTGGGGCGTATAGCTCAGCGGTAGAGCTCCTGTCTTACACACAGGCGGTCATAGGTTCGAATCCTTTTGCGCCCAACACGAAGTATACATTTTGCGGGAGTAGTTCAATTGGTTAGAGCACTGCCCTGTCACGGCAGAAGTTGCGGGTTCGAGTCCCGTCTCCCGCGTGACCTCAGTATAACCCCTTACAACGATGTAAGGGGTTTACTATTTCTCAAGTTTCTAGTATTTTTGTTCCCATGCAAAAACAGACAAAGCAAGCCGGCATATGGCGTTTTCTCAATGACCTCCTTTGGATCTCTCTAGGGGCATTTTTAGCAGCTGTGGCTATCCGCATTTTTTTATTACCGAATGATTTGATTGACGGCGGAATCACCGGTATCGCTTTGATTTTAGCCCGGGTCTTCAATCCTAATTACCTTTCCTATTATTTGGTCGTACTGACGCTCCCTTTCATTTATCTGGCCTTCCGCTTCATTCGTCGCACTTTTGTCATTCATATGTTCTCGGCGATTTTATTTTTCGCTTTGTTCCTTTGGATTTTAGACGCGGCGCCTCCCTTCCATGGCGATGCCCTTGAGATCATTTTCTTCGGCGGCGCGATTCTAGGGGTCGGAGGTGGCCTCGTGATCCGTAATGGCGGATGCTTAGACGGGACCGAAATTCTTGCTATTATCACCAACCGCAAGCTCGGATTTACAATTGGACAAGTGGTTCTGGCTGCTAACTTTGTCATCTTCGGCATCTACGGATGGATTTTCTCCGATTGGCATATCGCTCTCAAATCCTTGCTCACCTATGTTGTAGCCTTTAAAATGATGGATTTGGTCATCTTAGGACTAGATGAACTCAAATCCATTCTCATTATCTCTTCTAAGCCCAAAGAACTGTCTAAAACGATCATGCAGGAGTTGGGGATAGGACTAACCATCATTCACGGCAAAGGGGGCTTTTCCGGGGCTCCTCGCGACTTGCTTTTCATCGTTGTCGAAAGGTTGGATTTAGCTGATCTGAAAGAAATTGTTCTTAGAGAAGATCCTGAGGCCTTCATGGCGATCGAAAATCTTCATGAAGCGGTCTCTGGAAAGCAATCTAGTTTTGCCCCTCATCGCAGCAGACGGACCCGTAAACGAAAATTTATTTAACCGACGTATACCAAAATAATCTGAAGAATCGGTTTTTGGCTGCCCCGGCATCCTGGATTTCGAATTCGCCTGCATCGCCCAACCTATTCAGGTTGAGCTGCTTCGTCGCCGCTCTTTAGGTTATTTCGGTATAGAACGGATAAAAATGGAGGATGCTGTCCCTTTTGATGGGAGAACCGACCAGGACCGATCCCGAACTTGGGATTCATTACGCAATAAGTTAATGCACTGCAACTTCAGATACTCTCCATACTCCGATGCGGAAAGCCCGTCGGCTAAGTCGAATAACTGCTCTAATGTAATGAAACCCATCTTATAGGCGATTTCTTCCACGCATCCGATTTTAATCCCCTGCCTTTCTTGAATCGTCTGGACATAGCTAGCAGCCTGCTGCATCGCCGTTGGGGTCCCTGTGTCGAGCCAAGCGAAACCCCTTTCAAAAAGATGACATTGCAACTCCCCTCTTTGCAAGTAGGCAACGTTCACATCGGTAATTTCGTATTCTCCCCTTGCGGAAGGTTTTAGGCTTTTGGCGATCTCGATCACCCGATTGTCATAAAAATAAAGCCCTGTAACCGCATAGCGAGAGGGGGGATTTTTTGGCTTTTCAATGATATCATAGATGTGCCCCTCTTCATTGAAAGCAAGCACTCCATAACGCTCTGGATCGTGCACTTCATATCCAAAAACCATCGCTCCCTCGTGTAGCTCTTTTGCTTCTTGGAGAAGATTTGAGAAATTATGGCCGTAGAAAATATTATCCCCGAGGATCAGGGCAACAGAACCTCCACCAATAAATTCTTCGGCAATCACAAAGCTATCTGCGATCCCTTGTGGCACTTTTTGGACATCATAGGAAAGGGAGATCCCCCATTGACTCCCATCTCCAAGAAGATGTTTAAAGCGTCCGCTATCTTCTGGGGTTGTGATGAGCAAAATTTCCCGTATCTGGGCCATCATAAGGACCGCAAGAGGATAGTAGATCATCGGCTTGTCAAAAATGGGCAGGAGCTGCTTGCAGGTGCCTTTGGTGATGGGATATAGACGCGACCCTCTCCCACCGGCTAAAATGATTCCTTTCATAAAAAAAGGTTACAACAAACCTTAATTTTCCGGTACGAAAGAGTATCCTTCTGCCATCAGCTGATCGATATAGGTGATCGTATAGGTGCTATTTAAGAAGTTATCATCCTCGAACATGTATTGATGGAACGGAATGGTGGTTTTGACACCGCCGATGTGAAACTCCTTTAAAGCCCGCTGCGCGACGCGGATTGCTTCGGCACGATCTTTCCCTTTTACGATCAATTTAGCGATCATCGAATCGTAATTTGGTGGAATCCGATAGCCTGAATAGCACGCCGTATCGATTCGTACGTGAGGGCCGCCGGGGGCGCAAAAATACTCCAACACTCCAGGTGAGGGAGAAAAATTCTTAGCCGGGTCTTCAGCATTGATCCGACACTGGATAATATGTCCTTGTGGGACAATATCTTTTTGCTTGAAAGAAAGCTTTTCACCCATCGCAATCCGAATTTGCTCGCGCACCAGATCGATGCCAGTGGCCTCTTCAGTAATCGTATGTTCAACTTGGATGCGGGTGTTAACCTCCATGAAGTAGAAATTCTTCTTCGCATCGAGCAAAAATTCGACGGTTCCTGCCGAATAATATTTGGCTGCTTTGACAATATCGACGGCTGCTTCGCAGATTTTTTTGCGCAGAGCAGGTGACAAGACAGGGCTGGGAGTCTCCTCAATCAATTTTTGTCTACGGCGCTGAATCGTACAATCCCGCTCGCCAAGATAGGCGTAGTTGCCATGCTTATCGCCGATCACCTGAATCTCTATATGGCGGGGATTGACGATCATCTTCTCTAGATAAACTTCTGGATTGCCAAATGCGAGCTCCGCTTCGGTCCGGGCTGCTGCAAATTGTCGGATGAATTCATCAGGATCATTGGCTATGCGAATCCCTTTTCCGCCTCCGCCAGCGGTCGCTTTGATGAAGATCGGAAATCCGAGTTTTTCGGCGATTTTTAGCCCTTCTTGGACGTTTTCCACAATCCCTTCAGATCCAGGAATGACGGGGCATTTGACACTTTTAGCAATCGCCTTGGCCGCAGCTTTATCCCCAAGCAACGAGATCGCTTGATGAGAGGGGCCGATAAAATTGATGCCACAGCTTTCACAAATCGACGCAAAGTTGGCATTTTCGCTTAGGAAACCAAATCCAGGGTGAACAGCGTCGGCACCAGTAATCTCACAGGCCGAGAGAATGTTGGCGATTTTCAAATAAGATTTCTGGGATGCAGGTTCACCAATGCAGATCGCCTCATCGGCATTGAGGACATGGAGAGCTTCAGTGTCAGCCTGCGAATAGACGGCGACCGCTTTGATCCCCATATCGTGACAGGCTCTGATGATTCTAACGGCGATTTCGCCCCTATTGGCAATAAGAATCTTTTTCATACGATACGAAATAAGTTTGTTCCAAATTCGACAGGATCAGAATTGCTAACAAGCACCTCTGCGATTTTACCTTTCTTACCTGCTTTCACCTCATTCATCACCTTCATCGCCTCAATGATGCAGACGACAGTCTCTTCTTCGACTTTATCTCCCACCTTAACAAACGGTTGATCATCAGGGGAGGCTGCAGAATAGAAGGTGCCGACCATGGGAGAAGTGATGTAGGTCCCCTCTTTTTTCTCCACTTTTTTCTCCTCTTCGCCTGGAGGACGGTGGTGAGGGTGGGGATGGGGATGGTGATAATGGACCGGCTCAGGGCGAGGGATAGGTTGGGGATGCACAGGATGCTCCGCTTCACGCTCTAATTCGATTTCAAATCCCTTTTCCTCTTTAATGCGCACTCTCTTGAGGCCCGATTTTTCCATCGTAGCCATCAGCTCTTTGATTGACTTCATGTCCATATTACAACCTTTGGATAAATTCGTTTGTTGTCGTGTCCACCTTCACAATATCACCAGTCTCGATGAAAAGTGGCACCTTAATCTTAGCTCCTGTTTCCAAAAAGCAAAATTTATTTGCGTCGGTGACTTGAGGAGAAGCATCACTGCCCTCTGTTTTGACCACCATCAGTTCAAGGAATTGGGGAAGCTCGATGGAAAAAATAGTATCTCCGTAGAACATCGCCTTGACCTCGATCCCCTCCTTGATATAGTTGACCTTATCGCCGATGATTTGCTTGGGGACAAAAACTTTTTCTAAATTGCCTGTGTCAAGAAAGAGATAATCTTTTCCTTCAATGTAGAGAAATTCGAGATTATGTTCGTCGAGAGTCACCTCTTGAACCTCTTGCCCCTCCTTGAAGTTCTTCTCGATCGTCTCATCAGTCATGATGTCTTTGAGCTTCGTCTTGATGAAAGGGGGACCCTTAGGAACGGTCACCTTTACAGCCGATTCAACACGATAGATATTTTTATCGATCGAGATCATGATCCCCGGAGTGATCTGATTGCTAGTCATTGGAGCTTTAGGTTTCATGTTTTGACAAAGACCTCTTTCAGTTCTTTAAGTGTTTTAATCGTCAAATCCACACTCTCCCTGGGAGTCGAGTGGACTAATCCTCGCCCATTTTGAAAATGGACTGTGTACAGGCCGAGCTCTTTAGCCGGAGTGAGATCGATCTCAACTCGATCGCCACAGACCACCCCCTCGCCGGGAGCAACATTCAATTCGACGAGCACACGTTGGTAATCTGATTTTTTGCTCGGTCCAGACCCTACAATAAGTTTACTAAATTGGGCAGGTTGAATACCAGCTTTTTTCATCTTTTGGAGTTGCAATTCAGCGTGCCCGGCCGTCACAAGAGCCAGAGTGTGATGCGCTTGAAGAGTGACAAGCACCTCTTTTGCCCCTGGGACTGGTTCAATAGTCACATCGCTTGGCAGCGGTCTCTTTAACGCCTCTAATCCGGCCTGTAAAATCTCTTGCTTTTCGGATCTTTTGCTCCAAAATTCCCTGATGGCCACTTTTGAACTGAGCGCCTTTTCATTGATCTCGATCAATTCTTCCAACGTGCCAGCTAGCCCCATCGCCTCAAAAGCAAAACGCAAATATAGAGGAGTCAAACATTTTGAAGTCTCAATGAGAGTATCGTCTAAATCAAATATGATTAACAATTTTCATCAACTCCTCAGCCAGTTTGTCTGGGTCGTGCCTAATCAAACTGCGCTTGAGCAAATCGGTCTTCGCCCCCTCATTGACCTCTCCAAGCAGTGGGGCAGCAATAACCCTTTTGTCTGCAAGATCATTTTCAACTAACGTCCCCTCTTCGGCATAGACATCGAGCAGCTCTTCTGGAGGACTCTGGTTATTGACGAGAATATGATCGAAAACATCATCTCCTAGAAAGCCAGCAATCTCGTCGATATAGTGGCTAGTCTTATATCCTGTTGTCTGGCCCTTGCGGTTCATCAAATTGCCGACGTAGATCTTTTTTGCCTTCGATTTAATAACCGCTTGACTAACCCCTTCCACAAGAAGATTGGGAATCAGCGAAGTGTGCAACCCTCCTGGCCCCAAGATAATATAATCAGCCCTATTGATCTCCTCAATTGCATGGGGATTGGCCTCTGGGAAGGGTTCCAAGTAGATTTTTTTGTAGCCTTGGTCAATTTCTTGAGAGAGATAAATCTCTTTCTCCCCCTCTAAAATTTTTCGGTTATTTAGAATCATCTTCAGCCGGACCTGGTGCGTCGTCACCGGAATCACTTTCCCTTTAATGAAAAGAATGCGCCCCATCTCCTCGACCGCTTTCTCGAAACTCCCCGTCACCTTTTCAAGCGCCGAGAGGAGAAGATTACCGAAGCTATGTCCTCCAAGTCCTCCGTTTTCAAATCGGTAATTGACCAAGCTACGCATCAAACTAGAAGAATTGGAAAGCGCTACTAAACATTGCCGGACATCACCGGGAGGTAAAACGCCGAGTTCATCGCGTAAAATGCCGGTACTACCCCCATCGTCAGCCATCGAGACAATAGCACTCAGATCCACCGGATACTCTTTTAAGCCGCGCAACACAGCGAAGTTCCCGGTCCCACCTCCGATGACGACGACTTTAGTCATAGACTCCTCAACAATTTGACCCTAGGGGCCATTTCTGGAGCACCAAAAAGATAAGTCCCCGACACAAAGACATTGGCGCCCGCCTCAGCACATAATTTGGCTGTCTTATCGTCGATTCCACCATCGACCTGGATATTGAACGGAGGAAGGGATGAATCGCCTACTACTCCCCCTTTTCGAATTTTCAGCTTATCGCACGCTTCCCTGGTCAGCTTGATTTTCTCGAGCATATCAGACATAAAGGCTTGCCCGCCAAATCCCGGATTGACCGTCATAATCAAAATCATATCGCACTTAGTGAGAAAGCGGGGAATAAATGAAAAACTGGTCTCGGGCCGAAACGCCAAACCTGCTTCGATATTGCACTTGCGGATATATTCGAGCACCTCATCGACCTCTTCTGTCGCCTCGAAATGGAAAGTGATCCTATCAGCGCCCGCTTCGACGAGCCTCTCCACATAGTCAAACGGATTATAAATCATGATATGGACATCGAGAAACAGATCGGTCGCCCGATTGATTGCCGAGACAGCCCGTGGCCCTAAAGTGAGATTGGGGACGAAATGGCCATCCATGATATCGATATGGATCGCATCGGCACCAGCCTGCTCAACTCGCCTGGCTTCGTCAGCTAAAACGCCAAAATCCCCAGAGAGGATAGACGGCTCAATTATGTTCGGCCACTTTTTAGTCACGCACTAAGTATGGCTGAATTTCTTCAAAAGTCAAGTGGGGATTGAGACAGATAAAACCTAAATAGTGGGTATCCAAAATCTTCATTTGAACCGTCAGGACCTCTTGGGGAGGGAATTGTTCCAAAATTTTTTCCTTTACAGACATCTCCTGAAATTTGCCTAAGCCAAACAAATAGTCGTTTGCCTTTTTCGTCGTCACAAATTGCCCTTCTTTAGGTAGAGCATCGAGCAGCATCATAAAAAGAATTTTGAGCAACTGGGGATCAAGCGTCGAACTCAAATAAGCTGGGGAAATCGAATGGAAAAAATTCTGCAATAGCAGCTCGTGTTGTTTGGCGAGCTTCCCTAGCAATTTTTTTAGCCTACCAAAATTTTCGCTCTGTTTGGCGATCATCCCACCATTATAGTCACGTACCTCACCCAAAATCTGCTCCATCTCTTTCACCAAATGCTGGCGCGCCTTAAAAAGATCGACCGAATAGTCTTCCCTTAAGAAATCCTCGGTTGGAAGCCTTATCCGAATCACCGCCACTTCTTTGGGCACTTTGCGCCGGAGTTTTCCAACAATTTTCACTCGATCGACCCTTTGGAAAAGTTCAGTAATAGGGCGGCTTTCAGGATGGACTAAGCGGGCGATAATCACCGTAAAAATAAGCTCTGTATCGGCCTGCTCGTCGAAAGAGATAATCATTTGGGGAATATCGCGCAAATATTTGAGTTGCTGACTCAGAACCAGGATATTGCGCATCACCTCTTCCTCATTACGGGGCATAAAAATCGGGGGGACGAGCTGCTCAATCCTTTTTTGGATTTCATTTACCAGATCCCCCTTATTGAATTTAAATTTTTCAACTTCCACATAAAGAAATTGATCGTTTTTATAAAAAGATCCCGGTATGGCCGGGACTCCTAGAGCCGATAGGAGATGCCTCTCTTCAAAAAGCTCATGTTCATTGAGATTGAGACCAACAAAAACTGCCACCACTTCTTTAATGCCAAAATGCGTGTGAAGCGTAATATTTTTGAGCTTTAGACAGAGATGCCTCTTCGCCCCCTCCCTTTGCTCGATTTCTTTCCTGAAGTGGTAAAGCGTAGAAATGATTCGGCTAATGTCTGCTGGCTGCCGATCAGCTTTAAAGCTCGCCTTCATCGATACCAGAAAGTGTTGCATTTCGGAGAAAATATCGTAGTCAAACACCTTGGGAAACCTCCGGACTAAAGCCGCGATTTTCTCATGCACAAGGGCCGTCTTGTCATCGATTGTAAAACCCTTCATTTCCAATATCTTACGCGCATGATAAATCGAGCGGGCGCCGACTAAGATCTCCTTTTCCAAAAAAGGGAGATTCCGTTTAGCCTGTTCCAAATCCTCAGGACAATCCAACTGCAGATCGAGTTGCGATAAACTAGTCTCCCCCACCTGAGTCGAAAAAATGGTCGAAATATCCAAATTTTTCCCTGGAATGAGCCACCGGCTGATCATAGTATAAAAAAATATACTACAATTCTTTTGGGAAGGGCAAATTAGCGAGATTGATAGAGCGTTCTGCGGCCCTTCGCTCCATTTTAGTGAGGAAAAGTTCTTTTCAGAATGCCTTGATAAAATCTGATTGATCAATTCACTATAGATAGGCCACCTCTTATGAAAAATTTGTGTATACTGCGGTCGGCCTGAAACCGTGATTTGGACCCACGCGAAAGTTCCCGCGATTCAACGATCGTAAACGGGTTCATATTACTAATATTGACCCGTTTACGTTCGTTGAATCCCGTGGCTTTGGCGCGGTCCAAATCACGGTTTCAGGCCGACCGCAGTATATAATCCTTATCCCTTTTACCGTCTACCGTTGATTTATTTTAACCACTTTGCTACACTGTGACCCATTACATTTGGCACATGGAAGAATTCATTGGCCAAGGAGTGGACTAAATGTCTGCTTCGGCAATGAATTTTTTTTTGGAATTAATTTTTAGGAGAACCTTTAACCATGAAAGACACTTTGACACACGATTGGGATCAAAGCAAAGTCATAGACGATATTGATTTTGATGAAAGAGAAGCCAAGGAGTTTCGCAAACTACTCGGAACAAAAGACGAAGCCCCTGAAGAGGGCACGATCGCAACGATGACCGTCGGCCAAATTCTGAAAGGCCATATCGTTGAAATCACAAAAGATTTTGTCGTTGTTGATGTAGGCTTAAAATCAGAAGGACTCGTCCCCATTGGTGAGTTTGAAGATCCTTCATCGCTATCTCTCGGAGCAGAAATCGAAGTATTCCTCGACCAGGCGGAAGGTTCCGATGGACAGATCGTCCTTTCTAGAGAAAAAGCACGTCGCCACCGTCAGTGGGAATACATCGTACACCACTGCGAAGAGGGATCGATCGTCGAAGGAAAAGTGCTGCGCAAAGTCAAAGGCGGCCTCATGGTCGACATCGGGATGGAGGCCTTCCTCCCCGGCTCCCAAATCGACAACAAGCGAATTAAAAATCTCGATGAGTATGTTGGACATACTTACGACTTCAAAATACTTAAGATTAACACAGAACGGAAAAACATCGTCGTTTCTCGCCGCGAACTTCTCGAAGAAGAGCGGATTTCCCGCAAAGTAGAACTTCTGGAAAACATCCATGAAGGCGATGTCCGCCGAGGGGTTGTCAAAAATATTACCGACTTCGGGGTCTTCCTTGATCTCGATGGAATTGATGGCCTGCTCCACATCACCGACATGACTTGGAAGCGGATTAAACACCCCTCTGAGATGGTCAAAGTGGGCGATGAGCTCGAAGTGGTCATCCTCAACGTCGACAAAGACAAAGGGCGCGTCGCACTCGGCATGAAGCAAAAAGAGAGCAATCCTTGGGAAGACATCGAATCCCGCTATCCTCCTGGAACACACGTCAAAGGCAAGATAGTCAATCTAGTTCCCTATGGAGCCTTCATCGAAATCGAACCAGGAATTGAAGGACTAATTCACGTCTCTGAAATGTCGTGGGTCAAAAATGTGACCGACCCTTCTGAAATCGTTAAAAAAGGTGATGAAGTTGAAGCGATCGTTCTAGCGGTTCAAAAAGCCGATGGAAAGATTTCGCTTGGACTGAAGCAAATGGAACGAAATCCTTGGGAAGATGTAGAAGCGAAATACCCTGTCGGCAGCAGCATCAAAGGGGAGATCAAAAACCTCACTAACTACGGCGCTTTCGTCGAGCTTGAGCCAGGAGTCGAAGGACTAATCCACATTTCTGACCTCAGCTGGATCAAAAAAGTCTCTCACCCTTCTGAAGTGCTGAAAAAGGGAGATCTTGTTGAAGCGGTGATCCTCTCTGTAGACACAGAAAGCAAGAAAATCACCCTCGGTGTGAAACAACTCAGCTCAAACCCTTGGGAATCGATTGAAAAGACAACCCCAGTAGGTTCTGTGGTTAGAGGAACAGTCAACAAGACAACTGCTTTTGGAGCCTTCGTCGAGCTAGAAAACGGCCTAGAAGCCCTAGTCCACGTGACAGAACTCTCCGACCAACCTTTTGGAAAAGTCGAAGATGTAGTCAAGAAAGGAGACGTCATCACAGCAAAAGTGATCAAGCTGGATCCTGAGCACAAAAAAATCGCTCTATCCATCAAAGAACACATGGTTGCTACCAATTCTGCGAACCGCGATGATATCGTCGTAAGCAAACCGAAAAAGAAGAAAAAGAAAGAAGAAGACGCTGAGGCGGGAGAAGAGAAAGACGATGAATAAAGATCTCGTTGCCATATTCGAATACCTCGAGCGTGAGAAAGGCATTAAGCGTGATATCATCATCGGTGCTATTGAAGAGGCACTTCGTGTGGCCGCACGCAAAAGCATAAAAGGGCTCATCAACGTATCGGTTAAAATCGATCCGAAGTCGGGCCAAATCGAAGTCTATGCTCAAAAAGAGGTGGTTGAAGATGTGACCATCCCTGAAGAGGAAATCAATCTCGAAGAAGCTCGGCAGCTGAATCCTAATTGCGAAATCGGCGATTGGGTCGATATCGTTGCCACACCCGAAGATTTTGGCCGAATTGCCGCCCAGACAGCCCGGCAAGTGATCGCTCAAAAACTTCGCAGTGCTGAGCGCGATGTGATCTATGAAGAATACCGACATAGAATCAACGAGCTGATTTCTGGTACAGTGAAGAGAATCGTCCGTGGGGCTACCCTGATCGTTGACCTTGGCAAAGTTGAAGCGATCCTTCCAGATCGTTTTTACCCGAAGATCGAACAATACAACGTCGGCGACCGTGTACAAGCACTTCTCTATGAAGTGCGCGACACTGAAAACGGCGGAGCAGAAGTTGTCCTTTCACGTGGCCACCCAGAGTTCGTCAAACAACTCTTCATGCAAGAAGTGCCTGAACTCGAAGATGGGACAGTAACAATTGAACGGATCGTACGTGATGCTGGCTACAGAACCAAGATGGCTGTCAGCTCTACCGACCCGCGTGTCGACCCTGTTGGCGCATGTGTGGGCGTCCGCGGCACACGGGTCAAAAATGTGATCCGCGAGCTCAATAACGAAAAGATCGACATCATCCCCTTCACTGAAGACAAAGTTCAACTGCTTGAAAACGCCTTGGCACCGATTGAAATCAAGAAAATTAGCGTGAGCGACGACGAATCGACCATCGGTATAGTAGTAGATGACGAGAGCTATCCAATTGTCCTAGGGAAGAGGGGAATGAACACCCGCCTTTGTGGGCAGCTAGTGGGCATTCAACTCAATGTCCAACGGATGAGTGAGTACCAGGCTAATATGAATTTCCAACGAGCCCAGCTGGCTCTGATGGATGACCCTACTTTGGACGAGCCGCTCAGAATCGAGGGAATGAGCTCACTAATTGTAGAATGCTTAGTGACTGCAGGTTATGACACCCCCAAAAAAGTGCTCAATGCCAGCGCGATAGAATTGTCTAAGATCCCCGGCATTAGCCCAGAGATGGCTGATAAAATTTTAGAGGAAGTTAGACTTAAGAGGTTATAGGCTTTGGCCAAAAACATAAAATTCAACATTAAAAATACCCAGCTCGCTGAAGCTATGCAGCTGGGTAAACTCAAGCAAACAAAAGAGGCCGCCGCAGCTGAAAAGAAAGCTCCTGCGCCGAAAAAACCGGTCAAAGAGAACGTCGAAGAGCCCACAACCATCGCGGCGCCTGAGCTAGCTGCTCCTCTCCCACCCGCACAGCCTGAAACACCAGTTGTTGAAATTGAGAAAGTCCTTCCTCCTCCACCTGCCGCAAAAGAAGAGGTAGTAGAAGAAGCTCCCCCTCCTCCTCCAAAAAAACAAGTAGTGGTCGACGATTTCAGAAGGCCAAAAATCATCCGTAAAACCGCACCTCCTCCACCGATTAAAAAACTCCCCGTCAGCCGGCAAGACGCAAAACCTCAAGAGAAAAAAGGACCCCCTCCCAAGGTAGCTCCAAAGGCTGACACGCCCGCTGCTACGACGCAAAAACCTGGAGAGGAAAAAGAAGGTCGCAAACCTGGCTCCTTCAAAGATTATCACGACGTCCGTTCACAGCGCAAACCCTCTCAAAAAAGCTCCTTTGATGCCCGCGATCGGATGGGCCTGCGCGATTCCGACGATGAGCGTTGGCGCAAAAAAAGACTCAAGAAAATGGGTGCAGATAGCAGGGATGAACTGACCGTTCGCCCAAAAACCTTATCGATTCGCCTTCCTATTTCCGTCAAAGACCTCGCCGTAGAGATGAAAGTGAAATCGTCACAGCTCATCTCCAAACTTTTCATGCAGGGCGTCGCCCTCACTATTAACGACTTCCTCGATGACGAGACAACAGTCCAGTTACTTGGACATGAGTTTGGTTGCGAAATCAGCATCGACACCACTGAAGAAAAACGAATTAAAATCACTGACAAAACGATCAAAGAAGAGATCTCAGCAACAGATGCTTCAGAACTTAAACTCCGCTCTCCCGTGATCACCTTCATGGGTCACGTCGACCACGGAAAAACAAGCCTGATCGACGCTATTCGCAAGAGCGATCTTGCTGCAGCAGAGGCAGGAGCAATCACCCAACATATTGGCGCCTTCAAGTGCCACTCCGCAGTAGGCGACATCACCATCCTCGATACCCCAGGCCACGAAGCCTTCTCCTCAATGAGAGAGAGAGGGGCCGTTGTCACCGACCTGGTCGTCCTGGTTATCGCCGGCGATGAAGGGATGCGCGATCAGACCATCGAAGCGATGAACAAAGCCAAAGAAGCAGGCGTACCCATCCTGGTTGCAATCAACAAAAGCGATAAACCCAATTTCGATCCCAACACCGTCTATAGGCAGCTTTCAGAACATGAACTACTCCCAGAAGCTTGGGGAGGGACCACCATCACCGTCAACTGCTCAGCGACAACAGGGGCCGGAGTCAAAGAACTGCTCGAAATGCTCGCTTTACAAGCGGAAGTGCTCGAGCTCAAAGCCAATCCCCATGGCAGAGCTCGCGGGTCTGTCATCGAATCGGCCATGCATAAAGGGCTTGGCGCCGTCGCCACCCTCCTAGTCCAAAACGGGACACTGAGAGTGGGCGACCCCCTCGTCTTCGACTTAAGCTACGCGAAAGTCAAAACCATGCACGACGAGCATGGAAAAGAGCTAAAAGAAGCTGGCCCCTCAACGCCCGTCAAAATCACCGGTCTTTCCGAGCTACCTGAAGCTGGTAGCGACTTTATCGCCGTCGAAAGTGAAAAAGAAGCAAGATCGATTGCCCTCGCACGCCAAGAAGAACACAAAGGAAAGCTGGCACAGAAAGGGAAACGTGGACTCGAAGGTTTCCTCGAATCCAAAGCGGCCGCCCAAGAGAAAAAAGTACTCAACGTCATCATCCGCGCAGACGTTCAAGGATCTGTCGAAGCGCTGAAACAGTCGCTCCAAAAAATCAAATCAGATAAAGCCGAACTCAACATCGTCTCCTTTGAAGTGGGCCAAATTTCCGAATCTGACGTCGCCTTGGCTGCTGCATCGAATGCAGTGATCCTCGGGTTCCATACCAAAGTGGAAAGCCACGCAGAAGGGCTGATCAGGACCAAAAAAGTGGTCGTCAAATTGCACAACATCATCTATCACGCAGTCGACGAAGTGAAAGAACTGATGAGGCAAAAACTCGATAAAATTGCCCAAGAAAACGACATGGGAATGGCCGAAGTACGAGCCATCTTTAAATCATCGCAACTAGGTAAAATCGCCGGTTGTATGGTCACAGACGGCATTATCAAACGGAGCCACCATATGCGAGTCATCCGTGGCAAAGCCCCTATCTGGAAAGGGACAATCTCCTCGCTCAAAAAAGTCAAAGAAGATGTGCGTGAAGTGACCAAAGGAATGGAATGTGGTATCCTACTCAACGGATTTAACGACTTCCAAGAGGGCGACCTTTTACAGTCCTATGAAATCACCTACCTCGAACAAGAACTCTAAAGGCCCATGGAACGGAAAAGGATTAAGCGACTCAATTCCCTCCTCAAAGAGGTGCTGGCCGAAGTGATCATTTCCGAGGTGAAAGACCCCCGCATGGCGCCCCTTGTCACCGTCACCAATGTTGAAATCACAAATGATTTGCACCATGCTAAAGTCTACGTCAGCATCATTGGCACTGATAAGCAGCGGCGCGAGACCCTCGAAGCGCTAGAATCAGCCGCCGGCTTCATCAGCGTCAGCGCCTCAAAAAAAGTGGTCATGCGCTATTTCCCCAGCCTCACCTTCAAGCTCGATACCACCGCTGATGACCAGATGAAAATCGACGCCTTGCTCGAAAAAATCCATCGCGAAGAAAACCAGCGAAATCCTCAAGAGTGAAAAGCGGAATCCTTCTCGTTAACAAACCTGTCGGCAAAACCTCATTCAGCCTAATCGGGGCACTGCGCAAAAAGAGCGGCGTCAAAAAAATCGGCCATGCTGGCACCCTCGACCCCTTCGCTTCGGGCGTGATGATCCTCCTCATCGGTCGCACCTTCACCGCCCAATCAGACACCTTTATGGGCCATGATAAAGAATACGAAGCCCTAGTCCATTTAGGCATCGAAACCACCACCTTCGATCCCGAAGGCCAAATCACAAGACAAAGCGACCAGGTGCCCACCCTGGCCCAAGTCGAAGAAGCCCTAAAAGCCTTCCAGGGAACCATCCAACAGATCCCCCCGATGTTCTCAGCGAAAAAAATCAACGGAAAAAAGCTCTACGAACTAGCTCGGAAAGGGATCGAAGTGGAGCGCAAGCCGGTCACCCTGACCGTCCACACCCAGCTCATCTCCTACCAATACCCCGAACTGACTCTTAAAATCACCTGCAGCAAAGGGACCTACATTCGCTCAATCGCTTCAGATCTAGGACAAGCACTTGGCTGCGGAGCCCACCTAAAAAAATTGACCCGCACACGCTGCGGGCCCTATTTGTTGAAAGATTGTATCGACGGACAAGAGTTGTTTGAGTATTAAGAGCTTGCTAATTTAAGCATCCTTTCGAAGAAGGCAGTTGCGAGCAGTTCTCTATCGCATTCCCTATTCTCATCAATTAAAATATCGTAGATATGGTCGGCATTTGTTAAATCTTTTGGCAATGCAGTCATTCTTTTGCAATTAACAATCGCACCAAACGCCTCTGAAATTTCATTTGGCAATGCTCGTAAATTTTTTATAAATTCAGTTTTTTCCGAACGCAGGGCCTCAATAACTTTTGATATATCCTCAGCTTTACATGATTTTGCCACTGCAGTTGCTTTAGCGCAGGCCTCTGCAATTTTTGTTGCCGAATTGAGACAAGCGCAAATTATTTTGCAATTTCTTCTCTCATCGCGGATTGCCATTATTTCATCAGAATCGATTGCCATTCTATCTTTTGCTGTTAGTTCTGTCATTTTACAGCTCATTTTTCGATATAAGGGTAAAAAAGCGGGAAGCTGCTGACTCACCTGTTTTTCTAATTTTCTCATAGGAGATGGTCTATAGTACTGATCGAAAATCGGTTTAATAGCCTCGGCAATCCGTTTGCAAAGCCTTTCAAATAACTCCACTGCATTCAGTAGCAGGCAATACCCAAGACAAAGAGACGAAGATGAGATTCTCATGAGTTGGCCTCAAGAAGATTCACGAAAAATTGACGGATAGCTTTTATTCTTTCCTTGGGTGGCAAATCAGTCGACGGGATATTCTTTACAAATTCAGCTTGGATGCTCGCCGGCAACTGCTCTTTTTTTTCATAAAATTGATGCAAATCCACTTTCTCTTTACCGAGAATGTCGATGATTTCTCGTAATAGCTGTTGAGGGCAATTGACTGGCGGAGTCGAATCTAATTCCTCGTTCCCATTAGAAATCATCTCCACATCCCCTAACACCTTCCCTGTTTGTTGACTCAGTCCAGAGAGAATTTTCAAGACAAGGGCGACGATCAAATCAGCCAGACCTTTGACACCTTGACAATAGTTAAAGTGCTGAATTGGCCCGGTTGATTCAACTCTACTAACACTCATATTTTCCTCATTTTAAATTATATATACAATTATAATAATATATTAATTATATGTCAATTACAAAATTAAGTTTAGTTTTTAATATTAAAAAAAATTATAGTGCCATATTCCCTAGAATTATGTTATCTTTTGACCCAAATGATTGTTTGCGAAAATTTAGATCGATCTACTTTACCGTCAATGCCTTGCATCCTAACTATTGGGAATTTTGATGGAGTCCACCGCGGTCATCAGCGCATTTTACACCATATGAAGACCCTGGCTGGACTCTCCGGAGCCGTTTGCGTCGTCACATTCTCGAACCATCCCTCATTTGTGTTACCTGGCAAGCGTCCCGTGCAACTGATTCAATCTAACTCCTTAAAGTTGAGTTACTTAGAAAAGCTGGGCGCCGATGTGGTTTATAATCTACCCTTTACAGCAGAACTTTCTCAAATCCGTTACGACGCTTTCCTCGCGATGATCAAAGAGTGCATCCCCTTCGATTATCTGGTTTTGGGCGAAGGAGATGCCTTTGGCTACAAAAGAGAGGGAACTGCAGAAAAAATTGCCGAGTTGGGAAAACAACTCAGCTTTCAAGCAGACTATCTTCCCAAATTGAAAAGCCAACACGAAACAATCTCTTCAGGAAAAATTCGGAGCTGCATTGAGCAGGGACACATCGAAGAAGCTGTCAGACTTTTGGGTCATCCCTATATTATCGAAGCCCCGCTCTCCCCACATTTATGCCTACCACCAGATGGAAATTATCTGGTCAATTTGGAATCCAATTCCGTGCAAAAACAAACAATGTTGCAGTTCAAAGATAAAAAAGTTGTTCTAGACTTCCCTATGGAAGATGAAAATTTTTTCATCATTTTCATTTAAATCTCTTTACATTTTGATCAAATTTTGCCTAAAATCCCTTAACTTTTTTGCCATAGGGCAAAATTTAAAAAATAATTTTTTATTTTTGGAGGAATATCAAGATGCGTACAGCAGAATCTACCAGCAAACCTAGTCCCGTTAATCATATAATCGGAGGAATAGCCACTGCGGTTGGAGCAGGAATATTTGTAAAAGCCAGTGGTCTATGGGATTTATTTTCTCTGATCAATCCTATTAATTATATTAGAAGTGCACCTATCGATGAAGCTCAAAAATCTGCAATAGAGCAAGCCAAAGCTACAACTGCCGCAGCTGCAGAAGAAGCTAAAAAAGTTTTCGCCGAACTCGCTGAAAAAGCAACTCAAGCAACAAATGATCAAACTGCTGCCGCCGCTGCTAAAGCAGCTGCAGAGAAAGCTGCAACAGATGCCGCCGCTGCCTTGTCAACCAGTGAAGCTGCAATCTCTGGACAAGATGCGACGTTAAAAGCAATCGTTGAGCGATGCGCCAATGAGGCAAATAGTGCCGCTACCAAAATATCCGAATTTGGAGTAACTAAAACAGGATTATCTCAAGCACTTGATACCGCCAAAGCTAATTTAAATAACGCCGCAATCGCCCTGAGCGGAGCAGAACAAGCTGCTAATAGTGCTGCAGAGGCAGTTCAAAAAGCAGGTGTTAATGCGACACAAGTGCAGATCAGTTTGGCAAACGATCTGAAAAGCAAAATCGGCAGTTTGCAAGCTGCAAAGGCCGCTGCAGAAGAGCAACTCAAAACAGTTACAGAGCAACTTACTGGCTTTGACACATCAGTAGCACAAGAGCAAGGCATCATTGCTGCAGCAAAACAAACTTGCGATCAACAAATCAACGATGCGACTGCTCAACTCAACGCTCTACAAGTCAATACTCCTGCGCTAACCCAAGCAAAAGATAGCGCTGCTGAAGCACTTAAAGCTGCTACAGAGACTTTTGATGCTAAAGCCGCAGTTGCCACTGCCGCAGAAACTGCAAAAGCAGAAGCTGAGCAAAAGGCAGCAGCCGCTGCTAGCGAAGCTGCAAGAGCTGCTTCAGCCGATACTCTGATCGGACGAACAAGAGAAGCAGGATATCAAGCCTGGAGCGGACTAAAGAATCGCGTCTCTAAAGTTGGCGAAACAACTAAAGAGCTGATCCTTGAAAATAAAGAAACACTCGGTGCTTTCTTTGGATTTGCTGCTACCTACTATGCTGTGGATTTTGCAACATCAAAACACATTAAAAATCCAATTGCTCGTGGAGCTTTCTCTTTTACAACTGCCTTTGTGACAGTATGGACAGCATCTAATTTTGTCTTTAAAAATGAGATGGCTGCTACAACAGCACTGATGTATGGAGTTTCATCTATTGGTGGAACACTTGCAGCAGTGAAATTAGCCCCATTTGCACAAGAGCTCGCTTCTCGCACATTTAATGGAGCTGCATGGCTAAAAGGTAGAACTGTTACTTACACTAGGAATTAAGCGATAACCCGTTTTGAGCTTGATAGGCTCCCCCTATCAAGCTCAAGTTTAAATTATTAAAAAAAAGACAGTGAGAAATATATGGAAACAATAAAAAGATTAGTTGGTAATACGGTTTTTCCTACAGCATTCGTTATTTCAGGAAATCTCTTAAATGACTGGTATCAGAGGTCGGTTATAAGCCTTGCCGAAACCCAAAAAAGCTCTACAGGAGTGCTGGTAAGCAATTTGGCTAAAAATGCCTATGAAGGGTGCTCAATCGCAAATGCGAAGTCTCTTCTCTCAAGCGTCGCAGAGTCGACTTTAGCTCTTGGAAAAAGCGTCTATTTCCTAGCCCCTGAACCCCAAGTAAAGACGATGGCTGAAACATTAGCAGCCCATTCAGTTGAAATCGGAGCAACTGCGGCGATCGGAGCCACAGCCACAGTTATCGATGCAGTATTAAAAAGAATCCCCCTCATCAACCGCAATGGCGGCGTCCGAGTTGCTACATCAGTTGGCTTGGCTTCAACTGCAGTTTACTTTGGAGCAAAAGAACTAAAATATCAAATCGATCCTGCAATGCTAATCGACATCGGGATTAAAGTTGCCTTCATCGGCCTGGTATGGAAAGGCTTTACCGTTGCTGGAGAATACACCGCAAAGGGTCTTGTCAAAGCCTCCCCAATCGTTGAAGGGGCATTCCGTAAATGTTGCAGCATTGGTGAAGGATTTTTTCATGCCGTTAGCTATGGAGAACTCCCCGCAGGCGTAAAAGTTACTGCACCAAAAAAGAGAAGAGAGCGCTCTGAAGCTGGTGGTTCCTCAGAACATGGAACACCTGTAAGAGGTGGCAGTTCCTCAAAAACTGGAACTCCAGTGAGAAAAAAGGAAGACACAGAAGTTGGTGGCAGTTCCTCAAAAACTGGAACTCCAGTGAGAAAAAAGGAAGACACAGAAGTTGGTGGCACTTCCTCAAAAACTGGAACTCCAGTGAGAAAAAAGGAAGACACAGAAGTTGGTGGCAGTTCCTCAAAACCGGGAACTCCAGTGAGAAAAAAGGAAGACACAGAAGTTGGTGGCACTTCCTCAAAAACTGGAACTCCAGTGAGAAAAAAGGAAGACACAGAAGTTGGTGGCAGTTCCTCAAAACCGGGAACTCCAGCAAAAGAGTTACCAAAACCTCAACTTCCACAACAGGTACAACCTGTTGATGAAGAAGAGGAAGTTCGGTCAGGGGAAGATAGCGTTGTAGAACATCCTACGACCCCTAAAAACCAGAAGACAGGTCAAGATCCGAATGTCACTGCTAGTGGTAACAAGATTGAAGAAGTGTATCATGATGTAGGCGAAGAAGCTAAAGCTGGGGCACTCTCCTCAGATGGCGAAGATGAGGCCGAAAGCTCTTCGGAAGAGTAATCATTCGTCATTTGCTCAAAAAAGGCTTACATCAAAAACGTGTAAGCCTTTTTTTATTTCTAGTGTTTTCTGGTAAAAAATGTTAGACTCGCCATCGTTATGCCAAACTTATCCTGTGGAATTGTCGGTCTCCCAAACGTAGGTAAATCGACCCTCTTTAATGCCCTCATTAAAAAAGCTGCTGCGGCCGCTGCCAACTACCCTTTTTGCACGATCGAGCCAAACGTCGGCATGGTCGAGTTAGAGGATTCGAGGCTGCAGGCCCTTTCGGCCATGTCCAAAAGTCAGAAAATCATCCCGGCGATGGTTACATTCCTCGATATTGCTGGGCTTGTCGCTGGTGCATCGAAGGGTGAAGGGCTAGGAAACCAATTTTTGGCTAATATTCGAGAGACCGATGCGATTGTTCATGTGGTCCGCTGCTTTGAAAATGACGATGTGATCCACGTGGCTGGCAAGGTCGATCCGCTCAACGACGTAGAGGTGATCAACCTCGAACTGATCCTGGCCGATTTGCAGATGGCCGAGAATGTCGCCAGCAAGCAGGAAAAACAGGCCAAAAACAATAAAGATGCCGCTGCTGCGGTTGCAGTTTTGAAAAAGGTGATTGCCCATTTAAATCAAAATTTGCCTGTCAGGACTCTTTCACTTTCCGATGCCGAGAGGGAAATTTTGGGAAGTTACAACTTTCTGACGAATAAAAAGGTGATCTACTTGGCCAATGTCGGTGAGGCTGACTTACCTGAAATGGACAATACCCACGTGCAAAGCCTGCGCAAATTTGCAGAGAAGGAGGGAAGCGTGGTGATTCCCATTTGCGCCAAGCTCGAAGAGGAACTGGCCCAATTGGAACCGGCTGAGGCAAAAGAATATTTAGAATCTCTTGGTCTGAAAGAGACAGGGCTCAATCGACTCACCAAGGCGGCCTTCAAAGCCCTTGGACTGATCACTTACATCACCACTGGCGAAATCGAAACACGGGCTTGGACGATCCAGGAGGGGACCTCCGCGCAGGTAGCTGCTGGAGAAATCCATTCCGATATCCAAAAGGGATTCATCCGGGCAGAAGTGGTGTCGTTTGATGACATGATGACGTACAAAGGGAGAGTCGGGGCCCGTGAGGCTGGCAAAGCCCGCTCCGAAGGGAAAGACTACATTGTCAAAGATGGCGATGTGATTTTGTTCTTCCACAACTAATCGTAGGTTGATAACCTTCAATCACCATGGCCGAAAAAACCGAAAAGGCAACACCTAAGAAGCTGCGCGACGCCCGTAAAAAGGGTCAGGTCGCTAAATCGCAAGATTTCCCCTCGGCGTTCACTTTTATCGTCTCGATCTCGACAACCCTCATTTTATCAGGCTATATTTTCACTCAATTGGGCAGCTATATCATCAACATGTTTCGCCGCTCGTCGATGAGGAATATCGATATGCAGGCGATGGGAGGACAGCTCTTCCAAGAGGCCTTTCAGGTCATCATGAGCTGTACTATTCCGATTCTCATCGTCACCGTGTGCGTTGGGGTTCTCAGCAGTTTTCTCATCGTCGGCCCCCTCTTTGCCCCTGAGGCGATGAAACCTGATGTCAAGCGACTCAATCCGGTCACAAATATTAAAAATTTATTTAAGTTTAAGACCCTGTTTGAGTTGCTCAAGTCGGTTTTAAAGATCACAGTTGCCTTCCTCTTGATCTGGAGCGTGGTCTACGACAGCGTCCCCGAAATCGTCGCTTGCGCCGGTTTACCGATCATGGCCAGCGCCCAAGTTGTCTCCTCATTTCTAATCAAAGTGATCATTCGTGTGGGAATTTTCTTTTTGGCCGTCGCCGTCGCCGACCTTGTCTACCAGAAGAGAAACTTCGCCAAAGAGATGCGAATGGAAAAATTTGAGGTCAAGCAAGAGTACAAGGACACCGAAGGTAACCCCGAAATCAAGAGCCAGCGGCGCCGGACAGCCCAAGAAATTGCGTACCAAGAGGGGCCAACCGGGGTAAAACGGGCCCGCGCGGTGATCACCAATCCGATCCACATTGCAGTGGCCATTCAATACAATGAAGAGACAGAGCCAGCTCCTCGTATTGTCACGATGGGCAAAGGGGTGGTAGCTGACCGGATCGTCCAGCTGGCCAACGATTACAATGTTCCGATCATGAGAAACGTCGATCTTGCACAAACTCTGTTCGAAAAAGGAGAAATCGGCGATTATATACCTGAGGAGACATACGAAGCTGTCTCCGAGATTCTCCGTTGGTTGGAGTCGATCGAAAAAGAAGAAACAGCGCACTTGGACTTATTTAAATAATGAATAAATTTTTTGAAAATCTCGGAAGAGTTTTAGGTGGCGAAAGAATGCTCAGAGCCATCAGCCGTTCGACAGACCTCTTCCTCGCAGCTTTTATCATCCTCTTGATCATGATCATTATCGTCCCGATATCCCCGGGGATTCTCGATAATTTCATCGCGATCAACCTCACCATTTCGATCACCCTCCTCATGGTGGCCCTCTACATCCCCAAAGCGGTCAATCTCTCGATCTTCCCCTCGCTGTTGCTCATCACCACCCTCTTCCGCCTTGGTATTGAAATTTCAGCGACCAAACAGATCCTGCTCTACGCAAACGCGGGGCACATCATTTACGCCTTCGGACAATTTGTCGTCGGCGGTAACTTCGTCGTCGGCGGTATCGTCTTCTTGATCATCACAATTGTCCAGTTCATCGTCGTGACAAAAGGTGCTGAGCGTGTCGCCGAAGTGGCTGCCCGCTTCACCTTGGACGCGATGCCCGGTAAACAAATGTCGATCGATGCCGATATGCGCAGCGGCGTGATCGACGCCAACCAAGCCCGCCAACTCCGTCTTGCCCTCCAAAAAGAGAGCCAAATGTACGGAGCGATGGACGGTGCGATGAAATTCGTCAAAGGGGACGTGATCGCTGGTATCGTCATTGCCGTGATCAACATCATCGGCGGACTGATCATCGGGATGACCATGCGGGGCATGTCGGCGATGGAGGCGGCCAAAACATATACCCTCCTTTCGATCGGCGCCGGCCTCGTCTCGCAAATCCCCTCTCTGCTCATCGCTTTAACCGCCGGTATCGTCACTACACGCGTATCAAGCGACAAGAAAGATGAAAACCTCGGCTCAGAAATTTCGTCCCAGCTTCTTGGCCAGCCGAAAGCGGTCATCATCGCCGGTTTCGTTATTTTGGGTATGGCCTTCTTCAAAGGCTTCCCCACCCTCATTTTCCTCATCCTGGGCTCTGGCATCATCGCCACCGGTTTTTACACCCAATATAAGCAAAAGCGGGGCGAAAGCCGCGAAGCGCGCATCTCCTCTGGCGGTGCGGTCGAGACCGACGTCGCCGGCCACCGCGTCGTCCGTGGAGGCGTCGACGATTACGCTCTCACCCTCCCCGTCATCCTCGAGGTCGGCGCTTACCTCTCAAAAGAAATTCGGCGCGAAAAAGGGGGAATGACCTTCATCGAAGAGATGATCCCTAAAATGCGCCACGCCCTCTATCAAGATCTCGGGGTACGCTTCCCCGGCGTCCACGTCCGAACCGAATCGCCGATCCTAGCCGATGACGAATACCTCATTATGCTAAACGAAGTGCCCATTGTCCGCGGCAAAATCGAAGAAGGGGCCCTCCTGACCAACGAAGATCCCGAAACCCTAAAACGATACAACATCCCCCACACCACCTCGAAAAACTCCCTCGGCCAGCCCTCCTATTGGGTCGACCAAAAGTACCAGGATGTGATGAAAAAAGCGGGCATCAAATTCTGGCGTCCCCTCGACGTGATGATCCTTCACCTCTCCTATTTCTATCGCCAGCACGCTGCCGATTTTATCGGAATCCAAGAAGTTCGCGGAATTTTGGAATTTTTAGAGAAGTCCTTCCCCGACCTAGTCAAAGAAGTGACCCGTTTGGTCCCCTTGCAAAAGCTGACTGAAATCTTTAGACGCTTGGTCCAAGAACAAATTTCGATTAAAGATCTCCGAACGATTTTGGAGTCCCTCAGCGAATGGGCCCAAAGTGAAAAAGACACCGTCCTCCTGACCGAATACGTCCGCTCCTACCTTAAACGGTACATCAGCTACAAGTACTCGCAAGGACAATCGATCCTATCGGTCTATCTCTGCGATCCTGAAATTGAAGACATGGTCCGCGGCGCGATCAAGCAAACCTCCGCCGGCTCTTACTTGGCTTTGGACCCAGATAGCGTCCAATTGATCCTCAATGCCATGAGGCAGGTGATCACCCCCACTCCCACTGGTGGGCAACCGCCCGTCCTACTCACCGCCATCGACGTGCGCCGCTTCATGCGGAAACTCATCGAGGGCGAATTTCCCGACATGGCAGTCGTTTCCTACCAGGAAGTGGTCCCTGAGATCAAGATCCAGCCTTTGGGAAGAATTCAGTTGACTTAGTATCAATGAGTTGAGTTTGGATATACTATGTATTGACAGCTAATTCTAAGTGTTGTAACATATGTATATCCAATTTAAGGAGGTAAATTTTGATCAAATCACTTATCCATCATGGAAATAGCCGTGCTTTAGTTATTGATAAGGCGCTTTTGCAAGCTGCCGGTCTAGATGAAGATAAAGCATTATTCCAAATTACGGTTGATCCAAATGGCGGCATTCTGATTCAATCTGTAAAGTCAGTAGATGAGAAGCTCCATAAGGAGGCTTTTAGGCAGATTTTAAAGGAAAATGATGCACTGTTAAAAAGGCTGTCAAAACGATGAATTTTATTACGATTCAAGAGATCATCGACGACCATGAGGTAATTATCGATAAATACGGTGGAGTAAAGGGAATTAGAGATTTAGGATTACTTGCTTCTGCAATGAATATGCCTATGGCTACTATGTTCGGAGAAGAACTTCATCCTACGATCTTTGATAAGGCTGCTGCTTATTTGTACCATATTGTTTGCAATCACCCATTTGTAGATGGGAATAAAAGAACAGGGACTGTGGCTGCTTTGACATTTCTACGACAAAATCGTGTCCATATTGTATTCACAGAAGAACAGTCCTTTGCTTTTGAAGAACTGGTCGTAAGCACTGCAGATGGGAAAGTGTCCAAAGTGCAAATCGCAGATTTTTTCAGAACATGTTATACGGGCCCCGAAATCCCCGAGTTAGAGCGGCTATCATCAGAAGAAAACCGGTAGCAATCTATTGCAGTTGATCCAAATCCCTATCCCGGGCATTCTTATGTTTTTTCATTCCTTGCTTTCTCGCCCGTTTTCTAACCATTGATTCAAAGCCCTAGCAACTACTTCCAAATTGGGACAATTTGGATTTTGAACTGCTCAATTTTGAGTGTACTTTGCTCGTTTTCCGTGATGATTAGACCTTCTGACAAGCCATAAGCACCCATCGCTTCAATCAGCCCATCGACTTCACGATTTCTTATCTTTTCATCAGACAGATTTAGCGTGACCTGTATTGCTTGAGTGATTCGATTATTTTTTCTAACAATGAAATCGCACTCTTTCTGCTCTTTATGAAAATAGACTTCTTGCCCTTCCATCTTCAATTGAAGAAAAACAATATTTTCTAATAATCGCCCTTTGTCATCACTTAATAGATTTCAGTATAATTCATAAACCGTGCACTGTCAATGCATACTTTTAGTCAAAATGATGCACTGGCGCTGCACGGTTTTCCTATGTTTCTGATTTCTAATAGCATCAATATGCGCTGGGTTGCTCATAAGAATTTAAGAGCTGCTTGATAATACAAGGGGATGCCGATGATCACGTTGAATGGAAACGCTATCCCTAGAGAAAGGGGCAAATAAATGGCTTCTTTGGCCTCAGGTATGGCAAGCCTCATCACAGCAGGGACAGCGATATAAGATGCGCTTGCAGTTAATACTGCAATGAGAGTTCCCGTCCCCACCCCCATAGAAAGATAGTAGCTTAGAAGGATTCCAAAAGATGCACCAATGATGGGCATATAGATACCAAATAACCCTAATCCCCAAGAAAATTGACCAAATTTATCTCTATTTTTTCCAACCAGATAACCCATGTTAAATAAGAACAAACATAGCATCGGTTTAAATACGCTCAAAATTTTGGCTGGAAAATTTTCCCAATCAAAGGAAGAACATAAAATTCCAAAGAACATCCCTGCAAAAATCATCAAAACAGTTTTATTAAAAACAACCTCGCTCACTAATGATCTAATTGACATATTCATATTATTGTTAAAAAGTTTGGATATAAACAATCCTGCTATAATTGCCGGTATCTCCATGACTGCCAAAGCTGCTACGACAAAACCCTGATACTCTACCCCTAATTTTTCCAAGAAATTCGCCCCGGCAATGTAGGTCATAACGCTAACGGAACCAAAACAGGCAGAAATCGCAACAGCCGTCTTTGCATCTACTCGGGTAAATTTTCTTAAAAGAGCATAGGAAAAAAAGGGCTGTAACAATCCCCAAAAAATCAAAAGACCTAAAAGTAAAAATAGAGATCTGTTCTCCGGATCTGCTGAAGTTGATCCCATAAAAGCGATCCCCCCTTTTAATCCGATCGAAAACAATAAAAAATTCGCGATGGCTAATTTCATCTTATCACTAGACATAACTCTCAAATTTTTCATTGAGAATAAAATTCCAGAAACAAAAGCAATAATCGGAGCTGTCAGCAAATTATTCAAAACAAAATATAAAAATTCCATAGATTTTTTCCTATTAAGGGTTGCAAAAGGGGCAATAGTGCGGATCGGCTAGCTCTCTGTTTAAGGGTATATTTTCTTTGTAGTCACACTTACAGCACCCATAAATTTCCGATTGAACCAGTTCGGTTGGCAACCCACAGAGGTTGCATTCCAATCCTCTGCTCTTCTTGACTACCCCCCATCCCGGTGTGTGGCAGCATGGGCAAGCCAAAGCAAGTCGGGCGGACATTTCCTCGGCCAGCTCTTCAATCACTTTCATTCGAGTCGGATTCATATGAGCTCTCATATCTGTCTCGACCCAAACTTTTCCGTCATCCGATTCTTTTTGACAGTCTTTGAAAACGTTTTTTAGATACTCAACTGATTGAATTCCTTTATGAATCTGCCCCTTATTTTTTCGAATATGAGGCCGGAGAATTAATCCGTGAGAGGGAAATAATGTTCGATCTGCGAATTTCAAAAGCTCCTCAAGCGTCTCGATTGCTTGTCCATTGAAATTGGTTTCTAATGAGATTTTTGATACTGTTAATTCAAATTCTAAGTCTTTGTCAGTGAAGAACAAAAGCTCTTGATCAGCATGAATAAAATGAAGGTACGGGTGAGGTCCAAAACTCCCCTCGCTTGCCAGGCATAAACTTCCCCCTTTTTCCTCTAAAGCTCTTTGGCATTTTGCCTTTGCACATTCATAAGGAGAGAGCGTTCTTTCGATTTCCCCAGTGAAGGTGCCGAATAAATCGGTATTAATCTTCGCTGGAATTAATCGACATCCCAGAATCCTCTCAAAAGGGGGAGCTATAGCCCTTTCTTTTCCGTGCATTGTCGCAATCAAACAAATTTTATTATTATAACCCAAGTTAGCACCCCCTCCTCCTCTCCTATTGATCATTATCGGAAAATGTGGTATTATAAGAGAAATCGATAATACTAATGATTTCGATAAGAATAATTTATGGACAACTTCTCTCTTGAGTGTTTTATTGCTACCGCTGAAACTTCTAGCTTTACCAAAGCAGCTGAGCGGATGAATAGAACTCAACCTGCCATCACGCAACAGATCTCGAATTTAGAAAAAAAAATTGGAGTGGTGTTGTTTAATAGAGACAAAAAGGTCTCGCTAACAAAAGATGGGGAGCTTTTTCTCTCTTACGCCCTTCGAATCCATGCCCTTTATCAAGAGCTGTTAGACCGTTTTAAAAGTCCTGAATTAGATGGCGAAGTGCGCGTCGGGGTTCCAGAAGATTTTGCTACCCTGTTTTTAGCAGATGTCTTGATAGATTTTTCTCGGATTCACCCGCGCGTTTTTCTGAATGTCGAATGTGATCTGACACTCAATCTCATGCGCCGGTTTAAAAATGGGGAGCTTGATTTAGTGATCGTAAAAATGTCCTCTGCAGACGAATTCCCACTTGGTGTTGAAATTTGGAAAGAACCTCTTGTATGGGTCTGCAGACACGAAGCTTTGGCCCATATTCATGACAATAGTGCTATACCGCTAGTTTTATCTCCCGAGCCTTGTGTGTATAGATCTCGGGCAATCGCAGCATTAGAATCGGCCAATATTCGTTGGAGAGTGGTCTATTCGAGTCCAAGCTATGCTGGGACAATCGCTGCAGTTAAAGCGAATATGGGGATTACAGCCCTGCCATTGACAATGATTCCTGATCAGCTTCAGAGAGTCCCTGAGGGTCAATTGCCAACTCTTCCAGATATCCATGTTTCTTTATTAAAAAGATCAGAAAAAAATGACGCGGCAATTAACACTCTAACTCAATTTATTGTAAATAAATTGAGCTCTCAAGTCCAGGCTAGGAATCAGACAACCATCCCTTGAGCCTATCCGTAATGTAGAGGAAAAAAGGTGGGAGAAGATTTCGAGAAGATTTTTTTGATTTTAGAGGCTGTCCACAAACTCAGTTTCAGCCAATTTGCGGGTTCTTTTGAGCCGATTTTCGATTCAAATTTTGGGGGTAATATCACTCTTCGAATATGACCCCCAAAATTTGAATCGAAAATCGGC
>JAFEGK010000003.1:0-30988 GCA_018239985.1 Verrucomicrobiota bacterium | reverse complement strand
TGGGTTTGTGGACAGTCTCTTAGACGAGGGAATATTCGTGAATATTTCCGAGGAGAAAACCAAAAAAAGCGCTCGAAAGATTCCCCAGATTTTTTTCTCTACATTGCGGATAGGCTCTTAGATTGACCTAAACCACTCTCTCGATTAAAACAGAGAGAATATGTCAGATACTTTCAGCACATCCCCTATAGAGCCGACTGATAGTTCTCGGATTCAGAAGCAGGAGCAGGCAGACGCGCGTAAACTGGCGATTTCCCAGGAGGCGAGCTCGATTTCGATGACCGAATTTGCCGATGAGGCGGCCTTCAATCCGGTGACGATGACCCGTCGGTTCGAGCCACTTGAGAGTAAGGTCCGTAAGAAGGCTGTCGAAAAGCAAGAAGAAGAGCAAATGGTCCCTGAGGTGGAAGCCATTCAATCTATTTCAGAAGAGTATGAAGAGCGCAATCCGGAACTGCAGGCAAAGACGCTGCAGCTGCTTCTTTCGCAAATTAAGGGCAAAGACAGCGCTGAGGAGATCCTGCGCAAGACGATGCAGTTTTTCCCCGACCACTCGCTGGCGGATGAAGCATTTGAGTATCTGGAGCGGGTCTACAAGGGTGAGGCGCTTGCGAAAATTCGGGAAGCGAAGACTAATCTCAACGAGACTTATGGCCGTGAGGTACGCGCAGGACGCAACATCGGTGAGCAAGCGCGTGAGTTTTCAAGACAAGGTCTTGGATCGCCTACTGGATTGCGTGATCTGTATCGGGATATTACCGGCAATCCGCGCAGTGCATCGACTCTGTTTCAGGAAATGAACGAGAAGTTCACTTTCGACAAGATGCAGAAGGCGATCGATTTTTTTCTCCATTCTTTGGGTGCTGATCTCAAGTCTAAAGGGCCTTCGATTGCGCCTGGAGAGCTGCACAATTTGATGACCGAAGCACGCAATTTGCTTGCGATTTTAGGGGTTTATCGCTTTTTCAAAGGGAGGATGGACCTTGTCGAGGCTTCATTCCAAAGAGCAGGGATGCTTATGCCTCCACGGATGACCTTTGAGCTTTTAGCCAGATTGTTTGTCCAATTTTTGCTGGAAAGATATCCTTCAATGGATAAAGCGTTCCAGCTGATGCAAAAAATGGGGCTTTCATCTGATGTCATGGCTCAGATCATAGTGCTTACTCAGATGCGCGATGCTGTGCGGGGTGTAGCACCAAAACTCTATCGTACTGATCAACATCGACATGATGTGCTGATGTCCTATATTGAAGCTCTAGAGGAGCTCGAGGAGCAGCTCGAAGGGGATGAGGAACAAGAGGAAGAGGAGAAATAGTGGATCTATTCGCGCAAGTTCTCTTTGATTTAGGCCGTGAAATCGGGGTCGATCTCTATCCCGATCCGAATCGGATTTGTCAAATCAACTACCAAGACGAGCTCCATATTCAGCTCCACTATGATGAGGTAAAAGAGCAGATTTTGATCGCCTCTTTTCTCTGCGATGTCCCCCCAGGGAAGTATCGAGAACAATTATTACGGGCCTGTCTGATCAGCAATGGGGAATATCCCCGCATGGGCACTTTGGCCTATTCAGAACGGAACAACAAACTCACTCTTTTTGAGTACATTTTCGCAAAAAATCTCACTGTTCAAACACTACAAAAATTCATTGAGAAGGGGCATTTGTGGAAGGATGCCGTCGAAAATGGAAAACCGCTCCCGACACTGCCAGAAAAGGGAAGTGGAGGGGGGATGTTTGGACTTAAAAGATAAAATCTCCAAATCCATCGTAGGCCCCCAGTGGTCCTACGTCGGGATTAGGCACCATCATGGGATCGATCTTCCCCTCTCAGCGCTTCATACAAAGCATAGCTGCGGCATCGGTGAATTCTACGATTTGATTCCGCTGATCGATTGGTGCTCAAAGATTGGTCTCGATGTGATTCAGCTGCTTCCTCTAAATGATACCGGCGATGAAACAAGCCCCTTTTTCGCTCAGTCTGCAATGGCCCTCAATCCCCTCTTTTTGTCACTTCACAAATTAGAAGCAGTCAGAGAATCCGAGCTGGTAGAACTGAGAAAATTCAATGAGCTGCCACGCGTGCCCTATCATGATGTGCAGAGCCATAAATTTTTATTCTTTCGCACCTATTTTGACAAAATGGGTGAAAAAATTCTGAAAGAAAAAGAGTGTGAACTCTATCGCAAGGACAATAAATGGATCGAAACGTACGCCCTTTTCAAAGTGCTCAAAACATTGATGTCGAAAAACCACTGGCAAACCTGGCCTGCGGATCTTCAATTCCTCAAACCCGATGCCTTTGAAAAGCTCACGCAAAAATATGCCAAAGAGATGAACTATTTTATCTTTTTGCAATACCTCTGCTACAAGCAATTAAAAGCAGTCAAAGCCTATGCTAAAGAGAAAGGAGTTTTTCTTAAAGGCGATATCCCAATTTTGATTAGCCCCGACAGTGCAGACGTCTGGCGCTATAGCGATGCGTTTGATCTCACTTTATCGGCCGGCGCGCCGCCTGATGCTTATAATCCTGAAGGGCAAGCTTGGGGGCTGCCGATTTTTAACTGGGATGTGATCAAGGGGCAAAATTACGACTGGTGGCGTACCCGCCTGAGCTATGCAGCCCACTTTTACAATATCTACCGGATCGACCACGTCCTTGGCTTTTTCCGAATCTGGGCAATTCCAAATGGCGAGCCAAGCAAAAATGGGAAATTTATCCCCGAAAATCAGGCAAATTGGCTTGCCCATGGCACCGAGATCTTAAACATTCTCGTCGATCATAGCCCGATGCTTCCGATCGCTGAAGATTTGGGAACAGTCCCCCCATCGGTCCGGGCCGAGCTATCGAGACTTGGCATCTGCGGAACAAAAGTGATGCGTTGGGAGAAAATTGGGGAGCAATTTATCGACCCTCTCCACTATAATCCGATTAGCATGACAACCGTATCGACACATGATTCTGAGACGCTCGAGCTCTGGTGGCGAGATAGCACCGAAGAGGCTAAAAGCTTTGCTCTCTACAAAGGGTGGCAATATACCCCCCATCTGACCAAAGCACAGCGGCGCGAGATTCTCTGGGATAGCCACCACAGCGCCAGCCTTTTTCACATTAACTTGATCGGCGAATATTTAGCCCTTTTTCCCGAACTAGTTTCGGAAAATCCAGAAGATGAGCTGATCAATGTCCCAGGAGTCGTCGCCCCCACGAATTGGACTTATAGGATCCGTCCAAGCGTCGAAGAGATCCTAGCCCATGAACCCTTAGCCGAAGAGATGCGCAATTTATTAATATGATCCCCATTCTAATCGCCGCCAGCCTTCTTGCATCCGATCTCTCAGTTAAGAGTCTTTATAGCAGCCTCGATCCCAAATCGCTATCGCAGTACATGGCCTTCTATGAGCTCTATTCCGACACTCCAGAAGGGAAAAAGGCTCTCAACCATATCTGGAAGCTCCTGCGCCAAAACCCCAACAATGAAACCCTTCCCCAATTTCTCCTCCCCAAATTCGACATCCAAGCTATCGTGTCTCTCGTCACCCGCCAGCCTTTCGATCCCCCAGTGAAGCTCTCTTCAGAGCAATTGAGTGCTATTAATTCCCTTTGTAGCCACTTTGCCAATAGAAAATTGAAAGGGGCCCACGTCTGGAGCAAAGAAGAAGTGATCGCTCTTCCAACTGAAGAAATTGATTTGACCCGCGGCCTGCTGATCGAACAATTTGACGGCTCCGATAACTTCCGCGACGATATCCTTCAATACGAAGCTAGCCTTGACCTGATGGCCCTGCAAATTGCCGCCCGCCTCTCAAAAGAGCCAACGAATGTCGAAAAAATCAAAGAGATCAACCGGTACATCTTCCAAGAGATGCAATTCCGCTTCCCTCCCCATTCTCTTTATGCAAAAGATATCGACCTCTACACCTTCCTCCCCTCGGTTCTCGATAGCCGACATGGGGTCTGCTTGGGCGTTTCCATACTCTACCTGTGCCTGGCACAACGGCTCGACCTACCGCTCGAAGTGATCACCCCTCCGGGCCACATCTACGTCCGGTACCGCGACGGGGATAATATCATCAACATCGAGACGACTGCCCGTGGGATCAACACCCCAAATGAAGTTTACCTCGGCCTCAACACCCGAAAATTGCAAGAGCGGACCATCAAAGAAGTGATCGCACTGGCCTTTGCTAACCAAGCAGCCGTCTATTGGCAAAAGGGGGAGGCTAATACGTGCATAAAGCTCTATGAAAAAGCGATGCCCTACCTCAACAACGACCCGTTGATCTCCATGTTCCTTGGCCTCAATTACCTGTTCGTCGGGAGAAAAACCGAAGGGGAGAAATTGCTTAAGCCCCTAGTTGATTACACATTCGATTATGCAGTCTCTCCCGAGACACTTATCTCCGATTATTTTGCAAAAAAAACCTCTCCTGAAGCGATCCATGCGATCTTTTCCCCTGTTGATGAAACGCGCGAGTCGATCCTAAAAAAACAAGAAGAGCTGCGGGGATTTCTCAAGGATTACCCAGAGTTTCGGGGAGGGCTGATGCAGCTTGCGACAACCTACTTGCAATTAGGAAGAGCTGGCGAAGCACGGGAGATCCTGCAGAAGTATCACGGCCTGGATCCAACAGACCCGACAGTCGAATATTACCTCTCAATCGTCTGTGCGGAACGGCACGATTACAACAAGTCTTGGGAATATCTCAAACAGGCTGAGCAGTTGACCGAAAAAAGAGACCACAAACCGCTAGCACTTCGCTCCCTGCGCAATAAACTCAGGACAGTTTGCCCAGAGTCATAAATATCTTTAAAGATAATTATCCTTCCGCTAGACTCTGAAACAGTCTTAAAAATAGTAACCTGAGGTTTGAGTATGAATAAAAATCACATCGGAGCGAGCCTTTGCACTTGTTTACTTGCACTAGCTCCTTTCGGATTACATGCAGAAACAGATTGTTGTATCCCAGACTATCAGCCAAGTACTCCACTCTGCGATGATGCTTGTGGAGTCTATCCAGCATTTGGAGGGATTGAACTTGACTGCGGATGGAATCTTTTTACATACGGAGAATTTTTATACTGGAAGCCTAATCGATTTACTAGTTTAGTCGTCGCCACTTCTGAACCTAATCCCGCTGGAGGAACCATTCAAAAAGAATTCCACGAAAAATGGGGCCTACGCTCTGGATTTCGGGTAGGAATAGGCACGTCTCTCCATTGCTTTGATCATTGGATAGGGACCATCGACTACACTCGATATCATCACAACTTCTCAACAAATTTCTCCTCTGCAGCTCCAACTACCCTAGCTCCTACGCGGGGAGGTATTCCAGCTATTTTTATTTATAACCGGATTAGAAATACGTCGACTTTTAACATCGACACGGTGGACATGAAGGTTCAAAGGCCTGCCTATTTGGGTCAATCTGTTGTTTATAACCTCGGATTTGGGCTATCTTGGCTAAGAAGGTATCAAGACATCGGTCAAGATCTTACCCTTGCCGCAAATGGTTTGTTAGATAATCAAAATTGTTTCATGAAATACGATGCAATTGGCCCCGCGGCAAAAATCGACGGAAGTTGGCTTTTGTGCTGGGGATTTCGTTTAATTGGGAAAGTCGATCTTGCGCTTGTATACGCCTATAAAACTAAAGTCTCCCAAGTAGTATCTCGAGTTGGCCAGAGAGTTGCAACGACCACGGTCACCGAAAAACACCTACTTCCCCTAACCCGTGGTGGAATAGCTCTTGGCTGGGGCGATTACTTCTGCTGCAACCGTTATCATCTTGATTTATCAGTAGGATTTGACCTTTTCCATGAAGCCTCAAAGGTCAGTGCAACTCCACTAAGTCTAATGCTCGGATCAGGGACTACCCTTTTGTACGGACTGGCAGTACGCGGACAATTTGATTTTTAAACTTCAGGAGAAAAAAATGGCAAGAAAAACTATTGCAGTCACACTTCTTAATTTCGGGCTCATACAAATGGCTATTCACCCAACGGGATTGGCCAGTGAAGAGACCACTTGTGCTCCAACTTGTTGTGACGAGTGCATCATTCCCGGGGAACCATTGGACCCTTCCTTGGTAAGTGCAGGATATCCCTATCCAGCAACTGTTAGGGTTTCAGATGGATGGAATGTTTACGCAAAAGGAGAATTCCTCTATTGCGCGGCGAATCTAGGTGCAGATGTCTATGATGTAGTTGCCACAACAACAAATGGACAGAGATCAAGAAGAAATGTCCAAAAACGTTCCTGGAGCCCAGGTTTTAGAGTTGCTTTAGGAATGAATTTATGTCCAGTTGTTCTCGATTTGCAATACACAAGTCTGCACAACCATAATACAACTCATTTTTCTGCAAGAGCTAATGAAACCCTGTCCGTGTTTCCGCCAATCGCTGCAACGTTTGCAAATGTGAAAACGAAAATCGAACTCGATTCAGATGTAATCATCGCTTCTGCTCAAAAGCCAGTCTATGTCGGCAAAACAATCCTATTAAATGGATTCTATGGAATTCTCGGTGGATGGTATCAGCAAAATGTCACATCAGAGTTTTCTCAAATTAACGCCCCTCCCTCCACATTTTATAGTTCTAGACAAAAATATTGGAATATTGGTCCAGCCTTTGGCCTCTTGACAAAGTTACTATTACCTTGTGGATTTCGAGGACTTGGAAATGTGAACTTATCAGCGAATATGTGTTGGGTAAATAAAGGTGTAACAACTTTCAGATTTCCGAATCCTGCAACTAATATAATCCAAAAACTAAACAATAATGCCCCAGCTTTTGAACTTAATATTTCAGCCGAAATTGGACTTGGCTGGGAGAAGTATTTTTGCTGTGATGCCTATCATACCGAACTAACTCTTACTTATATATTCAATCAGTATAATACTGCCCCCCTACGAGCGCTTCAGCTTGTAACACCTAATACCAATGTTTTTCACGGCATTGTAGTTGGCTGTAGAGTGGATTTCTGACAACAAACTTAAGCTTTAGCAGGAGTAAATATGTTAAAAAAGACCCTTATCATTTTGGCATCGAGTGCCCCCTTTTTTGGTTATGCAAATACAGAAACAAATGTTGAGGAACAATGCTGTCCTCTTATACCAAGTAAACCGATTGAATCTTGCCAACTTCCTGTTGGATATCTCTACCCTGGAGCGTATGACCTTCCAGGATGTTTGAATATCTCCTTTTATGGAGAATTCCTGTACTTGGAGTTCAACCGTGATGGAACCTCTAATATTGGTCTAAGGATCGAAAACCTCCCGACGGAAATAAACAATAAAGTTCTTGTTCACCAAGCAGGTTATAAACCAGCATTTAAAGTGGGAGCCTCTACTACCCTCCCGGGATGTGATCAATTACTTTTCAACGTTGAATATTTTCAGTATCATAACACAACTACTAATCATTTTGGGACAAATACTAATGAGGTTATTACACTGCGAGCAGGCGCACCCAACTTGCCTGCCTTACCACAAATAGCAGCATCTTCCTTGAGATCTCAGGTTAAGTTGCATCTGGATCGATGCTGTGCTTACGTCGGAAGACCCACTTATTTCAGTGAGCGATTCCTGTTAAATCCATTTTTCGGCCTCAATAGCTGGTGGAGTTCTCAAGATGTAAATCTCACGTTTAGCTTTCTTAATGGCCAAAGGGGTACGAGTTTTACAAAATCGGGTTTTTGGGGAATTGGCCCCTATGTGGGAATCAATGCCAAAGGGCTGCTTTGGTGTGGGATTTATATGATTGGCAATATTGGCACTTCATTTATGTTTAATTCCTTTAATAAGTATAGAGTTGTGAATAATTTTCCAACCGCGAATTATTTAAATACTGAAACGATTGGACGCAACCCATCAAATTACTGGTTAATTCATATTATGCTAGAAAACGCTTTGGGGATTGGCTGGGGTAGTTATTTATGCGACCAAGCTTATCATGTTGATTTTGGAATCAGCTATTATACAAATACTTCTTATCTTTTAAGTTATGTCTTCTCGAGAGGAAATCCTACTCGCGAATTCTACTATCAAGGACTTTCCGTCCGCGGCCAATTCGACTTCTAACATTTGAGCCATTCTTGATCAGAATGGCTCAAAATCTTTTCACTCTGATGTGACAGTAAGGCTGGCCACCCGTCTTATCGTAATAACCTTGATGGTAATCTTCCGCGGCATAAAACGGACCAGCAGGAGTCACTTCCGTGACCACCTGCAATCCACGCCGTTTTAAAAGAGCGATCAATTTCTCAGCCACTTCTCGTTGCTCGTCGGTTAAGTAAAAAATCGCCGAACGGTATTGCGTTCCCCAATCTGGTCCTTGCCGATCTTTCTGGGTCGGGTCATGCACTTCAAAAAACGCTTTTGCCAGCTCTTCATAGGAAATCTGCTCAGGGTCGAAAAGAATCTCAACCGCCTCCGCATGTCCAGTTCTTCCTGTGCAGACCTCTTTATACGTCGGATTTTCGACGTTCCCTCCCGTATACCCAACAATCGTTCCGATCACCCCAGGTAGATCTTTTAACAGGTGTTCAACACCCCAAAAGCAGCCGGCTGCAAAAATCGCTTTTTCTTTTCCCATGACTTTAGATTAATAAATTTTGAAAAAAAAGACAGCCTCAACTAGAAAGGGGGAAAGGGACCCATCCGTGAAGACTTTTTTAACTCTATTTGCACTCTGCTTGTTGACCACAACTGGACTGATGTCCCTAGATGAACAAATCGCCGGGCCCTGCTGCGAACAGCCAGAAATTTATCGTCGCCCAGGCTATGTCCCTAATAACCAATCTCCGCTACACCTTACACTCAATTACAACAAAGGCACCTACCTCGTTTTTTCCGATGATCGGACATACGAAATCGCCCCCGACGATCGGCTCTATTCCGCTTACTGGGTCACCCCTTTTCCCCCCGAATTTAGTGACAGTGGCGATCCCGATTATCCCATCCTGATTTTTAACCCCTATTCTGATCGCTCTGTCCGGGCCAAAGAGGTTGACACTCGAGAAATTTTACGTGAAGAAATGGAGCCGCTTGTCCCTACTATTCCTACACCAACACCAGAACCCGCTCAAACTCAGGCACCGAAGAAATGAAGAAATTCGACCTTTTTGCCCCCTGGCTTATCGTCTGCACCGCAATGGTCTTTTCCCTTTTTTTTAGTCAAGTTCAGCATGAAGAGCCCTGCACCCTCTGTTGGTACCAACGGATGAGCATTTTCCCCCTCGTCATTATTTTGGGGATCGCAGCGTTTCGCAATGCTTATCGGATTGTCCTCTATGTCCTCCCCGTGACCCTCATCGGGCTAATTATCTCCATTTTTCACGTGACAATGGTCGCTTTCTTTGCAGAAAATAACCTCTGTCCCTCGTGTACCTTGCAGACAATCTCTAACGGAGTTTCTAAGCCGATTTCCATCACCTTCCCCGCCCTTTCTCTAGGAACCTTTATTATTCTCAATGCCCTCCTCATAGGGATTTACTATCGGCACAATAAGGCAAAAAAATTGTGAATTTGTTATGCTTACCACGATGAGGTAGCGATGACTCCACAATTTACAGAACCAGTCGAGCAAGCCATTGAAAGGGCGCTTCAGACTGCTAGAGAAAAAAAACATACACAGTTAACCGATAGCCACTTGATCCTCTCTTTGTTCAAAGAGCCAAACGGCTATTTTCAAACCTTTGTCAAAAAGCATCAGCTCAACTCCGACCAGCTAATTGCAGCGCTAGAAAAAAAACTGGAGTCGCTCCCCACTTTTGTTGGCACTCCTGAGCAACCCTCCGTCTCTTCCGAGTTGCAAAATCAAATCAGCGAAGCCAGTGCTCTAGCAAAAAATTGGGACGATACCTACATCGGCACCGATCATCTCCTCTATGCCTTTTGGAAAGGGGCTACCGACCCATTCAAATCGTGGAAACCTTCCTCGATCACCTTGAAGAATCTCGAAGACGAAATCAAAAAGAGCCGCGGAGGCACAAAAATGGACAACCCCTCATCAGAATCAGCCGTCAATGCCCTAGAAAAATATTGCAAAAACCTCACCGATCTTGCCAAAAATGGAAAACTCGATCCTGTGATTGGCAGAGATGAGGAGATCCGCCGAACCATGCAAGTCCTCTCCCGCCGCACCAAAAATAACCCGCTACTCATCGGTGATCCAGGAGTTGGAAAGACCGCGATCGCCGAAGGGCTTTCGATCCGGATTATCCAAGGCGATGTCCCAGAGCCACTAATCGGCAAACAGCTTTTCGCCCTTGACATGGGCAGCCTGATTGCAGGAACGAAATTCCGGGGCGAATTCGAAGAGCGATTGAAAGGGATTCTCAAAGAAGTCGAAGCCTCTGAAGGCAATATCATCCTCTTCATCGATGAAGTTCACACCCTCGTCGGAGCTGGCGCCTCTGAAGGGGCGATGGATGCGGCCAACTTGCTAAAACCGGCCCTGGCTCGTGGCACCCTCCATTGCATCGGCGCTACCACCCTTAACGAATATAAAAAATACATCGAAAAAGATCCGGCCCTCGAGCGACGCTTCCAACAAGTCCTCATCCAAGAGCCTAGAGTCGAAGACGCAATCGCGATCTTGCGAGGCCTGCGTGAGAGATATGAGAATTTCCACGGCGTTCGAATCACCGAAGGGGCAATAACCGCTGCGGTCCTCCTCTCCCACCGCTATATTGCGGACCGTTTTCTACCCGATAAAGCGATTGACCTGATCGACGAGGCCGCTAGCATGATCCGGATGCAACTGGGCTCTCGCCCCCTTCCGATCGACATTAAAGAGCGGGAATTGAGCTACCTGATCGTCAAACACGAAGCGCTGAAAAGAGAGACAGGCAAAAAGAAAGAAATCGAAAAACTCGAGCAAGAGATCGCCTCGATCAAAGATGAGCTCAATACACTCAAAGAGAGATGGAACCTTGAAAAAGGGGCTCTGCAAGGGCTGAAAGACAAGAAGAAAAAACTCGAACACCTCCGCTTCCAAGAAGAGGAAGCCGAACGGGCTGCAAACTACAACCGCGTTGCCGAACTCCGCTATAGCCAGATCCCCGCCTTGCAAAAAGAGATCGAGCAAGAA
This sequence comes from Verrucomicrobiota bacterium, assembly GCA_018239985.1. Classification (GTDB taxonomy): domain Bacteria; phylum Chlamydiota; class Chlamydiia; order Chlamydiales; family Rhabdochlamydiaceae; genus Sacchariniichlamydia. Next base: position 19,895 of record JAFEGK010000003.1, on the reverse strand, counting down.
GAAAAGCGGCTTGGCGATACCAATGGCCGCCTCCTGAAAGAAGAAGTTGACGAAGCACTCATCGCCCAAATCGTCTCAAAATGGACCGGCGTCCCGGTCCAGAAAATGCTTTCCGGTGAAGCGGAAAAACTGCTGAACTTGGAAGAATTCCTCGAAAGACGGGTCGTTGGCCAACATTTTGCAGTCGCCGCAGTCAGTGAAGCCATACGCCGCTCGCGCAGTGGACTAGCCGACCCGAAACGGCCAATTGGCGCCTTCCTATTCGTCGGCCCCACTGGCGTCGGAAAAACCGAGCTAACCAAAGCCCTCGCCGACCAGCTTTTCAACAACGAAGAGGCGATCATCCGACTCGACATGTCCGAATACATGGAAAAACATGCCGTCTCCAAATTGATCGGCTCACCCCCTGGCTATGTCGGCTTTGAAGAGGGAGGTCAATTGACCGAAGCGCTCCGCCGTCGTCCCTATTCTGTCGTCCTCCTTGATGAAGTGGAAAAAGCCCACCCAGATGTCTTCAACATCCTGCTGCAGATCTTCGATGATGGTCGGATCACCGACTCCAAAGGGCGCACTGTCAATTGCAAAAACTCGCTCTTCATCATGACCTCGAACCTTGGCTCCGATCAACTGCTTGAGAAAATGAAAGAAGGGACCGATTGGGCAAAAGAAGATATCCTCGAGATCGTGGAACCATCGATCCGGCGCCATTTCCGGCCTGAATTCATCAACCGGCTCGACGAGATCCTCCCCTTCCTCCCCCTCCAAGAGAAAGATATGGAAAAAATCGTCCACATCCAGCTTGAGCACGTGCGCAGAAGGCTAGCTGAAAAGGAAATTCAATTGGAGATCGCCCCTACCGTAATCGCTCATTTGGCAAAAGAGGGCTACGATCCGATCTTCGGCGCCCGTCCATTGAAAAGACTGATCCAGCACAAAGTGGTTAACCTTCTTTCCAATGCCTTGCTAAAGGGTGAAATCCAGCCATTGCAAACGGTGAAGCTTGGACTCGATAACGGGATGATTACTTATAAGAACCCGAAAATCGACTGAAACTGTTTAGTAGGATAGGCTCATAGGGTCAAGTAATACCGGCATTTCAACGCTAAGGAGCGGAGAATACTTACTCTTCAGTGGCTGTTGTTTCGGGTTGATAGATCACGACTGTCGAACTCATTTTGTCGTGTAAGGTTTGTTTTTTCTTCGTCCAGAAGATCATCAGATAGCCGATCAGTAGGGTGAATCGGGTGAGGATCTGGCTAAAAAAGCGGCCAGTGGCGCGGAGAAAGGAAATCCGCCTCCCTTCGAGATCGACCACTTTGAGGTTGAGAGCCCTTTTACCGATCGTCGCTTGCCATTTAGAACTTTCAAACAGGGCAAAGTAGGCCCAAGCAAAACAGAAAATGCCGCTGAAATACCAAATGCCAAACATCGGCAGGTGTAGAAGAGGATTGGAGATCCAAGAATAGCCAAAAACAAATGCGAGGAACATATAGCCCCCAATCAGCACGGTACAATCGATCATGTAGGCAAAAAAACGGCGAAAGGGTCCTGAATACATAAATCTTACTTTTCAGCTTTAAAAATATCTTTAAACTGCGCCTGCAGCGGTGCTGGGACAACTTCGTCCATACCCGCTTTATCATACATCAGAAAGTAGGTGCAGGCCACCATAATACCGAATGGAGGGCTGAAAAGTCCAATGAAAAGGGCGAGTCCACAGGTCACTGAACGGCGAAAGTGGAGGCCAGTTTTGGCAAACATTTTCTTAAAAAATAAATTTTTTCCACCAGTAAGCGCAAGTCCTGAGATAGCAATGAGAAGCATCACACTGTTATAAGCGACCCAAAGGCTGTCTGCTAGAAGCAAGAGCAGAAAACAGACTCGAGTGACTAAGGTCGAGAAGAGGTGACTTTTACTCTGTTTTTTCTGCTGAATCGGTTCTGGAGTTTCAAAGGTCTCAGTGAAGGATTCATTTTTCACTTCTTCGAAAATCTGATATATGGCCATCGGTCCTCTCTGTCTAATCGACTACGTGTTTTGATACCATAATCGACCCGAATATTTTATGTCATCCCCACCGCTCAAATCAATTAAATTCGGGCTCTAGTATGGTTGCCAGAGAGGAAAAAATTTAATTAAAAAAATGATTTTGCATTCCTTTACATTCCCCCTTGTCCAATAAAATTCCTTCTGATAAACTTGCGTTTTTTAAGGAGCTACTATGTCAAAAGTATGTCAAGTTACAGGAAAAAAACCTCGTCCAGGAAAGACCTATGCCATCCGCGGAATTGCTAAGAAGAAGAAAGGGATCGGTCTAAAGACAACAGGGATTACAAGACGCCGTTTTCAACCCAATTTGATCAAGAAGCGGATTTGGCTGACAGAAGAGAAGAGATTCGTTACTTTGCGCCTTTCTACTTCAGCACTGCGTACACTCGATAAACTCGGTGTTGATGCTGTTGTCCGTCAGATGCGCGCTGAAGGGCAAAAAATCTGAAAAAAGTTCTTTTTCTCGGGATTCTGGGAGGGTATCTGTGGCTTGTCCTTGCTGCCCTCCATCCTGAGCTCCCCTCTCCAGAAAAGCCCCTTATCATTTACTCCAATCACCTCAGATCTGACCTCAAACTGACTGTTTTGCAGGCGTTGAAACGGGCCAATCAATCCATTTCTTTGCAAATCTATGAACTCTCTGACCCTTCCATCCTCGCTTTGCTTCAGAAAAAGCATGAACGGGGCATAGAGGTGAAAATCTTCCATGATAAGAAAAGAACCCTGCCTAAAGGGCTCCCTGCCCAGCCGGTAAAAAGTAAGGGGCTGATGCATCGGAAAATTTTAGTGATCGACGGAGCATTAGTGCTCCTTGGGACCGCGAATTTCACTACTCAATCGCTCAAAATGCACGATAATTTGATTTTGGGGCTATGGCATCCCGAATTGGCGACCACATTGAAAGGGACTTATACATTGGGAACCATCCAGATTGGCTGCTATTTGCTCCCCGAAATGTCTGGACCTGCAATTACCGCCCTAGGCGAGGCAATCGAAGGGGCCAAGCAGACGATTCAGGTGGCGATGTTCACCCTTACGCACCCTGATCTAGTGGGGAAATTGGCCAATGCCCAAAAACGGGGGGTCAAGGTCACCGTGGCCATCGACCGGTATACGGCTATGGGAGCTAGCAAAAAAGCGGTAGAGCAATTGCAAGAAGCTGGGGCAGAAATTCTTCTGAATCAAGGAAGCCAGCTGCTACACCACAAATGGGCGATCATCGACAGTAAAACCCTGGTTCTGGGTTCTGCTAATTGGACTGCTGCTGCCTTTGCAAAAAACCACGACTGCCTATTGATCCTAGAGAATTTACCACCGTCCGAGCAAAAAGTAATAAAAGTAATTTGGAAACAAGTTGCAATTGCCTCAGAAAAATTGTAGAATGAGCTCATGAACCTATTTGGACTCTCACTCACCCTTTTCCTATTGATGGACTCCATCGGCAATGTCCCCATCTTCCTCTCGATCTTGAAACGGATTAAACCAGAACGTCAGCGTGCGATAATTTTCCGCGAGCTAATCTTGGCCCTGATTATCATTATCTCCTTCTTCTTCATCGGCAACTATATCCTCGCTCTGCTGAAAATTAGCCAAGAGGCGGTTAACATCTCCGGGGGAGTCATCCTATTTGTCATCGGTTTGAAGCTAGTCTTCCCCAAGCAGAACGACTCGATTGCAGCTGAAGGATCGCAAGAACCGTTTCTGGTTCCCCTTGCAGTCCCCCTCGTCGCAGGCCCTGCGACGCTGGCCACAGTTATGCTCCTATCTCACAAGCAGGTCTCCTCCTGGCTTGTTTTAGGAGCGATCTTTATCGCCTGGGTCGCAACAACTGTGATTTTGCTCGCAGCTCCTTCTCTGAAAAAGGTGCTTGGAGAACGTGGAATTGCTGCCTGTGAGCGGTTTACTGGGCTGATTTTGATTATGCTCTCGATCCAAATGTTCCTAGATGGCCTAAAGCCATTTTTCGGTGCGTTTGCGTGAAAAATATCATCTGCACATTAGCCTACTGTGGAACCCACTATTTTGGTTTTCAGAAGACCAAGATGGGGCCAAGTATCCAGCAAGAGCTAGAAAATGCTTTGGAAACGATCCTCCGCCATCCCGTGAAGATCCAGGGTGCCAGCCGAACCGATCGGGGAGTCCATGCCGAGGGTCAAGTGATCAACTTCTTCGCTGCCGGCACTTGGGATCTAAGACAATTGCAAGATAAAATGGGGGCCCTTTTACCCAAAGATATCTCCCCACTTGAGCTCAAGTGGGGCGCAGATGATTTTCATCCGACGCTAGATACGATCGGCAAAGAATACCACTACCACATTTGCAATCAATCAGTCCAACTCCCCTTTTATAGGGAGTTTTCTTGGCATTTTCATTCCCAACTCGATTTAGAGCGGATGCGCCAAGGAGCCAAGACCCTTGAGGGCAAACGGGACTTTTCTCCTTTCACCTCCCTCAAATACGCTGACCCAGTGCGCCAAGTCAATCAGATTGAAATCGACCAATTGCCATCCAATCGGCTCCGCATCCGGGTAAATGGGGATAATTTCCTCTATAAAATGGTCCGGACGATCGTCGGGACCCTCGTCTACGTCGGTTGCGGCAAAATTCAAATAACTGACTTAAGCCAAATCGGCGAGCGCGCCGAGGCTGGCATGACCGCCCCTGCCCATGGGCTTTCCTTGAAAAAAGTGTTTTATTAATAAGCACATTCAGAGAAAATAGAGAAATGATATCTCGCAATGATCCTTGCTGGTGCCAAAGTGGCCAGAAATGGAAAAAATGTCACTATCCGATTAAACCTCCCCACTCGAGCTCTGAGCTTGCCCAAGAGTACAGGAAGAAATATGGGATCATTTTGAAGACCCCAGAGCAGATTCAAGGCATTCGGAGAGCATGCGCGCTGACAGCCCAAATCCTCGATAAGACCGCTAGCATAGCCAAAAAAGGTGTCACCACCGATGAACTTAATACCTATGCTCATCAGCTCCATGTGGAAGCCGGAGCAATTCCAGCGCCTCTTGGCTACGGGACTCCCCCTTTTCCAAAAAGCATCTGCACTTCGCTAAATGACCAAATCTGCCATGGAATCCCAGGCCCTGTCGTGCTGAGAGAGGGAGACATTCTCAATATTGATGTCAGTTGTATTCTCGATGGCTATTATGGCGATTGCAGCAAAATGGTGATCATTGGCAAAACCGACCCCGAGCGGGCAAATGTCACTGAAGCCTCCTATCAATGTCTAATGCGCTCCATCACGATTCTGAAGCCTGGAGTAATGCTATATGAAATTGGCGATGCGATTACCGATTGTGCTGAAGAATTCGGCTGCTCGGTGGTCGACTTTTTCGTCGGTCATGGAGTCGGCGTTGAATTTCATGAAGACCCTCAAGTGCCCCACCATCGCAATAAGATGCAGATCCCTCTAGCCCCCGGAATGACCTTTACCATCGAGCCAATGATCAATGCAGGTGTAAAAGAGGGGTATATCGATGAAGAGAACCAGTGGACCGCTTATACCAATGATGGCAAACCAAGCGCCCAATGGGAACATACCCTGCTGATCACAGAAACAGGCTGTGAGATTCTCACTCCTTGGCAGAAACAGTAGGTTCGAATTGGAATTCTAAAATCTCTTGGAGCCTCTTTTGTGTCTTTTTAGGGGCGGAAGCCTTAAGAGAGACGAGCCCCTCTAATGCTTTGATTTCCTGTTCTAACGCTTCATTTTCTTTAATGAGCTCATCGAGCGCCGCAAACAATGTTTCAATCTCTTCATTCTGACTCAAAAGCTCAAATCCCCTCTCCTTTTTCAAGCTTAGCAAAGCCCCTTCTGCTTCAAAAAGACGACGGCGAGTCTGATCTAGCACAACCGATTTTTCTTCAAATTGCTCCCGCAGCTGCGCGTGCTGCTTAACGAGATTTTTGGGAGGCCGTTGCTGCTGATCCAAATAATGGAGCTCTGAGAGTGCTCGTACTTCTGCAAGTGCCTCTTCGAGGGAAGTTTCAAAAGAGCGAGCTAAGTTCTTATAGTGGTTGAGAGATTCAGCCAGCTGAGTCACTCTCGTTTCATTTTCAAGCAATTTATCCGCTTGCAGCCTCTCATTCTCGCACAAAGCTATCTCTAATTTTGAGACTTTTTCTCTATAGAGCAAATGCGTTTCATCGAGGATTGCACGCAAATCCAGTGACTCTTTGTCCTTTTTAGCAATCAGGTTATGGAGCTCTTTTTTATGTGAGATGATTTCCAAAAAAGCTAAGTAAGAAACCCAGCCGGCAATCCCAACTGCAACGACAACACCTAAGAGCCAAAAGATTGTATAACTGGAGATTTTCAAAAGAAGCAAGGAGACGACCCCGATCATGAGTACGGGACCTAAAAGAACAGAAATAGCCCTTTTTTCACTGTTCATTGAGTTTGCCAAATATCCTACCCATCGTCAAAAACCCTTGCTCAAAACGGTCTAGCCCAAAGTGCTCATTGGGGGCATGAATTTGGTCAGTATCGAGTCCATAACCCATCATCACCGTTTCAGCTTGGCTTGCGCGTGCAAGCTCGACAGTAATCGGTATTGAACCCCCGATCAAGATGTATTGGCAAGGTTTTCCTAATACCTCTTCATACGCTTTTGCGACGAGTTTTGCAATCACAGAATCGTGTTTGCCTCTAAATGCTGGACTTCCTTGATCGACAGATATCTTAGTTTCAAGACCTTTGGGCAAATGATCAAGCAGATGAGCTTTGAGATTAGCAGCAATTTTTGCAGGATCTTGATTAGGGACCAAACGGCAGGAAATCTTAGCGGTCGCCACCGCTGGAAGAACAGTCTTAAACCCTTCCCCAGTATACCCCCCTCCCATTCCATTGATTTCCAGAGTAGGCCTGATCGTTGCCGACTGGCCAATCGAAAACCCTGGCTCCGGACAGAGCGCTCTTAATCCATGCTCTTTTTTAACCCGCTCTTCATCGATTTCAAGATGGAACTGTTCCAGCTCTTTCTTGGTCAGCTCAGCTACATCATCATAAAAATGGGCAACGGCAACCCTGCCTTCTTCGTCATAAAGCGAGGCCAAAGCAGTTGCTAGCGCCCGGTTAGGATTGTAGGCAATCCCGCCGAAAGAACCCGAATGGAGATCGCCAGCTGCTGCACGGCACACAATTTCCATCGTCAGTATTCCACGAAGCCCTAAAGTAATCGCTGGCTGACCCTGAGCAGGGATACCAGAATCGACAACAAGCAAATAATCGCTCTCTAATTCCTTCCCTTTCTTTGCAAAAACCTCGCGTGTCCCCGTACTGCCCGACTCCTCTTCTCCTTCGATAAAAAGCTTAAGATTGAAGTTGAGTTTTTCGCAAAGCTCAAACAGCGCCCTCATCGCCGTAACCGTGTAGAAACATTGCCCCTTATTGTCCTGCGCACCTCGTGCAAACACTTTGCCATCTCGCACAGCCGCTTTAAATGGCTCGCTTTTCCATAGATCGAGAGGATCTACAGGCTGCACATCGTAATGTTGATAAACAAGCAGTGTTGGACGCTCTTTGCCAGCCTTACAGTGTTTGGCAAAAATGACAGGCTGTCCAGATGTTGGCCAAAGCTCAACTTCAAGCCCAATGCGCTTGAGATAATCGGCAAGCCAGTTTGCACACAGTTTTGTCTCATCATCAAAAGCCGAATCGGCGCTGATACTTTTGAAAGCTAAAAACGTGATAAAGTCATCGAGAATAGCCTCTCGATGCCTTTCGTACCATTTTTTTAAATTGGAAAGATCTAAGCTCATAGCTGAGAGTATAGCTCAGCTGATTAATTTCCGATAGAGGAGACCTTAGACACAGTACTATTGTTGTCTAAAATCGACTGAGCGTTCTCAAGTAAAAATGCTGCAAGGAGATGATCCCCCTCACATGTCATCTCGACATGCATTTTTCCATCTTCATTGGGTTCGTTACAGGAAATGAAAATTGTACAGGCACTTTTCTTTGATCGTCGGCGCATATTGGGCATCGTTGTTCCTCTTTTCCTTGATAAATCTCACAACCAATATTTATATGCAAATAAAAACAAATTTGTTATATATTCTGCTCGTAGTCTGGAGGTCAAAAATGGGGTTTGCAAAGCGAATTATCCTGTTCTTAATCGTTAACTTTCTCGTCATTACGACAATATCGATTGTCTTGAGTCTTTTTAATATACAACCTTATCTTGACCAAGCAGGAATCGATTACAAAGGCCTTCTGATCATGTGTTTGGTTTGGGGCATGGGGGGCGCATTCATTTCCCTGGCAATCTCTCGGATGACAGCAAAATGGATGATGGGGGTGAAACTCATCGATCCCAAGACGCGCGATCCGTTCGAAAAAGAGGTCCTAGAGACAGTCTACGGCCTGGCGGAAAAAGCAGAATTGCCGACAATGCCAGAGGTTGGGATCTACAACTCTCCAGAAATCAACGCCTTTGCGACAGGTCCCACAAGAAGCCGGGCTCTTGTAGCAGTATCCTCTGGACTACTTCAGAGAATGGATAAAAGCCAAGTTGAAGGGGTACTCGCCCACGAAGTCACCCACATCGCCAATGGCGACATGGTGACCATGACCTTACTGCAAGGGATTATCAATGCTTTCGTCATGTTCCTAGCCCGTATTCTCGCTTTCATCTTGTCAGGATTTGGCCGCGACAATCAAAGACAAGGCTCACATGCCAGCTTCATGATCTTTACGATTATTTTCCAAATCGTCTTCATGGTGCTTGGCTCGATTGTTGTCGCTTGGTACTCACGACGAAGAGAATATCGAGCAGATGCAGGCGGCGCCCATTTGGCAGGTAAAAAGAAGATGATCCACGCTTTAGAGGGGTTGAAGGCCACATTGAACAGACAGGATCCTGCCCACCAAGTAGAGTCCCTGCAGACCTTTAAAATCTCCAATTACGGCAAACATGGCCTAGCAGCCCTGTTCGCCACCCACCCCCCAATCGAAGACCGTATCGCAGCCCTTGAAAACCTAAGAGAATAGCATCATTTTCCATTTTTTTGATTAGTTCTTTCTATGATTTTTGATTAGTTCTTTTCAGGGTAGAATAGACATTTCGGGTGACACAGCACTACCCCGCATTCGAGGATGCGATTTGGCGCAGCGAGATTGGGACGCAAGGGGGTCGCTGTGTCACCCAACATGTCCTATGAGCTTTTTTTGTTAGCTTTAGAAATCAAACTGCGCTTTCACAGAGAGACCTTGGTAGTAAAATTCATATTGAGGGTCACTCAGAAGGGTCACAACGGCTTTGATATAATTTGTCATCATTTCATATCCGACGAGAAAGTCGATGTGATAATTGCAATCGCAAAGATAGGTCCCCCAGCCAAGTCCAATACCTCCTTCGTAAAAGAGATTTGTTGTGTAGACGAAATGATTCAGTCTTTGATTATTGTTAAATCCAGGCACAACAAATGGAGCTGTCAAATTCGGGACATTTGTTTCTGCTTTGATCTTGTCAAACCTCGTATAAGTGATCCAAATTCCCGCTTTCCCATACAGATAGGTGCCGCACCATAAGAGCCCTTTTATATTAGCAGTGACGTAAGGACCGATTCCCCAAACCCCCGATTTAGTCAGCGATGTTAATTGTGAGCCATTCGGGAGGTTATAAAGGAGATCGGAACGGAACGATGTCCACCACGATTTTGCTCCAACTCCCGCATCGATAATCAGACGTTTGCTGATATAAAAGGCTCTTCCAAGTGTTCCCTGCAAAAAATCTAAATTGAATTTAAGAACCGATCTTACAGATTGGGCGTTATAAAAGAAAAGAATTGGGTCAAAAAATAAAGAGGTAAGAGGCACTTGAATGTACCCATTTTCTGATGCTCGAAAGGTATTGGTGGAATGATGGTGGAACCAGGTATATTCTAAATCTATTGTCCAAGCGTCACAGCCAGGAAGTCCGATACCAGCTGCGACCTTGAACCCTGGTCGATATCCTTGTTGATGATAAAGCATTTTTTGCTCTTGCCGCGTCCCATCATTGAGTAAATCGACTTTTGTTCCGACTTGAGTCGTACTGTCTCGATTAAGCTCCCAATAGATAAATTCGCCACTAAGTGAAATATCGAACCCACAATCACCAAATGTGTATTGAGCCGGATAAAAATAACCGACCGGTAATTGGCAAGATTCGAGAGGTTCAGGGGGTGTAAATGGGTCGCAACATTGATTGGCTTCACAGTTGCTATATACTAGAGAAGGCAAGCCCGATAACAACAATAAATAGGCGCTTTTGAACATGTTGACTCCTTTTAATTTGCTTTAAAAATCTAATCTTCCACTAATCGTTATTCCATGTACGCTAACATTGTGTAACGAATTCAATTCGGAACCGTAGGGTGAATTTGCATTATAGAGAACAAAGATGTGCTGCTGCACCCAGCTATATTTTGCCGAAATATTAAAGTGATAACGGTCGCACCAGAAATAGTCGCCCCATCCGAGCCCGAGATCTCCAGAATGCCATACTTGGTAATGGGGGGCCGAGCTATTTAGCTTGATGGTACTATTTCCAATCGAAATTAATCCAAGATTATTCCTATAGCCTGGATAGGAAGCTGTTGTATGAAATTTATTCTGCTCTGCATACTGTACGCCAAGATTAAGATTTGAGATCAATTGAAACCGGCAGGGAAGTAAGGCCGTCCCCTCAAAACCCAAATTGGGTCCCACAGCCCATGTTGTCTTAGTCGATCTAGTTTCTCCACTAGCAGTTAATCCAACAAACGGCGGGGGTGGGGTATCTAATGCTGTTGCATTAAATCGCCATTTATCTGATATCCAGACTCCGAGAAGACCATAACTGAGATTCAAGATGATTCTTTTCCCAAAATAGACAGGATGTTGTAGAGAGATTAGCGCAACATCCAAGCCGAAATGAAAGGAGGATTTTATCGTTTGGAAAAAAGCAAGTGGCTGATTAGCAAATTGCGTGGACACACCCGGCGGACTGTAGATGAATATAAGCCCCCCATTAGCTCCAGAAGAAAAATGAGAAGTAGTCTGAGGATGGAATCTTAGATAGCTCAGATTTAGGATGACCGAGTCAAGATCCATTCCCATAGACACTCGGAATCCTGGGCGGTAAGAACTTTTCTGAGGAAAGAGAATATAATCTGATTTATCGAATGCCCAAAATGCACAAACGGTTGGTACTGTATCTTTATGGGCAGCCCAGTAGAGAAATTCTCCTGATGCAAATAGATTCCAGCTATTGCATGGCGCAAAATTTGCCGGATAAGGGTAAATAGGATTGACGCCAGTACAATCGAGTGGCTCGCTGACAATCACAGATGGACAGCAGTTAAATGGGGGGCTATCCTCAGCAATCAATGTTTGGGCAATCCCCAAGCAAGCGAGGGTCTGAATAAGATATTTTTTAACCATTTTTTTCTCCTTAAAAATCAAATTGCCCGCGGACTGATAATCCCGTTAATAAAACCGATCCATTTCCATATAATCCGGAGGCTGCACCATCAAATTTTACAACGTCTAATGCTAAATCGTATGTTGCGCTCAAGTTAACGTGATAGCGATTGCAGCAGAAATAACTTCCCCAATTCAATCCCATGCCTCCTTTCGCATAGATATCTAGGTGTTTGATACGATGTGTTAAAACAATATCGGGATTTCCCGTGGTAGCAACGGCTGGAGTTTGGATTTGACGGAAGGATCGATCATAGGGATACAAAATCCCGACATCTGCATTTCCTATGAGGCTTAAGCCCCAGCATAGAAGCCAACTGCCATCGAATCCAGCGCCGATGCCGATGGAGGTATATTTAAAAATCGCCTGACCTGTATTGAATCCTCCGTCAAGAGCGATCAGATCTTGCCCAAGTTTTACATTTCTTTTGAGCCACTTAAGCCCGAAAAACGGACTTAAAAGAACCCTTTGTCCTAGATAATTTGGTCTTTGAATGTTTAATCCGAGAATATCATAATGGAAATGGGCCTTATTTCTAATTGACCTTATTTGTAGACCATAATACATCGGAAGAATGGTCACGAGGAACTCTGGGGCATTGGATGACATTCTCTGGCTGAAAGCTTGGTGATATCGAATATAATCTACGTTGAAAGTCCAATCATCGAAGCAATGAGCGACCATTCCAAAGCCAATTCTAAATCCTGGCCGGAAACTAAATTTGAATGGAAGAATCTCTTGAGGTTGCGCTACTGGGTTTGCCGGAATTTTTTCTGCAACAAGGGATGTACTAATGCCTGGTTTCCAATAGAGGAATTCTCCATAGGCGAAAAGGTCCCATCCACACTCTAGCTGGACTCCAGCATATTGTGAATATCCAGCACAAGCATCGCAAAGTGGCTCACCAGGAGTATATTCTGGCACGCAACAATCTTCTGCATATATCATACTCGGGCATGCTGCAAGGAGGGCAAGGCTTAAACCGACTGCCAATTTTCTGTTAATCATCGTTATCCTCTGAGGCCTAAATATGTAAGAAAATCTGAGGATACTTGTTTGTAAATAAATAAATCAATTTTTTTCGGAGGAGAGTTCCGCGAGTCGATGAGAAGGGGTAGTAAACTCCTATACGGTGGTTAAATTGACGGGAGACGTTTCGAGGTCGACCAGCTTGCCCCTTTGGATGGCGTAGACATCGGCAGGTTGGAGTCGGTGACACAGCACTTCGCGTCGAAGTATGCTTCTTTATTCAGCCCTTTTGAGAATAGAATAGACATGTCAATTGTCATCCGATTATATTTTTTTGATCACCTCTAACGGCTGCTCACGCGCTCATACCCCGCCGAGACTGAAGTCTTTTTTCGGCGGGGCCCCCTTTCGCGTCAGTTCGCAGAACCGGACAAAAAAAGCCTGCCGACCTGTCTCCGAATTGCAAAGTGGAGAGGGGGTGTTTTTCTTTTCCAACTCGGTTCTGCGAGTCGACGCGAAGGGCACCCGCCGAAAGAGGACTTCAGTCCCGGCGGGGAAGAGCGCACGAGCAGCCAATGGACTCAGATCCCAAAGCAAAATCGGACCGCAGGAGAGCCCCGCAGGGGCGTGGGGGATCAGTGCTGCGCACGGCCCCCCGACGAGGACCCGATTTGGCGAAGGGAGGTGAGGCTCAAGGGGGTCGCAGGGGACACCGGACACGTAGTGCTGTGTCACCCGACATGTCTATTCTACCCTCAAAAGAGCTGAATAAAGAACCATATTTCGACACGAAGTGCAGTAATAATCTCTTATACGGTGGTTAAATTGACGGGAGACGTTTCGAGGTCGACCAGCTTGCCCCCTTCGATGGCGTAGACATCGGCAGGTTGGATCAGATCGCACAGGTTTTTCAGGCTAGCACATTCGATGACGATGAAGTCGACATCGGAAAGAGATGATAGCAGGGAGATAAACTCTTTATCAGGCTGCCGATCACGTACGTAGACGACGAGTTTGTTCTCTGGCTCTTTGGTCGCCAATTTGCGCAAGCTTTTGAAAATCGCCGTCGACATCCCCTGGTTGCCTTCGAGACTCAGGACTGTGCACCTCTTGCCTTTCAGCGACTGCTGGAGGGCAAAAAAATGCTCTCCATCGAAGATCTTATTTTCCTCATCAAATTCCATAAGACGCTCGGCCATATCGGAAAGCGACACTTGTGCACAACCGATCCTCTCGATCACCATTCCTGCAGCAATATTGGCAAGTTGTGCAGCATATTTGATATCGAGGCCATTGGCCAGAGCGACACTAAGCATGGAGAGGACGGTATCACCAGCACCAGTCACATCTTTGACTTCTTTCGAGCGGACAGGGAAATCAAGACGCTCCCCTGAACGTTTGAAAAGGGAAATACCGGCTTGGGAACGGGTAATCATTAGCTGTTCAACGCCGCAGGTCTTGAGGACAGTGGCAGCTACTTCATCGAGGGAGATATCTTGGGGAAGGCGGGCAGCTGCGTAGGCTTCGGCGAGGTTTGGCTTAAGGATTGTTGCGCCACGGTATTTGGTAAAATCAATCCCCTTTGGATCGACGATCACAGGCACATGGTGGGCCTTGGCCATTTCGATCACTACACCGAGAAGGGTATTAGAAAGGAACGATTTGCCATAGTCGGAGATAGCGACAATCTGACACTCTTCCATCAAGTCTGGCAATTTTTGAATCAACTCTTGTTCAAGCTCTTCAGGCAGGGGGGTGAGGGTCTCAAAATCGACTCTGAGCAGCTGTTGAGAGTCGGCAATAAATCGATTCTTAACGGGCGTCTTGTACCGCTTTTGATAGAGGAGCCCCCGGATATCGACCCCTTCATGTTCGAGAGATGAGCGGATTTCTTCGCCAGCATAATCGCGCCCTACACGTCCAGCGACAATCACTTTTGCTCCAAGCGCGCAGAGGTTGAGAACAACGTTCCCAGCTCCTCCAGGGCGACTTTCCTCGCTGTGCGCATTGAGTACAGAAACGGGAGCCTCAGGAGAAATTCTCTGGATCTTGCCAGTCGTGTAGGCATCAAGCATGAAGTCTCCGATGACGAGGACTTTTACTGGGCCCAAACGGCTTAACATTCCAATGAGCTTTACCATGTTTTATCCTTAAGAAGATAACCTTGGACATAATCAATCACAGCATCGTTGATGCTCGTCAACGGGGCCTGATTGTGATGTTTTTTCAAGTAACGATTCATATCTGCACAGGTGTAATTCTGATACTGCTTTTTCAAGGCTTCCGGCATCTCAACATACTGGATGTTCTGCTTTTTACCTGTCGCTTGGAACAGGGCACTTGCCAACTGATTCCAAGTGGTAGGCTCGCCTCTCCCGATATTAAAAATTCCACCAATATTATTGAATAAAAATCCACAAGTCATTTTGGCCACATCTTTCACGTAGATGAAATCGCGGCATTGGTCCCCATCGCCAAAGCGGTCGGGCTCCGTAGACTTAAATAGATGGACGACTCCCTCGTTCGTAACCTTCGGAAGCATTTTATAGACCATTGAGGCCATGTGTCCCTTATGGTTTTCATTTGGGCCAAAGACATTAAAATATTTAAGCCCGACGATTTGATCGAGAATCCCCTGCTGTTTCGCCCAAAGATCGAAGAGATGCTTCGAGAATCCATAGAGATTTAAAGGACGCAACTCTTCGAGCAGATCGATATCATCTGAGAACCCTTGGCTCCCATCGCCATAAGTTGCAGCTGAGCTAGCATAGATAAACCTAATGTCATGTTTTAGAGCAATTTGAGCTAGCTTTTGGGTATAGCGGAAATTGTTTTCCATCAGAAAATCGCCATCGGTCTCCAATGTGTCGGAACAGGCTCCCAGATGGATGATTGCGGCAACTTCCGAGGCCCTATTTTCTAACCAGGAAAAGAGTGTATGTTTCGAGATGAAATCTTCGAACCGTTTCCCTAGAAGATTTTTCCATTTTTCAGTTTTTTCAATGTCGTCGACTAGGAGCAGCCGTGTGTATCCAAGGTCATTTAGATGCCGAGCCACTGCCGAACCAATAAATCCCGCAGCTCCTGTAACAATGATGATCCGATCGTGCAAGTGCCAGCTCCACTAGAATATGATCGTCCAATATAGACTAAGCTGGAAATTTATACCAGTCCCCTTCACTGCGAAAGAGATATTGAACTGGGAAAAAGGTGATGTCGGGATGTTGTGGAAAAATGTCACCAAAGCAAAAGAAAGCAGTCCCACTGCCCGTCATATGAACTTCGGTAAAGCCTAAGCGGCACAATTCTGTTTTGATTTCTCTAAGCTCTGGAGCCATCTGGAAAGCCGATTCTTCTAGGTCATTGAAGAAGAGAGGGACGCCGGTGGAGTGGCTATGGAGGGCTTCAACGGGATTTCTTTTCCTCAAGGTGCTTACTTGAAGATTTTGATAGACTGATGCAGTCGAGAGGCCGATCGGGGGCTTCGCAATCCACAGCTCGGCTTTTGATTGTTCTAAGTGTAATGTCACCTTCTCTCCTCTCCCCTCGCAATAGGCCCTCCCATTGCTTAAGAAAAACGGGACATCAGATCCAAGCAAAGCTCCCCACTGCCTTAATTCCTCTATGTCGACCCCCGTTCCCATTAGTTCGTTGAGGCCCCACAAGGTCGTTGCGGCATTGCTGCTCCCGCCGCCAAGGCCAGATTCGATTGGAATTTGCTTTTCTAAAGTAAAGGTGAAGTAACGCTCTAGCTCCGTTTTCTCTCGAAAAAGAGTAGCGGCGCGAAGAATGAGATTAGATTGGTCTTTTGGGATCCTAGGGTCGTTGCATTGGAACAGGTCTGCTCCGTCGCTAGGTGAGATGGTGATATAATCGCCTAAAGAGATCGCTTGATAAAGTGAGGCGATCTCATGAAACCCATCCGGGCGCCTATTTAGCACCCGGAAGAATAGGTTAATTTTTGCAGGTGAAAAGAGTTTAACGGTTACTGTCCTTCTTTCACTTCGGCAACAATTTGGAGGATGATCTTTGCTGGAACTCCCTCTTTCAATCGGAGCTCAATCTCGTGCGTTCCTTTTTCTTTAATCCCTTTGTGGATCAAGATATTACGTTTATCAAGCTCAATTCCAAGCTGATCTTTGAATAAGGAAACGACATCGTGCGCTGTGACCGAGCCGTACATGTGTCCTTCTGCATCGAACTTCATAGTTGCTGTCAGCTTCTGTCCTTCTAGCTTTTTGGCCATCTCGAGAGCATCAGCTTTATCGACAACTGCTTTCTTTGCACGCTCTTCTCTTAGTCTTTCTTGAAGCCTAACAAGGTGCTTCTTGGCCACAACAGCTTTTTGCTTCGGAATCAGAAAATTGCGAGCAAAACCAGGCCGTACGGTGACGATATCACCACTACGCCCCAAGCCATCTACATCTTCTAATAATAATAGTTGATTCTTCATGTTTTACTCCTAATCTGCTGCTACGAAGGGCAATAGAGCCATATAGCGGGCCCGCTTAATCGCATTTGTAAGCATTCTTTGATGGCGAAGAGAAATCCCGCTGATACGGCGAGGGATGATCTTCCCATGTTCTGTAATAAACTGATTGAGTGTATCGATATCTTTATAATCGATTGTCTTGATACCAGCTTCGGTAAATGGGCAAGATCTTGACCGTTTGCCGAAAAGAGGATCTTTTGTTGGGGGGCCCTTTCTTGGGATCTGTGTTGTCATAATTACTCCATTTTTTCCAGTACTTTAAATTCAATTTTCTCAGGTACTGAGTCTGCACGTAAAGTCATGAAACGGATCAGATCTTCATTGAGCTGATACTCTCTCCATAGCTCTGGCATGCTCGATGAACCAGCAGTAAAGTAAAGGACGTAGTAGAATCCTTCTTTGCGGCCATCAATCTCATAGGCCAATTTTTTACGGCCCTGTTCAAATACTTTATGCACCTTGCCAGCGTGATGCTCGATTGAGGAGGTAATCTTCTCAATCGCCTTTTTGCGTGCATCTTCACTCAAAGTGGCACTTAAAATATACATCCCCTCATAGAGATGCTGTCTAGATTTTGGCATTTATATCTCCTATCACTTATTAGCTTCGTGCATCGCAGCCGGCGCACCCTCTGCAACCCAAAGCTCAAGAACCATTACAGCTCTATCTATAATCTCTGGCAGAGCACTCTGCTCTTCTTTTGTAAACTTATCTAGGACGTAATCGGCGAGATCCCCCTTTTCACGTCCTCCTACCCCCACCTTCAAGCGGGTGTAGTCTTGGGTCCCTAAATGGGCCTCAATACTTTTTAATCCTTTGTGTCCCCCACTACTTCCCTTTGTCTTCAAGCGCATCCCCCCGAACGGAAGGTCTACGTCATCGGCCACTACGATCAAGCGATCGAGAGGAAGTTTGTAGAAGTCGACCCCTTTTCTCACTGCTAGCCCGCTCTCATTCATGAATGTTAGCGGTAGCAAAAGAGTAGTTGGCTTCTCCTTTATCGTCCCTTCTGCAACACTGCCTTTCATCCGTATTAACGAGGGACGAAAGGAAATCTGGTGCTTCTGGGCCAGAGCTTTGACAATCCTAAAACCCACATTGTGTCTAGTATCGTCGTAAGTCTGGCCAGGATTTCCAAGGCCGACAATAAGAAAGCGGTCTTCCATCTATTAAGGCTTCTTCGCAATCACAACGACCACTTCATCAGTAGTTGCCAAGGGTTGTACCCCTTTTGGCATCTGCAGCGCTGAAACACGGAGTGATTGTTTGATGTTCAAATTGCTAATATCGACCTTAAAATCTTCTGGGATATCTTGAGGCAAGCATTTGATCCGAACAGATCGGATGATCTGACGAGAAAAGCCCCCCAATTTAATCCCCACACACTCTTCTTGACCGACACACTCAATGGGAACATTGACTCTTACCGGCACATCTTTTTTCAATTCTTCGAAATCCAGGTGAAGCACTTGATACGTTGTCCGATTGTATTGAATATCTTTGACAATCGCTTGGATCTTTTTTCCATCCAAATCGAGCGTAAACTTGGTTGTCGCCAGACGAC
This sequence comes from Verrucomicrobiota bacterium, assembly GCA_018239985.1. GTDB lineage: Bacteria > Chlamydiota > Chlamydiia > Chlamydiales > Rhabdochlamydiaceae > Sacchariniichlamydia. The sequence continues at coordinate 1,363 of JAFEGK010000003.1, read as the reverse complement.
CAGGCTTAATACTTCTTAAGGCAGCTTCAAATTGCGGCCCATTCACTTCGATCGAGTGCCCGGAATCTCCAGGTGAGTAAAAAACTGCAGGAATTCCACCATCACGCCGGATTTGGCCAATTGATTTTCCCTTTGTTCTTTTTTTTGCAGTCAGATTCATTAAATAATCTCCAATTTGCATTTCTAATCTTTTTAAAATTGGAGCAGAAAGGAATTAGCCAGTTGATGACACAATGGCTCGACTAAAAAGCGATGCAACCGACACAATATGAATTTGCCGATTCTTCTCCAAATTCTTAGAGAGAGGAACCGTATTGGTCACAATCAACTTTTCAATCGCACTTCCTGTAAACACTTCTTCAACCATCAGCCCGTGGGTGGCAACGGCGAAAACATCACGCGCACCTGCACTTTTGCAAACACGTGCTGCCTTCTTTAGTGTTTCTCCAGTTGAGACCATGTCATCGACAAGAAGGACATTCTTCCCTTTGACACTGCCAATTAAGGCGCCGGCCTCAACATGTTCTGCATCCACGCGCCGCTTATCAACGATCGCTATCTCGTTCTTTGCATCTTTGGCAAAGGCTCGAGCTAGCTTGATACTGCCTAGATCTGGGGCGACAACAACATAGTCGGAAATTCCCAAATCCTCTACTGCTTTCTGGAGGAGGGGACAGGCGAAGAGATTATCGATTGGAATATCGAAAAATCCCTCGATTTGCTCTGCATGCAAATCCATCGTCAGCCCCCGGTCCGCCCCTGCTTTTTCGAGCAGATCGGCAACCAGTTTAGCAGTGATCGGCACCCGCTTCTCCTTGTCCCTCCGATCTTGCCGCGCATACCCAAAATAGGGAATCACGACGGTAATCGAGCGGGCCGAAGCGCGTTTCAAAGCGTCGACCATAATCAACAATTCCATGAGATAGTGGTTGGGACGCCGTGCGATCGTTTGCAGAACGAAAACGTCCCGACCGCGGACATTGTCTAAAATCTCAACGCCTATCTCGCAATCAGGAAATGTTGACAGCGAAGCCTTTCCCAATTTCACATGGAGGGAATCGGCTATTTGTTTTGCGAGCTCGGGATGCGAGCTACCAGAAAACAAAATAAACGAATTGCTATCCATGTCAGGAAAAACCTCGTTATACCCCGCGCGGTCCAAAATGGTGGCATTTGGAACTCGCCAAAGCCCCGCGGTTGAAGTCGCAAACAGGGGGCAATATTAAATCCAATATGGCCCCCTGTTTGCGACTTCAACCCCGGGTGCTTTCGCGTGGCCCCAAATTCATCATTTTGAACCGCGCGGGGTAAATTGGGGTGGAAGGATTCGAACCTCCGCATGGCGGTACCAAAAACCGCTGCC
>JAFEGK010000002.1:206732-261118 GCA_018239985.1 Verrucomicrobiota bacterium | reverse complement strand
AATCTTGACGACACAGGGTTTTAGCACAGCTTCTAAAGGAGGACGATGCAACCAGTACCTAGAATCATGGATCTGAACACTTCCTATTACAACTCTAATGCAAAAGGGGAAATAAATCCGATACCCGCCCTCAGAAAGTTAATTTTGGATCTGGCCCAAGATTCTACTCAAGAAGGGTTGCAGAAGTTGCAGGCAATTTCCTTTTTATTGCATGAAATTATATCTCCTATAGAAGAGGAAGCATTTATTAACATGCTTGAGGAATTATTTCAGAGTAATCAATTTTCAAAGTCTCTCCCCGTCGACAGGCTCATATTTCTTTTCGAATCCTTAATCTGCCACGGCCCAACCTCTATTAATCTTCTTATTGAATTAAAGAAGTTTCTCAGAAAAGGACCTAATGCCAATCTCTTTGCATCTCTTATCCCTCTGATCGATCAAGCAATATGTGACAAACCCCCTGGAGCCTCGCCACTACCCCCTAAAATTTCACCGCAAGAAAACATGCTTGCATGGATGGATAAGGGGTGGAGTGCACGAAACATTGGCGGAGCCCTTACAGTGATGTGCTTACCCTTCTATGAACTACGATCATGCGAATTTTTAGATGAGTCTAAATCCGGGCCCCATTTGGAAATCCTCAACAAGAGATGTAGAACCTTAACTCATTTTGTTGCTACTTCAATTTTGGCTGCTGCAACGATTTCAGAGAAAAAAGCCCTGAAATGCGTCGAAAAATGGCTGGATATAGGTGAGGATCTTCACTCTAGAAATAACTTTCATATGTTGTTTGCAATTCAAAACGGCCTTCAATTGAATTCAGTGGATCGACTTCCCTGGCTCAAGCAATTGCCCAGAAATGCTTCAAAAATGAAGGAAAAATTGGATGCTCTTTTCAATGTCGATAATAAAATGTTGCTACTAAATAAGAAAGAAGGTGAACTTAGAGGCAAAACCAGTATCATTCCCTGCATCTATCGGCTTCATAGAAATGCCATCCAATCAAGGGAAGCCCCCCTTTTCCTGGCTGATGGCTCGATTAATGTACAAAGGATTATCTCTGCAAACAATATATTTGCAAACATGATCAAAATGCAACGTATACCCTATGAAACTATCAAAGTTTCAGAAGAAGTCCTCTCGTACTTTCTTTGTCTTGAACAGATCGAATTGCAGGCAGATGAAGACAAATTGCGTGAAATATCGAATTCAGTCCTGAATCAAGAGGCCCGCTCAACATTCATCTCCTTGGAGGAGCCGATTTCATGGGAAAAACTATTCGTTAATCCCCGTAATCGAATTGAACCAAAAGCTAAAAAGAAACTGTCCATGCCATTGAGATTAGCCTCATCTTCAGTGATATCAATCGAAGATCAAATGACCTCTTTACCTGAGAAAAAGAAAACGAATTCAGCACCAGGTGGTTTGGACTATGAAAAACTCGAGTAAGGACTTCAGCTAATTTCGGTTTTGAAAAGAGGAATCCCATAAAAAACCTCAAAACCTTTACCGAAACAACAAAGGCGCAAATTTTTTTGCGCCTTTGTTGATTTAGTTAGATTAGTTTGCGGAGTTAATGAACTCTAAAACCGTCTCTTCATTCACTGCCCCTTGCAAACGATCCACCTCTTTACCATTCTTAAAAAGAATCATGGTTGGGACGGCACGGACATTATACTTATCAGCAAGAGCCTTTGATTGGTCAATGTTGACTTTGACAATTTTTTTATTCCCTTTCAATTTCCCTGAAGCGCTATCTAGAACTGGACCAAGCTTTTTACAAGGGCCACACCAGGTTCCGTAAAAGTCGACTAAAACGACTCCTGACTTAATTGTATCATCAAAATTCTGCTCGCTGACAACGGGAACTTCAGCAGCATAGGCAGATAAGGTGCCAAAAAGAGCTAAACAAAATAAACGAAAAAACATAAAGAACCTCAAATTCTTAAAACGTTAATAAATAATACAAAGGAATTATTCAGGGAGTGTGCTACTGTCGAAGACCACTGATCCCCTGTCAATTCTCGTAATAGTGAAAAAACTAAGCCCGCGATCGTGCTCACCACAACAATCAGGACATTCGACCATCCTAGCAAAAGGCTAAAATGAAAAGCACCAAAAATGAGCCCATTTGAGAGAACACGAAAAACTCTAGAGCTGAAATGATCAGAGTTCAAGCTACTGCCCTCTTGCCAGGAATACATCACATCGCGAAAAAACCATTCCTCGACAATCGGTACTAGAAGAATAATATAGACAACTGCGATTGATTTTAGAATACCCCGTAACAGGCTGTTCGAGAGGGTTCCAATCCAATCATAAATATGGAAGTAAGATTGAGACTGAAGCTCAGAAACTCCCCATTTCTCAAGAAAAATTTTAGTGCCCCGCATCGCGCCGTAACCGAGCGACAGGGAAACAGTAGATCCAGCCGCTCCTAACAATAGATCTGAAGAGGTAAATGCCCCAACTTCATCTTTTTTTAATAGCGCAACCGAAGTAGCAACTGTCACTTATGAGCACCAACTTGAATAAACTCATTAATTGTATCTCGATCTCGCAATCCGACGAGTCGTCCAACTTCTTTCCCATCCTTAAATAAGATCAAGGTAGGAATCGATGTAACTTGGTAATTAGAGGCCACCCTTTGCGCTTGATCAATATCAATTTTGGCCACTTTTGCCTTACCTGCAACATCCTTAGCTACATCTTCTAAGACAGGGGTGAGCATCCTGCAAGGGCCGCACCAATCAGCATAGAAATCGACCAATGTTAGGCCGTCACTAACGCCTGCTTTAAAATTTTCTTCTGTCAGTAAGGTAAAATGATCATTCTTTTTTTCAGCCATCCTTCATCTCCATCTGTTGAAAACCTCATTCTAACATATTCGCTGGAATTTTTAGAAGAGTATAGGTATCATCAACCACTTTGCGGCCATGGCGAAACTGGTAGACGCGCAAGATTCAGGTTCTTGTCGGGGCAACTCGGTGGAAGTTCAAGTCTTCTTGGCCGCAATACTATAGTGCTGACACTGGAAAGTTGGAGAATTTGAACTAGGCTTTTGCCGACTTCGAAGCAACTCAAACTTTCAAGTGGAAGCAGTATATCTTAAGGTGGTGTTCCTATAGCACCAGACTCATACCAATTTTTCAAAGCATGGATCGATCGAGTGAGCTCTTCAGCAATTTTCGCTTGAGCCTCTTTCTTATCAAGATTCGCAAAGGTCTCCCAGTGGATGGGTGCTCCAAAAACACAGACCGTCCGTCCAAACAACTTGGGAAGTTTCCGATGCCGTCCCCAAATCTCATACGTCCCGTGAATATATGTGGGAATGATCGCTGCTTTTGATCGGATGGCGAGCATGCCGATGCCTGGCTTAATTTTCTCTAGTTGCCCCTCTGTCCTCGCTCCTTCAGGAAAAAGGACGAGCTGTTTGCCTTCTTTTAATAGCTCGATAATCGTTTTAAATACGGAAATATCGGTGACCTCTCCACTGACTGGATGAGCATTCAGCGCACGGATGAAAGGGCCAAAGAGAAACGGTTTGAAGAGGCTTTCGCGTGCAAGAAAATGAACCTCTTCTGGCCATGAGATTGCAGCAACTGGCGGATCCAAATAGGACGTATGATTAGGAGCGATGATTGCGGAACCGCGGATGAAATGCTCGACTCCATAGACACGGTGTCTGTAGAAGAGTTTAAAAGCTCCCCAAGCAAGAAAAAGGATAAATCTGTAGAGAAAATGCATCTGCTTAGAATGACGCCAAGCTGGGATGAGTTTTTTAACTTGAACGCAATAGTACTGGGCAATTCTTTCGACAACTTGATCAATTGTCAAATCTGAGGTGTCTATCCGTAAAGCTCCTTTAGGGCAAACCAGGGGGGCGATTTTACGGCCAGAGTCATAGGCATCGCGCCGGAGCAAATCTTGCTCCATTTTCTTTTCATCAAACGCAGCAGCCTCGTGTGGCATTTTTTCTTTCATCTCTTTGAGTCTGCGCTTTGCACGGACCTCTGCAGAAGCATCGAGAAAGATTTTGACTTCAGCGTCGGGGAAAACGACAGACCCCAAATCTCTTCCTTCGAAAACGGCCCCCTGTTTTTGTGCATAAGAGCGCTGCATTTTCGTTAGAGTATCTCGAACTTTTTTCATCGCAGAAATTTCTGAGACATTTTCAGTAATCTTTTGTGTTCGAATCTCTTCGGTCACTTCAGTCCCATCGATGAAGTACCGTTTTTTCCCCTCCATCATCTCAATATCGAAGGAAAACTTCTCCAATTCTTCTTCGATTCTGGAGGAATCGCTAAAGGGGATCTCTTTATTCAGAAGGACTAAAGTAAAAGCCCGATACATAGCCCCGGTGTCGAAATAGACCATCTTGAGTTTTTCAGCAACGCTCTTAGCAACTGTACTTTTTCCTGTGCCGGAAGGTCCGTCGATTGTAATGATCATGAGTGGGGGTACCATCTAAGATAAAAATAGACAATCGGCGCGGTGAAAATAAGCGAATCGATCATGTCGAGCACGCCTCCGAGCCCCGGCATCCGGCTGCTATCTTTCACAGCTGCATCACGCTTTAATAGAGATTCGGCTAAATCTCCTACTTGTCCAAAGACTCCAATTAAGATACCGAGTATAAGGGCATCGAAATATTGTAAGAAGAATGCACTCCCAGCGAAAACTCGCCCCAAGTAGACCATCAGCAAACTGAGCAAAATCGTGCAGACAAGGCCCCCGATAGCTCCTTCGACGGTTTTATGAGGACTTAGAACTGGAGCAAGCCTGTGCTTTCCAAAGCTCCTTCCAACAAAATAGGCGCCGATATCGGTGATTTTGGTAACAAAAATGAGATAGCACAGCCACCATCGTCCATCAACAGTTGAAGGTGAAATGGGATAAAGAATCGCCAACATATAGCTCAGAGGGATCGCAATATAAGCAACACCAAAAAATTCGACTGCAACATTGATTAGGGCCTCTTCAGATCTCTTAAACCGATTTAAGAAAAATAATCCGACACCAATGGCCACCACGAACACAGGCAGTTCTGGAGAATGGATCCATTTATGGGCGATAAAAAATGCGACCACCTCGCAAACAGCGACAATGATCATTAAGTGCAGAGCCGGTTGTACCCCTTTAGAATTAGAAAGACGGGCATATTCCCACACCCCAATTGCTGCCAAGGCCGCGACAAGCGCGACGATACAAATACTGACGATTGGGTTTGCGGCATAAATGATCAGGAGGATAAGGGCAATCAATATCCCCACAGACATCGGCGCTCTTTTGTTTAAATCTGAAAATTGGTCGCTTTTCATTTTCCCAACCTCTGTTCCCGTTTTTGATATTCCCTTATAGCTTCAGTCAGATCCTTCTCGCTGAAATCTGGCCACAACACATCAGTCACAACAACCTCAGCATAGGAGATTTGCCAGAGCAAAAAGTTGCTCAAGCGACTTTCTCCGCTCGTCCTTATCAGCAAATCAGGATCTTTCCACCTTGCAGTATCGAGATAACTGGATATTAACTCCTCTGAGAGGGCTTCATGAGATATTTTTTTGGCAAGACAATCGTCGATAATTGTCTTGAAAGCCCGTTTTAGTTCATCTCGTCCGCCATAATTCAATGCAATCACCAGATCTAACTTTGTTCCTTGCTTGGTCGCCTCGACAGTTTCTTCTAATACCTTCAGGACATCTTTTGGAAGTCTTGAAATATCTCCTATGGTATTGAGACGAACGCCTTCATTGATCATCAAATTGCGTTGCCGCTTTAAATAAGTCTTAAATACTCCCATCAAGGCCCTTACCTCTACTGGAGGACGCACCCAATTTTCAGTTGAAAAGGCATAGACTGTCAAGACCTTAATTCCCAAATCTTTGGCTGCTCGGACGATGGCTATTAATCTTTCTGCGCCGCGCCAATGACCCGCCGTTACAGGCAAACCCTGATTTTTTGCCCAACGCCGATTCCCATCCATAATGATTGCGACATGCTCAGGCCCGCGCAAAGGGGTTTGCTTAGCAAACTCTTTGTTAGCAGTTAAGATCAAAGGTGAGCAAAGACGAGGTTCCGATACGGTAATCACAGATACTCCTCATCGATGACAATCGTCTCTTCCCGGCTTGGGCCCACAGATACCATCGCAACCGAAACGTTGCAAAAATCTTCGATAGCTTCGATAAATTTTCGTGCATTTTTAGGAAGGCCGCGGATCTTATCAACTTTCCTTGTCGAAGTCTGCCAACCTGGTAAGGTTTCAAAAATCGGCTCCACACGCTCTAGATCCTCGATAAGAGGAGGAGGCCGATCGATTTTTTCTCCATCTAGGAGATATCCTGTGCAAATAGTAATCTCTTCAAATTTGTCAAGGATATCGAGTTTAGTTAAAACCAAATGATCTACCCCATTTAGCTCGACTCCACAACGCCCCTGAACAAGATCAAGCCAGCCAATGCGCCTGGCCCGTCCAGTCGTGGTTCCTACTTCTCTAAAATCCTCGGCGCCTCGAAACTCTTCTAAGACATCAGGATTCACCGCCGTAGGAAGGGGTCCTGAGCCTACCCGAGTTGTATAAGCTTTCAATATCCCATACACAGCATCGATCATTAGCGGGCCAACCCCTGCGCCAGCAATAACGCCAGCTGCCAAAGTGGAAGAAGAAGTCACAAAAGGATAACTTCCCATGATCCCATCTAAAAAGGTTCCATGAGCTCCTTCAAATAAAACAGTCTCATCGCGAATCAGCGCTTCTCGAATTTTTCCTTCGGCATCGGTCACAAAAGGACGCAATTGCTTCGCATAGGCGGCATATTCATCAAAGATAGCTTCAAGGTCAATGGGTTTTTCACCAAAAACTTTTTGCAATTCAAGATTTTTTTCGGCGACCAAACTCTCTAATCTTTTTTTAAAAATCTCAGGCTTCATTAATTCTGCTACTCTGAGCCCAACGCGCGCAGCCCGATCGCTTGCACAAGGACCGATCCCCCGTTTCGTCGTTCCAATTGCAGCCTCCCCTTTGCTTGCCTCATAAAGGCGATCGAGCTCGCGATGGAAGGGGAAAATCAGGTGGGCGTGCGGAGATAAATGGAGCCGCTCCTTAAGAGTTATCCCCTGGGATTCGATCTTTTCGATCTCCTGGATAAGCACTTTGGGGTCGACCAAACACCCCCCTGTGATATAGGCTTGGGCATGTGGGTGCAGAATCCCTGAAGGGACAAGATGGAGAGCAATCTCCTTGCCCGCGGTTTTAACGGTGTGGCCTGCGTTATTTCCACCTTGAGAGCGAACGACGTGAGAGGCATGTTGGGAGAGTAGATCGACGATCTTCCCTTTTCCTTCGTCTCCCCACTGCAATCCTACAACAATAATTCCTGGCATGATAAAAAACTCTTCAAGCCCTACTTTTTAGCACATCTGGCCAGTTCTGTACTAGCTAAAAATTTTCAGGGAAATTTTTGAGTAGACATTTTGGGTTTTGATAGGATACCCTTACCCAAACATCAGCATATTAATGGGAAACTATGGAAAAAAGAAAACGTTGGCAACAATTGCTCATTTATGGCGTGCTTATCCTTACTGTCTATAACATCCTTCCGACAGTATTCTTTTACGCCAAACCACTCAAATCCCCAATTGACGCAGAAAGAGCGTCAAAAATTTCTTCAGAGGTGATGCAGCGTGTCAACCATCTGGAAGTAGAAGCCGAGGATTGGCTCCGCTCCTTCTGTAAGACCCTCAAAATAAAGCCCCAATCCATTACCTCTGACACCGAGAATCCACATCATATCGCTCTAACATTCAAAAATTTAGAGGAGGCTAAAATCTTCTCCAAATTCTTGCCAAAAGCAGGTTCGCTGATTCCGTTTGTTCCTAGCCAATTGTCTTTGCAAGATCCTGGAACCCCCACATCAAAAACTGTGGTTGTCCAGACAAAAATCCCTCTCCATTTTAATGAAGCTGCCAAAGACAACTACTTCCAATTCTCTGATAAATTTGATGGCAAAGGCAACCCGGCTCCACTCTATAAAGCCCTTACTTTTGACCGAGCGCTTCAATTAGCGGTTGCAATCGGGGGCACCAGCGAAAATGGCAGACGCGTTCAGGCCCTCACAGCCCACCCATCTCCAGAACTGACCCTTCAAGTTGCACAAGATATTCTAACCGCAGTCAGCGTATTTGGCGAAAACGATGCTGCTGCTAAAAGATATTTTGCCTCCTACTCACAAGTTGAAACCGACAATCGGGATCTATTTATTCAAAATTTTATCCACACCTTGGAACAAGCGAAAGATCAACTTAAATTGGAGCGGATTGCCCTGCAGTCAGAAGCACAAAGTTTGCAAGCAAGAGGCAATTTCTTAGATACCGATAAGCAACAGAAACTCGAACAACTCACCTCCCAAGAGAAAACAATCGAAGGAGCTTACTCCGCCGTCAAAAGAAATAAGAGTGCGTTTTCTGCTGGCAAAAATCCATGGGGCTATGAATCTTTAAGCTCCAAACTCGAGCAAAGCTTTGTTGCGATGAACGATGCGAAATCTAAAAACCAGACGCTTTTCTTCGAAGGGCGCAATCCTTACATCCAAAGCATGTCAATTAATTGGGACTCGGAAACAGTGGAACTGACCCTCTTCTCGGACCTTGTCTCATTTAAAGATTCTCTTTTAGCTAAAGGGAAAAGAAATCAAAAAGAACAGGTTGATCAGCTCATTTACAATGAAATCGCCTACGAATCGCGTACTTCTGGCGAGCAAATTGCTCCCCTTGGAACAGGTTTCCTAGTCAAATTAAGCGAACTGGAAGGAAGCAGCAGTTTCCTCGCTATGCGGCTTTCACAAATAGCCGCCGCCCGAGCAGAAGAAGTGCGCCAATCACTTCTAGCCCACTGGCATCCGAAACACCGCGACCTAAGCCGCGATTCTTTCCCCATTTGGAACTACGATGCCTATTCAAAGCTACCCGCGCATGAACGCAAATTGGGGCTCGTCATCTACGCTCCTGCAACGCAACCTAAAATTGCCCAGAACGACCTCCACAACAGCTCAATTTATGTGATTGCAAAAGGTCTAGATAAAATCCTGAGCAAGCTCCAAGCAGCTCCAAATTCTGAAGATTCCCGCCAATTTTTCCAGGATTTTAATGCCCTAAGAACACTGTTGCAACAAAATGGACTCTTTGGCTACCCCGGTTCTACACTTGCAAACAGCGCCGACTTTGTTAACGACTTTATTTTCGAAGGGGAAGATTTTTATCTTCCTGTGATTAATGCAACAAGAGAAGATTTTACAGTCCATGGAACAAAAAGGTATGCCGTCTTGGAATTCACTAACGTCGAGCAGCGGATCCTTACCAAAAATAAGATTGCGAACCAGCAACATGAAGACCTCTTGAAATGGCGTGATAACTACCGAGCCGCACAGCTCAAGATTGCCGGATCCTCGCCTTATGACGTTCCCAGACCCTCACGCAGTGTTCTAGTAGACAACCTCCGACTCAGCGTGAGAAAGTATTTTGCAGGCGATGACCGAAAAATTCTGAATTGGGGTCTCGATTTGTCTGGTGGAAAAACAGTGCAAATCCAACTACGCGATCAATCGAACCAGATCGTGACCGATGACGATGCAATTCGTCAAGGGATCAATGAGCTGTATGAACGGGTCAACAAAATGGGCGTTTCTGAAGTAAGCATTCGCCGTGAAGGCAATTGCATCACTCTCGATTTCCCCGGGTCACAGGGTCTTTCCGCTTCTGAATTGATTAAAGCTTCGACGATGTATTTCCACATCGTCAATGAAAAATTCAATGAGCGTAACCCCTCCCTGGCCCAAGCCGCAGAGCAGTTCCTCCAAGAGATCTGGAACGAAGCGGTTGTGACTGGACGAAAGAGCGCAGACGAAGTGAATCAAATCGCCTGGAGACATCTCCATGGAGATTCCCTGGATCCAGAAGTGATCCAACCTCGAAACAATGCAGCACGGCTCCTTCATGAAAATGGATTGAGACTTGCTAGCCCCAATGACCACACGACAGGCAATCTGTTCAACGATGCAATCTCTAAAATCGCGATTACCCGCGGACAGGACTTTACCGAGTGGCATGGAAGAACCCATCCTCTGGTCCTCGTTTTCCGCAATTTTGCTCTCGAAGGTTCAAACTTAAAAAATGTCCAAGCGGGTTATGATCCAAATAAAGGCAACTTCCTTAATTTTGAAATCAAAGGCAAGGAGTCTCTGAAATCTGGCGAGAAAATAAATCCGCGTGATGACCTTTATGCATGGACCTCACAATTCTCAAAAGATAAAATTACCGGAACCCCAAATGCGCTCTTCTCTTCAAATGAAGGATGGCGCATGGCTGTGATACTCAATGGAACCATCATTACCGCTCCAAATTTAACAACGTCTATTCGTGACGGATGCCGGATTGAAGGCAGTTTCACACAGCGAGAAGTCAATCAGCTCGAAGCTGATTTGAAAGCCGGCTCTCTCTCTTTCACGCCACATATCCTTTCTGAGAAAAATGTGAGCCCTGAGCTCGGCGCCAAAGAGCGAAATTTCAGCATCATGGCTACCTGCATTTCTCTTGCTCTTGTCGTGATCGCCATGATCGCCTACTACCGTTTCGGAGGCCTTGTCGCTTCTGTGGCCGTAGTTATCAACCTTCTCGTCATGTGGGCCATCCTGCAAAACCTCGGCGCCACCTTAACCTTGGCGACAATCGCCGGCGCGATCCTTACGCTAGGTATGGCAGTTGATGCCAACGTTCTAATTTTTGAGAGAATTAGAGAAGAATTTGCCCTCACTGGCCGAATCGGATCAGCCATTTTCGCAGGCTATGAGAAAGCATTCTCAGCGATTTTCGATTCGAACCTGACAACCATCATCGCAGCGATCATTCTCTTGCAGTTTGACTCTGGCCCCATTAAAGGATTTGCGATGTCACTCATCATCGGTATTGCCTCATCGATGTTCACCGCGCTATTTATGACCCGCTACTACTTTTCAAGTTGGGTACAAAATCCAAAAAACACAAAACTCACGATGGCAAAGTTGATCAATGCGGTCAACTTCAACTTCCTCAAATATGCCAAACCGGCCTTCCTTATTTCTGGAGTCATTGTTCTGGCAGGAGCAGCCCTCTTTGTCAAACAGCGCCACTCAATTATGGGGATGGATTTTACAGGTGGATATTCTCTGACCTTAGAGCTAGAACAGAAGCCAAATTTCAATTACCGCGAAGCGGTAGAAAAGGCGTTAATTGCTAAAGGGGCCTCGGGTCAAGATTTCCAGGTTCGACAGCTGACACCCCTCAACCACATCCGCCTATTCTTAAGTAAAAACATGCAGGAACAAGGACATCCCTTCCATGGCATGCCGCTACAACTTGAGGGAAAGAACATTAAGCACCCCTTTGAAAATAACCCCCGGATTCTTTGGGTTGTGGATTGCTTAGCTTCCCAAGGGATCGTTCTTTCTGGAGATAGCTTGGCAGGTCTGGAACAAAATTGGAGCGAGATCAGTGGGCAGCTCTCCGATTCGATGCGCAATAGTGCACTGATTGGATTGGCAATCGCCGTGATTGCGATCCTTCTCTACATCACCGTCCGCTTTGAATTTAAATATGCCATCTCAGCAACCCTCTGTCTGGTGCACGATATTTTGATCACCCTTGCATCAATTGCAATCCTGAATTTCTTTGGATTGCCTATGCAGGTTGATCTCAACACAATTGCAGCGTTGATGACAATCGTCGGTTACTCACTTAATGATACGATCATTGTGTTTGACCGGATCAGAGAGGATATGAAATCGATGCGCAAATCCTCCTTTATTGAAATCGTCAATCATGCCTTAAACGTCACACTCAGTCGAACAACCATGACCTCGGGAACAACCTTGTTAGTTCTTCTCCCCCTCGTTGTGATGGGAGGAAGCACCATTTTTGCCTTCTCCTTAGTCATGATTATCGGTGTGATTTTTGGAACGTTGTCTTCCCTGTTTATCGCAACACCTCTGCTCAATTTCTTCCACGAGCGGCAAGGAGAAAAAAAGCCGACAACACCCGAGATTGTACTCGAATAACCCACTAGGCTTGGGCTTATGACGGACGGGCCGAGTTTCGAACTCGGCCCATTTTATGCCGAAACAACCTGACCCTTAGGAGGCCAGGCTTTCTTCGACGAAGGGCTCGATTGTCAAATTTGCATTAAATTGAGAATAGTGCTATAAAGCAGCTAATATTAACTAAAATAGAGGAAATCCCAATTGCTTACTAAATTTTTGAAATTGGTCAGCTACACACTACATCCGCGCAATCGGATTTTCTCGGGGTATCGTAAAACATGCAATCAGCACAACAGGAAGAAGAGTCCCTATGGATATATCCACCGGTAGATTCCGCATGGAATCACTCAATTATCAATGAGCTCAACATCCACCCAGTTACCGCGCAGGTTTTAGTATCGCGTGGATTTACGAATTTTGATCAAATTCACGGCTATCTCTATGCTAAGCTCCCCAACCTGATCGACCCCAATCTCTTGCCAGATATGGGGAAAGCAGTGGAACGGGTGCTGGCGGCTAGAAAAAACAAAGAGACAGTCCTCATTTATGGGGATAATGATGTCGATGGAATTACCGGGGCCACCCTTCTAACCGAATTTCTAAACTACGTCGACTGTAAAGCGCTCGCTTATATTCCGAACCGCACCTCTCTGAACCAATCTCTGATGCTCGATGCACTGGCGTATGCGCAAAAAAATCAATGCAGACTGCTCATTACAGTAGACTGCGGAATTACAGCTGCAGAAGAAATAGAGCAGGCGGTCAAGCAAGGAGTCGATGTCATTGTGACCGACCACCATGAACCGACCGATCAGCTCCCACACTGTATCGCAACACTCAATCCAAAACTAAAAGGAAGCACCTATCCGAATCGAGAATTAACCGGCGTTGGCGTCGCTTTCAAACTTGCCCACGGCATCACCAATACACTTATCACGAGCGGGGAAATGAGCCCGAGTAAAATCGACCTGAAACGGTACTTAGATCTTGTAGCACTTGGCACAGTTGCCGACATGGGCTCTCTGCTTGGTGAAAACCGGATCCTAGTCCGTTACGGCCTGCGACAAATGCACCTGGGGAAAAGAATAGGCCTGACAAAATTATTGGGTGTTTGTGAAGTCAATCCATCAGAAATTTCCCCCCCTATTATCGCATCCAAGGTTGCGCCAAGGCTCAACAGCTTAGGCCGCATCGCCGATCCCAATAAAGGGGTAGAATTGCTACTGATTCAAGATCCAATCGATGCAGGAATCCTCGCTAACGAACTGGATTTGAATAATATCGAAAGACAGAGGATTGAAAGAAAAGACTCCGAAGATGTTGAGCAGTATATTGCCAAACATCCCCAAATATTTAACCACCGGGCCATCCTCCTCTATTCTGACAAATGGCATCCTGGCATCATCCCAATCATCACCGCCCGAATCGCAAAACAATACAACCGTCCAACAGTCATTATTGCAATTGAAAAAGGGTTAGGAAAAGGGTCAATCCGCACCATCCCCGAGTTTCCCATTCTCCCGATCCTACGTGAAAATGCCCGTTTACTTGAGAACTTCGGGGGGCATGATTATGCTGCAGGCCTTACCATTAAACATGAAAATATCGAAGCCTTTAAAAATCAATTTATCGCTGCGGCAGACCAACGGCTGCGAGAACAAGACATCCAATCAAAGCTACAACTTGATGCCAAAATTGACTTTAGCGATCTTACATTCGACTTCATGGAGTCGCTCAATCTGCTAGAGCCCTTTGGGAATGAAAATCCCCCACCCGTATTCTATGCAGACGCTAGACAAGCATGGCCACCGAAGATTGTCGGCAAGACCCACCTCAAATTTTACCTTGAGCAAAAAGAGCGGATGCTAGAGGGGATCGGGTTTAATATGGCCAAGCGGCGCTCGCAACTGTTGAGAAAAGACCTGTTACTGCGAGTGGCATTCACCCCGCAGATTAACACCTTCCTGAATAAAGCTAGCATTCAGCTGCAAGTGCGCGACTTCAAAGTTTTAGAAGATTAGATGCGTGATTTTCGGCAAATTAGAGACTGTTAACTGAATTGGTTTCATGTCGATTTTTTGGACTTTTTGAACAAATTTTCTCTTCCCTTGTTGGGNNCCCAACAAGGGAAGAGAAAATTTGCCAAAAATCCTCAAAAAAGCGAGGAAACCAAATCCGTTAACAGTCTTTTAGAGAGCCAAATTTCTTAAGAAAGTCTCGCCTCGAATCACCTCGATCCCTTTCTCTATTCGTTCTCTTTTGAGTTCTTTGACCACTTGTACAGCTGGTAGATCATATTTTTCATGGAAATAATGTAATCCGCTGCTTACTGTTTGATGACCGTTTTTTACTTCAATTAATTTCTCGATCTCATTTTCACAAACGAGAGCAAAATCAACTTCATGCTTTTCCTTAGTCTGGAGATAATTCAACGAGTATTGTTTTGCCTCGTAATCAATCTTATAATAGACATGCTTTAACAAACAGATTGCAACTAAATTTTCAAATCTTGCTCCATTATCTCCTTTGACAAGTCCCACATCAAAAAAATAAATCTTAGGTTCTTTCAATAAACTCCTGGCGATATTCTTTGAGTGGGGTGTAACACGAAAGACTATATAAAGCGCCTCGAGAATTTGAATATATTTTTTCACTGTGTTTGGAGAAATTGCCACATCATTAGCAATTGAAGTGTAGGAAATAGGAGATCCAACTCTCTCTCTTAGAAGTTCAAAAACTAATCGTATGGCATTGAGATTTTGGATGTCATCAAAATCCAGCACATCAGTTCTGAGCAAACTATCGATATATTGAAGACGCCAACGGCTTGCATCGACAAGTTCTTGTGTCAAAAACGGCTCTGGGAAACCTCCTCTTTCTAAGAATCGTTCTATTGAATAACTCTTGTTCAATTTTTCGCATTCTGCAGGTGACAAAGGCATGAGACGATGCAAAAAAAAGCGCCCAGCTAGAGAGTCGCCCACTTTATTAAAAATTTCAAGCCGCGCGCTTCCTGTTACAAGAATTTTTTGGTGAGGCAATTTTGTATCATAGATCCCTTTTAAGTAATTTTTCCATTCGGGCATTTTATGAAGTTCATCGAAAATGAGCAGCTCAGTAGAGGGAAGCCAACCTTCATTTAAGAGGATTTTCCGATCTTCTGTATTATCGTAGGTAAGGTAAATAGAGGATTTAAATTCTGTAGCGATTCTCTTGGCTAAAGTTGTTTTACCTGCTTGCCTAGGTCCGGCCAAAAGGACCATTTTTTTTTGCAAATCCTTTTGAATTGCCTCTTTTTGATATCTATCCATATTGACTATTTTGCAAGCAATTGCGGAAAAGTCAAGACTTTTCCGCAATACCGTGCGAAAAAGTCAGGATAAAAAAGCCGCAACATCTTTAACCAGAATATCTAATGAATTTTTCCAAAAATCAGGTTTGGTCAGATCTACATTCAAATGTTTCTTTGCCAATCCTTCGACCGACATCTGTGCCGTATCGGATAGAAAAGCATCGAATTTCTCGCCAAAGTTAGGATCCTTCTTAGCCAAAGCATATAGCCCATTACTCATCAAATAACCAAAAGTATAGGGGAAATTGTAGAATGGATAGGAGGTGAAGTAAAAATGGAGCTTCCACGCCCAAAAATAGGGATCCCAATCGGCAAGTTCACCGCAATAGGCTTCCCTTTGGGCAGCCTCCATCAAATCACATAGCTTTTCTGCTGAGACATACCCCTTCTTCCTCTCGGCATAGAAAGCCCGCTCGAAAATAAGACGAGAATGTAAATTCATAAAAAACGCAATACTACGCTGCAATTTATCATCGAGCAGCTGCTCCTTCTCTTGCTCCGTTTTTGCCTCTGCAATCGTCTGATCAATCACCACCATTTCAGCAAAAGTAGAGGCAGTTTCTGCGACATTCATCTGAATCTGCTGGTGAAAGAAGGGCAAATGCTCAATACACAAGTTATGATAAGCATGCCCGAGCTCATGGGCAAGTGTAGCAACATTCGTTGGGGATCCCTTATAAGTCATAAAAATGCGGCTTTGATTCGATTTGGGAAACGAGACACAGAAGCCTCCTGCAGCTTTTCCAGTCCGATCTTCAGCTTCTACCCAATGCTTTTGAAAGGCCATTTTGGCAAATTTTGCCATTCTAGGATGGAACTTCTCAAATTGTTCGAGGATAATGTCGCATCCTTGCTCATAAGAAATATTCTCAACTTGAGCAAGTGGCGCCTCAACATCGATCCAAGAGAGCTTTTCTAGCCCTAGCTTTTTTGCTTTATGCCTCATGTATTGGACAAATGCCGGTTTGGCCGCGACGATCGCTGCCCACATCGCATCAAATGTTGCCGGCTCCATTCTGTTCATTAAAAGGGGCTCATGCAGAACATCTCCCCATCCACGTGTCGCATAGACCTTGAGCCGAAATCCCGCAAGCGCGTTGAGCAATTGAGCTAGAAAATCGGCCTGCTCTTTCCAGGCAGCGGTCCAATCTTGAAAAGCTTTTTTCCGTACGCTACGATCCCCAACTCCCATCAAATTTTGGGCCTGTCCTACCGAGAGACCATTAATTTTGAGCTTCCCAGTAAAGGTCTGATAGAGCGCCCATAAGCTATGATATCCATCGACAGACAAAGAGTTGATCATCTCCTCTTGCCTCTGCGGCCCTTTCTGCTTAGTGATCTCGCGCAGTTCTGCAAGGAAAAAGGCTATGTCCTTTAGCTGCCCTAAAAGGGCCTGAAAGGCAGCATCATCTAAATCGACTAAACGATTGCCTATGGCAAAAAGTGCACTCTGATAATCTGCATCCAATTGAGTCACTTCGCCACTTTTTGCTTGCGCATTTTGATCGGCTGGATTTTGTGCAAGAAGACAGGAAGTAAACGAGTCCATTTCTTTGAGGATCATGCCCGCCTCTTGAACCTGAAGAATGTTTGTCTTTAAATCAGCATGAGAGTGAAGGAGTGATTTTGCTTTTTGCAGATCGTGTGCAAATGACTTGTCAGTGTAAATTGAATCTAATTCCCATTTCATACTCCAAAACTATACAGGATCGAGATTTATACCGAAAGAAATAGAAAACCGAGCTTGGGGGGAACACAAGCTCGGTATTAAACGTACGAAAAAAACCTCTTAGATTACTTGAGAGGCTTCCGCTTGTTTATTGAGGTAGTTTTCTTTGTAAGCTTTCACATCTTCAACGTGAACAACCCAAGCAGCACCTTTGCGTGAAGCTTTAAGAAGTCCAACTCGAGTGGCGTAGTAGATTTTTTGAGCTGGAACGCCAAGCATTTTTGCCACTTGATTAATTGAAAAGAACCCTTTGCGATTGTCGAATAAAAGTTCTCCTTCAAACATCGATTTTGTTCTAGAATACTTCTGGCGACGATACAGCTCTAGGTCTTCTAAATCGATAGTCCAACGAGTGGTATGTTTAGTTGCCTTTAGCTTGTTTTGTTTAATTGCTACATAGATAGCTTGTCTTGTAACATTATTAATTTTGGCTGCCTCTGTAATGGAAACTAGCCGTGTGCCTTGTGAGCTAGCCCCACCTTGGCGATCAGTTTTAAAAGCAGTTTCGTTCTGCTTATTTTCTTGATCCATTTTTTTACCCTCCAAATTTCTGCTGTTGAGATGTTTCGGACAGAAACTCAAACAGCGTCTTACTTAAATTATTATTCTTGTCCTTAAGTAGAATATTATTTTCGCATAAAATTGAATTGAAAGCAAGACCTTATTTTAACATCTTAACATCCTATAGCTTAGAGATAAATTGACGAAAAAAATATTATACGACCTACACCTTAATAATTGATTATAAATACGTTAGAATCTCGATAAAAATTGAAAACTCGAGAAAAAAATTTTCGTCTTAAGAATTTTTTTCATGGTCACAAACCCCCCATATCGATTATGCTCCAGTCAAAATAACATTCAGGTAGTTCTATGTTCCTTCGTATCATAGCCTTAGCCCTATTGCTCTCCTTGACAGCGGCTGCCAAACCCCCGCAATTGAGCCCTAAAGATACCCGCGTCAAAATCGAGGAGATCTTGAAAGCCCATGTGAGTCACCATGAATTGACCCCCGAGCTAATTGCCCGAGCCTTTGTCAACTATTTGGATGAAATTGATCCAGGTAAAACATATTTTTTAAAAGAGGAAGTCCAACCCTGGATCAATCCGAGTACTGAACTCTTATTAGAGACTGTTGCTAACTACAAAAAGGAGAATTTTTCCAACTTTGAGGCAATTCATGAGGCTATTTTGCCCGCCATTGAACGAAGAAATGCAATCGAAAAACAGATCGTTAACGCCCCCCTTCCTAAAGATGTCAAAGCTGAAGACTTTAAAAACCTTGAGTGGGCAGAAAATGAAGAGGCATTGATCAACAGGATCCTTTCGATTCGTTCACTCCAGATTGATGCTGCAGAAAAGCTCGACCATGATATTAAGGCTCAGTTCATGCTCCGCCTTGAAAAGCGGCGCCTTAAGCATGAAGAGGAACTGATTACCGAGTCGCCAAAGACAAGACAAAAACTCGTCCTGGCCTATGTCCTAAAATCAGTTAGCTGCGCCCTAGACTCTCAAACGGCCTATTTTACCCCTGCAGAGGCGAATCAATTCATGATCCAAGTTCAGCAGCGGCTATTTGGGATCGGCGCACAGTTGCGAGATGATCTCAACGGATTCACTATCGTCAGACTTCTCGAGGGAGGCCCCGCTAAAGATGGGAACGCCATGAGAGTAAATGATAAAATTATCGCCGTAAATAACGAGCCCGTAGTCGGGATGGATATTATTGAGGCTGTGGAACTGATACGTGGCCCAAAGGGAACCCCGGTTAACCTGACCATTTTGCGCGAATATGGAGAAGAAAAACGGGAAGAGAAACTAGATATCAAAATCATTAGAGGCGAAGTAGTCCTGACAGAAACACGTCTGGAAAAAAGCTATGAGCCCTTCGGTGATGGTGTCATCGGCATCCTCCACCTCTACTCATTCTATCAAGATTCAACGACCTCCTCAACCGCTGACCTTCGAGATGCGATCGCTGAACTCAAACGCAATCACAACCTCAAAGGGATCATTCTTGATCTGCGTAACAATGCTGGCGGGTTGCTGCCTCAAGCAGTCTCTGTCACCGGATTATTCATTAAGAAAGGGATCGTCGTCTCTGTCAAAGATAATACAGGGCAAGTGCAGCACTTACGGAATATTGAAGATAAAATGGCCTGGGAAGGGCCCCTTCTGGTCCTGACCAATAAAACAAGCGCTTCCGCTGCTGAAATTGTGGCACAAACCCTTCAGGATTACGGACGTGCCATCGTCGTTGGCGATGAGACCACTTATGGTAAAGGGACCTTCCAAACCTTTACCCTTGAATCGGCCAACTATGGCAAAATTAACCCCAAAGGGGAATACAAAGTAACTCGTGGACGCTACTACACTGTTTCAGGCAAAAGCCCCCAGCTTGTTGGAGTACACCCCGATATTATCGTGCCAGGTGCATTTTCTCAGCTCGAAATCGGGGAAAAATATTCAAAATATCCTCTGGAAAGTGAACAAATCCCGGCAAATTTTGAAGACACCCTTTCCGACGTCCCTTCATCCCACCGGACAGAGATCGTTAGACTATATAAGTTCAATCTTCAACCTATCTTGAACACCTACACATCTTATCTCGATGTCTTAAAAAAGAACTCCGCTTTAAGAATTGAGCAAAACAAAAATTACCAGAATTTTATGAAAGAGATTTCAAAAAAGGAGTTGTCTTCTGAAAATGTTGAAAATTTTGGTCTTTCTGATCTGCAGTTAACAGAAGCCTCAAATATTCTTAAAGATTTAATTTTACTTATGCAAGAGAGCCTGACACCACCAATACAAAGCCCTGCCGCGGCGTAAGAACCTATCCAACTAAAAAGTTTCAGTCGATTTTTGGATTATTTTGGCCGATTTTCGACTCAAATTCGGGGGGCATATGCGGAATGCTGATATTACCCCCCGAATTTGAGCCGAAAATCGGCCAAAATAATCCAAAAATCGACTGAAACTTTTTAGTTGGATAGGTTCAGAGACAACTTTAAAAAAACTAGGCACCTAGGTATACTCGTAGACCTATGACAGTCAGAACACGTATTGCCCCTTCCCCTACCGGCGATCCACACGTTGGAACCGCCTATATGGCCCTCTTTAACCTAGTATTTGCCCGCCATTTTGGCGGCCAATTCCTCCTTCGCATTGAGGATACCGATCAGACCCGCTCTCGGCCTGAGTATGAACAGAGCATTGTCGATACCCTCCACTGGTGCGGAATCGATTGGGATGAAGGTCCGGATAAAGGAGGACCTTGCGGCCCCTATCGACAATCAGAGCGAACTGAAATCTACCGTAAATACGTCCAGATTCTACTCGACACCGGTAAGGCATACAAATGCTTTGCGACCCCCGAAGAGCTTGAAGAAATGCGTGAAATCGCCCAAAAAACGGGTGCTAAAATCGGGTATGATCGGCGCTACCGTAACTTAAGCCCTGCTGAAGTCAAAGAGCGGGAAGATGCGGGTCAGCCTTATACAATCCGCCTTAAAGTACCCCTCACGGGCGAATGTGTCTATGAAGATGGGATTAAAGGGCGAATCACCGTCCCTTGGGCCGATGTCGACGACCAGATCCTGCTAAAATCTGACAAATTCCCCACCTACCACTTGGCTAACGTTGTCGACGACCATCTGATGGAAATCACCCACGTCATCCGAGGAGATGAGTGGATGAGCTCCACCCCTAAACATGTGATGCTCTATGAGGCCTTCGGCTGGACACCACCAAAATTCATGCATATGCCCCTTCTTCTAGGCAAAGATGGGAAGAAGCTATCTAAACGGAAAAACCCCACCTCGATCTTCTATTTCCGCGACTCTGGCTATCTGCCTGAAGCACTCCTCAACTTCCTCTCGCTAATGGGCTACAGCATGCCAAACGACCAAGAAATTTACAGCGTCGATGAGTTTATTAAAGCGTTCGACCCAAATCGAATCGGCGTATCGGGCGCTATTTTTGATATGCAAAAACTCGATTGGATTAACCAACAGTATATCATCAAAAATATCCCCGAAGATCACCTTTGGCACCGGATCAAAGAGTGGGGTTTCCGCGACGAATTCATGCAAAAATTAATGAGCCTCTGCCATACCCGCATCAAAACATTCGCCGAATTCATTGAACTTTGCTCATTCTTTTTTATCAATCATCTGCCCCTCACACAAGAGAACCTCTGCCCTAAAGGGACTCCTCCAGACCAAGTAGCTGCCATGCTGCAGACCATCATCTGGTCCATGGAAGAGCAGGAAAACTGGGGGAAAGAAGGGTTCGATACCGCCTCACGCAAAGTCGCAGAAGTCTTCAAAGTCAATCATAAAAAAGTGATCATTCCGATCCTCTTTACAGCGATAACTGGAAAGCAACAAGGCCCTCCTCTCTTCGATTCTGTCGGCATCTTAGGCAAAGATCGAACCCGCGCTAGACTCCTTCAGGCAATTGAGTTCCTAGGAGGCATCTCGAATAAAAAGATGGCCCAACTTGTTAAAGGTTGGAAAGCCGGCGATTGTTCTACCGAGCAGCCGGTTCATCTTTAATAGGCTGCTCTTGTGAAATGATATAGTGAGAGTGGGATCCATAGTCGCCACAGCTATAGAGCAAAATAGATAAAAGTAATAACAACCATTTCATAATTACCTATATACATTATGGGAAATATTGATCGCAACATTATTAATGCACGGATTAAGGATCGTTACCCCTTAACGAAAGCTGGGTCGACGAAGCAGACTTGGCATATCACCTTGGATATCGCCGGTCTTCCGATCGATTATCATCCAGGCGATTCAATAGGGATTTATGCCAAGAATGATCCAATGCTCGTCGCTCATCTGATCGAGGCGATGCAAAGCGAGCCAAGCGCCCTCATTACCCATAAACGGAGCGGCCAAGAGCTCACTCTTGTCGAGTTTTTAACCCATCATGCAAACCTCTCTCGGATTGGCTCTTCCTTTTTAAGATTGCTCCATGAACGGGATCCTAGCCCCCGGATCGGATCGTTACTTCAACCAGAAAACAAAGAAGACTTGCGCACCTTTTTGGCCGAAACCGATCCCCTTGGGCTACTGCGCGAATACGCTAAATGCAAACTCCCTCTTCAAGAGCTCTGCGACCAGTTTGGGCCACTGCTTCCCCGCTTCTATTCTGTCGCCTCTTCTAAAAGGGTCCAACCCGATACCCTCGACCTTACCGTTGCCCTTTTTACTTGGACGCAAGGAGATGAAAAGCGGTATGGTGTTGCCAGCCATTTTCTCTGCCACCTGGCTGAAATCGACAAGACCCCCGTCCCCCTCTTTGTTCAGCCTGCACACCATTTCCGCCTCCCTGAAGATCACAGTGCTGATATCATTATGGTTGGCCCTGGCACCGGGATTGCCCCCTTTCGGGCTTTCATGCAAGAGCGACAACATCATAGCGCTAAAGGAAGCCACTGGCTATTTTTTGGAGAAAGGAACAAAAATAGCGACTTTTTCTATGAAAGGGAATGGCAAGAACATCCAAATCTCAAAATCCATACAGCTTTTTCTCGCGATCAGGATGAGAAAATCTACGTCCAACACCGGATGCTAGAAAATGGAGCTGAACTCTATGAATGGCTGAAAAATGGGGCCCACCTTTACCTTTGTGGCGACGCCCAAGAAATGGCTAAAGACGTGGAAAAAACCCTCCACCAGATCCTGTGTACCCATGGCCAAAAGAGTGACCAGGATGCAAAGAACCATCTTAAAGAGCTCAAGAAAGCTGGGAAATTCCTTTTAGACGTCTATTAATAATATTGACAAATAAACTTTTAATTTTGTATAATTAATTTATACTATAAATAAAATGGAGTTTATTAATGTCTATTAAACTTGACACATTAACCCCAAAAGATCCAGTAGAATTCACTGAACCTCAAGGGCTTCAACTGTCTGAAGAAGAAAAGGCTCTTGGGAATTTCTTTATGGAACTTCAAGCAGCCAAAGCAGCGTACAAAAAAGTTGTAAATCGTTGGCAATTAGGGGTATAAGCTAGAGGAAAAGGGGTGTTTTCAATTAACTTATCTGCTCGTCCTACTTATCTTGATAATGCTGCACCAGCCCCTAGAGGCCCCGCTGGCCAAAAAAAGGGAACCCCCATCCCGGATGAAAACGAGGGGACCGAGGAAAGGGATTATACCCCCGCCAAAATACTAGCTAACAAATTGCATGAAATAAAATAATGTAAATTTTAAACATAAACAAGGAATTAAAACATGACAATTAGAGCAACTAATGAAAACATTAACCCCAATTTAGCTCACCCAGACAATACCGATGGAGATCGCTCCTCTTCTATAGAAGCTCTCGGTGAAGGGACACTCGGCCGCATTGCAGAAGCTTTTGCAAGAACGCAAGTCACCCTGTAAAGGAGGCGGTATAAAATGCAGGGTCCAAATCTAGCGCTATCCACATATGTTTTTCCTGGCGCCGAAGAAATTATTAGACAGCACCATTTGATTCATAAACTTCCAAATGAAATTCTATGCAGGATTTTTCAAATTTTAGGCAAAGACGTTAGAAACTTACACCCAATCCCATTTGTCTGCCGTCGCTGGCGAGAAGTTGTCTATATGAATGAAGTGGGATATCTTAAGGAGATCTCCAAAATACGTCTATTTCTATCCCCAGCAACTATCAGAAGGCAACAACTAGACAACCCCTATGTCAATCGTCGTGAGGCTGCAAAAGCACTGGAGCCCTTCACCACACCCGAAATCGGTCAATCCATCGCCAGAAGTGACCGAGAGGCCGATCTGTGAGAATTCTAAATGCATCACCTTGGCAATATTGTGCCGAATTTCATCGATGCGCGCTTGCATTCTTGGCCTTTTTCCTTCGAGAGTAAGAGCAACATGTTGAATCCTTTGTGTTCCCAGTGTTTCTAGAGCTTTTTGGAGATAGACTAAGCTATCAGTAATTCCGTCTTTACGACACAATTCGATCGCAATTCCACCCAGAATGGGGACACCGGTGACAGAGGTGATTGCATTGCAGATCGCATGGAAAATCACGTCGCCATCGGAATCGGCCGAAAGACCTGGGACGTTGTCAAAAATGACTCCGCCAAGGATACAAATTTTCGAAGATTCATCGGGAAGGAACCGGTGACTATCTTGACCGATCCCGACACGAAAGATGGGGATTTTTACTGCTTTATCCATTGCTCTTTCAGCGAGATTTCACGTACGAGTTCATTTTCTTTGGCATATCTGTCAAAAGCATATTCGATGACTCGATTGAGAAAATCGCAATAGCTGACTCCGCTCACTTGCCACATTTTGCTATATGGACTCATGCTGGTGAGCCCAGGAATGGTATTGAGCTCATTGAGAATAATGTCACCATTTTGTTTGAGAAATAAATCCACCCTCGCCATCCCTTCGCAGCAGAGTGTTCGATAGGTTTTTAGCGCAATCCTCTGTAGAGAAATAAGAGTGTCAGGGTCAAGTTGTACCGGAATAATGAACTCAGATCCTTGCTTATCGATGTATTTGCATGCATAAGAGTGAAAATCCCCTTTGGGAACAATCTTGCAGGGAAGTGAGATGCTGGGATTTTCGTTGCCGATCATCGAAAATTGGATCTCGTGACCATTAATTGCCTCTTCAATGAGCACTTTTCTGTCATATTGAAAAGCGGCAGAGATCGCCGGTTCTAATTCCCAAATCTCTTTCACTTTGCAGATCCCAATAGAAGAGCCCCCATTCGAGGGTTTGACAAACAGAGGTAAGGGGATGTGATCGATGATTCTTTCACGCGGCCACAGATGCCGCTCATGCTTATGCAGAGTGAGGA
Source organism: Verrucomicrobiota bacterium (assembly GCA_018239985.1). Taxonomy (GTDB): domain Bacteria; phylum Chlamydiota; class Chlamydiia; order Chlamydiales; family Rhabdochlamydiaceae; genus Sacchariniichlamydia. The sequence continues at coordinate 236,134 of JAFEGK010000002.1, read as the reverse complement.
AATTGGCTACAGGAACTCCAGCTTCACGCAGCAGCCGTTTCATCACATCCTTATCCATTCCAATTGCTGAACCAAGAACATCCGCACCAACACAAGGAAGATCGAGTACTTTCATCAATCCCTGAACCGCTCCATCTTCGCCGAGGTAGCCGTGCATGACCGGAAAGACAATATCTAGTGTGCGTGGAAGTTCAAAAAGATCAACCGGCCCTTTCTTTGGACCCAGTTGAATCGCTTCAGGATCGCTTGGGTTAATCAGATAATCTTGCTCGTGGTAGTAATCCCACTGGCCTTTTTTATCGATGCCAATTAAAGTAAGGCTATATTTCTCGCGGTCGAGTGATTCGATGACGTTACGGGCAGATTGTAATGAGACTTCATGCTCAACAGATTTGCCACCAAAGAGGATACCGATTTTAATTTTTTTACTCATGGGAATCATTTTGAATGAAGGAAAACTGAATGTCAATCCTCCACTTGTGCAATACCTTTTTTGAGTGGGAGCTCTCAGGACAGTTCCAAACCTTGGAAGAGGCTTTTGATGATAATCCTATTTTCCTTCAACTCCAATATTTGCCTCTGGTTTATGCAGATGACAATGATGGGATTTTAGTGACTAAAAAAGTTGGCAATGGGAACCTTTATAGTTTAAATGAGAATCCCCCTTTTGACAGGCTTGAGACCTGGGGCCATTCCCGTCTAGCAAAAGCCTGGGCAGACGAAAGAAAAATCGGCTACGAAATGCCAAACTGGGATGTAGTCAAAATGGTCAATTCTAAGGCCTACAGCTTTTCCAAAAGCCCTCTGCCCGGTGGGAAGTTGATCTATCCGGGGGATAAAATCCCTCCCAACACGGTACTGAAAACTTGTTTTGGAACTGCTGGACGGGGACATCTTTTTTCCAATAACCCCAAAGCTAAAGCTTTTTGCCAAGAACAATGGGACCTAGGCCTCCCCCTTATCTCGGAGCCTTGGGTTGAGCGCACTTTCGACTTTAGCACGCAGTGGAAAATCGAAAAAAATGGCCAGATTATTTTTTTAGGAGTAACGGTGTGCAAAACCACACCATCAGGAGCTCATCAGAGCAATGTGATTGGCGATACAAAACAAATCGAACCTTTTATTAAGGCTCAGAAGACCAAAGCAGAGGAAGTGCTTAAGGAGATGGCTGACTGGGGCTATTTTGGAGAAGTCGGATTCGATGCGATGGTTTATGGAGAAGGGATGCTCCAACCAATTGTCGAAATCAATGCACGCAAAACGATGGGATGGGCAGCGCTGATGCTGCAACAAAAGCAGTTCCCAAATCAACTAGTCGAAATGGCCTATATTTCAACAAAAGAGCCAGGTCCACTCCCTACGAGACTTGGCGATGTGAAATTTTCAAGACAAATTATAATTAGATCTGGATAATGAGCTCATGACAACCGAAGTAATGAAAATTTCAGGAGGGGTCCCCCTCGAAGGTTCCGTGCGGGCTGCAGGAGCTAAAAATTCGATCACCAAACTGCTTGTCGCCTCACTGCTTTGTGACAAAAAATGTATTTTTTACAACGTCCCTAATATTCAAGAGGTCGAAATCACCGTCGATCTTTGCCAAGAAATTGGCAGCGAGATCAGCTGGGATCGCTCTAGCGGCATCTTGGAAATTCGGACTAAAGAACTCAAAACTTCCTATATTCCTCAACGTTTTTCAGGAGCAAACCGGATCCCGATTTTGATGATTGGAGCCCTTCTGGGAAGAACAGATGAGGCAATCATCGTTCCCACTGCTGGTGGGTGCAAAATTGGCCCTCGCCCCATCGACTTCCATATTGAAGCATTAAAGAAGTTGGGCGCGAATATTGAATACAGAGAAATGAAACGTGAAGGGGCCTATTTCGCTCAGGCACCTCATGGCCTAAAAGGGACCTTCATCCAACTCCCTTTTCCGTCCGTTGGAGCCACCGAAAACACCATCATGGCAGCGATTCGAGCGAAGGGGACAACCGTCATCAAAAACGCGGCGATAGAGCCCGAAATCATCGACCTCATTCTCTTTTTGCAAAAGCTTGGAGCGATCATTTTTGTCGACGTTGACCGGACCATTCGAATCGAAGAAACCACGCAATTTCAAGAAGTCCAACATACTGTCTTAACTGATCGAATTGAGGCAGCCTCCTTTGGGATGGCCGCGATCAGTACCCAAGGCCGCGTCTTCGTCGAAGGGGCGCAGCATCAAGATATGATCTCCTTCCTCATAAAACTGAGAAAACTGGGCGGCGGCTTTGAAGTGAAGCAGAATGGGATTGAGTTTTTTTACCAAGGACCGCTTAAAGGGGGACTTCATATTGAAACCGATGTCCACCCCGGATTTTTAACCGATTGGCAGCAGCCCTTCGTCGTCTTGATGACACAGGCCCATGGGATCTCGATTATCCATGAGACAATCTACGAAAACCGATTTGGATATGCCAAAACCCTGAGAGAAATGGGTGCCGACATCGAACTTTTTACCCACTGTTTAGGGGGGAAAGAGTGCCGTTTCGCCTCCAAAAATTTTGAACATAGCATCATCATCAAAGGACCAACTCCCCTCATCGCAAAGGACATCATCGTCCCCGACCTACGTGCTGGATTTGCCTACGTTCTGGCCGCTCTCATTGCCGAAGGCGAGAGTACGATTTCTGGAATCCACTATTTGGATCGGGGATACGAAAACCTGACCGGCAAGCTAGAATCCCTTGGCGCTCAGATTCAAAGAGTTAAGAGCGATAGACCCGCCCTACAAACTATTTAGCCCCTGGGGGTTGTTCAACTCCCTTATGCTCTACGCAATTGGCTTCATAGTTGTCATAGTCCCACTGTTTGCAATAGCAATGTTTCCCATTGGGATCATCTTCAATATAAACGGGATGATCCTCGGGAGTTTTCTTTCTCCAATTACAAAGTTGAGAGCACCAGCATAGACAATCTGGATCATTGAGACATTGCTCCTTATTAGCACAAGGAACACCCTTTTTTTCACTGCAGCTACAAAGAATAGCCGTTAAAACTAAAAGTAATAACACCCATTTTGATTTCATACGCCCCCTTTTTCTTTCACTGTTTATCAATTTCACCTATTGAAATCAACCCATTTTTCCAGTATGATTTTTATCTATGCTATGGAGACAAATTCTAAGAACTAATTTTCGCCAATTATCTATGCTGGCCGATTTTCTAGAACTCGACCCTTCTAGCTTAAGCAAAAACCCCCGTTTCCCCCTCAATCTGCCCCGCCGAATCGCCAATAAAATCAACAAAGCAGATCTCAATGATCCCCTTTTGCGCCAATTTGTCCCGCTAGCCGAAGAGCAGTGCATTGCAGAAGGTTTTGTCGACGATCCTGTCCAAGATGTCTCGTTTTGCCGTAGCAAAAAACTTTTGCAAAAATATGAAGGGCGAGCCCTACTTCTGACCACTTCAACCTGCGCAATGAATTGCCGTTTTTGCTTCCGCAAGAACTTTGACTACGAACAAAAAACCCCTTTTGACCAAGAGATCGCCCATATTCAAGGCGACAGTTCTCTTCAGGAGATTATTCTCAGCGGCGGCGATCCTCTTTCCCTAAGTGACACCGATTTGAAACAGCTCTTTGATCGGATCGGCGCTATTGAACATGTAAAAATCATCCGCTTCCACACCCGGTTTCCAGTTGGAATCCCCGAACGGATCAATGAGAGCTTTTTACAAATTTTAGTCGATTGCCCTAAACAGATTGTCTTTATCCTTCATTCTAATCATCCAAAAGAACTCGATCCCGATGTCCTATCGGCCCTTAAATCGATACAGAAACAGGGGATTCCGCTCCTCCTGCAAACTGTTTTACTCAAGGGAGTCAATGACAGCCTAGAAACATTGAAAGCTCTATTTGAAAAGTGCATTCACAACGGAATCCTCCCCTATTATTTGCATCAGCTAGATCGAGTAGAAGGCTCGGCTCATATGGAAGTGCCGGAGGAAAGGGGTAAAGAGCTGATTAAAGAACTCCGCAGCTGCCTTCCTGGCTACGCCATTCCTACCTATGTGGCAGAAATTCCTGGGAAACCAAATAAAACAGTCTTATTCTAGTTGTTTTAGGAACTGGCGCCCTTTACTCAAAGCTTTGCTTAGATCAATCTGAAATTCCTCAGCCGCCTTCACTATAGCCCCCTCTTCCCCAACCTCATCCATCCATTCATGGACTCTGCAGTAAAATGGGGTTAATTGAATGAACTTGACCTCTTTACTGATCGGATGACGAAAGGCATAGAGGAAATACTTTCCCTTTTCCATCGGTCGTGGCAAGGGCTTTTTCTCGAAAACGGGGTACGAGTACATCACAATCCAGCCCTCTCTACCCGGCTGATCGGGCATCATATACAATTCGATTTCAAGCCACTCAAAATCCAATAGATCTTCCAAATAGGGAATCTCATAGCGAGTGGCAAACTCCTTTTTTTTCGCGAACTGAAGAAATGTCTTTGGAACCTTCCAGAAATAAGGGGAAGTACACTCTCCCTCTGCCAAAAATTGATCCACCATTTCCTGCCAATGAGTATTCTTGAGTAAGTGATAGGTGAGGGGATAAGCATTTTTCAAGTTTTGGCCCATTTTTTTTCGATAGTGATCGCGATAGAGCTCACTTGAGAGCATAGACCCTCTCGACGATCCCCTTAAGAGCTTCTACTTCCTCTATCAATGCTGCAAAATCATCAAACTTTGAGTCTCTTTCAAGCAAAATTGGGACAGGATCGATATGATTCAACGTCCACTCCAACAATTGATAAACAGGATCGATAATAGGCTCTGCATGTGTATCGATGATAAGATCTGGCGCCACTTTTTCATGCCCGGCAATATGAATATGGACGACTTTCTCAAGTGGGATATTTTCCAAAAACTGATAGGGATCATAGCCATGATTAAAAGCATTCACGTAGACGTTATTGACGTCTAAGAGTAGGCCGCAATCACTCTCTTCGACAACACGTGTCAAAAATTCGGCTTCGCTTATTTGTGGCTCACAGGAGTAGTAATAAGAGATATTTTCGATCGCAATTGGCCTTTCCAGAAAATCTTGAACCTTTCGAATCCTCTTTGCCACATGGGCAACAGCCTCTTCATTAAAAGGCATTGGTAGCAAGTCGTACAAATGGGCGTTGCCGCATTTACAGTAGCTTAAGTGTTCTGAATAAAGGCAGACTGGGAGCTGTGCAAAAAACTGCTTCAATTCCCTGAGAAAACATTCATCAAGAGGCTCGGGACTACCCAAAGAGAGCGATAACCCATGACAGGTCAGCGGGAATTTTTCGATTGCCCGTTCAAGAAGCTGTCTTGAGCGGCCGCCGAGCCCCATCCAATTTTCAGGGGCGACCTCTAAAAATCCGATCTGGCTTTTCGCAAGAGCTAGCGTCTCCTCAGCGATCTCTTTACGAAACCCGATTCCAACAGCGGAACTTAACTGCCGCATGTCCCCTTACCACATTTCCCTTCGGTCGATTTAGTCCCTTTCTTTTTGGCCTCTTCGGCTTCTTTCTTTTTTCTAGCTTTACGCTGTTCGGGAGTCTCGTTAGGATTCTCATCGGCAACTGGAAGAATATCAGCTCTGATCTCCTCTCCAGTTCCTAAAGCATCAAATTCGAGAAGCTCGTCAGCTTGTATGCTTGTTGCACTGAGCATTGCTAAGGTTGAAATAGCTAATGTGAAATTTTTTTTCGGCATGGAATCTCCTGCATTACTTATTCCATACCCGATTTCTTACATTCTAGGAAGAGTTTTTAAGCCAAGAATATGGAGTCCGGTCTTGAGCACCCGCCCCGTTGCTTCGCACAAAAGAAGACGACTATCCTCTTTTTCAGACCCCTCTACTCGGCAATCGCGGAAGAAGGCATTAAATTTCTCTGCAAGCTCATAAAGGTATTCGCAAAGCCGATTGGGGAGCAAATCGCGCGACATCGACTCTAAAGTCTCACCAAAACGGCAAAGGTGCAGCGCGAGATTGATCTCACTTTCCTCGGATAACTCAATCGGGGTAGACTTGATGAGTGGGCCAATTTCTTTTCCCACCTTTCGTTTAATCCCTTGAATCCGGACATACGAATAGAGCAAAAAGGCGGCCGTATTGCCTTCAAAACGGAGCATACGCTCATAACTGAACATATAGTCTTTAAGACGATGGGATGCCAAATCAGCATATTTGATCGCATCGACACCCAAAATCTTACCCAGTTGCTGAATCTCCTGCTCATCAGCATCTGGCAACCGCTCTCTAAAAATCGCCGTAGCTTGATCGATCGCTTCAGAGATGAGATCGATCAACTTCTCGGTCTCACCAGAGCGAGTTTTGAATTTTTTTCCATCCCCTCCTAGCACCACTCCAAAAGGGACATGGTCGAAGCGGACCTGGTGAGGATCAAGATAGCCCGCTTTTTCGCAAGTCTTTTCAATCAGCTGAAAATGAAGACTCTGCCCAGCATCTGTCACAATAATGATCCGATCGGCCCCTTCCATTTCGATCCTGTGGCGCATCGCTGCCATATCGGTTGTGTCGTAGTTGTAACCGCCGTCGGATTTTTGGACGATCATCGGCAGCGGCGTCCCATCACGAGAAGTGAACCCATCGAGGAAAACACACTTGGCCCCATCGGAAACCGTAATCAGCCCTTTTCGATCTAGATCAGCGACAACTTCAGGAAGAAACGGATTGTAAAAAGACTCCCCTCGTTCGACAATCTTGATATCGAGCAATTCATAGATTTCGCTAAATGCCGCGCGTGAGATATCACAAATCATCTCCCAAGCCTCAAGAGTCGCCTCGTCGCCACCTTGCAAAGACACCACAGCCAATTGGGCCTGTTTTTTGAATTCAGGATCGGCATCAAAAACCTTCTTGGACTCCCGATACCAGTGCATCAGCTGCGGTAAATCGGCCATTTTTTCTCCGGTGAGAAACCCAGGCTCGAACCTTTTCAAGTAAGCGATCAGCATCCCAAATTGGGTTCCCCAATCGCCAATATGATTGAGCCGCAAAACATCATAACCCAAAAACTCAAAAAGCCTCGCCAGCGCATCCCCAATAATAGTCGAACGCAAATGGCCCACATGGAGCTCTTTAGCAATATTTGGAGAAGAAAATTCGACAATGACCCGATTTTTTTCTGCCGCTGCTGCCACGCCACAACGCTCATCTTTGAGTAGTCGCCCAATCTCATCTTCTAAGAACTCAGGCTTAAGGGTGATATTGATAAAGCCGGGGCCGGCCACCTCAAGTTTACGGATGATCGAAGCGTCAACACTCAATTGCGCAATGATTTCCTGAGCAACTTGGCGCGGATCACGCTTGAGCAACTTACCCAATTTGAGCGCATTATTGCATTGGTAATGGCCAAACTGGGGCTGAGTCGATTGAGTGATCTCAGGTTTTAAAAGTTGAGGCTGATCAGCTAGCGCCTCACCATAAGCCTTTTCCAATGCCCTCTCGACAACTTCTTGAAGACGCTGCGCGATCATCATTAGTATTTTATACCCGCATGGTGCATGTAAATGGGCTCTTGACGTTTGCCAATTCCATGTTGCAAGCGATAATCGATCAGTTGCATGACAGCTTTTAGCGTCGAGCTCTCATTTTTTTGAGCGATTTCAAAAATCAGCCGAAGTTGATCATAGATCTTATCAATCTTATTTCGGGCAGCCTGTGGATTATAGCCCCCTTCAACAGTCTCTTCTGTCACATTGATCAGTCCGCCGGAATTGATGACGAAATCAGGCGCGTAGAGAATCCCAAGACGACGGAGCTCCTCACCATCGCTATCCGTCAGCAATTGATTATTTGCTGCACCAGCGATCGCGCGGCAACGGAGCCGCTCAATAGTTTGCGGATTGATAATAGCCCCAAGAGCACAAGGAGAAAACACATCGCAAGGCTGCTCATATATCGCATCAGGCGTCACTAATTTTGCATTAAATTGCTTAGCGATCCCTTCAGCTTTGTCCATATGGGCATCGGTAACAATCAAGTTTGCTCCGTGCCAGAATAGCATTTCAGCCAGCCGCGCGCCAACACTACCGAGCCCCTGAAGAGCTATAGTCCGCCCTTCGACAGAATCATTTCCAAACAGCTGAAACATTACCGCCTGAATTCCGCGGAAAACACCCCAAGCAGTGAAAGGGGATGGGTTCCCGCTACTTTTTTCATTTGGAAGACCGACAGCATAGGGAGTTTTCTCAGCGACAGTCGCAATATCTTGAGGAGTACAGCCCGAGTCTTCAGCGCAAATATATTCTCCTTTCAAACTATTAACAGCCTCAGCAAAAGCATAGAGCAGAGCTTCGGTTTTACCTTTTTTAGGGTCAGCGATGATCACCGACTTTGCCCCCGCCCAAGGAGATTGGGAAGCCACAGCCTTATAAGTCATTCCGCGCGATAATCTCAAAACATCTCGCAGAGCCTCATCAAACGAGGCGTAAGGGTGGATTCGGGTTCCCCCGAGACCGACACTACTTAACCGAACATCATGAATGGCGATAATGGCATCAAGACCGCTTCCAGGGTCTCTGGCCCTAATGACTTTGTGATAACCTGGTACTGAAATTTTTTCTAGAACGAGTTGTTTCTCTAAAACTGTCATAGGTAAATTTCCTCCTTTTAATACAAAGAAGATGTAAGTGTACCGTTTATTCTCACAAAAATCAATTACTTATTAAACCGACACCCAAATAGGTGACAAATAACTTGCTGCGGCTGCGTTCTTTGTCACCTATTTGGGTGCCGGGTTAATAATTTAGATATACTGCGACCACTCAAAAAGTGTGAATCTGCCTGCGTCGGATAGCCACTGAATTTGAGACCCGCCTCCTCGCTTTAGCTTTTTAAGCTTAGCTGCTTCGGCGCCGGCTTCGCCTGGCTTAAATTCAGGGCACCTCCTTGGCATTTTTCACACTTTTTTTAGTGGTCGCAGTATAGCAGCTCGTAAAAAGTTTATTTTACACAAGAAAATTAACTTGAAGGTGCGTAGAGAGAACAATCTATTTTTTAACTATTTTGTCATGCGCAATTTCCGAAAATCCAAATGCCAAGCAGCCTCCATCTCCGAAAGCCTTTTCCCCAAGTCAGTCGTTACGAAGACATTAATCTTTTTTAGCTTCTCCAGCCATTCTAAAGATCCATCTCTTCTCAAAGCTCGTGCGATCAGTGGCGCGTATTTGAACAGAATCGCATCCCTTGCTTTTTCCAGCCTAAATTCATCTATGAGAGCGTTTAGAAAAGGGATCACCATATTGCAAGTTGCATCATCCCACACAACCTCTTTTTTGGGAGCATAACGTAGTGTTGCGCCCTTACGAATCACCTCTTGGCAAAAAGTGTACTCGATTCTTCGTACCTGCAAGTAATCTTCCCAAAGATCATGCAATTGCTCTAATTCGCACAACTTAAAACGTGTGCAGTTTTTCTGAATTGTTTTTGTTCTCAGCTGTGCAAAGAATTTAGTGTATTCAACAATGCAATTAGGCAGGCTTACAAAAATACTTTTCAGATGGGCCTCAAATAAACTCTCAAAACCTCTGATCAGTTGAGGCAACAACTTGCTATTAGCTCTTTTTTCAAGCACAACTGCCGCCCATCCTTTAGAAACCCATAGAAGACTATTCATATCCTCTTGATTGAGAAACTCAACCACAATCTTAGCGACCCCTTTTGGAATATCCACAGGACTTCTGAGACACTTTTGTTCACCAAGGGAAAATAAATGCATTCCCGCCGCAATATTAAAAATTGAATTCATAAACTCCTCCATCCCGCAATAATTAGCCGCATCCCATCATCGATTATTTTTATAACCAGCAATTTTTCCTTTTCACTACTATCAGGATGCAAAATACTAAGCGCTCCCAACATCAGCGCCCGTGTCACATTAAGCCCCTCATCTAACGCAGCGCCCGACTTAAGCGCCGGGATATTCAAAGCATCGACGCAACTCCTAAAACGCTTCGCTGCTTCTATGAAAGCGGGCGGCATAGGAATGTTTTCCCCGCCGAACCGGACAATTGCCAATATTCCTGCAGACCACGGCTCTTCCGTGTAAAAAACCGAAGCTTCTCGTGTTACCCTCAACAGATGTTTTTCAGGATCGGCATCTTTTTTGATCTTCTCGATTCTTCGATTTTGCCTTTCACAGATATCCTCTGCGAGCAATCCAATCAATTCCTGTTTCCCCCCAAATTCGTGATACAGCTTAGTTGTGCTGTACTCAAGACCAGTAGCTAACTTACGCAAAGTCAGCCCTTCCAGCCCGCCTTCTTTGAGCAAATCATAGGCGACCCTCAGGACCTCACCCTTAAACCGCTCCTTTTCCCGAATCTTTCTCTCTTTCACAGTCATACCCCCTCCTTAATTGACCTAATAATATAACACTGTTACATAAAATGCAATCGTTTTTTTTCTTTAACTTTTCTCATTGTTTATTAATCCCTTACGAAACCCAAGTCCCTAGGTCAGGGGATGGATCGAGCTTCGAACCACTCGGCCCCTCAATGCCGTCAAACCAGCAAGCTTTTTTTGAATGGTCTTGGGAATTGAGCGGGTGAGCAGCCGATTCCTAAAAATTTTTATCTTATTTTCACCAATTATAAACCCTCTTGAATAATAGTTATTGCTATGCTAACCTGATTGCTTTGCAGGAGGAAGAATGCAGATTTCTGATAATTTAAAAGAGGAAGTACTAAGTTTTCTTAAGAAAAATAAGAAGGCCGATGTCGTCACTACTTACCTTTATTTCTTAGAGAAAAAGCTCAAAATCCAACCGGTCCTCTTTATTCGTGAAAAAAAGATTTTCCAAAGCAAAGATGGATTAATAAAAAATTTAGAGTCGCAAGGCAAGCTGTGGCGTGAGACCGAAATAAAGATCCACTTTCAAAAAGAGAGTGTCAACGAACAAACGACTAAAGTCTATATCTGCCCTTTTACAGGAAAAGTCTTTGGAAACAACACCCATCCTAACCCCCAAGATGCGATCTACGATTGGGTCTCCACATGCCCAGAAAATACAGAACGGATTGATGGTCTGCGCGTCAAGCGCTTCTTCGTCTCAGAAGACCCAGAAGTGATTCAAAATTACATTGTAAAGCGGAAAGAACCCATTACCAAAACCGTCTATTCTTCCGCAGTTACCGGCAAATTGTTCAACAGCAAGGCCGCTGTCATCGAAGACTTTGTACAGAACCAAATCAAATCGATTCCGCTTGTTGAAGTTCCAAGCCAAAACCGATTCCAAATGGACGACGAACTACTCCAATTTATCCAAGAAAAACTCCAAGAAGATAAAATCTCTAGCTTTGTTGAAGCCCTTTCTGATCTCCCAGAATTTGCCCCATATATTGAGGGTTGGCTCGATGAAGAAGCTACTGGATAAATTACTATATTCCGAAGAGGAAACGGTAGAATTTGGACGAGAATTAGCCAGAAGCCTGCAAGAAGGATCGATTGTCGCCCTACAGGGCGATCTAGGCTCTGGCAAAACGACCCTCGTAAAGGGAATAGTAGCAGAGATCGGAGCCATTACCAGCCGAAATGTCCAATCGCCGACCTTTACATACATGAATATTTACGACTGCGAGCCCCCGATCTTCCACTTTGATCTTTATCGGCTGAAGAAAGAAACTGAATTTTTAGAGAAAGGCTTCCTAGACTTTTTAGGAGAAAACGGGATTTGTCTCATTGAATGGGCCGAGCGGATTGCAAATCTGCTACCCAAGGGAACCATCTATGTGACCCTTTCCCAGATTAGCGAAGGAAAACGGAGCGTCGATGTTTACAAAAGCTAAATTCATCCTCTCTGCTGCCAAATTGGAGCAATTCCCCGATTTAAAAATGGGCGAAATCGCCATCGTCGGCCGTTCAAATGTAGGCAAATCTTCTCTGATTAATCATCTCACCCAAAATAGGGGTTTAGCCAAGGTCTCTGCAACGCCTGGCAAGACACAGTTGATCAATTTCTTCACTGTAGATGAGGAATTTGTGCTGGTAGATTTGCCTGGCTATGGTTTTGCAAAAGTGCCTAAGGGCATGCGTGAAGAGTGGGGAACTCTGATTCAAAATTATTTACAAAGCCGCAAACAACTCAGATTGATCTTGCTCCTTTGCGATAGCCGCCACCCTCCTACAGAAGAAGATATCGCTTTTGCAAAATGGGCAATTCACTTCAAACAAAAGCTAGTTGTGGTCTTCACCAAGGTTGATAAACTCAGTCAAAGTATGGTGCAGAGCAGTTGCGAGAAAAATTTTGCCTTGCTATCAGAGGCAATCGGTGATAAACCTATAGCATATTTCCCTTATTCGATTAAGAATGCCAAAGGACGGCTCTGCCTCATTAAAGAGCTAGAAAAAAGGATGTGATGAGTTTAATTGAAAAAGAAGTGTTCGTTTGTTTCGACTGCGAAACAACCGGCCTAGAACCCCACAACGACCGGATTATTGAGATCGCCGTTGTCAAATTCACATTTGATGAAATTCTAGAGTCCTTTGAAACGTTAATCGACCCCGAGCGCCCCATTCCTCAAAATACCATCGAAATCCACCACATCACCGATGACATGGTCCTGGGGAAGCCAAAAGCTCCAGAAGTGATTCCTCAAGTGCTTAAAATGATTGGTAATCATGTCCTCATCGGCCATGGAATTCAACTTGACGTCAACTTCATCCAGGAGGAGTGCAAACGGAGCAGAATCCCATGCAATTTAGGAAACAACCTCTTTCTCGATACCTTGAGAATGGCCCGCCTCTATGGAGAGACACCTGTCAATTCCTTGCAAAGACTACGACAACATTTTAACATTGCCGAAGAGGGGGCGCACCGAGCGATGAGCGACGTGATTGTCAACATCGAAGTTTTCAAATATCTTTCCGAAGGCTTTAACACAACGGAAGAGCTACTGCGGAGAATGGAAAGACCGATCGCCCTCAAAGTCATGCCACTTGGCAAATATAAAGGACGCGCTTTTTCCGAGATCCCCATCGAATATTTGCAATGGGCCGCCCACAAAGATTTCGACCAAGACCTGCTCTTTTCCATCCGTGGCGAATTAAAACAAAGAAAAAAGGGGCCCCGTTTCAACCAAGCCTCGAACCCCTTTTCACAGTTATGAACGTTCAAGATCTGCCTCTAAAAGATAAAAAAGTGCTGGTTCGGGTCGACTTCAACGTCCCCTTCGATAAGAACGGCGAAATTTCAGACGACACTCGCATTCGAGAATCCCTCCCTACAATCCAGCACATTCTTGATAAAGGAGGAAGCGTCATTCTAATGAGCCATCTCGGAAGGCCAGAGGGGCAAAGGGATCCAAAATTCACTCTAAAACCCTGTGCGAGGCGTTTAGGCGAGCTTCTCAAGAAAGAAGTCAAAATGGCCCCCGACAGCATTGGAGAAGAGGTAGAAAAAATCGTCGCCTCACTCGGCCCTAAAGAGGTGCTCATGCTTGAAAACCTCCGCTTTTATCCCGCTGAAGAGAAGCCAGAAAAAGATCCTGAATTTGCAAAAAAATTAGCCAAACTCGGCGATTATTATATCAACGATGCCTTTGGAACAGCTCATCGTGCCCATAGCTCTACTGCGACAATCGCCCAGCATTTCAAAGGAAAAAGCGGCGCGGGGTATTTACTACAAAAAGAGATCGAATTTCTCGGACGACATTTTGGACAGCCAAAACACCCCTTCTATGCGATCATTGGGGGTGCAAAAGTCTCAACTAAGCTAGGTGTTTTGAAATCTCTGTTAAGCAAAGCCGACGCACTGTTCATCGGTGGCGCAATGGCCTTTACATTCTTGAAAGCTCAAGGGATTGCCATTGGAAATTCGCTATGCGAAGATCAGTTAGTAAACGAGGCAGCTCAATTTTTAAGCAGCGCTAAAAAACCAATCTATTTACCCAAAGACCTTGTGATCGCCAAAGAATTTACGAATGATGCTAAGCAAACTATCGTCGAAGTGAGCAAAGGAATTCCCGATGGGTGGCAGGGGATGGATATTGGACCCGAAACACTGAAACTTTGGAAAGAAGAGATGGGGAAAGCGAAAATGATCTTTTGGAACGGGCCACTTGGAGTATTTGAATTTCCAAATTTTGCCAAAGGGACCCGCTCTACGGCTGAGAATTTAGCCAATCTAGATGCAGTCACTATTGTTGGGGGAGGAGATTCAATTGCGGCGATCAGTCAAATGGGTCTAACTCAAAAATTTTCTCACCTTTCGACAGGGGGCGGCGCCTGCCTGGAATATATCGAGTTTGGCCATCTTCCCGGGATAGATGCATTAAATTAATGGTTTTTTCCCTTTTATTTTAATCACATTCCAGCTATTCTTAGGCTTTAACAGGACACGTTATGTCAACACCCTCAGGGTTTGGTAAGCTACGATCACTCCTATGGCCCATATATGGGGATGAGCATAGAAAGTTCGTGCCAATGTTCCTTATCTTCTTCCTTATCTGCTTTAACTACAGCGTTTTACGATCAGCCAAGGACGCATTAATCGTCACAGCCCCTTTCTCAGGAGCTGAAGCCTTACCCTTTTTGAAAGTTTGGGCAATATTACCAGCCGCGTTATTATTCACTTTTATTTTTACCCGCCTTTCAAACTGGCTTAGCCGAGAGAAAGTGTTTTATGCTCTCATGAGCATTTTTCTGGGATTCTTTTTTATCTTTACCTTCTTCCTCTACCCCAACCAAGCAGCCCTCCACCCCCACTTCCTCGCAGACAAGTTACAAGACCTTCTCCCTCAAGGCTTTAGTGGACTGATCGCCATCTTCCGCAACTGGACATACACCACCTTCTATATCATGTCGGAGATGTGGAGCACGATGATCATGACAGTCCTCTTCTGGGGATTTGCTAATGAGGTCACTTCGGTACGTGTCGGAAAGCGGTTTTATGCCATTTTAGGCATAGGAGCCAACTTGGCGACCACTTTCGCCGGCCTCATCTCCAATCGGATATCTACACACACATACAATCCAGCGTTTCCCTTCGGCGTAGATGGCTGGGGACAATCGGTTTTCATGCTCAATAGCTTAGTAATCTTAGCGGGACTGCTCTGTATGGGGATCTTCCGATGGCTCCATCTTCGAGGGCTTGGCTATAATGCAATCCAGGAGAAAAAGAGCGAAGTCGAGCAGAAGTTCAAAATGGGCATAAGAGAGAACTTCAAATTTTTGGCTAAATCCAAATATCTCCTTTGCATAGCGGTAGTCGTGATCATGTTCAACATTTCTCTTACTCTAATCGAAGTGGTTTGGAAAGGACAAATCAAAGAGCTTTATCCTAACCCCAATGATTTTAATGCCTACTTTTGCAATATCCTCACCTGGACCGGAATCATCGCCACAATAGGGGCGTTTATTTCCAGTTACATTATCCGCCGTTTTAGCTGGACTGTAGGCGCTCTTATTCCTCCGGCTATTTTCTTGATCACAGGCGTTGGCTTTTTCTCATTCCTCCTCTTTAAGGATTCAGCCCTCTCCTCCCTTGCATTAGCCCTTGGCAGCACACCCCTGGCTATCGGCGTTTTCTTTGGCTCTTTGCAAAACGTTCTGGCCCGCGCGTCGAAATATACACTATTTGACGCAACAAAAGAACTCTCTTTCATCCCCTTAAGCAAAGAGAGCCGCATGAAAGGAAAAGCAGCAATCGATGGCTTTGGCTCACGACTTGGAAAGTCGGGCGCATCTGTCATTCACCAAGGCCTAATCATGATCTTTGGATCCATTTCCTTAAGCGCACCTTTTGTCGGGGGAATCCTAGTTCTTGTGATTGCTGGTTGGATTGCGGCGACTCGATTACTTGGAAAAGAATTCCACGCTCTTACATCGACACATGAGACCCTAGACCTAACCACTGAAGAGGCAAAAGAACCAGAGCCCGAGCTGGTCACTACCCGTTGAGCATAGATGGAAAAATTGTTAGAATTTGTCCATAACCACGCTCATCATGCCCATTGGCTCATTTTTGGCAGCGCCCTCCTTGCAGGCTTAAACATCCCAATAAGCATCGATTTGCTGATGATCCTTAGCGCAATTCTCGCTGCAACAATTATCCCTGCCAATCTTTTAAAGCTCTTTTTTGGCATCTTTTTAGGCTGCCTTTTTTCTGCCTGGATCGCCTATTGGGTAGGAAGAACCCTTGGCCCCGCCTTGCAAAAAGTCCCTTTTTTCTCAAAAATTTTAAGCCAAAAAAAGATCGATAAAGTCAAAAAGTTCTACGAAAAGAAAGGCTTTTTTGCTTTGATCATCGGCCGTTTTATCCCTTTCGGAGTGCGCAATGGCCTCTTCATGTCGAGCGGAATAAGCCACATCTCTTTTTTTAAATTTGCGCTGTGGGATGGTGTGGCCTGTGCATTGTGGAGCAGTATCTGCTTTTTCCTCTATTATACTCTTGGGAAGAACATCGACGCACTTTATGCTCGCGTAAAAATTGCCAATTTGTTTATTTTCTTAGCTTTCTGTGTGACTGTAATGGCCTTTATCTGGTATAAAAAAAGGAAAACCACTAAGAAGGAAGAAAATGTTTAGCCTATCCAATGGGTTGTCTCTGCTTAGAGCCCCTTTAGCGCTTCTTTTTTTATCTTCAAGCATGACAGTGCGGATCATCGCCATTGTTCTGGCGATGTTTACAGATGCACTCGACGGCTTTTTGGCACGGCGCTACCGCTCAACGACTCGACTCGGAGCAATTTTAGACCCCGCGATGGACAAGCTTTTTGTCTTTATCGCCTTGGGAGTACTTCTCTACGAGCAGCAGTTTGCCGTTTGGCAAGCTCTGGCGATGATCACCCGCGATGGATTCCTCCTTATTTTTGCTCTATACCTAAAAATTTCTGGGAAGTGGCAAGCCTACCAATTCCGCGCCATCAGATGGGGGAAAGCGACAACAGCACTTCAGTTTATCGTCTTGATTTGTCTTACGTTGAAAATCGGCATCCCAACTTCTGTCTATGCCATTTTCTTCGTCTTCGGACTTTTAGCTTTTATAGAGCTGCTCCAACTAGTGAAAAATCAGAGCGCCAAGATATAAAAAAATTGAGTATAATCCCCTTTATCCGGTAAAATAGGTCTATGAATTTCACTAGAGAATCAATCTTTATCTCGGCCCTGCGCGGATTCTTCAACACTATTGCCGTCATCCTGGGAATTGCCGTCGCCTTATGTATCGTCATTATCGGTATTGGCGCTTTCACAAGTTCTATCTCGAGCCCTGACAAGAGCACTCTCACCTTGAGCCCAGATGCCAATTGGGACCGAAAATTGCTCCCCTCTAGCACCCCTGTCATTTTGAAGGTCGATTTGCACGGAGTCATCGGAATGGGGAAGTTACAGGGGGATAAGTTTAAAACCGTTCTGCTAGATTCACGAGAAGGGGATCTTGCTAATAATCGGGTAAAAGGGATCCTTCTTCATGTCGATACGCCGGGAGGCACTGCAACTGATAGCGCAGCTATTTATCACCTCCTTCAACTCTATAAAGAGAAATACAAGGTTCCCATCTATGCTTATGTCGAGGGGATTTGCGCTTCGGGGGGGATGTACATCTGCTCAGCGGCCGATCAAATTTATTCCTCCCCCGCGGGCATCATCGGCTCTGTTGGCGTCCGGATGGGACCTGCATTTAACATATCTGAGTTGATGTCTATGATTGGGATCCAATCGCTGACCCTTACAGAAGGTAAGGATAAAGATATGCTCAATCCATTTAGGCCCTGGAAAGAGGGGGAAGAGCAGTCGCTTAAAACCCTTATTGTCGATGAATATGATCGTTTCCTCAACGTCGTTACAAGCGCCCGCAAGAATCTAGATAAAGAAAAGTTAATCAACGTCTATGGTGCAAATGTTTTTTCGGCTAAGACAGCTGAAGAATATGGCTTTATTGACAATGGCAATGCAGATTATGATCAAACGCTAACGGCCCTGGTCAAAGCTGCCGGTATCGGGGAAAATGAAAAGTACCAGGTGCTAGAAATCTCCTATTTTGAATCGTTCCTAACAGAACTAAAAGAAAATAAAGCAGGCCTTCCTAAAGGAAAATTGGAACACATTTTCCCCACGGGAACCTTCACAAATTCTGAATTGAGTGGAAAACTCTTGTATCTATATCAACCTTGAAAAAGCTTTACGTCCTGGACGCTGTCAACTTTCTGTTTCGGTCTTATTATGCCATTGGACCCATGACTAATCCTAAAGGAGAGTCGACAGGCGCCCTCTATGGTTTTATCCGCTCCATTTTTAAAATGATCAAGGAATTTTCCCCAGATCACCTGATCGCTGTTTTTGATGGCCCGGAAAGCACAAAAAGCCGCAAAGAGATCTATAGCGATTATAAAATCCACCGAGCAAAAATGCCCGATGACCTCTATACTCAACTGGGCCAAGCTCAATATTTCTGCAAAATCAGCGGAATCCCGTATCTGGCAATCCCTGGAGTCGAGGCCGATGATGTAATCGGAAGCATCGCCAAATGGACAAATGAGAAACAGATTGAGACCTATCTATGCTCTAGCGATAAAGATTTGTCCCAACTCGTGACCGATCATGTATTTGTCCTGAACGTCAATAAAAACAACTTAATCATGGATCGAGCCAAGGTCAAAGAAATCTTTGGAGTCTTTCCGGAGCAAATCATTGACCTTTTAGCTATGATGGGAGACGCCTCCGACAACATCCCAGGACTTGGAGGAATAGGCCCGAAAACCGCAGCTGAACTACTCAACGAATTTGGCACCCTTAATGCCATTTTAGAAAACCCAGAAAAACTCAAAGGGAAAAAGGGCGATATTTTCCGAGAGGGCAAACAACTTGCCAAGCTCTCTCAACAACTGGCGACAATCAACACCGAAGTCGATTTTCCAAAAGAGGATCATTTTTTTAGACTTAAAGAGCCCGATCTAGATAAAGTCAAAGCGTTCTATCAAGAAATGCATTTCATGACTCTTTTGAAAGAGTTGCACCTACCCGACAAAAAGAAAGAAGAGCTTGATCTTGATTTCGGTGTCGATCCAAGCGAAGTGTCTTATACTCTCATCAACGATGAACAAGAGCTGATTAAACTCATCGGTACTTTGAGCAGCGCTAAAGAATTATGCATCGACACAGAAACTACCTCGATTAATCCAATGGAAGCCCAATTAGTGGGGATCGGGATTTGCAAACAGCCAACCAAGGCTTGGTATATCCCCCTCAACGGAGCAATAGATAATAGACAAGTTCTCGCCCATTTAAAGCCCCTTTTGCAAAATCGTGAAATTGCCTTTTTTGGCCATAACCTCAAATACGACCTCCACGTGTTGCGCAACGCAGGGATCGATGTCAAAAACATCGGCTTTGATACGATGCTCGCCTCCTATTTGATCGCCCCTCATAGGCAACGACACGGCCTTGATCCGCTATCCCTAGAGTATTTTGGCAAAGTTAAAATCCCCATTACAGACCTCATTGGAAAAGGGAAAAATGAAATTTCAATGCTCGAGGTCCCTCTAGAGCAAGCGGCCAAGTACTGCTGCGAAGATGTCGATTACACCTTTCGGCTTAAGGAAATCTTCGAAAAAGAAATCGATCAGAAACAACTGCAAAAACTCTTTAGAGAAATCGAATTACCTCTCCTCCCTGTATTGCTAGAGATGGAAGAGCGGGGGATTTTTCTAGATAGCCGGCAAATGGATGCCATGCACGATGATCTGAAGAAAAAAATTTCTGATCTGACGCAAACCATCTTTAGCTATGCTAACGAGGAGTTCAATCTCAATTCGCCCAAACAACTTGGCGAAGTGCTGTTTGACCGAATGGCAATTCGCCCGGCCAAAAAGACCACAACAGGTTATTCTACAAGCGCTGATGTCTTAGAGGCCCTTCAAGAAAACAATCCGATCATTCGGGTCATTCTCGAGTATCGCTCCCTAGAAAAACTCCGTTCCACCTATGTAGACGCGCTCCCTCTGGGAATCAACCCGAAAACCAAACGGATCCACTGCACTTTCAATCAGTCAGTCACTGCCACTGGCCGGCTGTCCTGCCAAGATCCCAATTTACAAAATATTCCCGTCAGAAGTGAAGAAGGGCGAAAAATTCGTTCAGCCTTTATTCCTCAGCAAGAAGGGTGGAGCTATTTGGCTGGCGACTATTCGCAGATCGAGCTTAGGTTACTTGCCCATTTAAGTGATGATCCAACGCTGATCCAAGCATTTCAAGAGGGGGAGGATATTCACAGCTATACAGCCTCTCTTGTCTATGGCGTGGCTCTTGCTGATGTCGATCCCAAAATGCGGCACGCGGCTAAAGCGGTCAACTTTGGGATTTTGTATGGACAACAAGCCTTCGGCCTTTCCAAAGAGCTCGGCATCTCGATAGAAGAGGCGAAATCCTTTATCAACACTTATTTTGATCGCTATAAAAAAGTCGCCGATTACCTCGAAAGCTGCAAAGAGAGTGCTAGACGCCTCGGATATTCGACAACTCTCTGTGGACGCAAAAGACCTATTCCGGAAATGGATAATAAAAACGCCTTCATTCGGCAAGCAGCCGAAAGACTTGCGATCAATACCCCTCTCCAGGGCACTGCGGCAGATTTGATCAAAATGGCCATGATCGAAATCGAAAAAAAGCTCAAACCTTTTCAAGGCTATATGATCCTCCAGATCCACGATGAACTCATTTTCGAACTCCCAGATGAAGAAATCGGGCCCCTCACACCCCTGGTGAAGAATACCATGGAGAATGTGATGAAATTAAAAATTCCACTTGTCGTCGATATTTCGATTGGAAAAAATTGGGGGGAATGTTAATTTTGAAGAAAGTCGCCATTACAGGTGGCCTGTCAACAGGTAAATCCTCCGTTTGCAAGATTCTAAAGGAGAAAGGGGCGTATGTTGTCAGTGCCGACGACATTGTCCACCAGTTGCTTATTCCGCAAACTGCAATCGGCAAACAAATTATTGAATTGTTGGGCCCTGAGATAGTCGACGGTGACCAATTTGATCGAAAAAAAATTGCCCAAGCCGTATTTGAAGATAAAAAAAATTTAAAAATTCTGGAGCAGATACTCCATCCAGCTGTCCTAACAGAGATAGAAGATCGATTTAATCAGATTAAGGATCAAAAAAAATTCACCCTCTTTGTAGCAGAAATCCCCCTTCTTTATGAAATTGAAAAACAACACCAATTCGATCTCGCTATTGTCGTTGCCGCCGATGCTCAAATTGCAAAAAAGCGGTATGAAAGTAAAACCGGCAACCCTCTGGAGGAGTTTGAAAAACGGATGACCCATCAACTCTCTCTAGAAGAAAAAGCTGCAAAAGCCGATTATGTGATCTTGAATAACGGATCCATGATCGAATTAGAAAAACAGGTCAATAATCTCTACACAAACCTAACCCAATAGGAAAATCATGCAAGAAGACGACACTCCAAATAACCTCACGGAAGACTCGTATCCCCCCTCTAATGAAACTAAAGAAATTTCCATCACGAAGATCGCCGATCTTCAACGTCTCAGCATCGATCAACTCGACCATTATGCTCGCAATATGGGGATCACCAACCTCGGCTCCCTGACCAAATCCAAAATGGTCTTCGAAATCGTCAAAAAGAAAGCCTCCAGCCCCAACGAAGTGCTCGTTGCCGAAGGGGTCCTCGAAGTACTCCCAGATGGATTTGGTTTTCTCCGCTCGCCAAACTACAACTACCTCCCTTCCGATGAAGATATCTATGTTTCTCCCGCGCAAATCCGCCGCTTTGACCTGAAAAAAGGGGATAGTATTTACGGAACTATCCGTCCACCGAAAGAGAAAGAGAAATTCTTCGCCATGCTCAAAGTGGAAAAAATCAACGACGAGCTTCCTGAAAAAGGGAAAGACCGGATCTTTTTCGAGAACCTGACGCCTCTTTATCCAAAAGAGCGACTCGTCATGGAGACCAATAAAGAAAATATCACTACGAGAGTTATAGACCTTGCTGCCCCGATCGGAAAGGGACAGCGCGCGCTGGTTGTCGCTCCTCCACGTACTGGTAAAACAATCATTCTCCAAGAAATCGCCAATGCCATCGCCATCAACAACCCTAAAGTGAAATTGATCGTCCTCCTGATCGATGAACGACCTGAAGAAGTGACCGACATGATCCGGACCGTTAAGGGGGAAGTGGTCTCTTCAACCTTCGATGAACCTCAAGAGCGTCACGTCCAAGTGGCCGAAATGGTAATTGAAAAAGCCAAGCGTCTGGTCGAATGTGGACATGACGTGGTCATTCTTCTCGATTCCATTACCCGACTCGCGCGCGCTTACAACACAGTCCAACCGCACTCAGGTAAAATCCTCACTGGTGGAGTCGACGCGAATGCCCTCCATAAGCCAAAACGCTTCTTTGGCGCTGCACGAAATATCGAAGAAGGCGGCTCACTTACAATTATCGCCACTGCCCTGATCGATACCGGCTCGCGCATGGAAGAGGTGATTTTTGAAGAATTCAAAGGCACAGGAAACATGGAACTGGTTCTCGACCGGAGATTGTCTGACAGAAGAATTTATCCAGCGATCGATTTGAATAAGAGTGGTACTCGTAAAGAGGATCTTCTATACCATCCCGACGAGCTTGAGAAAATCTACATGCTTCGACAGGGCCTTGCAGACCTATCTCCCCTCGATGCGATGAACCTCTTGCGCAACCAACTTAAGAAGACAAACAGCAATGTCGAATTCCTGTTATCGATGAAAGGGTTCTAGAATTCTTCAACCCAAAGTCGCAATAGCGACTTTGGGTTAAGAGGCAGTTGTAAAAGAGCGATTTCTCTGCGCACCGGAGTTTTGCAACGGCCTCTTGATTTTAATTTTTATTTCACACAAAATCCATACCTATGGATGTCGTCTTTCTTTCAAGAATTCAGTTCGCTCTCACAAGCATGTTTCATTATATCTACCCCCCTTTGAGTATTGGCTTGGGGCTATTTCTCGTCATCATCGAGGGGATTTATATCAAAACAAAAAATCCCGTTTACCTCGAGATGACCAAGTTTTGGGTTAAAATCTTCGCCCTGACATTCGCCTTAGGAGTTGCAACGGGACTAGTCCAACTTTTTGGCTTCGGGACTAACTGGGGACGCTATTCTAATTTTGTTGGAGACGTCTTCGGCAGCGCTTTGGGAGCCGAGGGGATTTTCGCCTTCTTCCTCGAAGCTGGATTCATGGGAGTCATGCTCTTTGGGTGGAAAAAAGTGAGTGCTAAAATGCACTACTTTTCCACTATTTGCGTTGCTGCTGGAGCCCACTTTAGCGCCATTTGGATTGTGATAGCTAACTCCTGGATGCAAACCCCTGCTGGCTTTAGAATCGAGGGGACAGGGTTGGAAGCTAGAGCAGTTGTCACAGATTTTTGGCAAATGCTTTTCAACCCAAGCAGCGTCGACCGTCTCATCCACGTCATTTTAGGCTGTTGGCTCTCAGGGATTTTCCTTGTGATCAGCATCGTCGCCTATTACCTACTCAAAAAAAGGCACCTGGAATTCTCTCGCTTCACAATGAAAATAGCCCTGATCATGGCTGCGATTGTCCTGGTGTTACAGTTCATTTCAGCTGATTCCAGTGCAACTGGTGTGGCGGTTCACCAACCCTCAAAACTCGCGGCAATGGAGGGGATTTTCGAGACGACCGAATATGCCCCTATGGCCATTATCGGATGGGTTGATACCGAAACCCAAACCGTCAAAGGTTTGAAAATTCCAGGTCTGCTCAGCTTCCTAGTTCATCGTGATTTTAAAACGCCCGTCACAGGATTCAATGAAATTCCCGTAGATGAACGGCCACCTATCCAAATCACCTTCCAAGCTTATCACATGATGATCTATATGTGGGGGCTGATGGTTCTGGGTGCAGCAGCAGGCCTTTACCTCATGAGGAAAAATAAACTTGAAAATGCGAAGTGGGTCCTCCGTTTTCTCGTTATTTCTGTCGCATTCCCCCAGATTGCCAATCAAGTTGGATGGATGACAGCTGAAATTGGAAGGCAACCCTGGATCGTCTGGAAAATGCTACGCACAACCCATGGCGTCTCACCTGGAATCGTCGCCGATCAAGTGCTCGCCTCGTTGATAATGTTGGCGGTGATTTATTGTGGATTACTCGCAGTGTTCCTCACCCTTCTCGATAAAAAAATCAAGCACGGACCCAGTGCGGAAGGAGAAGCTGCACCTGTCTTTTCTGACCCATTCAAAGAGAGTCAACCATGACATTGGACATCCTTTTTTATTGCGTCATCGTCTTAAGCATGATCTGCTACGCCATGTTAGATGGATTTGATTTAGGCGTTGGAATCCTCTATCTCTTTGCTAAGAAAGACGAAGAAAGGCGCGTTTTCCTTAACGCTATCGGCCCTGTTTGGGATGGAAATGAAGTGTGGCTTGTGATCGTTGTAGGAGCCCTTTTCGCTGGATTTCCTGCTGTTTACGCAACTATCCTCTCCACCTTCTACATCCCGACGATGCTATTTCTTGTTGGCCTGATCATGCGTGCTGTTTCAATCGAATTCCGCAGTAAGCGAGAGTCCAATGTATGGAGACAAACATGGGATATGATTTTTGCAGCAGGCAGCTTAGGGATCGCCTTTGGCGTCGGAGTCGCCCTCGGAACAATCATTCAGGGAATTCCTCTTGATGAAAATCGGATGTTTGTTGGGACATTGAAAGACTTTGTCACCCCTTACGCCATTTTGATCGGCACAACAACGGTGGCACTGTTCACCATGCACGGCGCAATTTTCCTCGTGATGAAAACTGAAGGGGAGTTGCATGATCGAATCAAAAAGTGGGTCCCTGTAACCATCGTCTTTTTTATCTACACTTACCTCTTGACCACCTATACCACTCTCTATGACAAAGCCTATATGATCTCCCACATGCTTGAGCGCCCCTACCTATTCGTCGTACCCCTCATTGGATTTATTGCGATCCTCTCAGTCCCCCTTCTATTAAAGAAAGGGCGAGATGGCTGGGCATTTATTTCCTCTTGTTTGAGTATCGCTCTTCTGCTCTCTTTAGCGGCCATTGGCACCTTCCCATATATGGTTCGCTCAACCATCGATCTCGAAAAAAATTCTCTGGTCATTTCTAACTCAGCCTCCTCAGAATTGACCCTGAAAATCTTACTCATCATCGTTGCTATTGGGGTACCTCTAGTGCTCGGCTACGGCTTCTATATCTACCGGACCTTCCGCGGTAAAGTGAAGATCGATACCCACAGCTACTAGAACCTATCTCAATAAAATTTCTTCCACCTCATTTTCCGATTTACAAATAATTCAAATTATCCTACATTTTTTAACTTAAGACTATGAGGTAGGTCATTTTTAAACAAACCCTCTTATTCCTAACGCTTCTATGTCTATTCTGCGGTGGTTGCAAAAATGCAGAGCCGCCCCCTATTACCCAACGACTAAACGTCAACATTCCCTCAGACCCAGATACATTAGATCCTCGAAAAGGGGGCGATACTCTCTCTTCCCTCTTCCACTTTTTACTCTTCGACGGGCTCGTACGATTAGATGATGACGGACGGGTCAAAATGGCTCTGGCTGAGCGAGTTGAGATCTCAGAAGACAATCGCATCTACACCTTTTATCTTCGGGAGACCTTTTGGTCTGATGGAACCCCCATTACTGCTTGGGACTTTGAGAAATCGTGGAAAGATATCCTGAATCCCGACTTCCCGGCCATGAATGCCCATCTACTTTACCCCATCAAAAACGCCGAGGGAGCCAAAATGGGAAAGGCCTCCCTTTCAGAGGTGGGGATTCACTCCCTTGACGCCCGGGTATTAGAGGTTACCCTAGAAAATCCGACCCCCTATTTCCTTGAATTAGCCTCATTTTGCGTCTTTTATCCAGTCAATTCAGAAATCGACCATTCGAATCCCGACTGGGCGATGCAACCGGGAAAAACCTTCCTTTGTAGCGGCCCCTTTCTTCTCAAAGAGTGGAAAAGAAACAATACCATCGTCCTTGAGCGTAATCCCTATTATTACAAAGCTGGCGACGTCATCCTCGAAGAGATCAACTTCAGCATGGTCGATAGCGAAATGACAGCCTTACAAATGTATGAGAAAGGGCAAATCGATATCCTTGGGCAGCCCCTCATCGCCATTCCGACAGACGCGATCAATGAAGTTGCGGAAAAGGAAGATTTGCAAATCACACAGATCCCTGCAACCACCTTTTGCGCATTTAATGTGGATCGTTATCCCTTCAACAACGTCAACATCCGCAAAGCCTTTTGCTATGCGATGAACCGAGAACAAATTGTCCGCAACATTACACAACTCAGTGAGCAACCCGCCCTTGGCATCATCCCACCCCTTCTCAAGCGGAGAGGCAACCGGTCAAATTTTTTCAAAGATGCAGATATCGAGACCGCCCGCTCCCTATTTCAAAAAGGGCTGCAAGAGCTGAACATCTCCGCTGAAGACTTTCCTACAGTCAAGTATATCTATTCAAAAGCCGAATCAAACCATAAGATCGCCCAAGCCTTGCAACAGCAGTGGTTTGAAGCACTCGGCGTCTACGTAGAACTTGAAAGCATCGACAAAAAATTCCTCCTCCACTTGCTGAAAGGGCGCAATTACCAGATGGCGCAGAGCTTTTGGATGGCCCAATACCGCGACCCGTTCAACATCTTTGAGCGTTTTAAATACAAAGAAAACGTCAAAAATTATCCGAATTGGCAAAATGAGACCTACGTCCAGCTTCTCAACAAATCATGCGAAGCCCGCTCTGATAAGGAGCGCTTTGCCCTACTAGATCAAGCTGAGGCGATTTTCCTCGATGAAATGCCGATTGCTCCCATTTTCCATTGGAATTCTGCCTATATTGCAAAACCGTATGTCAAATCCATTGGATTTGAACCCATAGGCAATGGTTTTTTTGAAAGAGTCTATATCGATGTTGAAGCTAAACAAGATCTTCGTTAGCGCACTGCTATTCTCACTACCAGCGTTTAGTGCTCCCGTCTATTTCCTCATAGACCAAAACCAGACACCTCAATACGTCATCAAACCAGTAGAGCCAAAGTGCCCTAAGATGCGCGATTACATCTCTTGCCGCCGCACCGCCCAGGCTGAGGCCCTCGCCTATGCCCTAGCCGACACCATCGGCCTATCCCATCTGACCCCAGAAACCCATTTAGCTGTCATCCCATTTGGCAGCGTCGAAAAACTCTGCTCCATTCAAGAATACCTTCACAAGATTGAAAATTTGCGCGATCTTGCGGAAGAGTGGCTAAAGGCAGGTTTAGAAGACAACGAGCTACTGGGCCTAATCGATCCATCGAATTTTGAAGAACTATTTTTATTCATTTTACTCTGCTATGATACAGATGCCCATGCGAATAACATTTACGCCCGCAAAAATGAGGCTGGCATCTATCATTTGATAAAGCTCGACAACGGCCTCACCTTTCCCGACAAAAACAAACAACTCTTCAATGCCCTCTATCTTCTTCCTCAGGCCAGAAATAAATTCTCAGAAAGGATGATCGAAAAAATTGAGACCCTCCCGATGGAAAGACTGGAAGAGAACTTTGCACAATTCGAAATGCAAGATGCATTCCCAGCCTTTAAGAAGCGGGTGGAAATCCTAAAACAGTTCAAAGACCACTCGATGCGAGAAATTGACATCCATTTCCGCAAATTAGAAAACGCAAATTACTCATTCTGAAGAAGAGTTGCCACTTCAGCATCGGTGATTTGCGAAAAATGCTTATAAAACGCTCCAACTGCATTAAAAGTAGAGGGAGCATACAAACAAATGATCTCGTCGACCTCTCGGCTTAGTTCTCTAAGACTCTCTGGAGCAGCAACAGGAACAGCTAAAACAACTCGAGCGGCCTGGTTGGATTTAGCTACTTGAATGGCCACCTTCATACTCGCGCCCGTCGCAATCCCATCATCGACCAAAATTGCCGTCTTCCCTTTAAGCGGCACAGAGGGATGCTTTTTGAGATATCCCTTTCTTGCCTCTTTGATCAGCTCTTTTTTTCGCTCAATTTCTTTCCGTAGATATTCCTTAGAAACGCCCAGAAGCGAAATCAAATGATCGTTAAACACCCCAATGCCCTCCTCAGAGACCGCTCCCAAGGCTAGCTCTTCATTTTCAGGAGCCCCCACTTTTTTTACGATCATCACATCTAGAGGAAGTTTCAACGCAGAAGCCACTTCCGCAGCCACTACCACTCCGCCACGAACCAAGCCGATGACAACCGCATCGGCATCCTTATAGTGCTGCAGCTTTTCACTCAGCTGCTTCCCAGCATCACATCGATCACGAAAAATCATATCTGAATAAGATATACCTTAACCCTCTGATTAAAAAAAATCCCCTTTCGCGTATCCTAAGAATTATGCGACTATTGTTTACACTTATCACACTGGCGGTCGGGGGCTACGGATTCCTCTGGATGACAGATAAAAATCCCGATCTCAAGCAAAAAGTAGAAGAACTGCTTGATTTCCGCAGTACTAACGCTCTTGAGACTCGTTTTGACGCAACTCAAGTGATGGACACCTATAGTAAAAAACTACTGAAAGAAAAGGGAGCCCGCTATCTTGAGCCTTCCTTGAAATTTTTCCCACATTTGCTTCTCGAAGTGAAGTATTGCGATTCCAAGAAACGGACCAAAGAAGGATTCATCCTATGGGATCTCACCGATGGAGAAATGATCCTTAACACCAAATCGTGGGATAAAACACACGGATTTGCCGACTGTATCTTGACAAGCGCCACCACCAATGAGATCAAATTACTAAACATTTTTGCAATCCAAGGCGGCACCTGTGAAACAGCCACCCTCCTCAAGAAAGCTGAAATTGAGCTACCCCTTCTTGAAATCTTATTGCGCAGCTGTCTCAAAAAAAATCTTATCACTTCCTTAGGTAATAACAAATACCGACTCCATCTTGAAGACCCCAAACTCGTAGTCAAACCCGAGACCAAGCTGCATGAGCAGTTGACAACCCGCTCCCATCGCAGAGTCGAGCGAGCTGACAAGAACTTTAGCCGTGCGCAGATAGAGCGATTGATCAAATTGTCTTTTGGGGAAGAGGTCTCGATTCGTAGCGCCTCAGAGCTCTACCTGCCGGTCCATCGGATCGTGATCCAGAAGGCTGACGGCTCAGTGCGTACAGCCCACTTCAATGCTCTTACCGGCAAAGAACTGCCCCCTTCAAGCTTTTATCGCTGACATTAAAGAGCCAGAAAGGTAAAATTCACCGAATACGGAAAGATGGCTGAGTGGCTGAAGGCACGTCCCTGCTAAGGACGCGTACCTCATTAAAGGGTACCGAGGGTTCAAATCCCTCTCTTTCCGAAAAAAACAGCCCTCCCCAATTGG
>JAFEGK010000002.1:206537-206699 GCA_018239985.1 Verrucomicrobiota bacterium | reverse complement strand
TTTTTTTGGGAAGAAGCAACCAAATAGTTTTGGTTGCGTGAGGGATTTGAAGCCCGTAGCTTTGTGCGTAGCACAGCGAAGGGCCGGCCTGACGAGCGAGACGCAGTCCCGTGAGGAAGGCAAACCGTTTCCTTTCAAACGCCCTCCCCAATTGGGGAGGGC
>JAFEGK010000002.1:146084-206527 GCA_018239985.1 Verrucomicrobiota bacterium | reverse complement strand
TTTTTTTGGGAAGAAGCAACCAAACAGATTTGATTCCTTGTAAAAAAAAAACATTATCCCCTAAGCTATTTCTCTTAAATTTTGGAGAATCTCATGAGTCTATCAGTCCAGTTTCACAACCTTTTAGAACGTGTAAACGTGTTAGAAAGGCCTGAGGATGCAGTCGACGATTTTCTGTACCATAATCCAACGATTTACAAAATTGTACTTCTCATCAACCATATCTTCCGCGTCGCTACGATGAGTTTTTTTATGCTTGCGCTCCCATTTTCAATTCCTGTCAATTTGGCACTTTGCTTTTCTGCATCGCTATTTTATCGTCTCACTGTCGAAGGATATTGCGGATATAAATTCGCTTTGCCCTCATTTGCCGGTGCGATCACCTTCCCCGTTGCTCAGGAGGCAGTAGCTAATCTGATTAGTAAAGCGGCTTTACATTCTTTTGCAGACTTCGCCCTTACAATAGGTTCACTTCTTCCGTTTACAGCGTATGTTGCTTATGTTGTGCTCACCGTCGATTATGATGTAGACGATGACTGCGGGATTTTGCCTAGCTGCTGCAAGGATTATACCGAAAGAACCTGAAGAATCGATTTTTGGCAAAGCCGGCGCCTGGAGTTTGAATCAGCGCAGCGGCGACGAAGCAGGTCAACCTGAATAGGTTGAGCGATGCAGGCGGATTCGAAATCCAGGATGCCGGCGCAGCCAAAAACCGATTCTTCAGGTTCTTTCGGTATAACACTTCCCATCAACCACGCTTTTGGTTACACTCACTGACATGAGTGAAAAAATGAAGGTTCCACCCAATTCGAAAGAGTCTGAGATGATGGTTCTCGGTTCGATGCTCACCAACATCAACAGTCTCAATATTGCTGCTGACGTGCTCGACGATGCAGACTTCTACTACTCCGAACATAAGACTGTATTTGCGACGCTGAAAAATGCCTATCGGAATGATAAGCCTGCCGATGTGCATTTAATGGCTGAAGAGCTCAAACGAATAGGCAAATTGGAAAGCGTTGGGGGTATTGGTTACCTGACGACATTGGCCCAGTATGCGGGGACATCTGCTTATATCGAAGAATATACAGAGCTTGTGAAGAGCAAGGCAATTTTGCGCAGAATGATTTTGGCGGCGCAAGAGGTAGAAAAAGAGGCTCTGGAAGATCCTCAGGACGTCTCGACCGCACTCGACAGCGCACAAAAAAAGTTCTATGAAATTAGCCAACAAACGAATGCTAAAGATGGCGTGACGATCGCCGATTTGCTAAGCGGTAAAAAAGCGGCATCTGAAATGCCATTTTTGGAAGCTCTGCAACAAAAACAAGAGCTGTACCGCAATCGGGATCCTGATGATTTGGGAATTAGCGGTATTTCGACCCACTTTATCGATTTTGACAAAATGGTCGGCGGATTTAACCCTTCCAATTTGATGATTATCGCTGGGCGTCCTGCGATGGGGAAAACCGCTTTTGCGATTAACGTAGCGGAAAATATCTGTTTCAAGAATGGGATGCCTGTCGGGATCTTTTCTCTAGAGATGACTGCAGAACAGCTGCTACATCGGATTATCTGCTCACAAGCTGAGGTAGAATCGGACAAAATAAAAAAGGGCTCGCTCAGCGGAGAGGAATATCAGCGAATCGTATCGGTCGTGAATCATATTCAAAACTATACAATGGTCATCGATGATCAACCGGGGCTTAAAATCACTGATCTTAGGGCGCGGGCTAGAAGAATGAAAGAGGTCTATGGAATTGAGTTTTTGGTCATCGACTATTTGCAGCTCATTTCTGGCTCAGGCAGCATCCGAAGCATGGAAAACCGTCAGAATGAAATCTCAGAAATCTCGCGGATGTTAAAAAATTTGGCCCGCGAACTGAATATTCCCGTCCTATGCGCGTCTCAGCTTTCGCGCAAAGTAGAGGAGAGGCAAGGGCATCGCCCAATGATGAGCGATCTGCGTGAGAGCGGATCGATCGAGCAAGACAGCGACCTGGTAATGTTTCTATTAAGGCGGGAATATTACGATCCGTATGATAAGCCTGGAATGGCTGAGCTCATCATCGCCAAGAACCGTCATGGGTCTGTAGGCGATGTGCACCTGACGTTTAGAAAAGAGCTTGGACAATTCGCCAATTACACTCCCATCCAATCGCAAAAAACCGATGACGCATTTGCCTCTTTTGGAGCTTAACTGAAAGAGGGATCGGTCATATTATCGATGAGCTCTTCGAGGCCAGGCAGCAGCTCTGGATATTGCACTTTAAGCCACTCTTCCAATTTTTCCCCAATACGTAAGATCTCTCTTTGATAATATGAGGGATTTTGGGCCGCTTCATCGCGCACTACCCTACCAACGTCGAAATGGATTACTTGATCTCCAACAAATCCGTAGTTAGGATTGATCTCAACATCTCGATCGATATACCCTTTCTTGCATTGTTTGACGACATGTTTAAGGAGGATGCTCAGCGATTCTAGGGCTCCATCTCTATCCCCTTTTTGCATCTGAGCTGTGATCCGATCGCTGACTAGCTGTGCTTTCTTTTGCACGATGAATTCATAGTCGTCTAGGTTGATTTTATGACAGCGTCGCATCCGATCAAAGAGTCTAACTTTGGAGTGTAGATTTTTGGTTTTGTTGAGATGAATGTAGACTAGGCCTGTCTCTTCCCTGAGATCCTCGTAGGCCATTTTATAGCTGGAAAAAAGTTCCTGGTGCCGCTGCATCCTCTTTTCGATTTTTTTGAATTTGTATTGTTCTAAACCAGGTAATGGGATTAGTTTGAGCCAATTTTTTGGTGTCAAATTGCGGGTGCGGAAAAATTTGAGCACATACTTGCCATCTGCAGACAAAAAGGCGATGCACTCTTCGCCCGAACCAAGATAATTAAAATCTTGGCAGAATATTTTGCAAATTTCTTCTCTTTCTGCTTCTGATAATTTGCCAATTGCCCATCTGCGACTTGGTTCTAAGGTTGAGCAGATTTTATCAAGCGAAAACCCAGGGGGACTCCGATTCAGCAGGTAAATTGTCCCAACTAAAATCGAGAGGGAAAGCCCTAAGGAAACGATGAAAATTCTCCGATGGGTATTCATTTCGGCTCAATCATCAGATTTTTCTCTTTTTTGGTATAGGCTTTTTTTGCCAGATGCTATAATTGGGGTGATGAAGACCGCGGTTATTAGCTGTTTAGGGTTGGGAGATGGATTGCTCGCTCTGGTCCTTTCAAATAATTTAGCTCTAAATGGCCACGAGGTCGTTACCTATCATCCCTTCTTGAATCAACTCCAAGACTGGTTTCCTCACTTGCCCATCGCTCCATTCTCTGAAGAAATCGTCGACCACTATCAACAATTCTTTTTTATCTATGATAAAAAAATGGATCGGGTCATTGAGAAGTGCTATAAACAGTATCCCAATTCCACTTACGTTCTCAATCCTATCGCAACCCCAAAATGTGATTACCGTTATTGGGAAGTGGGACGCTTTAATGGGAGGCTGCCCTTTGCCGATAATTTGGAATTCTTTTGCAGAGATGTTTTGAAGTTGAAGCGGGTGACGAAAGAAAATGGGATCAGAATTTTGACGAATCAAAAATTTGAAAAGCGGGTCATCATCCATCCAACCAGCTCAAGACCTAGTAAGAATTGGCCCAAGGAAAAATTCTTAAGGCTGGCAAACTATCTTGAGAAGGATGGGTATGAGACAGCCTGGGTCCTTACCAAAGAGGAACGTCCGCAGTGGCCCAATGTGAATGCCCCCGCATTTTCCAATATGTCAGAGATCGCTACCTTTGTGGCTGAGTCTGGTATGATGATTGGAAACGATTCGGGAATTGGTCATTTAGCTTCCTGTCTGGGACTACCGACGGTAACGATTTGCCGTCACAAGATGGTAGCAGATTTTTGGAGGCCAAGTTGGGCAAATGCAGCAGTAGTTCTTCCTCCAAAATGGGTCCCAAATTTAAAAGGATTTCGTTTTAGGGATAAACACTGGCAGAAATTTGTCTCTGTCGAACGGGTTCGTAGAGTCTTTCATTCTGTCTGATTTTTTTCTATCGTATCTGCTTCTTAATAAGAAACTTAACCACCTTGTTAAATATTTATTTTGCCTAAGAAAATAGTTTTAGTTACATTAAAAACAAGAGAGGAATCCTCTAATTAAAGGAGAACCATATGGTAAAACTATTTATGAAGCCTATTATGCTCGGGTTAGCTGCCTTTGCATTAGGCCTCGGCTTCAATGCCAATTTGTCTGCCGGTTGCGGCGGATGTTGTAACGTTTGTGCAAAGCCATGCTGCCCACAACCTTGTTGTCCTAAGCCATGTCCTTGCCCAAAACCTTGTCCATGTCCTAAGCCATGCTGTCCTAAGCCTTGCTGCCCAAAACCATGCTGTCCTAAGCCATGTTGCCCAAAACCATGCTGTCCTAAGCCTTGCTGCCCAGCTCCATGCCCATGTCCTAAGCCTTGCTGCAGAACTTGCTGCAAACCTGTTTGTGGTTGTGGTAATAACTGTGGATCATGCTGCTCATGCAATGGCAATGGCAATGGTAATGGCTATAGCAACGGCGACAGCCAGTCTTCAGATGATCAAGCTCCGCAGGCTCCTGCAAAGAAGCCAGCTCAAGCTCCTAAGACTGGTTCAAGAGGCTCTTACTAAGAGTTTCTTAGACAGAGGACCGTTAGGTCATCGTGCTGAGCGATTTGCTTAGCAAACTGACCAACCTCAGCAATCAATTGATCGATTAGTTGCTGAGGTTCTAAAGTGCGATGAGAGATAACAAAGTCAAAAAGGCGACTCTTTCCGAAGAGCTCGCCTTTTTCATTATGTGCTTCCACCACACCATCGGTATATAGCAAGAGAATAGAGCCGAGAGTAAGTTGGATGGAGCGCATTTGAACTTCTTGCAAAATCGAAACCCCCAAAGCAATCCCTGCCGTCGTTAATTCTTCGATCTGACCATTTGGATGGACGAGCAATGCCGGATAATGGCCTGCCGAAGTATAAGTCAGCATCTGCTCTTCAACTTGGTAATACCCGACCCAGGCAGTCACAAAGTTATTTGTCGTCTGCACATCGCGATAAAAAAGATTATTCGTTTGCAAAATCGCGTCTGAAAGCGTTTGCTCCTTTTGGGTGAAGCCACGGAGCAGGCTGCGAGCGATAAGGGAGTACAAACACGCTGATATTCCTTTATCGGAGGCATCTGCGATCGCCAGCATCAATTGGTTCTTATCTTTGACAAAGAGGTCATAGAAATCGCCACCTACCTCTTTTGCCGGAACAAATCCATGGCCAATGCGTAGTCCACTAAATTGAGGGATCTCTTTGGGCAAAAGCTCCTTTTGGACAGCCTGTCCAATTTGGAGCTCCTTGAGGAGCAATTCCGCCTTGACCCTCTCTGTTTTCGCCTCCTCGATATTACGTAGGAGCACTTCAATCATCTCATTGAACTTCATCCCCAAGGTATTGATCTCAAAACCAAATCGATCGTGTTGATACCTCCGATTATAGTCTTTCACTTCGACAGCATCCATCACATGCTCAAGTTGATCATAGGGGCGAGCCATCCGATGGATCAGTCGCCAAGCGCCGATTCCTCCGATGACAATGAGCAGAATCATGAATTCGCCAAGACGCTTGAAGACATTCCCCCCTTCTAGCTGCTTAATTTGCTCACGAGAAATCTCAATTTGAAAATCGAAAAGCGCGTTTGGCAGCGGCACGCGCAAAGAAAGATGCTTGTTCCTTAGAGCAAAAGCTTGTTTGAAGCTCAAGTCAGGCAAGGGAAGATGGAAAATGACCTCTTGAGAATGGTCAAAGTGTTTTGCGGTTGAAAGGACAAATGCCCCAGACTTATCCCGTATAGAGACGTCAAATTGGGGATTTGGGACAAAAAGGTTGATCCAGGTCAAGCCGTCGACGCTTAAGCCCCGCAGCTCATCTCCAAACCGTTTGAAGACAAAAATCTCTTCCTTATTGTTGTTTGGATTCAATCCAACAAAAACAACGATCCCTTCGCTAAAGGCTGTGTCGAGCTCCTTTTGGAAAAAATCGGCTTTTCCTTCCCTGGAGAAGACAAAATAGGTTTCATTATCTTTGGCACTTTTATTCTCCAGCTGAAGTTCTTTAATTTCGAGCCACTCTTCATAGATTTCTAAAGACGAATCTCCTATGATTCTCAGCTCTGAGAAGATAGTATCGAGTTTGATCCGCCAATCCCGATCCCAAATGAGTACAGAATAAAAGATGAGAGGGATGATGATCAGCGTCAGGCAGATCACTAAAATCCTGCGAGCTAGAGAGCCATAAAACTTCTTTTTTGCCATAATGGAATTTGATGATACCAAAAGAAGTCAGCAGCCTGCAACACCCAATTGTCAAAACTTTTGTCAAGTTACGCACTTTACGCAAATTCCGTTATGCCCAAAAGCGCCTTGTGATCGCTGGAATGAAACAAGTTTCGGAAGCACCTGCTATAGAAGTGTTGATGATTCGAAAAGGATTTTCATTTGGAAAATCGGCCACCGAAATTTATTATGTGACCGATGAGATATTAAAGAAAATTACCGGTTTAGAATCGCCAGAGCCTGTAGCAGCTATCGTCAAAATGCCCCCTTGGAGGAGCTTGGAAGGGAAGAAAAAAATTGTCGTTTTTGATGGGATTGCGGACCCAGGCAATCTCGGGACTCTGCTGCGCACAGCTCTGGCTCTGGGTTGGGAGGGGGCATTTCTTACCGAAGATTGTGTCGATCCGTTCAACGACAAGGCCCTCCGGGCAGCAAAAGGGGCTACATTTTCTCTGCCCCTTCGGATGGGAACCAGCGAAGAGTTGCTCGAATTAATCAAAGATTATCACTCTTTTGTCGCTGATATGCATGGCACCCCTCTGCCCGAAGTAAAGCCAAAAGAAAAAGTCGTATTGATTCTTGGGAATGAGGCTAAAGGGGTATCAGAAAAACTGAAGCTCCACTGTGGTAAAGTTGCCGTGCCAATTGCCCACATCGAATCTCTCAATGTGGCAGCTGCAGGGGCAATCTTAATGTATATACTGCGGTCGGCCTGAGAGACTGTCCACAAACTCTTGTTCGTCGATTTTCGGGAATTATTTTGGCCTATTTTCGATTCAAATTTTGGGGGTAATATCACTCTCCGAATATAACCCCCAAAATTTGAATCGAAAATAGGCTCAAAAGAACCCGAAAATCGACCGAACCTGAGTTTGTGGACAGTCTCTGAAACGTTGAATTTGGGTTTAAACATAATCAGTTAGCTTTCACGCATGTGCCAGTAACCACTTTAGGGTCTTTTACATCAAGACACGGGGCAATTGTGATTTTATCGTTTGTCAGAGTGACTGCTAAAAAGCGCCCTTCAAATACATCTGAGCATAGAATAATAGTATCTTCGAAGAGAATTGTTTTATTTTTTACTGTGCCATAAGAAAGGCATGCGAGGGTCACTAAGGTGAGGACCTTAAATCTTTCGTCAAAAATAAAATCGGTATTCGTATCGGTTTTGGCAACATAAATTGAAGGCTCATTTGTCTCACCTAAGCATTTTTCTATTGCAGGATCGACTTCGATCGAAAGGGGAATGTTTCGATATTTCAATATCAGCTTGAGCTTGTCGAGAGATAAGCGTCCGGGGATTAAAATCACCCTCATATCATCTTCAGAAATAGTCTCTCTGGCTAATTCGTAAATTCTGTTGCCCAGAGGATCGGGTTGAGCAATTTCGCAATTTAAATTAAATCCTCGAAAATGGCCCCAAGCTTTTTCATCCCAGCATTTTCTGCAGGGGAACAAAGCTTCGAGTTCTTGAAACCGCATCCCCATTTCTGTTTCAGTATTATCTAAAAAGTGATTTAAATTAGACATTGAAAACGCAACTTTCATGATTATTATGCTACCAAATTTTTCTATTTAATAAAACGCAAAAATTCCTTATCATTTTGCTATGAGCAAAAACGATCATTTTGAACACGAAGATGCCTTCCAGGCCGAAGAGAAACGTGATAGCCGTCGTGATCGGAAAATTCTCTCTAGGAAAGACCGCTCCAAATTTAAAAAAACCGATATTGGCAAACACAAAAAAGAGCCTCCCAAGGGGGAAAACCTCAGGGAAGGACATGTTCTAGCAATCATGGCCGATGGGATTTTGGTCGATTGCGATGATATCCTCTACACCTGCAACTTGCGCGGTGCCCTTAAAAAAGAAAATTTAAAAATCAAAAATCTAATCGCGGTCGGCGATATTGTTCTCTTTGAACCCCAAAGTAATCTTCAAGGAAGCATCGTCTATGTTAAAGAGCGCTATTCCATTTTATCACGCGCCGAGCAGATTTCTCGGCGAAAAGAGCAATTGATTGCGGTCAACATTGATCAAGTCATTATCACCGCCTCAGTGATCACCCCTCCACTAAAAACCTCTTTAATCGACCGGTATATCATCGCTGCTCTCAAGGGCAATATGACCCCTATGATTGTGATTAACAAAATTGACCTGTTGATGGAGGACACCGCAGAAAAAGCCCTATTTGAGCAGGCCGTTGCTGTCTATCATAATTTAGGGATCCCCATCTTTCCTGTGAGCACCAAGACCTGTCAAGGGATCGATGCGCTTAGAGCTGCGATGCTAGGAAAATCGTCCGTTTTTTCTGGGCAGTCGGGCACAGGGAAAAGTTCTCTAATTAATGCGATCACAGGATCGAGCCTTCTGACGGGTGAAGTAGTTGCTAAAACAGGGAAAGGTTCTCACACGACAACTTCTACTCACTTGCTCCCAATTGAGGGAGGAGGATTCTGTGTCGATACTCCAGGTATTAAGAGTTTTGGAATGTGGGATCTCAAAGAGGACGAAGTACGTCAATTCTTTGTCGAAATCGATGCAGTAGGCAGAGGATGTAAATTTCCCAACTGCTCCCATATGCATGAACCAAGTTGCGCTGTGCAAAAAGCGGTTGAAGAGGGGGAAATTTCCCCCTTGCGTTTTGACTCTTATTGCGCTTTAATCATGAGCTTAAGGGAAAACATTAAGAGATAGATTTATGCCAGTCATTAAACATATCGATGCTTTAGAAATTCTCGATTCGAGAGGAAACCCCACACTACAGGTCAGTGTCACCACCGATACAGGGGCTACGGGACTAGCTTCTGTCCCTTCTGGTGCGTCTACCGGTGAGAACGAAGCTGTCGAGCTGCGCGACAAGGATAAGAATCGCTATTTTGGAAAAGGGGTGACAAAAGCGGTAGCCAACGTCATGGGCCCATTATCAGCCCTTCTTTTGGGCAAAGATATTTTTGATCAAATCCGGATCGATCAGGCGATGATCGAAGCCGATGGAACCCCTAACAAATCGAAATTTGGGGCCAATTCTATTCTGGCCATTTCTGTTGCATCAGCAAAAGCTGCCGCAGCAGAGTTAGACATGCCTCTCTATAGATACATAGGGGGACTACATGCACACGTCCTTCCCTGCCCGATGATGAACATTCTCAATGGCGGAGTCCATGCTGACAATATGCTGGACTTCCAAGAGTTCATGATTCGACCGATCGGAGCACCCACTTTTAAAGAAGCTGTGCGATGGGGGGCTGAAATTTTTCATACCCTAAAAGGGATACTTCAAGAAGGGGGTCACTCCACTTCAGTTGGAGACGAGGGGGGATTTGCGCCTAACCTCCCCTCTACAGAAGCAGCGCTAGATTGCATCCTGAAGGCGATCGAGAAAGCAGGTTTTAAAACCAACCAGGTTTCCATTGCGCTAGATTGTGCAGCCTCGAGTTTCTACGACAAAGCTGAAGGGCGCTATGTTGAAATGAAGAAAAAGAAGAAGGGACAGGCCTATAATGCCCGTACAGCGGAAGAACAGGTCCTCTATCTGAGCTCATTATGCGAAAAATACCCCATTGACTCCATCGAAGACGGCCTAGATGAAAATGACTGGACTGGTTGGAAACTTCTGACAGAGAAGCTCGGCAAAAAAATTCAACTCGTCGGCGATGATCTTTTCGTGACGAATACAAAATTCCTCAAAAAGGGAATCGCCCAAGGGGTTGCCAATGCAATCCTGATTAAACTCAACCAGATCGGGACCCTAACCGAAACACTCGACACGATCGAGCTAGCAAAGCAAAATGGGTACGCAACGATTATTTCACACCGCTCTGGGGAGACTAGCGATGTGACGATTGCAGATTTAGCTGTTGCCTCGAACTCTGGCCAAATCAAGACCGGATCTCTAAGCCGTTCAGACAGAATAAGCAAATACAATCGTCTGCTGATGATTGAGGATCAACTTCGCTCCTCTTCGATCTATTACAAATCAGGGAAATAACGGAAACAGGACCTCCAAAAGCAGTCCTGTTAATCATTCCTAGGGCATTTCCTTTGTTTTGTTGAACCCGCCGCGCACATAGTCCAAAGCAATTTTTCCTGGACCGAATGCAAATAGAATAACCATTGCTAAAGCGAAGGGGAAAGGGGTGCTATTTAGTACCGGCATGTAATCAAAATGCTGTACAAGCCCCATTAAGGCATCTTTATCAGCAGTAAAGAATGCACCCACCATCACGAGGAAGAGGACCAGAGCTGAAAAACGGGTAAAGAGGCCAAAAATCAAAAAGACCCCAAAGACAAATTCGAGCCCTCCGATAACTCCGACAGCGTATTTAGGATACATGATTCCCCAAGACTGGAATGCATCGACAATATCTCTATAGTTTAGGAATTTTCCAAAACCGGAAATGGCAAATTGATACCCCCAAAACGCTCTAAAAAGCAAGAGCAGCAGTGACTGAAGAGGATTTCCTATTTTTCTTAACATGTTGTTTTCTCCTTTAAAAATTGCTCCTGAATCCATACTGGGATCCAGTCTTGAAACGAGGAAAGGGCCTCTTCATAGGGCCTTCCCCCCCTTTTTTCTAAAAACTCGCTGGCCTCTTCTATAGTAAGGCCATCCGAAATGAGGTTGAGAAGAGTCCACTGCCCTTCTTCAATTTCTTTGAAAATCAGTTGATTTTGCCTATCACGCCAGAGGATGAAGCAGTAGCTTCTTTCTTTTAAAAGTATCGGGAAATCGGCATCTGTCCAATAGTCGACGCTCTCTTTTAAGAGCTCTTTTCGAAATGTCAATACATCAAAAGGATAACAAAACAGCTGCACATGCTTTTGGAGAGACAATTTCTTTGTCAGCAAATCGACCGACGCTTTCACTGCGATCGGTTGAGCAGCTACAAAAAGCTTATTATAGGCCCAATCTACCTCAGCTGCAGCGAGAACAAGGGGCTTATCTTTAGCAGAATAGTTGTGCTCAATCCAGTTAGGGAGATCCTCCCCTAAATTCCCAATTGACCAATTGCGTGAAGGGGCTTTGAGAAAAGGAAAGCCGAACGTCGTGTTAAAGTCATTGTAGCCAAATAAGCGGGTTAACGTAGGGAAATGATGCTGAAGAATGGTAAGTAGCCGCCACCAGTATTGTTGATTGTAAATCTCGATCCTTTGATCCGAAGCGAGCTTGCTATTTGGAGCGATATATTCCTTCGCCTCGTCACTCATCTGTCGTCCAGAAGGGGATATGGGCATCATCCGACTATCAGAATCAATCGGTCTTGTGATGATGCTGGCAAACCAGTGTTGGAGTGTAAGAATTTCAGGCGGTAACATAGCGATTTTGATAACTTTTGGCCCTCTGCGCCTCTTTGCAAGTATCTGCGAATGGAATGAACTTGTCGTCCCATTCCAATAAAGTGGAAATTGGTCCCGTTTTTGAAATGACCTCAGCATAAATTTCCCATACCTGATCACAGACAAAGTGATCGTGAGTATCGAGAATGTACTCACCATAATCGCAATGCCCAGCTAAATGAATCTGACAAACCCTCTCTAAAGGGATGTTATCGTAATAGCAACGTGGCTCGAATTCATGATTGCGGCTTGAAACGTAAATATTATTGACATCTAGCATCATCCAAATATCTGCCTTTTCGACTACAGCGGTATAGAACTCCCATTCTGGCATTTGATCCTGTTGAAAAGAGACATAAGAAGATAGATTCTCCAAAGCAAATGGAATTTCAAGATAATCTTGCACAATGCGCGCCCTTTCGGCAACATAATCGATCACCTCTTCGGTATAAGGCAGAGGAAGCAGATCGTGAAAATGGGCACCTTCGAGGCGCCCCCAACAAAGATGATCGGAAAGCCAAGGGGTTTTCGTTTTGCGAGTAAGGGCCTTTAATTTTTTCAGATAATCAAAATCGAGAGGATCGGGGCTGCCAATAGCAAGAGATACCCCGTGTTGAACAACAGGATATCTCTCAAGAATTTTATCAAGAATCGCGCAGGGCATTCCACCATCGACCATAAAATTTTCGCTGATGATCTCAAACCAATCGATTTGAGGATCTGATTCAAAAATTTCTTTATAGTGCTCTGGGCGCAACCCTACGCCAATACCAAGATT
This sequence comes from Verrucomicrobiota bacterium, assembly GCA_018239985.1. Lineage (GTDB taxonomy): Bacteria > Chlamydiota > Chlamydiia > Chlamydiales > Rhabdochlamydiaceae > Sacchariniichlamydia. The sequence continues at coordinate 194,052 of JAFEGK010000002.1, read as the reverse complement.
TCTCACATATTGTCCATAGCTGCTTGACGTTTTTTGGCCATTTGCATGTTAGCCACTGCTACAGCTTTGTTTTTATCCTTAAAGGGGCCAGGGCTTTGTCCTTTACAAGCTCCGAGGCCAGCGCAGCTATTCTTTTTTGATTTACAAGAGTTTAACCCTTGACAGCTGTTTTTTCCTTTACAAGACTGATTGGCTAATTGAAGAGCGAGATTTTGTCCTTCACAATCCATTGCATTGAACATTTGTGCATGAGCATTGTCAAGTTGAGAAAGAAGTTTATTTTTATCAGCTGGTTTTGGTGGAACACACTCAGTGGTTGGAGCATCTGCAGCTTCCACTTGACCCATTGAACAAGCAACTAGCCCCAGTGCGGCAATCGTTGCAAGTTTAGATTTTTTTTTCATAGCAATCTCCTTAGATTGGTTATACTGCGTCCGCTTAGGTTTTGCGATTTTTGAAGCCATCATAGCGATCCTTTGTATGTGGGGGCGCTCTGAGGCTCCAAAATCGCAAAACCTAAGCGGGCGCAGTATAGAACCTTTCTCTCCTGTATATACGAAACGTTTGAAAAAAATCCAATTATTTGAGGCAATCGCCTCATTTACGAGCTTGATTCTCTAAGGGCACATTAACTTTCGAGATTTTATACAAGGGTTCACCTGAGATGAGCGTCACATGCGCAGCGATCACCTCCATCGGCTCTTTCAAAGAGATCGCATAAACATTTCCCAAAAAAAGACCGATTTGCGAAACAAAATCTCCCTCATTGACGTAAATAATATGAGGAGGTCTATCTTCCTGCGGAATTTTTTCCCAAATATCGAGAACTTCATTAGAAACTCCAGGAGGATTAAATGCTGTTGAGGGGACATTTTTGTTGATCCATTCATGTTCATAAATCAGCGTATAAAGGGTTAAAACCCCTCCTAAACTGAATCCTACAATACGAGCATTGCCCACTTTCACAAGCCAATCATGAATTTCTCCACGTGCTCTCATAAATGTTCTATGACCAGGTCCTGCCGTGTCAAGGTCGCTGAGAACCGAAGCCCAACTTTTTTCTGTCGCCAAATCAAGATCCGTTCCTCGAAAGAGCAAAATCGGTACAGCATCGGCACTATTTTCTGGAATAAGCCCATAAGCAGGCATGCCACGCCACATGTCAATCACAAAATCGACCACATAGGTAACCATAGCCTCTTCTGAATGGGGAAGGGTTATCTTCATCCCCTTTTTAAAAGTACGGTATGCGACGACCTTCGCTAAGATTTCATCTGAGGTAAACTGCAGTTGAACTGGATCAGTGATATCCTGTTGGATTGCTTTTAAGAGACATTGAACCACATCGATATCTTTTGCAGAGTCGGTCACAATTCCCAAAATGGGATGATAGAAAGAAAAATAGCCATAATTTTTCACAAAATCAGGTAAACTTTCTCCCGTCCTTTTAAAGATCGATTGTATAGGGGGATCGACTAAAATATAGGGACCATTCTTCGGCAATAAAGCCCATGTCATCAACTTGTCCCAGGCCTTAATTGTTTTTGTTCTCAACTCGCCATATTTTTTCGTCTTAATTGGCTTTTCTAAAATCGCAGGACACTCATCTGCGCTCAATGAGCCGTTCAATAGCAGGAGCAAAATCGCAAATGTCTTTCCCATCCATTTTGAGAATTTCAAGCGCATTGGCATCGAAAATTTTTCCTTTTTCGTTAAAGCGTACAAGTAACGATCCATCCCCATCATGGATTAAAAATTCGTAAGGGTCGCGACATCCATTGTAGCGCCCTGTAATCGCATAACACCATCTATTTACGCTAAAAAGAGATTCTCCATCGAACACTCCAGCAAATGGGGTTGTATCTTCTAAAAGATAGTGCAATAGCGAAGGGAAAATATCAACATGAGATGCAAGAGAATAGCCCCCTTTTTTAACCTTCCCAAATTTAAAATATAGAGGAACATGAATCTGCTCCTTGCTGAGATTCGATGCATGGAATAAATGTCCATTTTCATAGAATTCTTCGCCATGATCTCCAGTGACAATTACAACTGCCTCATCCCAACCACCCTTATTCTTGAGCAATTTTTTGAAATCGCCAAAGAGTGTATCTGTATAATGGATCGCATTCCGATACCGATTTTTTACCTTCTCAAGCCCATTCATCGAAAAAGCAAGCTGAGCATGAGGGATAGATTGGTAATAAGGAGAGAACTTCCCTTTTTCAGGGAAACTGTAATCGAAATGGGTCGATTCGAGAAAAACGATGAAGCATCTCCCTCCATGCCCCATTTCCATTTTTTCCTCTAGTGCTGCAAAACATCTTCTGTCTGACTCATGAGCAGGAATATCTTCATTAGCAGTAAAGAGAGAAAAACTATTTGCAAGCTGATGATTTTCTCCAAAAATCCTCTTGTCCATTTGATAATAGGAAAGCCTTGAGGATGAAAAAACATGCACCTCATAGCCCAGCGCTTTAAGACACTGCAATCCGAGGCTGCCACTTTTCCAATTTTTTGGGTTCATCTGCGAAAAATAAAAGGGATATTTCGAATTAAAAATTGAAAACCACGATAACTGCGTCCCGTTGCCACTTGCAAGAGCAAGCTCTGGAGCAATAAATTCCTGTTTAAATTGATCAAAATTAGGGGCAATCTGAGCAGTGATATAATCGGCACGTAAACTTTCGATCACAAAAAGGAAAACATCTGGATTCTTTTTCCCGCAGTCACTTAATCTCGAAATCCTTTTAAGCAATTCCTCTTCATTTTGCGCAGGCTTCAACGAATGCTCGAGCTTCACGGCCTTAAGAGCCGACTCAAACAACGTCCTCTTCCAGGGCAATGCCTGACTAAATTCTTGATTCCCTTCTTTCGGATTAACCATCAAGAGCAGAGCAGTGGCCCCAAAAGCAACCACATACCTCTTCCTAAATTGGAGAGGGCGCCGCTCACTCCAAAGATCAGAGCGAAAATAGAGGTAAATGCCCCCTAATACTGCTGCTGCACTGCCCATAGAAATCCAGAGCCATGTGATCAATGGGATTTGAGAGGCGTAAAGCATCTCAATAAAATTCCCTAATGATTCATCAAATACCATTGCAAGCCCATAAACAATCGAAATATCCATCAATCTAACCATGAAGAACTCGATACAATGGAGTAAGAAAATCACCATAACGCAACCGATAAAACTAAAACCAACCCAGCGGGGAGCCCGTTTCTGAAGAATCTTGGCCATTGTAGCGAGGACAATTGACTCGAGGAAACATTGAAATAGAGCATTGAGAAGAAAATGAGATTTTATCCAAAGGCTTCCATAATCAACGAAATAAACTTGCAGACAATGCAACACGGAAATAAAAGAAAAAAAACAGAAAAAAAATAGATAATTAACGGAAAATTTTTGCATAAAGTTGTTTTAATCGCTTAAAACAACCTATTATGTTAAAAAATTTTTTGAGTCAAGGGGCATTTGCCTGGAAAAAGGGTCAGTTTCTCTTCTTGTCCATAAGAAAGAGCACAAGACCTTCAATATCACGCCGATCGATATAACTTTGGATATCGGCAGCTCGGAGATTGAGCTGCTCAGCGAATCCGGGAACGTAGAGATCAACATTTCCGGCTTTAATTTCCCCTTTCATCCTCTCTGTAATGCCATCGACAAATCCGCCCCATTTAAACCCGCTCATCCGGATAGTAAACATGCAGCGTACAAGGTGGGGGTCAGTAAAGATCGTCCCCAAAAAGCGAATCGGGTGAACATGGTGCACCTCCTGCCCTAGCCGTTCAAGATACTTCCTTTCAAAAAGGAGCTGAAATACAGAGTTATTGGCCATGGTTGTCAGAATTTCGGCAATTTTTCTCTTTTCTTCGGAACTAATATGTAACCTTTGATAAAAATTGACCCCCGACTGAGATTCTGTTGTAGTCGGTTGCTGAGTAAACTCAGCGAGATCTCCGCCATATAGGAAAACCAAAGCAGCAAGTAGTTTAATCATAGGACTCTCCATGTTAATAACATCCTAAGTTGTAGACAAATTTTTTTCCATTTTTTAAAAGAAAAATATGGTGCCAGCGTTATTTCTCTTCCTTTCCTCTCCTACGATCGAGCCAATTGCCTATTGCAATCCTCTCGATGCCCTATGCCCCGAATACTGCACCACTCCATGTGGAGAAGAAGAATGTGCTCTTCTAATGCAAATTAGTCCTGAGAGCCGCCGCCTTTACAATACACTAGATTGTGAAGGGAAAAACCGGGCGATTGAGCTCTCCATTTGCTACTGCGATAAAGACTGCGCAGTTGAAGAAGCTGCGTACGAAATGTACTGTCGGCAGAGGGGGCAGTATCCCAATCTAGAGGAATACGAAGAACAAATCGAAGATGAGAGCGGTCAAAACTCTTATAATAGGCGATTTGGGTATTAATCAATAAATATATGTTGAAACTCTCAATATTAATTGCTATTAATAATAAAAAAGAGTCATTATGAAACAACGTATTTTTCTCTTTGGGGAAGCAGAGCGGGGGCAGCTTTGCACTCCCATCTGCCTCAATTCGCTACCAGCTGTGATGGAGCACCTTGGCCATCCTCCAACTGATAGCACCGGGATTGACTATGCCATTCAGACCGTCCTCTATAAGAGAGAGCTGATCTTCTTTCGGGTAAGGGAAGAGGGGTATAGCGCTAATGACTATTTTGAAGGTGTAAAGCTGCTTTACACTACAGGCGAACGGATGAACCTAGCTGCAATTTGCCTCCCTGGGGTGGGCGACCATACCATCATCGACGCTATCACCCCGATTTGCAATCGGACAAAATCGATCCTCGTCCTAAATGAAAGAGACCTTTACGACTACCTAACCAATCCTAATTAATTATTCGCCAAAATATTCTTTAGCATTAGAGATCCAGCTCTCCGCTCCGATAGTGGTCTCATCCCCATGACCAGGGATAACACGGGTACTGGCGGGAAGCTTTGAAAGCAGCGCTAAAGATTCCCACATTTTATCTGGATTGGAAGTGGGGAAGTTGACATTTCCCATCGATCCTTGGAAAAGAGTATCTCCCGAAATCAACGTATGCTTTTCTGGTAAATAGAAACAGACTGACCCGGGGGAATGCCCAGGAGTGTGGATCACTTCTATTCTCAGTTCTCCAAGCATAATGATCTGTCCATCGGTTAAGAATCCAGTAGGCTCAACAGCTTGAATGGGGACTAGAAGTGGCAGATGATCTGCTCCCGGCTTTTTCAGATTCGGAGCGTCTAGCTCATGGACATAAAGCGGAGCTCTCATTTTCTTTTTGAGATAGGACATATCGGCAAAATGGTCCCAATGGGAATGAGTTAAAAGGAGCATCTCGAGATCTAAGCCAAAAGCTTCTACCCTCTCGATCAGGATATCACCACTGCCAAGGGGAGCATCAATGATGGCAGCCTTTTTAGACCGAGTACAGCCAAGTAGCACAGAATTGGTGAAAGCAGGGCCTGAACAAAAAATCTCTAAGATCATAAAAAAATTTGCACCGGAGAGGATTCGAACCTCTGACCTCATGGTTCGTAGCCATGTGCTCTATCCAGCTGAGCTACCGGTGCAAAGATACTATCATCTATGGAAATTCCATTTTTTGCCAAGGGATTTCTGCTTATACAGAGTGAGGATTTTGCTAAATTCAGGAATTTTAAATGATGACTTCTGATGAAGAGGAAGAAAATTACAAGAGATTCTGGTCTGATGAAAAATGGATTAGTAAAAAGGGCAAAATTTCTTGTAAAAAATTTATAGATTTTGTTAAATGATTTTTTTTCAATTACTCAAGGTAAAATTTTCATGATCAAATCTTGCGCTATAGCTCTCATTTCTAGTGTTTTGTATTCTAGTTTTGCACATTCAGATCAAACTCAAAATAGAACATTGGAATCCTTTGAACTCCTCTACCGCAGACCTTCGGATTTTGCTGAACTACAAATCGAGATCGTCAACACTCTTAACAAAAATTACTTTTTTTCTTTCCAATTGGAAAAAAACCTCGATTCTAAAATGCTCAATCCTGTTGCGTTTCCTATAGGTGAAATGGACGAGATCGGCCATCCTGGGAATGATTTAGTCTTTCCTTTTCAAAGCCTATTTCACTGGTCAAATAGCTTACGGATCCCAAGATTACATTGCCTAGTCAATCATGACCATAGCGGACATCTCCTCAAAGAGACCGATATTTTAGATCTAATCGCGAAAGATTCTCTCGAGGAAGGATATCTTCTCAGAAGTTTTCTTTTGTGCGACTGGCAGATGGCAAAAAAGACAATTTCAGGGCTGATGATCCAGCACCCTAAATCAGATGAGAGATTCTTGGTTTACATCCGCCCTGGTGAATTACTCGCTTTGACAGTGGCGGATAAGATTGATAAAAAGAAAGAACCCGAGCTATCTAATATCTCACTATTTTCTCCAATCGATGAAGAAGGAAAGCAGAGCGTCGGAAGTTGGAAAGGAAAGGCAATTGCAGTTTCAAATGTGTTTTTCCAGCCAGATCAATCCTCTTTTCAAGATTCGAATTTTGCAGATAGAAAGGCTTTGTACACTCAGGGAATAAGGAAATATTCAGATATTCTTGGCTCTTTTTCCTTTGATTCACATAAAGCATCGAGACTTTGGATCCAAGACAATTTGACTGTAATGGAATTTGATCAATCTGAAATTAGCGCCGATCTCGAAAAAATTAGAAGCTGTCTAAAAATTACTGGAGATTGTCTAGGGGTCTTTAGTGTCATTAAGAGAGATAAGGGATTTCATCCCCTAGCATCAATCCTCGATCTGCCAACTGATTCTGTAGAGATTGCTGTGATTAATTTTTCTGCTTTGCCCCAGGATTATAACGATTTTGTGATCTCGAATCATGAAGAATTTGAAGGATTTCCATTGATCCGTTTAATCCAGCTAACCCCAAAAGATGCCCTTGTTGTCGATGGGAAGCATTTAGATCATCTATCTCTGACTTCATGTGAAGAGTTTATTTTCAGAAAAAAGATGATGGATGCACCCCCTCTCAAAGACAGAATTCACACAGAAACCCTCTTCATTGTTTACAAAAAGGTTAATCATGCCATCTAAAAAATTCATCTGCTTAAGCCTTATGCTCCAACTGCTTTCTTCTACCAGCTGGGCAGACCCACTTCCTGGAAGAGAAGGAAATGAGAATATTTACACAGCTCGATTTGGCCAAACACGAATGTTCTTTTATATGAGTCCTGAAAAAGCCAAATTAACAAGATTTTTTTCTAAAGATGTCAGTCAGCGAATGCTTCATCGAATAACCGAAGCGGAATTAGATTGTCCAGTCAATGAAATTACTCCTGTAGCTACTACTGATCCAGATCCAATTTCGTATGATCTGGATGGGAAGCCCCTATACCTAGATCAGCTTGGCTCAGAAACCTTTATAGGACATGCTAAGGAGGTAAAGAGGCTTGCTGAACTAGCCTTAGGGATCAATATTACAGCCTTATCTCAAGAAATGAGCCTTATTATCAACTACGATGCGAATAAATTTCACCAGGATCAATGTCCTGTTCAATATAATTATTTAAAACACCATCCCCATCCTATCCCAAGATATACGATTTATCAGGACTTGACACTCATCAACTGGGAAATGGCAGAGAAAACCTTTTCCGGCACAATTCTTGAAGATGCTGAGTCGGAAGACAGTTTTATTATGTTCTTTTCAAACAATGAGCTTTGCTGCAATGTCTATACAGAACCTGCGATTTACTTAGGGCCCAATCAACCTCCCGAATATCCAGGAGCAGCAACCCTTTCACCCCACTCACCAATTCCTCCGATTGATTATTCAGCATCTAAGACTCCTGGATCCGGGAAAGGAAAACGGATTAGCGTTGCTGTTCGCGGGCTTGTAGAGACATCCCAAATTGATGAGCTTGAGAGCCGAGCAATACCTATTGAAGTTGATCGGCCCAAGATTCTAGAAAGCACCTCAGGTCTTAAAACTTATTCATACAAAAATAATATTTATTTACGTGAGGTTGAGAACAGCTTCCCTATTTCTATGAAAATGGATCGGGTGATTCGGATGTCAGATATCGATGAAGTGGAGGTTTACACTTCCAATCCTGAATATAATCAAGATACTATCGAGAAAATATCGAAAGAATTTGGTATTACAGATTCGATTGAATCTACAAAAGTATTTCATTTAATTAAGCGCGGAGAAGGATTTAGCGAATTATCTACTGAGGCACTCGGCTTGGATGGTGAATATACCCTCCTCATCCTCAATTCGTCTCAAATACCTGAAAACTACCGACAATATCCAGTTGCTATTGATTTAACAAGACAGGGCACACCTTGGATTCAACTCTACCATTTCCCTCATAATCGGATTATGTGTGTCGATTCTTCGATTTTTCCTGACCTTTCTCTGACACCGATTGATGAAATCCTATTTCGTGATGGAATATACGATATTGCTCAATCTGACCCTAACACGATTTTTCAGAAATTTTTCACCCTTCTTCATCTAATAGCTGTCCCCAAAATGGCAAATCTAAGCGAGGTTTCTTTTGGCAATTGAGATAAATAATCAGATCGATCATCTCGTTGTAATCAACGACGAAGAGCAATATTCAATTTGGCCGTCTTTTAAAAATATCCCTGCAGGATGGAAGAGGGAGGGGTTTGAAGGATCCAAAGAGGCCTGTCTAGAACACATTAGCAAAGTCTGGACAGACATGAGGCCTTTGAGTCTGCGCAGCCGAATGGAATCAAGAAAGAATGAGTTGGAAAAATTAATTAAAGAAATTCAGACACAACCAGCAGAATCTCCCCCGAAAAGTTCTACTGTTGATTTCCTTTTGGGGGGCGATCGTCCTTTTCATGTTCATCCATCACAAACGACTCCTCAAGAGTTTAATAGAGCTCTTGAAATTGGTTCAATCCATCTTGTTTTTACGGGGACAAAGGGAGAGACCTGCCTGAGAATAGATTTTCCAAAAAAGGATTCCATTAATGCGCACCCACCAGGATCATGTTTAATTGAAGGGATGTTAGAGTTAGATTTTGTTCCGTTATGTTGCAGCGCGAATATAGACCTTAGCTCAATGAAAGGATTTGGACGATTTAAAAAAAGGGAGAATAATTAAATGATAACTACAGAAACTAACCTATTAACAGACAGGAAAAGTGTGATTTGCTCATATAATGAGTGGGACCCTCTAGAAGAGGTAATAGTAGGAGTTGTTGAAGGAGCAACTGTTCCCGAATACGATCTTTCAGTAAGAGCATCAGCACCCTCAAATCAATCGGGTTTTTATTTAAAAGAGGCTGGAAAGTCCTTTCCTATTGAGCTCATCGAAAAAGCATCCGAAGAACTGAATGGATTTGTTTCTATCCTTGAAAAAATGGGAATCGTTGTAAGAAGACCGGATCCTATTCAAAATAACAAGCCCTACTCAACTCCAGCTTGGAGTGCACGAAGTGGAATGTATCAGGCGATGCCCAGAGATCTACTGCTTGTGATTGGGGATGAAATCTTCGAATCTCCATTAGCATGGCGTAGCCGTCACTATGAGATTAACGCCTACAGACCAATCCTCAAAGATTATTTCAAACAGGGGGGTAAATGGTCTGCCGCACCAAGACCAGAACTTTTGGATGAGTTTTACGAGGAAAGTTATACAGAAACCTCATTAGGCAAAGTCCCCCTTTATGCAATCAATGAGTTTGAACCTACTTTCGACGCCGCAGATTTTATCCGATGTGGTAGAGATATCTTTGCGCAGCAAAGTAATGTTACCAATGAGATGGGAATAAAATGGCTAGAGCAACATATCGGTTCAGAATATAAGATCCACCGTCTGGAATTTGATGACAGCCACCCGATGCACATTGATGGATCTTTCATGCCATTGGCCCCTGGAAAATTGTTGATCAATCCAGAAAGAGTTAAAAAGATCCCTGAAATGTTTAAAAATTGGGAGATAATCATAGCCCCCCCCTCCACACTGCCAAACGATCATCCTCTCTATATGACCAGCTCATGGATCAGCATGAATGTATTCATGATAGATCCCGATCATGTGGTTTGCGAAAAACAAGAGCTACCGACGATAAGAGCTCTTGAGAAAGCCGGATTTGAAGTGATTGCACTTCCATTTCGTCATTTCTATTCTTTTGGTGGGGGATTCCACTGTGCAACATGTGATGTTAGAAGAAATGGCGGTCTTGAATCTTACTTCTAGTCCCTGGCAAAATTTGAGCCCCATTCGAATAAACGAGGATCTATCTTCTGGAGATATATCTTCGTTTTATCTCATTGAGATCGCCTTTTCTGAGAAGCCGATTTACGGAATAGTAGGTTCTATTTGCGCGAGAAATATCCTAGACGGTCAAATTTATTGTCATGAAAAAGTTTTCCCAGAAAAACTTGAAAGAATCAAAAGGGAACTAGTAAATGATCTTATCCAAAAAAACCCAATAGTCCTAATTGCAGAGTTAGATGACATTTGGAATTTTTCACCTTCATTGATAAGTGAATGGGAATGCCTCAGAATTGCTCAAACAAAAAATGGACAACCACTGAGACTGTTTAAACTCCCAGAGGAATGGAATGTAAGTCTTGCAAAAATACCTCTATGTCTTGCTGATGGGCATCATCGCTATCACGCAATTAGAAACCTAATCATGTCTGAAAAAGGGTGGCAAGAGGCCTCAATAGCCGCAGCGATTTTTCCAGTTTCCTCATCTCCAACTTCACGAAAAAAAGTGGATTTTTCTCAAGGTGAATTCCCTTGTTCTTCTTTTTTCAGTTTTCTCGACAGATACTCAATTCTTAAAGAGATCGATCGAAATCGTTTCTCCGATGGGATAAAAATTAGATTTCAAAAAAAATGGTATGAGATTCCAATCAACCTCTCTATCAAGAACCTTCTAGGAATCCGAGCATCTAAAGATTGCATGATTTTTTCTCATCTTTTTTTCCTGGAACTTCTGAAAAAATCAAAAATCAATGCCCCATTTCGTTTAATTCCTGAACTTGATTCTTATGAACTTGAGAATGAAATGGAAAAAACTGATAATGATGGGATTATCCTTCCTCCAGATGATCCAAATTCTGTGATTAAATTTGCATTCGGAGGAAAAATTTTAGAGGCCAATTCTACCTTTTTTAAAGCTAAGTTTCCTGACAACCTCATTACACATAGAATCATTATATGATAGTCAACAAAGTCTCAGACTTAACCTCAGAGCCCCTGTTTTTTGAACTCAAGGATATGATTCCAGAAGTGGATGTATTCTTGAAGATTGAGGGCTTGAATATTGCCGGCTCAATTAAATTTACAACCGCAAAGGAAATGATCCGGGCAGCCAAAGCCTCAAAAGAATTTTCTCCTCACACGGAGTTCATTGAATCATCTTCTGGAAATCTAGGAGTGGCCTTAAGTATTCTCTGCAAAGAGCAAGGAATTCCCTTTTGGTGTGTCATTGATCCCAATATCACTGAAAAAAGTCAAAAATTAATGGAGGCCTATGGAGCAAAATTGATACGGGTGACAACTCCGGATGAAAACGGCGGCTTCCTAGGAACAAGGATCAGAGAAATTGAAAATAGACTAAAAAGTAATCCTAATTTCATCTGGGTTAACCAATATGCAAATGAAGCGAATCCAAACGCCCATTATATGAAAACTGCTCCTGAAATCGATTCCGAATTTGACCGAATTGATTACCTTGTTATTGGGGCTGGAACTACCGGAACTTTAATGGGGTGCGCCCGTTACTTTCGAGAGCATCATCCAAACACAAAAATCATTGGCGTCGATGCGATTGGATCAGTGACATTTGGGGGGCTGCCGAAAAAAAGGTTTGTTCCAGGAATAGGAACAAGTCGAAAACCGCCGATTGCGAATGAATCCCTTATTGACAAGATAGTTTTTGTTGATGAAAAGGATGGGATTTCGATGTGTCATTATCTCTTAGACCATTATGGACTATTGCTGGGTGGTTCGACCGGGTCTGTAATACATGCTGTGAAACAACTCAAAGAAGAAATCCCCCCAGGGAGTGTAGTAGTCGCAATCTCGCCCGATTTTGGCGAGAAATATCTTGATACTGTTTTTAACCAAAATTGGGTCTTAGAGAAATACTATGAATCATTGAGCCCTCAATCATGAATTTAAACAGCGATCAAATATTGATTTTTATAATCGAATCAAAATTTTTCCCGATTTTAAATACCCTTGATTTTGCAATATCTAATGAGGAATTAAAAAGAGCTAATTCGTTTGTTTTTGATTCAGATCGAATTGCATACATAGCTTCTCATGTCGCCTTGCGCATAGCCCTATCTTCTATCTTAAAAATCACTCCACAAAACCTTCAATTTTCAAAAGAAAAAGGTAACAAACCTGTTTTAAAAGACATTGATTCTATCTGTTTTTTTAACCTATCAAGAACGAAAAACCACTGTGCCATCGCTATTTCCAAATCGACCGAAATAGGAATAGACATCGAGTCTCTTCCCTCAATTGACAATTGGTTATCAATTGTGAAAAGCTATTTCTCTGAACAAGAACGGGACCATATAGAAAGTCTAGATCAAGATGATCAGGAAAAAGGATTTCTGGAATGCTGGACAAAAAGAGAGGCATTTCTAAAAGGGACTGGTGAGGGAATCGTAGATATTGATGATTGGAAACAGACCTCATTCCTGGCTGAAAAGATGACTGATCCAAGAACCGCCCTTACCTGGAGCTTTTATCACCACCTTACCGCCACAAACGCATTTGTAACACTAGCGTATAAACAAGATCATGCTCCGAAAAAAATTGATTTCTGCGATATTTGCGATTATCTCTAGCTCTGCTTTTTGTTATGGCTGGTTTAACCTTTGCAATTGGGAAAAATTTCAGTCGCAGTTAGTGCCAGCAGTCGCAATCTGTTACGTAGATGATCAAAATTCTTCATATGTTTTTAGGGGGAATAATTTAGATGGAAATAAGATTGACTCCCAGACTGCTTTCCAAATTGCCTCTGTCTCCAAAACTCTTTTCGCTTGGACTATTATCAAATGGGCTAAAGAACATAACATTTCGATTGAATCCCCAATCGGGAAAATCTTTTCAGGCTTCTCAACACCTTTACTTGTTCCCTTTTCCCAATTGACAATTTCTCAAATTCTTTCCCATTGTTCTGGCATTTCCAAAGTCCAATACAGAGGCTATCGTCATTTAAAAAATTGTCCTGATCTATACGACTCTCTAAGAGGTGGTGGAGGACACCATCCTCCGATTCAACTTATAAAAACACCTGGAGAATCTTTTATCTACTCGGGAGCTGGTTATACCTTGTTGGAATATTTAGTAACTGAAAATGGAAGACGCTCAACTACTTCCTTTCTAGAGCAGTATTTTGATCAAAAGGCAAGAAATTTTGATATGCCTGTAGCACCAATGAAACCACATTCGATCTGGGGCAGCCCTATAGATGAGAGATTTTTCATCGAAAAAGCAGCTGCAGGTCTTTGGGCATCTGCTGCAACACTTGGTGCAATTTTGAATAAAGTCTTATCGAAAGAAGAGAGTGAGGTCCTGTCAAAAATGATGACTGTACAAAAAGGTGGCTACGGATTGGGGCTTGAAGTAGAGAAAGGCAATCTGCATCATGTTTGTTTTCATTTGGGAGCGAATCCCGGGTGGCGTAGCGGAATTTTCTTCATCCCAGAGAAAAATTTAGGGCTTGTTGTACTTACCAATAGTTCTAGCGGACAGCGGATCATCATAGATACCCTAATTCAATGGCTCAACTGCAATGGGGTTCCCTTGACCGATCTTTGTCGTAGGGAGCTGCTTGAACGAAAGATCTGGATGTTTATTGGCTGGCTGAGTTTTATTCTATTTTTCTTTAAGATTCTAAATCGGTCTTCGAAAAATGAAATTTTGATAGATAAAAAGGGCAGAAAATTAACTCCTAACCTACTTTTTGTCGGCTTGCTTCTCTTTCTTTCATTTTTTTATCTCGACTCAGCCCCCCCTTTGGGATGGACTCTTGCCTCATTTTTCTCTTGGGAATTTCACTTTTTTTCCATCTCACTTATTTTTTTAGTCGCATTAAATTATATTGATCACATCAAAAGCAAAAAGGGATTCTTCCATGAAAGAAGGTAATATTTACCCTCTCTCCGCACAGCAAAAAGGGATTTTCGCGGAAATAGGGCTAGAGGAGAGCTCTAGCCTCTTCCACATCGCCAAAATTCTAGAATTGAAAAGTTCAGTTGAAATCGATCGGATTAGGGAATCGTTTTTTCACTTGTTGAATAGGCATGAAGGGCTTCGAGTACAGATTATGAAAGAAGAAGCGAGTCAAGTGATTAGAGGACCTAATCTCAGGGCATTTTCTTCAATCCAAATTCCCCAGGAAGAATTATATAGATATCTAGAAAAAAGGGTTAAAATACCATTCGATTTGTTAAATGACCCCCTTTTTACACTGACACATATTCGGACTGATTCAGACCGATCATTTCTTCTAATTTTAGGTCATCATCTGGTCACTGATTTGTGGTCAGTGGGGGTTTTCTTAGACGAGTTATTTTCGCTTCTGGATCATCAGCAACTTTCATATACCCCAAAATCTTATCTGGAATTTGTGGAGGAGCAGCAAACAGAACTTAGTTTGGATAAAGGAAAAAATCTCCTTAATTATTGGAAGGAGGCTTTTAAACAATTCCCACTGGAACACAATGCCATTCCCTCATCCGCTAATGTGAAAAAAAGGGGCGAAACACCGCAGATCGAGGTTTTTGAAATCCCCAAGAGCATTTCTTCATCCATATTTGATTTAGCTAGAAAAGAACGTCTGCAAGTGGTCTCGTTACTATTAACGATTTATTCCTATTTATTTTTTCTTAGGACTGGGAAAAAACAATTTTGTATAGGAACGACTTCGAACGGACGGCTAAATGTAAAATGGGCTCATACGTTGGGCTTGTTCTCAAATCCTGTTCCTTTGATGATTTCGATCTCCCCCTCTGCATCTTTTATCGAAGACTCTCGCCTGATTCAAAAACAACTAATTGCCCATCTTAAAAGATTTCAGTTGCCCCTTAGCTATCTTGTCGAGAATTTAAGGAAAGAAGGCTGTATTGAATCCGATAGCATTTGTAAGCATCTATTTGTCTATCAACAAGTCCCCTCTGTTTCAGGTGAGCTAAAGAAACTGAGCTTACCAGGCCTGGAGACTGATATCTACTGGAGGGGCCATCATCTTGGTTCAATCGATTGGAATCATCCGTTTTCTCCCTATGAATTGACTTTTTATATGCATGAACTTGATGGGCATTTAAAAGGTTTTGTTGAGTATGAGCCTCAGCGCTATCCGATTGATTTTGTTAAGGAAATCATTCAAGAATTTAAAACTCTTTGCTCCTTTTTTTCTGGTGATCCTAGCCTGAAGATTGCAGATTTTGATCTTGTCAAAGGTGTCTCCCGACAACATGAGACAAAAGGGGTATTAATTTTAGACAAATTAAAACTCTGGGCTGAATTGAAAACAGATCAACTCATTTATTCCGAAGGATTAAGAGGAGTGACTTATGGCCAATTTGAAAAATGGACAAACAAAGTGGCTCGGATGCTTTTACACAAAGGACTTTTGCCCGGCGATTGTCTAACCCTTCAGATGAACCATACGCTTGAGACCTATCTCGTTATGGTGGCGACATGGAAGTGTGGTGCCGCATTTGTCCCGATTGATATCACCACTTCCGCAGAGCAGGCCGAGAAGATCCGCAAGATGAGTGATTCACAGTGGTTGATCAAAAATTTAGACCTGGGCGAGGCCGCCAGCTACTCTGATCAAGAATTGCCACCCCTCGTGGATAGCAGTTTTCCTGCTTACCTCATTTTTACTTCTGGCTCAACAGGTTTGCCTAAGGGAGTCGTTGTTTCGCACGAAAACCTCTCTAGCTATTTAGAAGCAATAGGGGAAGCATATCCTTTTGATCCTCCCGTACATTTTGCTGTTCACTCTTCCCTCTCTTTCGATCTGACAATTACATCTCAATTTTACCCCCTGTATGCTGGTCAGACAGCCCATCTTTTTAATAGGGAACTCGAGCTAAACGATCTTTTCTGCCAAATTCTCTCTCATCCACTACTAACCCATTTTAAGTGCACCCCCTCTCACTTAAAATGCCTGCAGTGGATAGATGTGCCAAAAAGTGGGATCAAGGTCCTCATTGTAGGAGGAGAGGCTCTTCTTAAATCAACTGTTTTAGCGATTCAAACTAAATTTATTTGCCAACCTACAATCATCAACGAGTATGGGCCATCTGAAGTGACTGTGGGGTGCATATATCAAAGTGTTACAGCCGATTATGAACATGACAGAATCCCAATCGGAATGCCTCTTAAAAATTCCAACGCATTGGTTTTGGGCCCTTTTCTCCATAATGTCCCAAATGGCGTTGAAGCCCCTCTTTATCTCATGGGTAATGGAGTTACTTTAGGATATAAGAAAGATCCGAAAAAAACAGCCGAAGTCTTTTTGCCTGATCTATTCACGAGAGGAAAAAGGATGTATGATTCTGGAGATATTGCCTTTACTAATAGTAAAGGGCAGTTTGAGTTTATCAGCAGAACAGATACACAAGTAAAGATACGTGGACATCGGATTGAGCTCGAGGAAATTCAGGAAGCTTTACAAAAATGTACTCTTGTAAAAGAGAACTTTGTTTGCGTGATCGAGGATTCTCTAGATGAAGAGAAAATCCTAGCAGCTTTTGTGGTTTTGAAAGGACTTGAAGGGATCGAGCCTGTTGTGAAGCACCTAAATGGCTCAATCCCATCGTACATGGTCCCGACACGGATCATCGAATGTGAAGAGATCCCTTTAACACCAAATGGGAAAGTGGATGAAAGAAAACTTAAAAAATTACTAAAAGAAAATAAAAAAACCATTTTTCAGAAAGGAATTGATCCAATACAGCAAAAGCTTATTGAAATTTGGTCTTCTGTATTAAAAATAGACCCTTCCGCAATCGATGTGATGGAATCATTTTTCTCACTAGGTGGTGATTCAATTAAAGCTATTCAAATTGTCGCTCTTGCAAAAAAAGCAGGAATTTTGATTTCAGTAAAAGACATTTTGGGCAAGAGAACAATTCAAGCAATTGCAGCTTGTTCTAAACTCAAAAATGAGCACCTTGTATTCGAAGAGCCAAAGTGGGTATCTTTAACCCCAATTCAACAATGGTTTTTCTCTAGAATTCAGGGGAATATCCATCATTATAATCAAGCTGTTCTTCTAAAAGATTTTAGAATTTCAGACCCTACAATACTGCGCGATACTATTTGTAAAATTGCTAAAAATCAACCTCTTATGCGCTCTATATTTCCAGATCGTGATCGTGCAAAAATTGTCTCAATAGAAGAATTTGAGAAAAATTTTTCATTGATTGAAAAACATCTATCGCCCTTAGAACTCACAGAAGAAATAGCAAAACTCCAGAGTGATTTAAATATTGAAAAAGGACCCCTGATAAGAGTCGGGGCATTTTGGGTAGAAGGCAACTTAAATACAGTAATCGTCATGCACCACCTAATCACAGACGGGGTTTCATGGCATCTATTCTTAGACGCCTTAAAGAGTGGTTTAAAAGGAGAGCCTATCAATAACCCAGCCACTCAATCGATGTTGCCCTCTAATAAGACGTTTAACACCCCAGAACTTTCGAATACCCAACCAAAACTCTATAGGGTTAATAGGCAAAGAAAATTGCAAATCAGCGTCGACTTAAACCGCAACAATTTTAACAATAAGCAATTTGGAAATGAGGCACTAGAACTCTTGGGGTCTGGAGCGAGCACCCTTGTTCGAGAACAAGTTGCAAGTAAAGAGCCAAAATTTTCGACTACTGCGCCGTCGTCAAAAAAAGATTCTTCAAGTTCTTTGGGTATAGCATCTTTAAAAAAAGAAAGAGGGTATTTTTCTTATCTTGAAGATCTTTCATTTGCTGCATTTTCCAATTCCTATTTCAACATAGTTAATGTGGAATCTGAAATATTTCAAATTGAAAGACATGGTAGAGTTATTTCTGGGAAAGAAGAGGACTTTTCCTCTTTAATAGGTTGGTTTACCCAGCTTAAAACTTGCCATTTAAGCTTTAAAAATAACAACAGCTTATTAGAAAAGTTACAAATAGCAAGAGATGCATTAACTAGGGACCAGACATTTCAAACTGACCCTGTAATTCTCTTTAATTACTTAGGGGAGATCCCTTCTAATCTTGACCAAGAATTTACTGCCGAACCTATTACCGATGGTCTCATAGATAGTGATTCGTCTATACCCTATCATCTTCAGTTAAATCTCTGGGTCAATCAGGGTACGCTTATTGGTGAATTTATCTTCGATACCGATACTTTCCCTTCAGATGTCCAAGAAAAATTCCTAACCGCATTCATTGCTACATTTGAATTATTTTTAAAACAAGTTTTCGAAACTGTTGAACTTCCCTCGATTCCTAAAGATTTCGATTCTAATATACCTCTGGAAGAATTTAAGGGTCTTATTGATCGATTCAATTATTCTAGAAATCAGATCCATCAAATTCTGCCATTACTTCCTTCAGAAAAAGGGATCTTTCTTCATAGCTTGACACACCCTCAAAGCATAGAGTATTTCCAACAACTTGTTCTCGATTTAGAGGGAGCCATTGATGAAAGAGTGCTTTTGACAGCCTACTGTGATTGTATTCATCAATTCCCATCCTTAAGAAGCACATTTCATCTCAAGGGTCTTCATGAGCCACAAAAGGTCATTCATCGAGATGGAGTTCATCAAATCGAAAAATTCTCTGATTTAGTTTCCTATTTAGAGGCTGACCGCAGGAGAATTTTCTCTTTAGAAAGGCTTCCTTTAATTCGCCTTGGCTACAGGATAAATGAAAAAAGAACGCAACTGGTCCTATCTTTTCATCACCTAGTAATGGATGGATGGAGCTTAGCGATAGTCTTTGATGAGCTTTTGAGACACCTTGGATCCCCATCTTCTAAAGGCAAAGTACTCTTCCCATTGAAATTTATTCCACTCAACACAATTGATCAGTCCACAAATTACTGGAAAAAGCTTCTTAGCCGATTAGATCTGCTGACCCATCTTCCCAAGGAAAGGGGAAATACTGACCAAAATATAATTCAAGAAAAAAAAATCAGAGAATTTGATTCCTTAACATCTAGTTTTTTAGTAAAAACATGTCAGAAAAATGGAGTGACGATTGCCCATCTTTTTCATGCGGTTTGGGCTTATCTCTTATCTGTATTTCTTAATAACCAGCAAGTTGCATTTGGGACCGTGGTATCGGGGAGAAGTCAGCTGTCTCAAGAACTTGAAAATCAAGTTGGCCAACTCTCTTCCATAATTCCAGTGATTGTCAGAGTCAAACCCAATATGACACTACTTGATATTGCTAATGAGATCCAGGATCAAATCCAAGAAAGTGAACAGCACCTTGGCCTATCAACCGGAGAAATCGAAGCTCTAAGTCCAGTAGGCTTGGATCTGATTGATCATATTTTGATCATAGAAAATTATCCCTTTTCTGGTCAGGCTGAGCAACTTATAAAAAGTCATCAGTTACCCTTCAATATTATTTCTTCTGAGTTGATCGAGCAATCGCAATATCCATTTGCGCTGAGTTTTTTCCCGAATGAGAATCTGACAATAGAATGTCAGTTTGATCGATATCGGATCAACCCATGTTGGGTCGAGAGTGTCATGAACAGTTTCAAAACCCTTTTCAATTCTGAATTAAATCTACTAGAAAGACCAATTCGCTCGCTTTCTATAGCGTCCGAACCACTTGAATCGCGTCGGCTCAAGGAAAATTGTATAAAATCAATTCCAGAGCAATTCAAAGATGATTGGGATTTCAAAAGAAATCGTATTGCTGTGGTCGATGGAGATCATCAGATTACCTATGAAACTCTGGATTTACTCTCTAATAGAGTTGCAATAAGCTTACTCTGTTTGGGTATTCAGGCAGATGAAAATATTGGAATTGCCTTAGAGAGGTCGATAAAGTGGATTATTGTTTGGCTAGGGATTTTAAAAGCAGGAGCAGCCTATACCCCATTAAGGTTAGAAGATCCGCTTCAACGAAAAAAAATGGTCTTAGAAAAAGCAAAAATCCGCTTTCTAGTGACTGATGAGCAAGCCGATTCAACTAAGCTCGACGTGGAAATCTTCAATTTTGAGAAATTAATTTCATTTGATCTGAAAAATGATTTTTCCCTTCCCTCTATCGACCCTAAGCAGCTTGCCTACACTTTATTCACATCAGGAACAACCGGAATCCCAAAAGGGATCGCTATGCCCCACGAAGCGATTATGAACCACTTTAATTGGATCGTTCAGGAATTTGAGCTGAAAGCAGAAGACCGGATGTTGCAATTAACTGCCTACAGTTTTGATGTGAGTGTTTGTGAGCTTTATGCCCTCTTAGTGGGAGGGACGCTAATTTTAGCCCCCGATTCTGCAGATAAGAACTTAAGCCTTCTTCAAAGAACAGTCGAAAATAATCAGGTCACATTTATTCAGATGGTACCCAGTTTACTGGAAGCAATAGTGAGTAATAAAACAAAAAATAGTTTTCATACTGTTCGGCAAGTGTTGTGCGGAGCTGATATTCTTCATCCCCATCAACTAGAAAAGTGGCTTAATGAAGTCGATATTCCCCTATCAAATCTCTACGGCTTGACTGAAACATGTATCGATTCGACTCACTTCCCCTGCTCGCAGCACGATGGCAAACTGCAGAGTATCCCAATCGGTAAAGCAATTAGGAACGTCTGGACCTACCATCTTGATGATTGGTTAAATTGTCTACCTTCTTACGCAAAGGGGAATCTATTTATTGGTGGTGAGGGAATAGCCCGTTGTTATTTAGAGCGTCCAGATCTAACGGCAGAACGCTTTTTACCCGACCCATTTTCTCCAGGCAAAAGGATGTTTTCATCATATGATCAAGTCTCAGTGGATTCAAAGGGGAATTTTTATTTTGCAGGAAGGGTTGACAATCAAGTTAAAATCAGAGGCTTAAGGGTTGAATTAGATGAGATAAGAGCTGTTGCAAGTCGGATGGCAGGCATTGAAGAGGTGTTTATTAAGGTAATTGGGAAAACTCCATCTGAATCTATCTGCTGCTACTTTAAATCCGATTACGTAATAGAAGAACAAAAAATGAGAGATTTTATTAAACAACATCTTCCAGCATTTATGGTTCCAAGTTTCTATGTTCAAGTGCAAGAATTCCCCCTAAATCCAAGTGGTAAAATAGATCGACACGCTTTGCCTGAACCAGCTATCGAGAAACGTTCCTTGAGAAAAATCACCTCAAGCGAAGAGCAAATCGCAAAATCGTTTTCAGAAGTATTGCAGATTGATCTAGGCGATATTGACCCAGAAGCGAATTTTTTCGACATGGGGGGAAACTCACTTTCCTTAATGAAACTTCATTATCAAATGGAGGAAGCAGGTTATTGCCTTTCAGTAACCACCCTTTTTCAGTATCCTTCGATCCGCCAATTGAGCCAATTTTTAAACCAAAATTTCAAAGATCAGGTTGATTTAGAAGATGCCGATGAGAGAGCAAGAAAAAGGCGATTGAAAAAATTAACCCGGGTGTAAATGGCCGGCATCACCAAAAACCGATTCTTCATGTTGTTTCGTTAGAGACTGTCCACAAACTCAGTTTCAGCCAATTTGCGGGTTCTTTTGAATCGAAAATTGGCCAAAATAATCCCGAAAATTTGCGAAACCTGAGTTTGCGGACAGTCTCTTAGACAGAAGAGATGAAAGATTTAAATGCATCAAATCTCGATTAACTGCATAATGGCCGTGTGCAATTTTTGAAAAATCAAGAAACACTCAGCTCCTCTTATCGAAATTTTATGGAACTTAAACCAGGTAGGATAAATCTACTTTGGCCAAAAGATTTCGAGCTAAATAGAACATCGATCAATCGACTGAGCTGCAGAATTAGGCCACAATGGGGCGCTACGAGAAACTTTACATTTCGAATGGAACAATAATTTACATTAATAAAATCACATCAAGTATTTATGAGAACTTATTTAGGTTCAGCAATTATTTACAAATCACATCCCCCTAGAAGCTCATTTTCTATAAAATGGAGAATGATTTCCACAATAACTAGACTTAATGGAAATAGATTGGAAACAGTCCCTTTTACTGTATTAAGTGAGCAGTTTGATAAATTCAGTAAAACACACGTCGATATAGGAACTGGGGATGCAAAGTTTATTTATAGACTAGCTAAAGATAACCCTAGTTACTTTTATATTGGGATTGATTCAAATCCAGATGGAATGGGACATATTTCATGGAAAATCAAGCGTAAGCCATCAAAGGGAGGGCTAACAGTTCCAAATTTAGAATTATTGCACATGTCAGTTGAAGATCTTCCGAGCGAATTTTCTCAAGTAGCCCATTGTGTAACGATTAATTACCCATGGGGAAGCCTCTTAAAGGGAGTAACAGACCCTGACCCCAAGATTTTGGAATCCATTTCGAAAATACTACATGTAGGGGGTGAACTCTTCCTCAACCTGAATTATACCCTATATTCGGATAAGAGACTCATATCTACCTTGGAAATTACAGACTTAGAAGGAAAAGAAGCAGTGGAAAAACTAAAAAACATTTTTTCCTTCTACCAATTGCGTTTTAGAGAAAAAGGCTTAGATAATAGAAACTTTGCCGGGACCACATGGGGAAAGCACCTTACCCTTGGATCTGGAAGAGAGACACTATCATTAAAGTTTTCTCGCGAGTCTAATTTTTCCGAGAAAATTTGAAGAGTGAAACCCAGGCCTTAAGGCCTGGGATTGTGGCGGATGGGCCGAGGGGTTCGAACTCGGCCAACCTTAAAAAATCGGGCCCTATTTATGATACTCCAGCCTAGCCCCCATCGGTAGATTAGTCCTCGAGTTTTTTCAAAATAGCCTGCCGTAATTTAGGCTTAGGTCATAAATATTGAACCAACAAAGATCCCATCCTTATCTGCTGAGCCCAAACAAATTCGTAAACCAACAGATCATGCAAAATCGAGATCATTTAGCCTCTTCTGCTAAAAATGGAACGGGGGATAACTCTGAAAATGACACCGGCATCTCCTTAATCCCTTTCCTAATGAGAGACTTAAAAAAATACACCCATCGGTTGACAATTTTCATCTATATGCTTACATTTCTAATCGAAAAATTGATTTAACCAAAGATAGTTTATATCTAATGCATCTCTTGCAGTAGTGTTTAGCAAATAAAATACGCGTAAGAATATATATATTATGAATTTTTCATTTAATTATGTGAAATTAAACTTGTTTACGATTATATCGACGCTTTTGTGCTCATTAAGTCTCTTTGCTGGAGAAAAATTAGGTGGCAAAATTAGTGAAGCCCAGGCCTTAAGGCCTGGGTCTGCCTGGAAGAAGGATGATTTGTTACTGTCTTATGCGAAGTATTTTGATGAAATTAGAAACAAAAATAGAGAAAGATTAACAGGGCATCTACATTTAGGATTATTTGACGATAATTGCGAAGGGAAATCATTAAAAGAACTTCAAGAAAATATGATTCACTTTGTTCTGGGCAATTTACGAGAAAATGCGCATGCTCTAGATATTGGTTGTGGAGTCGGAGGAACGGCTTTAATAGCTTTGCAAAAGAATCCTTCATTAAAAATAGATGCGATTGATTTTCTAGAAATTAATGTTCAAAAAGCCAGGAAATTAATTCATTCTAACAACTTGGAAGGCCGCTGTAAATTAATAAATTTAGATGCTCATTACATGTCATTTTCTGAAAATACCTATGATTACGCATGGGCATTTGAAGCCTTAATGTATATGGATCAACCAATTGTGCTACAGAAAGTTTTTGGTGTATTGAAAGATCAAGGGGTATTCAAGTTTTGCGATTTTTGTATAAAAGAGCCGTTATCAGAGGAGGATGAAGTCTTTATAAGAGAGGAAGAATTTATGTCTCTTTTAAAAGAATCCGATTATCGCATCTTAATGGGGAAGATAGGTTTTAAAGATATCGAAATTGTTGATTTAACAAACAGAATCTATCCCAATTTTATTGTTTTCTATCCAGAATCGAAAGCAATGTGTAAATTGATAGAACAGGGTAAAATACGATACATTTTAGTTAAAGCTACTGCTGTTAAATCTTCTTTATTCTGAGAGTTAGCTAGAGGGAGAGTGGATTCTCGCAAATTCAAAATGAATCTGATGAGGGAAGATCTCAAAATTCGATTATTTCAGCACCGGCTAATTATACTATACTGCCCCCACCCAAGTTATGCGAATTTTTTGCCTTGAGTGCGAAAGTTTCGATAAGCTTTTTGACAACACTTGGTTTTTCTTTATGAAAAAAGTGACCACCCTCAACAACATATTGTTCGAATAACAGATCAGTATGATTCTGCCACAATGAAAGCGCTTCAAAAGGGGCAAGTTTATCAAACATTCCTCCTATCGCTGCCAGATTGCCATTAATTTTAGAGTCTAATTTAGGATGATAGTTTTCAAAAAGAGTTAAATCTGATCTTAAAACCTGAATAAGAATTTCAATCAGCTCTCGGTTCCCAAATAATTCTTTAGGCATCCCTCCATAGGCTCTAATTTCTGAAAGAAATTCTTTATCAGGAAGATGACTAATCTTTTTCTCCCGTTTTCTCTCTGGAGCGCAAGAACCTGAGACAATAAGATGAACGTTTTGATTACTAAAACGCAACGCAAGCTCAAAAGCGATATAGCCTCCGAGACTATGACCAAAAAAAATCGAGTTCGGTCTCATGTAAGTCGAGAGGTGATGACTTAAATCCTCAATTAATCTCCCCATCTCAATATAAGGCTTTTCATTAAAACGTGACTCCCGTCCAGGTAATTCGATGGGGATAAATTGGATAGAATCATCAGTTTCAGTTAGCCAATCAACAAAACATGAGGCCCCTGATCCAGCATGCGGAAGACAGTAAACATGAATCTTTTCTGAATCCAAAGTTTTAGACAACGGAAGCCAATTAGATGGACTCATCTAGACTCCAGATAGAACCTACATGCAAATGAGAAAAAAATTACCGAAATTCCAAGATCTATACACATCCCGGTGATAATTGAGCGGGAAATAGAATATTTATTCATTTTTAAGTCTTGGCGCACCTCAATCAATCCAGAAAGTTCTGATAAGAAGGTGCAAATAAAAAATCCCAGCGCAGTAGCAAGGGCAAAAGCAGGTGGGAAAAAAATAGATGCACACCCCATCACGCCAAAAGCTCCGTCTGCAGAAGCAATTTCCCTCTGAAAGGACTGTCCTTTTGGCCATCCATATTGCACTGCAATTTCGTCTGCAAAAGAGGGAATAAAGTTGGCAATACAAGCAAGAACTCCTCTTATTCCAACATTTGAAAATAGCAAGCCTCTTACTAAACTCTCAGAGAGACTCATATGATAAATTTTATATAAGAGCACTGCTAATGAGCAGCTTAGCACAAAAAATATTAGGGTATAGAAATCGACTAAAAATGTTAAAATTCGGGTCTTCATCAATGTTTCAAAATTTTTTTCATAATTAAATGTTGGATATCTGCCCATCCCCCCTCTTTCGGAACGTAGACTCCTTGAGGTTCAAATCCAGCTTTTTTATAAAAACGAATAGCTCGCTCATTCTCAAGTTCTGGATCGATAAGAATAGCAGCGACATCTTTACATTTTTGCTGCAAAAATTCTTCAAGAATTATAGAACCATACCCTTTGCCAACAAAATTCTCATCTCCGATCATAATGTCTAGGGTTAGGTTTTTCCCTCCCTTTTCTCTCCACTGCTCTAAGTGGCCACCTTCTTCGGCAATAGATGTCATTAAAAACACAATCGGATGTAGACCGTAGTATCCAAAGTAATGTCTGAAAATTGAGCTCTGGCCTGAGGTAAAGAGAATAAAGTCGGGGATTGTAAGCCCTCCATCACCCCAATACTTGGCTACATGCGGCTTTTTAAGCCACGCCTTTAGGAGCTCAAGTTGGTCTGCTCTAGCATCTGCAAATTTTAGACTTGTTCTTTTAAAGTCAAACCGTGTCATATCAATGGTGCCGATTTTTTTCTCCTTTTTGCTGAAATAACTTCAAGAATCGGGAATATTGAGATAGGTTCATACAAAAATTTTAATGCCTCTATTTTATTTTTTCAATTTTTTTAGGTTTTTCCAGGCATATGCAACATTGTCTTTCCCTGCTTTTATCAGGATCATGAAAATAGACACACCTAAGAATCTAAGGAGCCTCAAAGTGGTTAGTTTTGAGAGCGATTTATCCAGTTGATTGATTAGAAATTGTGATTCTTCATCTCCAAAATTTAGAGGAGGGGTCAATCTACAGTTAAACAAAAATACATTCGAATAGTTTATTAAATAACTTGAAAGAAAAAATCCAAAAAGGTCCTTACCCAAAATCGAAATAGGAAAGACCTCTTCATTTGGTTCGATAAATAGCAGCAGCCCCTCTCCCTTGACAGATCTGATCCACTTTGATTTCTTGCAAACTCTTTCTAATTCTAGTTTTAATTCAGAACTTCTTTTTTTGACCCTTTCTGTCAGATCTCCATTCGTAGATCCCTTTAAGACATTTAGAGCAATCGCTGCCCCCAATGAATTGGAATCCATCTTCTTAAGAGCTTCCAAAGAAGGATGATCGATTAATTTTTCGGTGTAACATACGCAGGCAAACGGGAAGGAAATGTCAGTCAGAGCCTTTGACAAAGTGACAAAGTCGGGTTTTAGGTCAAATTGCTCACTGAGCAAGAAAGATCCGGTACGAAAACCCCCTGTTAAAATCTCATCGATACCAATCAGTATTTTCCCTTTCAGTTGAAGATCTTTCAAGCAGTCAACAAGCTCGCTCGAAATTTTGTCCAACGAATCACCTTGCAATAGCTCAATCCAAGCAAAATTAATTCCTTTTTCTTCGATTAGTTGAGTCACTTTATCGGTTCCTGAACGTGGATCAACAAAATGGACTTCAGAATAAAGGGGATAGAACTGATTTTTGTAACCCTCGTAAAAAGTCACACTCAAGGCACCGAGTGTCTTTCCAGAGTAATTGTTTGTGAAAGAGATGACTCGTAATGGCTTTCCCAATTGTTGCCTTGCCATCACAAGGGCCAGATCGACTGCTCGAGCTCCACTCGTGGTCATACAAAATTGAGAAAGACCAGTCAACTTGTGGAGTTGTTCCTGCAACTGATCCACCGGGTTATCCAAAAACAACGGGGTATTGATCACATTATCGATGAGATCTTCAGGATTGTGGCCTCGAGAGCCACAGCCGCTATTTCCAAGACAGTCAAGAATTCGTTCAATAGAATTTTTCTTTCTTTTGACCTCTAACCAAGCTCCTTTTGCTCTGACGACATTAGGGGCAAGATTGAATGCCTGATACAAAATGGCGACTTTAGGATTTACATATTTATGAAAACCCAAAACAACATCTTTAAAAGTAGGATACTTTGGATAGGGAAGATCGGGAAATTTTTGATAGATACATTGAATAGCATAGGAAAGCGTAATCATATTTCCACTGTAGGTGGAAGAGTGTGTTAAGCAATTTGTGAAATTATTCCAGGGCTCAAACGCACGTTCATTCATCGAAAAACATCCGAATGGAATTTGCCAATTAGTAAAGCTTTCACTGTAAATAATGATATCGGGGCCAGGGTTAAACTTTTGGAAAACCATGGAACTATTTTCAAATTCTGAGTCCTTGCTCAACGCTGAGAGGACATTTGTTGCGCAGGCAGCTTCAAACAGCTCCTGAGCAATTCGGTATTCTTCTTCGGATCTGATATGAACGATCAAACCGTGAATCACCCCATTACTTAGGGCTTTTTTTATCATTTCTGGATCTTGAAAGAATAAAATTCCTGGAGCTAAAATGGAAGGCTCTTCCGTCTCAAACGGATTGCTCAAAAATGCATAATGATCACATGTCTCAAAAACTCCAATAACTTTGCCGCCACCCTTCATATTAGCACGCATGATTTTGACGGTCCCAAAAAAAGCCTCATACTGTGAACTGGCAAAAAAGGTCTTAAAGGACTGGGGGTTTGTTAGTTGTCGGTTCGAGAGCTCATGAAAAAGCAACCCGGCAGTAGCTGTTTCAAAGGTTATAGATTTTGTGGGTATTAAAAAGCTCGGTTTTTCAGACAAATGATATCTTCGAAAAAATTCAATAAAATCTGAAGAGATTCCCTTTGTCGCCAGTTCTCGATCCTTTAAGGTATTTATTTGGGTTGATTGAGTGTCATGCAATGTAGGCCTCCTCCAGCTATGTTAACGTTTGTGGGGTCAATCCCAATTAAGGTATGTGATGGAAAGACTTGTGAAAGAATTCTCATCGCTAATCTGTCGGTCTCTTTGATTTTTGCACTGCTCGCTGAGCTGCCATATTGCGGAACTAAGACTCTATCATTAAAGATTAAGAAATTAAGGTAACTGGTGGATAGTATAATCGGATAATGTGGATCTGAATCTCGATCCTCGGGATTTATCTCTAATGATTGAAAATGATCGAAAAACGTATCTCCAGGACAAAATCTATTGCTCATGAGTGGTCCTGTTGGAACGCGAACGATTTTAAAGTTTTTACCTTCACAATTTTTTGCACTTGAGAGAATCTCAAAACACCGCTTTAGCCTCGATGCATTTTCCTTGGAAATAGGGTGCTCGTCTGTCTCAGGTACTTCAGCAAGCAAAAGAGTATGTTCAGAAGCAAATTGACAAAACTCATCGATATGTCCACCAGGTGTCAGGGGTGTATAATACGAGGAGATCCCCTTTTCATTGGGCAAATTTTTTCCGGTCGTCATCTCATCTTCAATTAAGCCCATAGGAAGCCAAATCACTTTTTTTGCGCCGATAGATTCAGATAGGATCTTCTCGATCTCTTTTTCAGTCTTATCAGGGTTGCGACGCATCTCAACTTCTTTAACAAGTATGAATGTCCCCATCCCGTCTGATATACGGTTTCCTTGCTCTGAGATCATGTTGACCTCGCCATTCTTTAATGCAAGGTTTTCCCCTATCCGCGAAGCAAGAGAGTAATCCAAATTATTTTGATCATCCTGCGTAGGATCACCGTACCCCCATTCATTGAATTTGAAGCTCCTGGTTTCTATATCGCCAGAAAGGCCCCTGACAAAGCAGGGTCCTGTATCCCGAATCCATATTGTTGCCGCTTGGATATGTACCAGTTCCACTTTAGCACAATCCTGAATCGAGCTTTTGATTTGCCTAAGAATCTCTTCTTTTTCACCTTCTTCGCTATATAGAAGTTTTACCGGGTACCTATCTGCCAGTTTCTTGATGATATCAAGTATAACTACCGAATACTCCATTCCTTTTTTAGCTGCGTCACTTGACCAAACTAACCAAAGACCTTGTTGAGGGCCAAACTCCGAAGGGGTACTGACTTGTTTAGTTAGTTCCACATCAATCCTCGTAAATAAATAGGACTATTTGTGTTTTCAATCCTGGCATGGTTTTAGAGAACACTGAATCGGTTTGATCTGAAAATTCTGATCGATAGATCAGCTCTTCTGTTGGACTAAGACTTAATTTTTCAAATAAGCATCGGGGGATTTCCATGGCCATACCCGGTGGCAGATCATAAAGCTGAATCCAGGGATTCCCACTACTTGTCCAGTCTTGAGCTATATTAAAATAACGGTAACCATCAGGAAGCGAAGAGAAGTTAACAGCTATAATCCGAGTTTGATTGGAGAACTCGAATCCCAACTTTCCTAATGATGTAAACCCACCATCTTTTTTTGTAAGAAGAAAAATCTTACGGATATTTAAATGATTAATTTTGAATCGGTCGCCAATGTGATTTGAAAAATAACAATTATCCTCTAACGGAATAGATTCAATATGAATATTCTGTACATCATCATGAAATATTGCCCCATTTCGATTCAGTGAATATGCCTTATCCGAAAGGCTTTTAACAATTGCACCATTTGGGTATAAATAGCTAACTTCACAATCTTCAACTTCAATTTTTTTTCTATTAATATCGATTCTCTCACTCTTATCAACTAGCCGATCAATTTCTTGCCTGTTGACAATCCCCCTTACAGCCGTACTCATCCTTTTACCTTTTGAAGATCCGCAGGTAATGCCCCCTACGTAATCCATCGGGGCGATTGTCGAATGGGGTGGCATAGTAATATGACCTGGATAGTATCCCTTTTTCTTGCCTGAAGCCGATTTCGCATTCTCAGTATAGAATGTTCCTACAATCTCGTTTGGAAAGAGCGATATGATATACCGATCACCATCTTTACCATCCTGTACCATGGTTCCTGCGACCGTATTTTCCCCCATTTGCCAGTCGATAAGCGTCAGGTCTTGCACAAGAGTCCAGTCTGCTGGGTTAAGCGACTCTTTTTCCATATGTGCGTACTGAGCAATAAATCGATCGTGGTGGATTTTAAGGGCTTCCCAATTCAAGTTGAGGTTCATGTACCAATTAAGACCCTGCATAGAAATCCCAAGCGTATCCTCAAGAATTTGATGTGTTTTTTCCGCGTAATTTTTCAGGATCTCTGTTCCTATTGGGTCACGCTCGGGATATTTGATCGCTTGAACAAGAATTTCACGCGTCGGACAGGGCAGAGCGGCTTGGCCTAATGTAATAGACATATCCTCGTTAACATGATCAATGAATTTTCTGCATAGTTCATCCTTTTCATCTGTCATATAGAAAAAAATCTTGCACTCTCCGAATTGGGCAAAAGATATGCCTTGATGATCTGCCCTGCCTGGGAGCCCAAAAGTTTCAACTGTGAAAAACAAAAGGATCAATTGTAAAAAATATTTCATAAAAAACTTTCCCTCTTTAAAAAATCAAAAATACTGTGCAGATAGGCCTCTGATACTTCAGTGATTCTCAAATTTTTGGAATCTAAATATTTAGAAGATCTTGTAGTTGACGCTACCATCTTGAAATGTTCAGCAGAACTTTGAGCCATATAGATTCCAAGTAACGGATATAGGGCATTGCTTGAGTCGATCTTCGAAAGATGTTCCGTTTGCCATTTTTCTGCAGAAATCAACTCTATTTTAGCAAAGTTTTTATTTATCCAATTAATTAAATCAACCCAATTTAATAAATTTTTGCTTTTCAAATTTATAACTGAAATTGGCAATTCTGCCTCCAGAGAGCAATGCGCAATTATTTGACTGACTCTATCTACTGGTTGTAAGTCAATCACTTCATCCCAAATAGGTGCGTACCCTATTTGGATACATCCTTTGATTAAGCGGAAGAAATGGTCCTGTGCATAAGAAGATCTTCCACTATCGCTTTGGCCAGAAATCGTGTTCGGACGGAGAATTAAAACATCCAGACCTCGAGCTTTAGCCTCTTTGAGCATCATCTCACTTGCCCATTTTGTCTTTTGATAACCTCCATACAGCCCAGAATTATTTCCGCTTGGAAAATCTTCTATTAACTCACCTTCTTTATCCCGGTCGATCATTGAAAGAATCGAGGAAATATACACTAATCGCTTAGGTTTATCTGTGCAAAATTGAATCAATTCTAAAGTGCTTTTCACGTTTGTCTGACGCAATGTTTCATAGTCATAAACATGGTGGACAAAACAGCCATTATGAATGATTACCCCCACATCAGCTGAGAGTTTTTTCCACAAATCAAGATCCATGCCCAAACGGGATTCCTTTAGATCTCCGATAACTGGATGAATTCGGTTAAAATCGATCTGCTTCGTTAAATTAAATAGATCTGCTTGGCCCTTTAGACGTGCTAAGGCGCTTTGTTTGTCGTGAGCTCTTACATGACAATAAACAGTTCCGCTGCTCCGTTTTAAAAGATCTGAAATGAGATGAATTCCCAAAAATCCCGATGATCCAGTCAGCAGAATCGCATTGCCAGATTTACTTTCATTCTTTGGGAATTGGATTTTTGAACTTAACTGAATATCGGTTTCTAAGGATGATTCTTCTTTAGCAGAACTCCTATTTTTCTTTTTTTCAAGAACATCGGCAAGTAAAGAAATCTTGGTTGCTTTGAAAAATTCTGCTAACGGGATTTCTAGATTGAAAACCTGTTTCACTTTCAAGGCCATTTTCGTGATCGTCAGAGAATTCCCTCCAAGCTCAAAAAATGAATCCTCTATCCCAATATCTTGTTTCTCTAAAATTTCAGACCAAATGGTATGGATCTTCTTTTCGATTGGCGTGCGAGGCAACAACTTTTGTTTCGTTTCATTACTTTTGAGATCAAATCGCTTCGCAAGATCACTTCTATCCACTTTTCCATTTGGAGTTAAGGGAATAGTGGAAATTTGCTCAATTTTCAGGGGGACCATGTAACTTGGTAATGTTTCCCCTACGAAATCTTGTATCATCTTCTCATAGGCTCCAGGGCGAATTTTTGAAGTTTCTACCGAGGAGAATTGCTCTTCTGTTGCAGATCCAAATAGCAGATAATGGACAGCGGTTGCATCCGTAATACTTCTTATGGCATCCAATGCAGTGCCATCTATTCTTGCTAACGGACAAGACCCGATTAAATAATCACATCCGCTATCCATGAGTCTTTGGCCAAAAAATCCTGACCAGAAGGCAGAGTGTCTCATGTCTTGACCATGATTTAGAAAGAAAATTCCTCCAGCTGCCTCTTGGAAAATGGCAAAGGAATCTTCATTACTAGGATGGAAAAGGAGGGTATTTCCATCCTGTTTAATTAAGCGATTAGTTTTGGGATCGAATCTGTACCATCCCCCTTCAATTTCTTCAACCTTTCCCTCTTTGAGATAGATCAAGATCTCAAGGTCAATACTCGGAATCGGTTTACTAGAACCGCTATTGAAGCTAAGTTCTGGACAGGGGTCGATTTTAAGAGAATAGCCTATATTTTTCTCTTCTAAGAAGCGATCTAGAAGGGCAAACATGTAGCCAGCTTCAATTGTACAAAGTAGATCTGAAAATGGACCGTAAAGGGGCTCTATCGCTTCTTTTTTACCGATAAGCTTAAGGCTACTTTTCTCATCAACGCTCTGGGTGCTGTTCTGAATTAAAAGTCGCTCTTTGGGATTAAATACATATTTCCCACGTGGCAACTCAATATCTTTGCCTATCCCAAGATGTGCTTGCACTGGATAGAGACTCCCGGCTGAAGGGTAGGGATACTTGGGAAGCGGATTCTGATTTGCTTGGACTTGAATTTTCGAAAGCAATTCAAATAGGTTATTGCGATCAAGATTTTGGGTCTTATCTTTTGTCATCGGCTGGTAAGAAAGAGATGAGAGCCATCTTTCAAAAGAGTATTTACTCAACTTTTCCAAGGAGAACTGCCTAAGACTTTTTCTCCATCTCTTAAGAGAAGGTTTTTCTCTTTCTGGTAAAGAAATGATACTATCTTTATTAGAGGGGTTTTCTAATCCATGTTGTTTTAGCTGAAAATCGATTCTTTGATTTGGATCCGATATGACGTTTTCTAAGGTCGATATTTTCGAAGAGTCTTCAATGGATACCGTGCACGCCACAAGAGTTTGAGAATGTTTTCGATTGCCAATAACAAGAGCAACACAAGACTCAACTAAAGGGTGTTGCTTAATGGCATATTCGACTTCTGCCAACTCGATCCGATGGCCTCTAATCTTTACCTGACTATCTTTTCTCCCTAAGAATTCAATTCCAATTTCTGGATGATAAGCTCCAATGTCGCCTGTTGAATAAAGACGACCGAATTGGGGATGATGAATAAACACAGAATCTGTTTTCTCTGCATCATTGAAGTACCCTTTGGCAAGTCCAGCTCCACCGATAAATAGCTTGCCAGGGACACGATCGGGAACTGGTTGCAAATCGTCACTTAGAATATGAAATTGCTGATTAGCTAAGGGGTAACCATATGGAATCGATTTTTCAAATCTATGTAACGGATCAATTTCGTAATGAATCGACCAAATTGCAGCTTCAGTAGCCCCACCAAGACTTATAATTCTTGCATTAGGAAAGTATTTGTTGATTTTTCTTGGAAGATCAACAGGAATCCAATCCCCACTTAATAAAATTAACCTAATTCTGGTTCCCCAATTCTCAAGACTAATTGAAGGATCACTTTCGAGAAACTCGACCATCATCTGCATAAGCATTGGAACGGAGTTCCAAATTGTCACTTTATAGTCCCGAATAAGCTTAAACCAGTAGGATGCATCCCTCAGATACTGTTGAGAGGGCAACACAAGAGCTGCTCCCGCACAAAAAGCACCAAAAATGTCAAAAACAGAGAGATCAAAATTTAAATTCGAAAGCCCTAAGATCTGGTCCTCTGCAGAAATTCTATAACGCTGAACTAGATCACATATGGTATTTGCAACTGGACCATGCTGCATCACTACCCCTTTGGGAGTCCCTGTAGATCCAGAAGTGAAAATAATATACGCAGATTCAGCGAGTTCTATTTGGAGATCGCTTACCTCTGGAGCCGATGTGATATTTTTCTCTAGAGAGATAATATGATCATTTGGAAGATTCTGTGCGCTTGGAATCTCTTGGATTTTATTTGCAAATTCGCTTTGAATGACAAGATATTTTGCACCAGAAATAGTAAGTAACTGATCAATTCTCTTTGTGGGTAAGTGGGCATCTATGGGCAAATAAACCGCCCCAGCTTTAAGAATTCCCATCGCAGCAACCGGCTGATGCCAATTCTTGTCCATGACAATCGCAACAATATCCCCGGTCTTTACTCCGGTATTGATCAGTTGAGCTGCGATAAACTCACTATTTCTAGATAGATCCCTATAAGTTAGAATTTCGTTTTCAGTGATAATCGCAGCTGCCTCTTGTTGACCATTCAGCAACTTGTGGAGCGGTTTTAGATCAAAAGTTCTAGCTGTTAAATTATACTCCGCTCTCTCAATGAGCTGTTCATTGGGGGGGAGGCAGTTTTGACAAGAGAGCCATCGTTGCGGATTTGATGCAAATTCTTTAAGTTCAGTAATAAATAGAGTATGCATCGCCTCAACAAAATCTGGTCGAAACAATTCTTTAACAAAATCCCACTCTACTACGAGATCTCCATGAATCTCATATGCCTTAAAATCAAGCCATACTTGAGGAGTCTGTGTAATGCTGAAAACCTCTTCTCCAAATTCCTCAGTTAAATCGACATTCTGTTTATCATCTAATCCCAGAACTGAGGTCAAGACTACTGGGAAATTCGTCGCCTCCCCCCTTTCACTTCGAACTTTCGATAATTCTCTGATAAATTCGATACCTCCAAAAAGTCGGTGATCCAGATCGGCCCATAATTGATCCTGCAATATTCGCGCCCTTTTTCCAAAGTTGACAGAAGGATCCCGCTTAACCTCGAGAAGTGTCAGCGTCGTAAAATCACCAACAACACTATTAATTTCACTATGAAGAGGGGGCCTATCGAAAAGGGTAAGATTTAAAGCAAAATGATCTTCCCCTGTAAAAAGTGAGAGAATCTCGCTAAAGACAAAACATAAAAATCCAGTCGGAGACAGCTGTAATTTTTTGATTGATTCTTGAATTGCAAGCCATTGATTCTTTGGCAAGCGTTTCGAACATCTAGAGAAAAGTTGTTCAACAATTTGATCAGGACTTTTTTCAATAGGTAGCATAGGAGCGGAGGGGAAATTATCGACTCGTTTAATCCAATAATTGCGATCCGCCTGATACAAAGGATGATTTTGTAGTTTCGCAATTGCGAGGACACAATCGCGGAAACTTAGTTTAAGATTTGGCAAAATTGCATCGGGATTCCTATAAAGAGTCATCCATTCGCCAAAAAGAAGATCTACAGACCAACCATCCATAATTAAGGCATCAAAGCTCAAGAAAAGCCGAATTTTCCCAGGCAAAATCGCAGCGCGTATTGCGAAAAGAGGCCATTTATCTGAAGGAAAAACCTCATGAGAATAGAGTGATCTCATCTCTTTAAGAACATTTTCGGATTCTTTATTTGAAATACCTTTGCAGTCCTTAATCTCAAACTTGTAATAAGGGACTTCGGGAAGAATTTTTTGATTCCCATCCTCTTCAATCACAATCCTCAATGCCCCATGGCGACAGATCATCTCATTCCATGCTGCTTCAAGAGAATTTAAATCGAGATCTCTACAGTCATATTCACTGTAGACGTGGACACTAACGTCCCCAAGAGCATAGATCCCCTTTCTCCCTAGCCAGTAGGCCTGCTGGACATTTGTCAATGGAAAGGGGGCTCCTGCCTCTCTCTGATCGGGATCGATTTGAGGAAATTCAATGTTAGTTTCACCGACTTTATTAGAGACCAGCTCATCGATGTGATCAGCTAGGTCCATAAGCCGAGGGTATTGATAGATTGAGCGCATGGAAAGCTTGACTGAAAAGGTCTTCAGGATACCTCCCGCCAGCTGGATAGCCATAAGAGAGTGGCCTCCCATCTCAAAAAAATGAGATTCCTTGCCGATTTCGGTAGATTTAAATAACTCTTTCCAAATCTCTGATAATCCCTTTTCGGTTTCTGTATTTAAAGGGGTTATCTCAATGGAATTATTGACTGTTTCAAATGCAGGTAGACTTTTTCTATCGAGCTTGCCACTTGGCAAATGGGGAAAAGACTTCACTTTCATCATTTTTGCTGGAATCATAAATTCTGGCAGTTCTTTTTTAAGTTTTTCCCGAATTTGATTCAGATCAACATCTTCTCTCACAAGAAGATAAGCTCCCAATTGCCGGTTTTGTGAATCGCCAATCACTGCAACAGCACACTGCGACACATTGTCCATGGCAGAGATAATCGCCTCGATTTCGCCCAATTCAATTCTCTGACCGTTGAATTTGATTTGATAATCTTTTCTTCCTAAATGTTCGAAAATACCCTCAAAATCCTTAAAAGCTAAATCACCTGTCCGATAGATCCTGTGACTCCACAAAGCAGCGATTCCAAATGGGTTGGGAACAAAAACTTCAGCAGTTTTAATAGGATTATTCAAATATCCCCTGCAGACACCTAACCCTCCCACACAAAGTTCCCCGGAAAGCCCCTCGGAAAGCAGGGAAAGGGAACTATCCATAATCATGATAGGACAATTGCGAACAGGCAACCCGATCGGAATAGATCGTCGATTCTGAGGTGCTTTTTTTCGAATAAAATGGTGGGTGACATCATCTGAACACTCTGTCGGACCATAAGCATTTGAAATAATCAAATCTGGATATTGATTAAGACTTTCTGCACAGATTGATGGTGGAAGGGGTTCGCCATTGAGGATCAGGTATTTTAATTCTTTCGTAAAACCTATTTTTTCGCCCTTCATTTCATCTAGCACGAGCCTCATATGAGAAGGGACTGTCTCAAAAACTGTTACCCGACTTTTTTCCAGTTCCCTCAAAAGAGGCAAAGTTGTCCAGGCGTCATCATCATTAAATACAGATACTCTTGCTCCTAAAACAAGAGAGGTAATGAATTGCCAAACAGAGACATCAAATGTCTGAGAAGAAGTCTGAGCAATCGTTTCTTCCTCTCCAAGCTGAAAATCTTCAATCTTAGCAAGCATATGGTTCATCATCCCCCGATGCTCAATCATCGCACCCTTAGGCTTGCCAGTTGAACCTGATGTAAAGATAATATAGGCAAGAGTCTCACGGTCAATCGCAACTTTAGAAGGAAAGGGTTGAACAGGCTGCTCTAAAAGAGCTTTGACCGTTGAGTTAGCACAGGGAGACCAATCTAGAAGATCTTCTGAAAGCATTAACTTCGGACTGCATTGCTCAAGAATTGAAATGCGTCGATTGACGGGGGAGTTCAAATCAAGAGGAACATAGCAAGCGCCGGCCTTGAAAACTCCAATCATAGCAATTAAAAAGTCGATTCCACGGTTCAAATGAAATGCAATACAATCTCCCTCTCGAACACCTCTGGCTATGAAGAC
This sequence comes from Verrucomicrobiota bacterium, assembly GCA_018239985.1. GTDB lineage: Bacteria > Chlamydiota > Chlamydiia > Chlamydiales > Rhabdochlamydiaceae > Sacchariniichlamydia. The sequence continues at coordinate 155,976 of JAFEGK010000002.1, read as the reverse complement.
TTTTGCTAAATGGGAGCTTATATCATCTAAAAACTCATAACTGAGCTGAGAGGAATATTGATTGACCGCTATCCGACTTGGATTTTTTTTGACTTGCTCCTCAAAAGCATCCAAAAAGAGCTGGTCAGGTTCAACATCTGATATTTTATTAAAATCCCGTACTATTGATTCTTTATGACTTTCCAAGCATATATCGAGTTCGGAAATTCGCTTTTCAGGATGATTTAAGGATTGTGTCAAAATAGATATGAACTGTTTTACGAAGAGGTCAATTTGTTTCTTATGGAAGAGTTTGCGCTGATATTCAAAATGAAAAGCAACTTGATTCTCTTGGTCAAACCCCTCCAAGGATAGAGCAAATTTAGACTCTTTGAGAGCAGGGGGAACAATCCGCACACTGAGTGCTTCAAGCTCGATTTCCGATTTGGAACTTCTATGGAAATCAAAAAGGGTTTCAAAAGTAGAATTGCTATGAGCTGATATCTCAAGGTCAGAAAACCAAAAATATTGATTTTCAAAACCTTCTATACATCGGGCTTTAATTTCATCAAGAAACTCGCTAAACTTCTTAAATTCAGAAGGGAATCCTCGAATGGGAATGGTATTTACTAAAAGACCAAAAATTCCTTTAAACGACGGATGGGTTCTTCCCTCATTTGAAGTTCCTAAAACGATATCGGTACAACTGCATATTTTTGAGAGGAAGACTTGATAGCAAGCCATTAAAAACATGTAGGGAGTTACTTTTAAATCCCTACAGGTCTGTCGCAGCTGTATTGTCTGCTCAATGCTAAGGGAAAAATGGACTAATTCCCCCCGTCTATCAACCTCATCGAGCTGCCTCTCTATAATTGGGAATTGCAGCTTACTCGTTTCTCCTTCTAATAATTTTTCCCAGTATTTCTTTTGATCCTGATAAGCTTGACTTTCGGTAAGCTGTTTTCTCCATGCTACGTAATCATGAAAAGTCGACTTCAATTTTGGTAGAGATTTTTTTTCATAGAACGAAAAGAGGTCACCGAGCAATAGATCTAGAGAAGTTGCGTCCCCAATCAAATGAGGAACATCAATAAAGAGAACGTACAGATCTTGTGCCAGATGGAGAAGCTTGACGTGGATCAGAGGTCCGTTTGTTAAATCGAAGGGAAAAATCCACTTTTCCATCGTAATACCAAAATCATTTGAATCATCGGTTTTCTTGAAGGCTGGCTGTGCACTGCAGCTTTGTTTTTTAACAACGTCGCTGTCTTTAGAATCTAAATTTTTTTCACCTAAAACCTCTTCTTCAAAAACGAAAGATTTTTCAGAAGCAGATCTAAAAATGAGTTCTCCTCCTATATCGATAACGGATGATGAGAGAAGTTGGTGTCTTTGTATCAGTTTGGAAAAACTGGACTTTAATCTGGGTACATCAAGGGCCCCTTGGATTTCAATCGCAACGGGCATGTTATAGGCCGTTGAACCGGGGTTGAGCAGTTGAAATGCGTAGAGTTGCTTCTGAGCCGGTGTAAGGGGTATAATTGAGGGTTCGCTCCTGGCTGAAGGGTCACTTTCTGTTCGTGATTTGTTCCGTTTTAAGGTCTCCAGCTTGTCACGGATTTTCTGTAAAGTTTCTTCTGTCATACGAATTCCTGGATTCTATTTAATTGGATTTCATCAAGTTCTTCTAGAGTTTCAAATAGCAATTCTGAAGCATGTTTCTGCAAATGACCAAGAGTCGGAGACTCAAGGAGGCTTTTTATAGACACATCGATAAAAAAACTTTGTCTAATTAAATCACAAAGCTCTAGAGCAAGAAGAGAATCTCCTCCGAAAGCAAAAAAGTTATCTTCCTCGCTGGCAGATTTAATTTTGAGAACCTCACACCAAATCCGTTCAATTTCTCCATTAAAAGTCTTTTTTTCTTCATTCGGAATGAGAACTGGGCTTTTTTTATGTATTAAAGGTTCGATATAAAAATTTTTACATTTAAACGGATAATTCGGAAGCGGAATCCTTTTACCTAGAGGTAAATCATATTCACCCCATATGATTTTCTCACCAAGACTCCATCTATTGCCAATCTCTCTTAGAAAATTTGGTATCACGGGGGTATCAGATAGCCCCCGATTTTCAAAATACGATTCAATTTGAAAAAGTAAATCCGCTTTACTTTTACTGTGAAATATCACCCTGGTGCCTAATTGCCTTCGCCCCACTCTTAAGGTAAAACCAATATCTGAAAGACAGGCGTCCGTCTTTTTTAGGAAAGTTATAAATCTCTTAAGAAGATTATTGAGCGTTTCGGGACAAAATGCAGAGAAGGGGAAACAGTTCCACTGATCACCCTCCTCACGGGAGTGAACCTTTGGAGCCGCTTGAAGGATTGCGTGAGCGTTCGTTCCACCGATTCCAAAGGAACTCACACCAGCATAGATAGGCTTATTCAGATCACTAATCAATTGAGCCTCTCTCAATGGACTAAATGGTGTTGAGGAAAAATCAATTTGCCGATTGGGAGTTTGAAAATGTTTAAGAGGAGGAAGTAACCGGTTTTCCAAGCATAATACCGCTTTTATCAGCCCCGCCACTCCAGCTGCAGCATCAAGATGGCCGATATTTGCTTTGACAGAACCTATAGAGCACCGTTTGGAATAATCCCAAGAAGGGGCAAAAGCGGCATTTAAGGCCTCTATTTCAATCGGATCGCCCAGTTGTGTACCCGTCCCATGAGCCTCTACATAGATAATCTCATTTGGAGTTATTCCTGCATTTGAGATAGCCTGAGCTATTACTTGCGCTTGCCCTTTGACGCTCGGTGCTGTAAATCCAACTTTGTCTCTTCCATCATTATTAATTGCAGTGCCGACAATAAAACCCCGAATAGTATCCCCATGCTCTAAAGCATCTGCTGCTCGCTTTAAGAGAACAATCCCTCCCCCATTTCCCGAAACTGTTCCTGAGGATTGAGAATCAAATGGACGGCAACGGCCATCTTTCGAATTGATTCCCTCTTTGACATAGAGATATCCCCCCTTTTCAGGAAACGTGATAGAAACGCCTCCAGCTAGGGCCATATCACACTCATAATTTAGAAGGGACTGGCAGGCATCGTGGATTGCTACAAGAGACGAAGAGCAGGCTGTTTGAACTGTCTTACTTGGTCCTTTCAGCCCAAGTTGATAGGAAACCCGAGTAGCTAGAAAGTCTTTATCACATCCCAAGACAGCCAGCATTTCATCTGAACTGGCTTTCGATTGCATTCGGAGGTGAGGAAAGAGATTAAAGAAGAGATAAGAACTGATTGAACAACAAGCAAATACACCGATAAGGCCATCATATTGATCCGGATCATATCCTCCGTTTTCAAGAGCTTCCCAAGACCACATCAAGAACTTCCTTGCTTGGGGATCCATTAATTCTGATTCCCGTATGCTATAACTGAAGAGTTCATTATCGAATTGACAGCTATTTTCTAAGATGCCCTTCGCAAAGACGTAATTTGGGTTATTAAAGAGCTCTTCGGGAAGGTCTCTGACGCTGTGGTGATCTTTTTCGAAGAATGAAATTAGCTCTCGATTGTTGCGGAGGTTTTCCCAAAATTCATCAATGGAACGTGACTGTGGGAACTGTCCAGAAAGACCAATAATGGCAATATGATCGGAGTGATCCTGATGACTTTGCATGATTTCACTCCTTAGGATTTATTCTCAAAATTTTTTTCTAGAAAGCTGAGATAAACCGCATTTGCCAGAGCTATATCGAAAATCGCCATTCCCATAGGAGCAAAGAAAGTCTTCTTCCCGATAAACGAAGGGATATTCTTCAAAAATTGTGCCAATTCGAGTGTATCTTTTTTTTGTAGTCCCAAAGAAAGATGGGCCCTCTCAATATCGGTATTTTCGCGACACACTTCTTCCCAATTATCGACAACAATTTGGTCAAAACTCATTACGATCTCAGGATTATAATCTCTTAACGAAACATCGAGATGGAGAGATTCTTCCTTGGGAAAAAGAGTGATATATGGGTTGTTTGTTGTCGTACAAGTAATGAATAAATCGCTCGCTTCATATGCCTCCTCCCATGTTTTACTCAGTTGTACCTCCGCATTCGGGAAGTCGATCTTTTCGTTTTCTAAGTTTCTTTGGTCAAAAATGTAAATTTTCGAAATCTTTTCAGGATATAGGGCTTTGATCATTTCAAGATGGTTTTTTGCAATAAACCCATAGCCTGAAAAACCTAAAATCGCATTTTTCCGACTTTCGAAAAAGGGTTTTAAGATAAGACCCGACACTCCAGCCGTTCTAATAGCACTGAGCCGATTACCTTCAATTGTCGCAAGAGGGACTCCTGTCGTGGTATCATTTAAAATGATCAAAGCGTTTGCCCGAGGAAGTCCTTTTAAATAATTGTCCGGGAAACTTGCAATCCATTTGATCCCTGCAGCATTGATCTTTCCTCCGACAAAGGCTGGCATGGCAATAATTCGATTCTTTGGATTGCCAAATCTAAGATATGGCTTGATCGGTTGAGCATAGGAGGAATGGTAGAGAGCTTCAACTGAATCAAGCAAAATATCAAGCACACCAGACCAAATTAAACGATTATTTTCTACCCAAGATTCATTAATAAATTTCATTTATTCACTTCTTTAATTTTAATATATTTTAAAAGTATTTTATTTATTAGGTGTTTACAAATCCTCATCATCTGCCGAGCTCACCCCATCAGGTTGAAACTGCAGATTTTCAAGAGCACGTTGAATAGAGCCTCCATTTTCCAGCTCTAGAGCTAGCTGATCTCGAAGTTGAGTGACTAAGAGACTGTCTTCTGACATCTCTTCGCACAACACTTCAAATTCTTGATTCGACATTTCCGAAATTTTTCGATTCAATTGCTCTAATTTCGAGCAGATTATTTTTATCTTTTTGGTTTGCTCATCATCATGGAGAAAAAGGGCAGAATCAACGACCCCATCGCTCAAATTTTTCAAACTATTAGCTGTCAATAAGGCTGTGAATGTTAGGATCAGCCCACATATTAAGAAATGGTCATTAAAACCAATTGTATCATTAGCGATTGTATAAGTAGATCCTAAACCAAAAACAGAAAAAACGGCTGTTAAGCTATATGCGATACTTCTATACACTGTATCGCGATTGCACCGTAAAGTATTTCCTTGTCTACAAGATTTAATAGCATTCCATATTCCCCAATAAATATCTCTGAGCGTGCCACAGCTCATTTCTAAATCCAAAAAGACATTCGGTGTGCAAGAAAAGGCGACCAAAAAAATTGTAAAATACGGGTTGTCGACGATTAATTTTGCAGCAGATTTGACAAGAAGACCATCCAGATATAGATTCCCTGAGTACATCACCAAACCAAGAGCCTGAAATGCTACAGATACATAAAAAGCACTCCTACTTTGAGATCCGATTTGTTCAATTCTCTTGTTAGAACCATGCAATAGCATGTAGAGAAACAGTTTAACTCGGTCTAATTCTCTACTTGAACGTCCAAGCAATCGGATAAATTCGTTTTTCAAATCAATTGGACATTCTTGAATATATTCAATAAAGCCTTGAATACTTTCCTGAAATGCCTTTTTTGCATTTAACGTTTTAATTTTCTCTCTATTTCGAATCACGCAACGGGTAAAAACATTGCTCGTCCTCGTGGCACTTTTAACCGTTTTATGAATAGATGTAGATGTGAAAGTCACATATACAAGTCCTACATATATTGGCCAAAAAAGACTTTCATTAGTGTATTTATATGAAATATAGATATCTGACGTTTGAACTAAGCAGGCTACAGCAATAATTGTCGTCCAATAAGCAATATTGAGGCAAATATTTGTTTTTGTTCGAACATGACCTAAATCCCGATCAGATGAAATTTCTCCAATAATTTCTAGACAGCAAACAGAATATACCGCTCCCCAAGCAAGCAATTCACCTGCACCAAAGAGAATTTTCCAATGCCATAGATCTGAAATATTTGAGGCCGCGACAACTGAGGGATACTGAGATACAAAACAGGCAATTACAGTAAAAGCTTTCAAAGAGATAAGGGAGCACTTTGCAAAGGAAGACTGTGGCAGCGGTCTGATTATTTGTGCTGCTAACCCCCTAAAAATATTTTTTCTTGAGTTATCAAAAGCGACATCCTGACCTCCGACCAGGCGATGACCCTCTAGATTGGTCCCACGATTGATAACAGCAGTAGAAAGAGACAAAAATTTCCCCTTGAAGAACGGTAGCTTAAAATTTCAAATGACGACTTTAAACTAAATTAAAAAATTTATCAACGCTTTTTAAAAAATATATAAGACTATACCCAATGTTTACGAGAGAGACCATAGATTTTCTCAATGGAAGCCGACCAGTCTCTTACCAAAAAAATCAAGAAACATCTCATTTAGCTATAATCTGGAAATTGGGCATCTCTGGACGTCTGTATATTAACTCAATTAGAAGTGCATAGTAGCTGTGGGGCAAACTTACATAAAGTATTTCTCCAATATGGAAATTCCATTTTTTGCCAAGGGATTTCTGTTGCCTCTAGGGAGACAAATTTGATACAATTGAGCGGAAAATTTTTAAAATATGATTAATTGGGAAGAACAATGGGCTAACTTTGCCCACCGCTTTGAAGATGGGAAGGCCCACATTCCGCTGCCCGATGGGAGAGAAATTCAGCTTCTACCCGGCCCCGGATTTGGAGATTATTCCCATCCTACAACACAATTGATGATCGCCCTGATGGCAGAATATGTTCCAAATCAAACCGTTTTTGATATTGGCTGCGGCAGCGGCATCCTTTCAGTCGCTGCTGCGAAGATGGGGGCAAAAAATGTTTACGCTTGCGATATCGACCCCGATGCCCTCCTCCATACAGCGAAAAATGGGGCGCTCAATTCGGTAGAAATCGAAACGACACAAAAACCTTTTGGCAATTTGACAATTCTGATGAACATGATCCAATCGGAACAAGAGATCGCCTGGAAAACGAACAGCCGTCCCTTTTCAAGACTAATTACTTCTGGGATTTTAATATCCGATTTGGATAATTATATGAAATTTGCCCGAAAAAATGGGTGGCGACTCATCCAACAGCGAGTGTTGTCACAATGGGCAGCCTTTATTTTTGAGGAAATATGAAAAAGCAATATTTTTTAGCTTGGGCGATATGGCTCCTAAGTGCCCTCTTCATGTTCTATAAATACGCGATCGAAGTCTCGCCCAGCGTTATGACCGACCATCTCATGAAGGCCTTCCAAATTGATGGAGTCCAGCTTGGCAACCTCGCAGCTTGCTATTTCTATTCCTACTTAATCATGCAAATTCCAGGCGGGCTGCTGATCGACCGTTTCGGCCCTCGCAAAGTCACTACGATTGCGATCGGCATTTGCGGTCTAGGGATCATCTTATTTGCCAGCTCAAATATTCTCTTCATCGCTCAGCTAGGCCGTTTTTTGAGCGGTTTAGGAGCCGCTTTTGCTGCGATGAACTGTTTGAAACTAACCGGAAACTGGTTCCCAGCTAAACGTTTCGCTTTCATGGCTGGCCTCATGATGTCTCTAGGGATGCTCGGAGCTGTAGGCGGCCAGGCCCCCCTATCAGCATTCATCAATACACTCGGTTGGCGTTCGGCATTATTCACAATAGGCGTGATCGGCCTCTTCTTCTCCGCTATTTTCTGGCTCGTGGTTCGCGACCGAGCAAAATATCATGCCGATATTCCCCTCACTCCCGAAAAGACAGATCTTTGGAAAAGTTGCCGCTCTGTCTTCACTAGTAAACAATCTTGGCTCCTCTCTGTCTATAGCGGGCTGGCGTTTGCGCCAATCACTGTCTTCGGTGGGCTTTGGGGGGTGCCCTTCATCTCAGAAGCCTTCACGCTTAGCAAAACCAATGCTGCACATGTCGTTTCTTTGCTCTTTTTTGGTTTTGCCGCAGGCGCACCGCTTTGGGGATGGCTTTCCGATTACATGGGGAACCGCAAAAAAGTCATGTATGTAGGGACAACCTTCGCAGCAATTGCCTTCAGCTTCGTTCTCTACGCCCCAATTTCTGTGTGGGTTCTCAGTGTCTTAATGTTTGCCTTTGGCTTTTTCATCAGCTCGTTCCTCGTCTGCTTCACTATGATCCGCGAAATTAATGCCCCAGCAGTTGCCGCAACTGCGATTGGCTTTATGAATTCCTTCGATGCTCTTCTTGGAGCACTTTCTGATCCATTAACTGGAAAATTTCTCGATTTGGGTTGGCAAGGCAAGATCGTAGATGGCGTCCGCATCTTCTCAGTAACTACTTACAAATGGGCTCTCACAACGGTACCAATCTATTTGATTGCAGCGATAGTTATTCTTTTCTTTGTCAAAGAGACCTTCTGCAAAAGTACATACCCAAATACGCTTCCGTAAATAGTTGACTTCCCAAGCAAACTAGATTATACTGAGGCGTATGAGATTTGCTAGAGTTCTCACATCTTCTTATATAACCAAACAACCCGAAGGGTCGGCTTTTGAGTGCGTGACCTTGGCAACCAATTCTGGCAATAATTCCTTCAATTGTACCGGCTTCGGCTGGTAGACTTTCCTTTTGTTCTCAAATTTCTTTTTTCTCACTTTAAAATATAACTAGGAAGGTTTTTTATGTTTAAGAAAATGCCAATCATTCTTTTGGCACTTATAGGGCTGATTATCGCCATCGATCGCTATATACCAATAGGGGTAAAAAGCGTCATGTATGCTTTGAGTCTCTCAATCAAATCAGCTATTATTTTTATATTGCCGTTTTTAATTTTTATGCTTCTTTTTAAAACAATCTCCCAATTGTCAAAAGGAGCTTCTAAAATGATTTTATTGATTTTGGCTGCAATTTGCTGCTCAAATTTTTTATCTGTCATGGTCAGTTATCAAATTGGCTCTGCTGTCTACAACTTAAATCTCTCTCTCGCTTCTCCTCAAGGGGTAGAGGCTTTAGCACCAGCTTGGACTTTTAGTCTGCCTAAATTGATCGCAAATAATCATGCGATGTTCGGAGGCATTTGCCTTGGACTTTTGTTTTCTTTTTTTAACAAGTCGATGGGACAAAAGATTGCTTTTCAATTTGAAAAAATTGTGGGAAAAATTCTCGCCGGTTTAACTTTAGCGATTCCATTTTTCATCACCGGATTCGTCATGAAATTGATTCATGAAAAAATGATCAAAAGCATTATTACAGACTATTCTTTGATTTTTCTTCTAGTGACGATCTCGACATTCGCCTACATCGCTTTGTTCTATTTTGTTGGAAGCCGGTTCCAATTTTCCCGTTTTTCTTCAAACATTAAAAATATGCTTCCCGCAGCCATTACAGGCTTTACTAGCATGTCAAGTGCTGCGGCAATGCCTCTGACATTAATAGCAGCAGAGAAAAATGCTGGGAAATCGAGCCTTCTAACAATCCCACTTACAGTGAATACTCATTTGATGGGCGACTGCTTTGCCATCCCTATCTTCGCGTTTGCTGTGATGAAAAATTTCGGTATGGCGGAACCCACATTCATGGTTTATTTGCTTTTTGCTTTTTACTTCGTGATGGCAAAATTTTCTGTCGCAGCTATACCCGGAGGCACGATTATCGTCATGCTCCCAATATTGGAAAGCCAGCTGGGCTTTACTGGAGAAATGGCTTCTTTGATTACTGCCCTTTGTATCCTATTTGACCCGATTGTTACCTGTGCAAATATTTCAGGAAACGGGGGTTTTGCGACAGTTTTAAGTAGGATAAATAAATTCAAAACGATCGAAGCTTAAAACCTTCATCTACTCGGATCTTAGAGGGTGTTAGAGGGTGTCTTCAAATTCTTGTTTCAGTCGATTTTAGGGTTCTTTTGAGCCAATTTTCGTTTCAAATTTTGG
>JAFEGK010000002.1:61236-146052 GCA_018239985.1 Verrucomicrobiota bacterium | reverse complement strand
CAAGAATTTGAAGACACCCTCTTAAGGTCCGAGTTCATTTTTTACAACGACTTGACTTCGGAGCCGACTTGCGAAATAGATCGCTACTAGTGCAAGAGGAAAAGCTACAATCAGGGGAGGGACTTTTAGGCCGATAAGAGGCCAAATCGCAACAGTGCCACCGCCCACCACCATTCCAACCCACGCTGCTGTAGAGGTTAGCCGCCGAAAATAGAGGGTGGCGATCATAAGAGGGCCGAAAGAGGCACCAAGTCCAGACCAGGCGTACATAACAAGCTCATCAATCGTTGCCACTTTTGAAAGGGCAATTCCCATGGCGATAAGCGCTGAGAATGCACTGGCAATCCTAGTGACGCGAAGACTTTCTTTTTCTGAACAATTGTTTCGAAAAAACCGTTTGTAAATATCTTCTGTGATTGTGGTCGAGAGGACAAGGAGCATCGATCCGACCGAATTAATGATCGTTGCAATAATCGCGCAGAGGAAAATGCCCGAAATAAACGGTGGAAAGTAGTTGTGAACTAGTTCAATGAAAACTTGTTCACGATCAGACAGCACGCCTCCAAAGACTGCAATCCCGACAAAACCGATCAATGTGGCACCTAGTAGGGACAAAAAGTGCCATGTCATCCCAATTCTACAGGCCCCTTTGATCTGCCGAGGATCTTTGATCCCCATGAATTTGGTCAAAATATGTGGTTGGCCAAAATAGCCGATTCCCCATCCAAGCATCAGTAGCACGCTGTTCCAAATCGATCCTGGACTATTGGACTCTAGCAAATTGAATGATCTTCCATGCGTCTGCACTGCTTCAATTACCGCACCGACTCCCCCAAAATCAGCTCCAATATAGAGTGGAACAAATAGGATGACGCTAAGAAGAAAAAGCCCCTGGAAAAGATCGACCTGCGCCAACGTCAAATAACCACCTATGAGCACATAAGGGAGGATCAGTGTGACACCGAGGATAATCGCTGTTGCATAAGAGACAGGGAATAGGGTTTTAACCAGAAGTCCCATTCCGTACAACGTGACAGCGACGTAAATCGTGTAAAACAGAAAGAGAAATATGGAGGTGACTAAACGACCAATCGGCCAATTTTGCCCCAGTTTCTGTTCAAAAAAACCGGTGATCGTCACACTCGATGTCTTTTCTGTCTCTCGCCTTACTCTTGGAGCCACAACGCGCCAATTGACCCACATCATGAGTAGAAGGCCGATAGCGACCCAAATTTGTTGCCCACCGATGAGGAACACCATCCCTGGGTAGGCCATGAAGAGCCAATTGCTCATATCGCTTGCATGAGCAGCTAAAGCTGTCGTCCATCTACTCAGAGAGCGATTACCGATGACGAAATCTCGTTGGGTAAGGGCCCGTTTTTGTTTGGCGATTGCAAATCCTATGAGAAATGAAAAATAGATACAAATAGCTAAAAACTCGGTCATGCCGAGCATATTAGCAAAAGAGATTTAAATTGTCTTATGGAAAACTTTCGCTAAAGCTTGCTGGCCGATGTGACAGACAATTCCGACCGATTGGGCCTCTTCATCAAACCAAAAATGGCGTAGGATAGCCGCAAGGTTACGTTTTAGAGATGGATCGTCGATATTTTCCAGCTTCTCTTCAATTTCCGCTGGGTATTGGATCCAATCCTCTTCAAAATTAATTTTGCTATCAACCCCATAGTCTAAAGAGGTGTAAGATTCAAATGGTTTTAAAAATCCCATTTGCCTAGTAGGTTGAACGCCTTTTTGCTCTTTTTTATCAGTGGCTTTAGAGCAATAGTTATTACATGGAACTTCAATAGGGAAATCTAACCGAACGTTTACTCGTCTTTGATACCAGTATTGAAAAAGCTCAGGATCTTTAGGCACTACAGAAATCGTAAAGATTTGATCAGTCCGATTGGCGATTTCAAACATTTTTTTTCTATGCAGCCATTTTTCACCTTGCCACATTTGATCTCGCAATCTCATTTCCGGTAGCGTTTCTCGCGGAGCATTGCTGCTTGGAGAAATGAGCAATACCTCCTCTCGAACAAAAGTTTGATCCAGTGCTTTTCGTTGGTTCATCTCATGCTGAGCTAGAGCAACTTGCATTGCAAAAACTTCTGGCTCCAGCTCAACTTGAGGGTTGAGAGCCACATTATCTTCATCGCCACCGCCAAAAGAGTGCTCGCTCTGATTCCCACAGGCTTGAAATGGGGTGTCTAGAATCGCGGGGGTAAAGACCCTCCGTCCGGCTAATGTAACAAATTCACATGCGTAATTAATTGCTTGCATAATACCATTATATTACCATTAATAAGAGTTTTACGCAATTATTATTAATTAATTCAAATAAATTTTTTTACACTTAAAATCCCCCCATTCCCATACCACCCATGCCGCCCATTCCATCCATCGGCGGAGCTGCGGGCTCGCTTTTAGGCTCAGGCTTATCGGTAATCATGCAAGAGATGGTGATTAAGATACCAGCGATAGAGCAGGCGTTCATCAGAGCGCTCTTAGTAACTAGGACCGGATCGACGACTCCATCTTGTAAAAGATCGCCGAATTCGTCGGTCAGTCCATTATAACCGTAGGCTCCAGATTTTTCCCCGATTTTTTCTGCAATCATGTTGCCCTGGCGCCCGCAATTGTTTGCAATTGCGGTAGCTGGAGCAAATGCCGCTTGCCGAACGATTTCGACCCCTATCATTTCCTCATCATCTAATTTCAATCCATCGAGAGCTTTTACTGCTCTGATCAAAGCGACTCCTCCACCAGGGACTATCCCTTCGGTAACAGCGGCTCTTGTCGCATGCAGCGCATCTTCAACTCGAGCTTTTTTCTCTTTCAGCTCAGCTTCAGTGACAGCTCCCACATTGATGACCGCGACACCGCCTGCAAGTTTAGAAAGTCTCTCTTGAAGTTTTTCTTTGTCATAATCCGATGTGCACTTGGCCATTTCTGTGCGGATCTGCTCAATGCGGGCTTCAACTTTCTTCGCGCTACCGGCTCCATCGACGATGACTGTCTCCTCTTTAGAGACTTTAATCGTTTTCGCTTTTCCAAGGACAGTGAGCTCGACCTCTTCGATTTTGAGACCCACTTCGTCTGAAATGACTGTCGCACCGGTTAAGATCGCAATGTCTTCGAGCATCGCTTTGCGCCGATCGCCAAATCCTGGAGCTTTGACCGCGCAAACTGGCATTCCCGCTTTCACTTTGTTGATCACGAGCGTCGCAAGTGCTTCTCCATCGACATCCTCAGCGATAATGAGCAGGGGTCTTTGCCCTTTCTCCATTAATTTCTCTAGTATGGGGACTAAATCGCGGGCGTTGGAGATCTTTTTATCGGTAATCAAAACATGGGCATTGCTCAATTCTACGGTCATCTTCTCAGGATTGGTGATGAAGTAGGGGGAGGTATATCCTTTATCAAACTGCATCCCTTCAACTACGTCGAGGATCGTGTCGATCCCTTTGGCTTCACTGATCGTTATTGTCCCATCTTTGCCCACCTTTTCCATTGCCTCAGCAATGATCGATCCGATTTCTTGATCGTTGTTGGCTGAAATTGTGGCAATTTGCTTGATTTCGGCCGGACTGCTCACTTTTTTCGCTTGTGCTGTAAGAGCGTCCGAGAGAGTTTTTGCCCCCTTTTCGATCCCTTTTTTCACCTTCATCGGGTTGGCGCCAGCGATTACATTTTTCACCCCGCCGCTGAAAACAGCCTCTGCAAGGACAATCGCAGTTGTCGTTCCGTCTCCAGCAAGGTCGGCCGTTTTGGATGAGGCCTCTTTGACAAGGGAGGCACCCATATTTTCGAATTTGTCTTTAAGGCTAATTTCTTTGGCAACGGTGACGCCGTCTTTTGTAGACAGGGGGCTGCCTATTCCTCTATTGATCACCACATTGCGGCCACGGGGACCGAGGGTCACGATCACCGCCTTAGTAAGAGTTTTGACTCCCTTCAAAATTGACTTCAGCGCATCTTCATGAAATTTTAACATTTTTGACATACGTTACTCTCCTAATTTACAAGGGACTTTATCTTCAGTCAGAATCAGATGCTCTTCATCTACTGCTGAAAAAGAAATTTAGATCCTAAATCATTTCGAATTTCCTTTCGATTAAATTTATTTTTTGATATTCCGAGATCATGAACGAAAACCTATCCCCACGTATAAAGCAAGCCCAAGCTAAACTTGAAGGGCACCGAAATAAATCTCTTAGCACGGCAGCTAGAGAAAAAGAAACTGTTGAGCTTGCCGCTTTGATGCTTGAAGAGGCGATCGCCATTCAAACGCCGCAGGAGCGGCGCCAGCAAGCTGAAATCGCTCGGATGATGACCGATCCACGCGGCAAGTCTTTCACGATGATGATGACAGATGAATGCTTCCGAAGCAAAAAGACCAAGCGTATTGCCGAGCAGATCGTCTATCTCTTAAGTCAATTCGGCGTCCCCCGTTATCTCGATCCATTTAAGCGCTTTGGACTGCAGATGTTCAAAATTTTTGGGAAGGCATTTCATTTTGTTTTGGTTCCATTGGCTATCGGCGAGCTAAGGAAAAATACTTCTAAGGTGATTCTGCCTGGTGAAAAGGCGGCGCTCTCTGCCCACATGGCAAAACGACGAAAAGAGGGTGTCCGCCTGAATCTCAACCATTTAGGTGAAGCAATCCTAGGTGAGGAAGAAGCTCTTCATCGCCTTAACGTTTATCTGAAAGATCTTGAACAAAGTGACATTGAATATATCTCGATCAAAATTTCGACCATCTTTTCTCAAATTAACTTGCTCGACTGGGATCAGACAGTCGAAATTTTAGCTGAGCGGCTACGACAGCTCTATCGCAAGGCTCAAGCCAATCGTTTTAAACGGGCCGATGGGACCGAAGTGCCCAAGTTTGTCAACCTCGACATGGAAGAATATCGGGACCTTCTGCTAACTAAGGATCTCTTTAAAAAAGTGCTAAGCGAAGAAGAATTCAAAGATTTTTCGGCTGGAATCGTACTACAAGCTTATATTCCCGACAGCTTTGTCATTCTCCAAGAACTGACTGAATGGGCCATGAAACGACGTCAAAATAATGGGGCTCCCATTAAAGTGCGGATTGTTAAAGGGGCCAACTTGGCGATGGAGCAATTTGAAGCGAGCCTACGTGATTGGCCACAAACGCCATATAAAACTAAAGCTGAAGTAGACGCTAACTACAAACGGATGGTTGTTTATGGTTGCAAACCGGAGCATGCCGATGCGGTACATCTTGGGATTGCAAGCCACAACCTCTTTGACATCGCCTATGCGATGCTCGTGCGTGTTGAAAATGGGGTGGAAAAAGAGGTCACATTCGAAATGCTCGAAGGGATGGCCGACCATATCCGCCGCGTTGTGCAACAGCTTACAGGCGACATTCTGCTTTACTGCCCAGTGGCAACGAAGGAAGATTTCCAAAGCGCGATTGCTTATTTGATTCGACGTCTTGATGAAAATACAGGCCCGGAGAACTTTTTGCGCCATAGTTTCGGTCTAAAACCTGGGAGCCCAGAGTGGCAAGAGCAAGTTGAACTTTTCTCTAAAGCTTGTCGCGAAACCACAAGCGTCAGCGCAGAGCCACGTCGAACACAAAGTCGTTTCGATGCACCTGAAAAACACCCCATTGAATCACATTTTGAATTTGAGGCTGACACCGATTATTCCCTTCCCCAAAACCAAAAATGGGTCCATGGAGTCATCAACGAATGGAAAAAGAAAACATTCGACACAATTCCTCTCGTTATCGATGGCAAAGAAATTCAAAGGGAGGAAAAAGGATCTGGCAATGAACCATCTAGTCCTAATCAACCCTTCTATCACTATAGCCTAGCGACCTGGAACGACATCGACCATGCTCTGAATGTGGCCAAATCGAAAGAATCGAGCTGGGGATCCAAAAGCGCATCCGAGCGGGCCCAACTTTTAGCCAATGTCGCCTACAAAATGCGCCAGAAACGGGCTGATCTGGTTGGTGTGATGATGAAAGATGGCGGTAAAACAGCCTATGAAACCGATCCTGAAATTTCAGAGGCGATCGATTTCGCCGAATATTATTTGCGCAGCATGCTAGCCTTCGACAAAATGGAAGAAATCGAATTTTCGCCTCTTGGAACAATCCTGGTCGCACCTCCTTGGAATTTCCCCATCTCGATCCCCGCTGGTGGAATTTGCGCGGCTCTTGTCACAGGAAACTGCGTTCTGTTTAAACCCGCTCCCGAAGCGGTCCTTTCCGGTTGGATCCTCGTCAACCTCTTCTGGGAAGCTGGCATTCCAAAAGATGTCCTCCAATTCGTCAACTGCGTCGACGATCCTGTCGGCAGCCAATTGATCCAGGATCAGCGGGTCAATGCTGTTATTCTCACTGGTGGAACATCGACTGCTCGCCTCTTCATGAAAATGCGACCCAACCTTCGACTCTCCGCAGAAACAGGAGGGAAAAATGCGATCATCATTTCAGGCATGGCAGACCGCGATCTTGCGATCAAAGACCTCGTTCAATCGGCCTTCGGCCATTCTGGGCAAAAATGTAGCGCCGCCTCTCTTGCCATTTTGGAAGCAGAAGTATATGACGACGAGAACTTCCTCCGACAGCTCAAAGATGCTGTCGAAAGTATCCACGTTGGGACTTGCTGGGACCTGTCTTCAAAAGTGATCCCGATGATACGCTCCCCTGAAAAAGGGCTCCTCAAAGGCTTAACTACACTAGAGCCAGGCGAAAAATGGCTCGTTGAACCTAAGCAAGATCCCAATAACCCTAACCTCTGGTCTCCTGGCGTCAAATTAGGAGTCAAAGAGGGAAGCTTTACACACACAACCGAATTCTTTGGTCCTTTGCTTGGCATCATGCGAGCTCGCAATCTCGAAGAGGCGATCCGCTTTGCTAATGGAACTCCCTATGGGCTCACATCCGGGATCCATTCCCTTGACAAACGGGAAATCAACGTCTGGATGAAAAAAATCGAATCGGGCAACTGCTACATTAATCGGGGGATCACTGGAGCGATCGTACAGAGACAACCATTTGGCGGCACCAAAGCCAGCTCTTTTGGCCACGGCTCAAAAGCGGGCGGTCCCAATTACATCCTTCAATTTATGCACAAAGCGCAAAAAGAGCTTCCTAAAGATAAAGCTCCAGCCTCGATTCAAATCAATTCCTTGACCGCCTTCATCAACCGTGTGGAACTTTCTCCTGAAGAACTCGGCACCTGGTTTGCCAGCACTGCTAACTATACCCATTGGGCCCACTATTTCTACAAAGACCATGATCCATCAAAAGTGGTCGGGCAAGACAACATCCTCCGATACGTTCCAAGAAAACGGATGGCTCTACGACTCCAAGCCAAAGACAATCCGCTTGACTTCTTCCGGGTCTTAGCCGCTGCTCTGGCTTGCAAGACCCATTTGGAAATCTCCTACGATCCCAAAAACAGCCCCGTGCAAATCGACAACGATTGGAAGCAAAGCTTTAGGGAATTTACATTTGCGGCAGAAAGCGACAACGAATTTCATGCCCGGGTAAAAAATGGGGCATTTGACAGAGTTAGATTGCTTTCAAAACCCTCAAACGAACTTCAAGTGGCCGCTAGCGAACATGCGATTTACCTGAACTCCGAGCCTGTCCTATCCAGCGGAAGATTGGAGCTGCTCCACTACCTTCGAGAAGTGGCTTTCAGCATCGATTACCACCGCTATGGCAACCTAGGCACCAGAGAAGGGGAGAGTCGCACTCCAATTCTTTAATTGAAGTAGACCTCTAATCCCTCTTGGGTGGGCTTCATCGCTTTTTCCCCCTTTTTCCAGTTCGCGGGACAGACCTCGCCATTTTGCTCATGGAAAATAAGTGCTTCAAGCACGCGCAACGCCTCCGCAACGCTACGGCCAATTGGCAAATCGTTGACAAGTTGATGACGAACGATCCCTTGCTTATCGAGGACAAAAAGGCCGCGGAAAGCAATACCCACCTCTTCATTGAGGACATGATAGCTTCTTGCGACTTCTTTATTCATATCGGCAATCAACGGGTACGTGACTCCTGCGATACCGCCTCTACTGACAGGCGTATTGAGCCAGGCAAGATGGCAATAAGGGCTATCCACGGAGCAGCCGACAATCTCTGCATCGAGCTCTTGAAAAATTTCTAAAGCATTTTGAAAAGCATGGAGTTCAGTGGGGCAGACAAAAGTAAAATCGAGCGGATAGAAAAAAAGGAGCACATACCGGCCTAGAAAAAGATCCAATGAAAAATCTGAAACAATTTGCCCATTAAAAACTGCACTAGCTTTAAAAGCGGGCGCTTTTTTACCAATTAATAAACTATTCATCAGGTCCTCCATTTTTTGAGGAATTGTAAACCCATTTTTATTTTTCTGCAATAAAAATAATCTTTGAGTTATAGAGAAAACAGAAGGAGAATTTTATGGATATTAAAGCAGTTCTAAATGCACAGAGAAAATTTTTTAATAGTGGCGCAACCCTCTCTCTTGATTTTCGTCTAGAGCAATTGAAGAAGTTACAACAAGTGATTGAAGACCACGAATCAGAGATCTATGAAGCATTAAAGCAAGATTTAAATCGGGATGAAACAAGCGCATTCTTCGGCGACATCGCGATCCCTTTATTAAATTTTAAAAAAACCCTCAAAGGATTGAAGAAATGGATGACCCCAAAAAAGGTCCATACTCCCTTCCCTTTATTTTGGCCTGGACGCTCTGAGATTCATTATGAACCTTACGGAGTTGCTTTGATTATCTCTCCATGGAACTACCCTTTTCAGCTCAGTTTCGGTCCTCTAATAGCCGCTATCGCTGCTGGGAATTGCGTCATCTTAAAACCTTCCGAAGTGTCAGCCCATTCAGAAAAACTGCTCGTCAGACTGATCAATGAAAATTTCCCCGCAGAATTCATTCATGTAGTTACCGGAGGCCCCGCGGAAACACAAAAATTATTAGAGGAGCACTTCGATTATATTTTATATACAGGCAACACCAGGGGCGGAAAAATCGTTATGACAGCCGCAGCCAAACACCTGACTCCAGTGACTCTGGAACTGGGTGGAAAAAGCCCATGTATCGTCGATGAGTCTGCAGATCTTGATTATTCGGCCCAGAGAATTGCATTGGGGAAATTTTTTAATGCGGGCCAAACTTGTATTGCTCCAGACTATATTTACGTTCATAAAGACCGAAAAGAAGAGTTGTTGAAAAGAATCGAAAAAATCACCAACGAATTTTATGGACAAGATCCAGCTCGCAGTCCGTCCTATGGAAAAATCATCAGCAAAAATCAGTTTGAAAGGCTTTCTAAACTCCTTCAAAACGGAAGGGTTATATTCGGAGGTCAAACTGATCCCCAAAAAAACTATATTGCACCAACAGCAATTGATCAAATCAGCTGGGACGATCCGATCATGAAAGAAGAGATTTTCGGCCCAGTATTGCCCATACTCACTTTTGATCATCTTGATGAGGTAGTAAAAGCGATCAAGAATTACGATAAACCGCTAGCATTATATTATTTTTCTAAAGATGACCAAAAAACAAATCAAATTTTACTCGAGACCTCTTTCGGCGGTGGGTGTGTCAACGATTGCATCATGCATGTTGCCAACCCAGACATGCCTTTTGGCGGAGTCGGCCCGAGTGGGATAGGAAGTTATGGTGGCGAATTTGGATTTAAAACATTTTCGCATGCTAAAAGCATCTACAAGAAAACTTGGCTCCATTACCCCTCATTTGTTTATCCACCCTATTCGGAGAAAAGCTTAAAGATGTTAAAAAAGTTGGTGAAAATCACGTTCTAAGAAGCTGTTAACTTCTTACGACTCTAAAATATAGTGAAAGAGCAGGGGCGCAACAATGGTCGCGTCCGATTCGATGACGAAACTCGGCGTCTCGACTCCTAACTTGCCCCAGGTGATTTTCTCATTGGGGACGGCGCCGCTATAGGAGCCGTAGGAGGTAGTGCTATCGCTAATTTGACAGAAATAGCCCCAGAGAGGCGCCTCTTTGTGCAAGTCTTTATTGATTAGGGGTACAACGCAGATGGGAAAATCGCCCGAAATTCCCCCTGCGATTTGGAAAAAGCCGATGGAAGCATCGGCAGAGATCTCTTCATACCACTCGATGACAGCGGCCATCAGCTCAAGTCCTGATTTCACTGTGTCGAATCGCTTGAGTTCTTTTTTGACTACATAGGAGACAAAGCAGTTGCCCGTAGTCGAGTCTTCCCAACCTGGGACGAAAATCGGAAGATTTTTTTCATATGCAGCCAGCAACCACGAATTTTTTGGATCGGTCTCAAAAGAGGGCTCAAGTTCTTTACTTGCGATGAGCTGATAGAGATACTCATAGGGGAAATACCGCCGATTTTCTTCTTCAGCTTTTTTCCAGAGTTTGAGTAGTTTTTTTTCAAATCGACGCATCGCCTCTTCTTCAGGGATGCATGTGTCGGTCACTCGGGGCAAGTTGGCATCATGAAGATCTTGCTCTTGTTTTTTTGTGAGAAAGCGGTAATTTGGTAGATGGCGATAGTGGGAATGGGCGATGAGATTATAAAGATCTTCCTCTAGATTTGCTCCAGTGCAACAAATCGCATGCACTTTGTCTTGTCTGATCATTTCTGCAAGGGAGATCCCCAGTTCTGCTGTGCTCATCGCTCCACCAAGCGTAACGAGCATTTTCCCTCCGGCTTTAAGATGATTCACATACCCTTCGGCAGCAGCAACACAGGTTGCTGCGTTGAAATGTTTGTAGTTTTTTTGCATGAATTTTTTAATGCTCATATCGGGCCTTCAAGTAGGTGTGTCCATTTAGTGCATTTTTAAAATGCCGCTTTAATTTTGCCGATTCCTTCTTCGAAATGCTTCGTGCTGTAGAAATCCGGTCAATGAGTGCCTGTGGATCACATTGGATCGAACGGAGCATTTCTTTGATGTTATCGCTTGAAATTTCATTAGTGATTTGCCACTCACCCTTTTGGTTAAGATCGATGTGGACAGCGTTGGTGTTCCCAAAGAGGTTATGACGGGCGCCGAGAATTTCCTGATAGGCCCCTGCGAGAAAGACCCCGATGTAGTAGGGCCGCGAATCCAGCTGATGGAGCGCAAGAAAATCGGACGGTTTTTCGTCCTGAATAAAGTGATCGAGCTTACCATCGCTATCACAAGTCAGATCGACGATTTTCACCTGTTTATTCGGCTCTTCATTAAGTCTGCAGATAGGCAGCACCGGAAAGATTTGGCCGATCGCCCAAGAATCAGGTAGCGATTGAAAAATGGAAAAGTTGCAAAAATAGAGATCGTTCTCTGAGGAACTGAGAATTTCAGCAATTAAAATCGAATGATGGGCTACCATCGCTCGGCCCGACTCACTCAAGATCACTGGGTGAGCAATCCCATGCTTATCACAGCAAGAGCCAACTATAGAAATCACCGTTTTCGCATATTCGTGAAGCTGATAATTGACCGAAAAATTTGCACTAGTTTCTGTCCCTTGATAATCGACAGCAAGTCCTCCGCCAATATCAAAATAATGCAATGATGGACATTCTTTTGCTAAATGGACATACATTTTGGCACCTTCATGGAGCCCTTTTTGAATCGAACTTAAACTGGTGATTTGGCTACCAATGTGGAAGTGAAATAGTTTGAGCCAATCGGTTTTGCCCCACTTCTTTAATTTTGCCAATCCTTTTTCGATTTCAGTTGCTGTTAGGCCAAATTTAGAGTGATCTCCTCCTGATGATTTCCACCTGCCGCTTCCTTGAGCGTGCAACTTCATCCTGAAACCGACCTCTGGTTCAATCCGATGCTTTTTGGCAATTTTGCGGATAAGCTCCAGTTCCTCAGCTTGTTCCACGATAATGATGCATCGGTGACCGAGTTTCTCGGCCAGTAGGGCCAATTCGATATATTCTTCGTCCTTGAACCCGTTACATAGGATAAGCGATCCCTTGATCTGCCGAAAATTGAATGAAGCCAAAAGCTCACCCTTGCTCCCAACCTCGAGCCCGACCCCATATTTTTTTCCTGCTTTTTGAATAGTCTCGACGATGTGTTTTTTAGGATTCACTTTAATTGGATAGATCGGCTGATAGACGTTGCGGTATCCGCAAGCATCGATAGCAGCATGGAAAGAGGAGCAGATTTTCTCTACTCGATCTTTTAAAATCCCATCAAAGCGGATGACAAGAGGAGCGGAAACCCCTTGAGAATGAAGAGATTGGACAAGATTATAGAGATCTAACCCTTTCTCCTTTTGACCTGGATAAACTACGATATGCCCTTTTTTGTTGATATCGAAATAGTCCTTTCCCCAATGGGCAATTCGGTACATTTTTTTGTTTTTATTAACATGTTTGTTCATATTTATTTATTAACATCTAATTACATTTCGTGTATATAAAATAATAAGGGGAATATTATGGACAAACAGTGTCGTGGAAAGAAAGGAGTCTATTTGGGCATCCAAACCCCTCCAGAACTTGCCAAAATCGTCATTCTCCCAATCCCGTTTGATCAAACGACAACTTATCAAGCCGGTACATCCAAGGGGCCTGCCGCACTCATCGAAGCCTCCCGGAATCTCGAATTCTATGATATTGAAACTCAAGAAGAACCCTATGAAAAGGGGATCCATACCGCAAAACCAATCAAGGCCTCAAATTCTGCTCAAATGCTCACCCGTACTTATGAAACCGCCCGTCAGTTTTTAAAAGAAGGGAAGTTTATCATTGGAATTGGAGGAGAACATTCCATTACACCGGCTCTTGTCAAGGCGCACGCCGAATTTCACGACTCCATTACTGTGCTCCAAATCGATGCCCATGCCGATTTGATCCCCACATATGCGGGTAACCCTTTAAGCCACGCCAGTGCCATGGCGCGGGTCAAAGAGATCAAGCAAGTGTCTCATATCGTCTCAGTGGGCATTCGGAGTATGAGCGCAGAAGAGCTGCCCCTGCTAGATCGTCCACACACCTTTTTCGCCCATGATCTTCAAAATGACTGGATTGACCGAATAATCAAAAGTCTAGGAGAGCAAGTCTACATCACCTTTGATTTAGACGCATTCGACTCCTCTCTAATGCCTTCAACCGGAACGCCAGAGCCTGGCGGACTATTTTGGGATCAGGCAATCCGATTACTCAGGAAGGTGGCCGAAAGCAAACAGATCATCGGCTTCGATGTGATGGAACTCTGTCCCATTAAGGGACTGTCAGCCCCCGATTACCTTGCAGCGAAGTTAGTCTATAAAATGCTAAGCTGTCTCTAATTTTTTTAGACTTAAAGGCTGAATCTCTTGCATGAGAGTGTCGCCCTTCAACTCTTGCTTGACTACTACATCCATCATGCTCTTTAACTTCAAGATCCCAATTTCATAGATGACAGCGGCCGGAAGCGCAGGAATAAAACAATTGGCTGTATAGTCTCTAACCTTCAATAAGAGATCCTTAATCTCGACTTCGTTAGAAGCACTTTCACCTTCTTGTTTATAGGGGAAGTAATTTAACTGATCAATGAGCAGTCTCTGGTCCTTCATTTCAATTGTTTGCAAAAGTAGCTCGACCGCATTGCTATTGGTCTCCTCATCATCTAGAGAAAGTCCAAGCTTAGCCTGCATGATCGCCTCATCGGGATAAACAAAAGCTAGCAAGAAAAAGCAGCACTCCTGAGAAAGTTCAATTTCGCGGCAAAGAAAATCGTGAAGGATTTTCATCTTTTCAAAATGCAACGGGATGATCATCTCCTTGAGAAAAAGAATATTCTCATTTTCACTCTCAATTAACCTTTGAATCATTTCCTCATCGGTAGCTTTATAGGAGAGTCTTTTTAACGATTGCAACGTTGCATGCAGCAACCTCCGATTGGCTGTCGGAAGAAGCTTCTCTAAAAATTCGATTGGTTTGGCTCCTTTGATAAATCCAAGAATGGTAACCAAATGGATTTGCAACTGAGTAGAGTACTGATCAAATTCTTTGACGATATAGTCGAAAATCCCCTTTCCAAAAGAGCTGAGAGTTTGCATAGCAGAATCGTGCAGATGGGGAATTTCTAAATTTTGGATTAGTAAGTGATAGAGTCTTGAATCTGAAAGATGCATCGCCGCTTGCACAGCAACATCTCTTACTTCAACGTTGGAGTCTTGTAGAAGATCTGAAAGAATCTCTGCTTTACCCGGGGTGACCGCAGATTTTAGTACTTGAGCCACCATTACTCTCTCATCTTTACGAGCTGATTTGGCCTTTTCCTTGAGTATCTGCATCGCTTCATTTTTCTTCTCTTGTGAACCATAGCGGATAAGGGCAGTCAAACAAGCCTGGACGACTTCTAAATTGGGGTCATGTAGATACTGCTTAAACCAAGCATATTTTTCTAAATCTGTTGTCGATGCCAGCGCAACCAACGCAGCCCCCAATACCGCTGGAGATTTCTCAGTTTGACAAATGCCGCTGAGCCTCCCCTCAAATCCCTTCATCCTTTTCTGCTCGATTTTGCTTAGCGAATAGATACGCACCTGCTCAAGCTGGCTATCTAACGATTGTCCCAGCATCTTTTGAAACTCACCTGAGTCGACCTTTTCGATTGTCCCAAGCACGTAGATGGCCTCTTCCGGATAAATGCTCTGCAAGTGGCTTCTGAGAACATTAAGGCTGTCCTTTGTCAGCCTTGTAAATTGGGGATTGGAAATGACTCTTTTGGACAGAGACTCCATCAATAGTTTTAAATACCCCTTTCTCAGCACTAAAAGGACAAGAGCCGTTCCGCAAATGCACAATCCGATAATCATCAATGACATGACCGACAAAGCGATCCCAAAATATTTTTCGACAACCATTAAAATAGCACCGATAACTGCAGTTGCAATAGGTGTGATAATCGTCTCATTTTTAAGCTGCGCCCAAGCTCTAGGAACAGGCCTTAGGGGTTGAAAAAGAAGTAGAATTGATTGTTCCATAATAGCCTCACGAAACATCACATCGAATACAGCGGCGGCAATAATGATCGAAAATCCCATCCCAGCAACCGCGGGGATAGCATGAATGGCCAACACAGCGCTAAGCATGATAGTGAGTCCTAGGGGCCAAGAAATCAATGCGAAAATGAGACCAAAGCGAGAAAGGATCCACGTCGCGATCACAAATGCAGCCAGTAGCGAGGCGATATCATAAACCGCAAAAATTATCCCGAAAAAGACCGCCATTTCATCTTGAGCAGGATACCGTTGTTGCACGGCGGTATTAAATAACAGATCGAAAGCGTAATAGATAAAAAAGACAAAAATCGTAAACAGGAAAACTTGTAAGATGTATTTTTTATTTTTAAAACTCTTCCAAGAAGCTTTTGTAGTACTCGCCTCTCCCTCTACCTCAAGCAACCGACCAGAAGAATTTTTTCTAATCGGAAACTCCATTAAAAATGCGAATGTAAGAAGCAACGCCGCGAGCAAAATGATCTGATTTGAGCCGATGGTTCGGATGAGAAACTCCATCCCAAATCCGATTGCCACCCCGCCGAGAGCGATCCCGCCAAAGATTAATCCATATATCCGCTTACTTTGCTGAAACGTAAAAAGCTGATTGATTAAGAGCATCACGATACTGATAATCAACGAAGCAATCAACAAAGACAAAATGAGTAGCGAGATAAAGATCAGCGGGTTAGAAAAGAGATGGAGCAAGCCCCAGAAGAGATACAAAGTGGCAGAAAAGATAGCAATTGGAAGCGCGAGCACATAAAAAACGGAAGCCTTCTTTTCCAAATATCCAAATGCCAGCCCGACGAAAAAAGTTGCAATTCCTGTCGCAATATAGACCTGAGGGAGGTAAGAGCTGCTATAGCGGCTTAAAAACATAGCCAATGGTATGCTGAAGAGAATATTTTGAACCGCTCCTATGCAAAACGCAAAGACAAACGATAAAAAGACAATTTTTGCCTCTTTCGGCTTTACTTGGATCAATCTAAGAAATTTATTCTTATCCATGCGAATCGAGAGCTTTATTTAGATCGCTTGCGATTGAGCGGGTTCTTTGGCAAAGAACATGGATAATCCCTTTAGCCAGATCGATCTGCATTTCCATTAAATCATAGAGCGCCATATTATCGATTTTTAAGAGAAAAGTCTCCTCGAGGGCAGTGACAGAAGCAATCCTTTTTTCTGGGGAAAGAGCTGCGAGTTCGCCGAAGACCTCATGAGGGCCTATTTCTTTGAGCACCCGCCCCTCATCGTGAACTTTAACTTTCCCTTCGACAATCATAAACATCACCGATCCAAGGGCCCCCTTTTGGATGATGAGCTCCCCAGGCCCCGCAATCTGCTCCTCAAGGACAGATGCAATCGAAACTAGGATGTCATCCTTAATGTATTTGAACAGAGGAAGCGATTTAATAAAGAGCATTTTTTCAAAGGTATCCATAAGACGGGTTATAAATATTTTTTCACTGCCAGTCAATACAATATTACGTTATTCTTATAGCTATGCAACTCAAGGAACATCTTAATCCCCAGCAACTCAAGGCTGCCGAACACATTGAAGGGCCGATGCTCGTCATCGCCGGTGCAGGATCAGGCAAAACCCGGATCGTCACCTACCGCATCGCACATCTTATTAGCCTCGGAGTCCCCGCCTCCGAAATCGTTGCCGTTACCTTCACCAACAAAGCGGCCGATGAAATGAAGCAACGGATCCACAAACTTTCTGGTGCCGCGATTCTCGCTTGCACCTTTCACAGCTTAGGGGCCCGTATTTTGCGTGAGTCAATCACAGCGCTTGGCTATAAGAGCCATTTTGCCATTTTCGATGAAGAGGATAGTGACAAAGTGTTGAAAGAGTGCCTAGAAGAAAAGCAACTCAAAGATGAAAAAGGGCTCCAAAAGAGCTTTCGGATAGGGATTTCGCACGCCAAGAACAACATGCAAGAGCCAGAAGACCCCCTTCTAAACGACATCTATAACCTCTATCAGCAAAAGTTGAAAACCTACAACGCCCTCGACTTTGACGACCTCCTTTTTTTAACCGTCAAACTGTTTCAACAAGAGCCCGAAATTCTTCTCCGTTATCAAAAACAGTGGAATTTCATTTTGGTCGACGAGTACCAAGATACCAATCAAGCCCAATACAACCTCCTCAAGCTCCTTTCGGCAAGGCACCAAAACGTTTTTGCCGTCGGAGATCCCGACCAATCGATCTATTCGTGGCGCGGAGCCAATATCAACAACATCCTCAACTTCGAACGGGATTATCCTGGGGCCCAGATCGTCAATCTTGAGCAAAATTACCGCAGCACCAATCACATCCTCAAGGCTGCCAACAGCTTGATCGAAAATAACGAAAGCCGCTATGAGAAAAACCTCTGGAGCGACAGAGGAACTGGAGAAAAAATCGGTTTTTGCCTCTGTGAAAGCGATCGGGATGAAGTCAACTTTGTCCTAGAGAGAATCTACTCACACCACTTCAAAGAAAATATCCCCTTAAGCAGCTGCGTCATCTTCTATCGGACCCATTTCCAATCACGCGTGTTCGAAGATGCCCTCCTGAAAGAGAAACTCCCCTACATCATCGTAGGCGGCATCTCCTTCTACATGCGACGCGAGATCAAAGACCTCCTCGCCCTCCTTCGAGTCGCTTATGAGGGGAATGATTTCCTCTCCTTTTCTCGCACCATCAATATCCCCAAAAGAGGGATCGGCCCCGCCGCATTGGCCAAAATCCGCCTACACTCCAATGGAGACCTCATCCAAGCCTGCAAATCCGATCTCAAAATGTCTGTCCGCCAAGCTGAAGGACTCAAAAGCTATGTCGCCATGATCGAAGCGATTCGCCATCTGATCCATACAGGAGCCCCGATCCACGAAATGATAGAATTGGCCATCGAGCGGATGCACTACTATGACTATTTGCAAGAAGATCCAGAAACAGCCGATGAACGTCAAGAGAACGTCGAAGAGCTGATTTCCAAAGCAATAGAATGGGAAGAGGAGAATCCAGAGGCTGGCCTCGCAGCCTTCCTAGAGGAGCTCTTTCTCAAGTCAAACCCCGACCAAACACATCAGGCCGATCCCCTGCGCCTCATGACCATCCACAACGGCAAAGGGCTCGAATTTGACGTCACCTTCCTCGTCGGCCTGGAAGAAGAAATTTTTCCCCATGTGAACGCCCTCGGCAATATTGAAGCCCTCGAAGAAGAAAGACGCCTCTGCTACGTCGGGATGACCCGCGCCAAAAACCACCTCTACTTAACAGCCGCTAAAAGCCGCTTCCTATGGGGCTCTCTCCGCTCCATGCAGCCCTCCCGCTTCCTTTCAGAAATCCCCCAGGAGCACCTCAAAAAATACCACACCGAAAGCTTCTCCACCTATGAGCTCGACGAAGCGCCCACCACTCATCAAATTGGTGACCTAGTTTTTCACAAAGATTTTGGGAAAGGGATCATCCAACGGGTCTACAACACCTCGCTAGGCCTCACCTATGACGTCCTCTTCACTGAAAACGAAGAGACCCGCAGCCTAGTGGCCAAGTACGCAAAGCTTGCGAAATTTTAGAAACTCTCTATAGACCTGACCGACGGGCACAAAATATTGCCATTTCTTATCGCGCCACCGGAGCCCCTTAAGATTGGGGATCCAAAACGGCGGCACAATCACCTTCCCCTCAGCCCAAGATGGGCGCCAAAAATTGGCCACCATCTGGGAGCGGCAAATCGTCAGGGTCGGCACTCCAACGCAAGAAGCCAAATGACCAATCCCCGAATCGTTGCCGATCATGGCACCCGATTCTGCGACAAAATGGGTGAGCGCCACCAAATCCTTAAAGTAGGGAGCATCGACCGAAGGCCAGGTTTGCCTCTCTTCCGCAGTCAAAATGAAGACAGGCTCCAGACCGTCCCTCTCCAATTTATCAGCGAGCGCGAGAAATTGCTTCTGCGACCAATTTTTTCCAGCCCGCGAGCTAGTAGGATGGATAATGATACGCTCTGGATATTTACCCCTTTGAAGATAATCAGGCAGCTCAATCCCATTGGTCCGGACCGGCTCTTCGATTCCGAGCATCTGCCCACAGTAATTTACCAGATTATCGACAAACGGCATATTCCCATCGAACCGTCCTTGCTCCCAAAAAGGGTAATCACAATTCGGTGTAGCGATCGGGTTGAGAACCGTGGTTTTCTCCGGGAAATGCTCGAGGGCATGGTCGATTAAGCGGAGCATCCACTCCTTCTTCTCATAGATGAAAAAGAGACGATCATATTGCTGTAAAAACTCGACCCCTTCCATCCGTGGTAACAAAGAAAGGCGGGGAAACAACGGTTGCATTTGTGGCAAAAGAGGATGAAAAGTGTCAACCTTCTGTCCATCAAGACTCAAGTTGTTCGCGAGAACCGCAGCAATGAGCCCATCACCGAGGCCAATACATGGAAAAACGGCACATTTCATAATTGTAAAGCGGCTTTACACATACAAGTATAGGTGAAGGCGGAAAAAAATAAAAGCGCTATTTCTTCTTTACAACTTTGCCCCCTGGTACCCAACCGGGAGGGCGAAGGACCCCAATGACTCGACCTGTGATATTAAAAAGAGTTGTTCTCTTCTCCTGATCCTCTAAAATGGATAGCAGTCTATTGCAGAATAATTTAAGTTGAGCATTCTGCGTATGGTCATGAAGAAATTTCAATTTTTCAGCGGTGTATTTTGCCCAACGATCAAACGTCTTTTGGTTCTTAAAGTTTGTCAGTTTGTATAAAGTCAGACCACTGTTATCCATCTTATAGATCAGTCTTTCGAGAAACACCCCAAAAGTTTTACCTTCTTTGGGAATCGGGGTGACGATCGTATCATCACTATCAAGATCTAAATAGCTCAAATCATCGTCGAATGATAGTTGACTGAAGAGCGTTGCCCATAGCTCTGCAAACTCCTTTTTGCAAGCTTCTATCTCTTTATATTGCCTACGAAATTCTCTTGCCTTTTCAGTATATTTAGAGGGGTTATATTCGTCGTCCTTAGCACTAATCGCAGCCGATTCATCCCCCTCCATATCCCACATAAGCACTTTCTTATCTATTTCTCCCTGCTTTTGAGTTAAGATACATAGAGTAACAATCTCGTCGACATCCATGATCCATTTTTTTCGATACCCGTAACATTGCTTCTCATTACCCTGATAGGGAGTATACTTTTCACGGTTCTTCTCATAATCAGCAGCAACCATGCCGAGCACTTTTTCCGCTGTGGTCGGGTGATCATGAATCAGATCGAGGAGCATTTTGATGACAGAAAATGGAGACTCACTAAATACCTTGTGAAATTTTTGTGGGGTAGACAGATCGGTAAGATCTACTGGAGCAACTTCTGGAGGCCTCTTTGCAAA
This sequence comes from Verrucomicrobiota bacterium, assembly GCA_018239985.1. Taxonomy (GTDB): domain Bacteria; phylum Chlamydiota; class Chlamydiia; order Chlamydiales; family Rhabdochlamydiaceae; genus Sacchariniichlamydia. The sequence continues at coordinate 125,667 of JAFEGK010000002.1, read as the reverse complement.
AACTCTAACAATTAACCACCAAGAAGAACGAAAGAAAAAAGAGGCGCATTTCCACACACCCCATCCAAATGTCCAAGTGACAGTTTTTCCAGCAGAAACAAGCACATTAACTGTTGAGGGGGCAGACGGAGGGGAGCCGCTCTGCGTCTGAGTTGTGTGCTGATCTGAGTGGATATCTCTTGTGTTTTGTACTCGCATCTTGACCTCCTAAAAAAGGAAGAAAAGATTTTAATGGTATGGGGTCATTTTTTGAAATAACAATCGCGCAAAAGCTTCCACCTAAAGCTGTGATCTTTTTTCAAAAATTTCTCCAACTTCTTCCTCGGTAAAAAGGCGATTTTAAAAATTTCCCGATCCCTCAAACAAAGTCCCGCAGCCCATCTTTTGTGAGAACTTTTTAAATAAGGCACCAGCCGTTTCAATGCCACTGCAAGCGTCAGGTGCAGCACCGAGAGCCGAACTAAAAGCAAACCAAAAAAAATAAAGGGGACATAGACAAAGAACGGCCCAATCTCAGGATAAAAGAAGCGGGCAACCTCCATCCCAAGAGGAATCAACAAGAGAATGATGAAAAGGTAGGCCTCCCATGGGCGTTGAAAAATGGGGCCAAATACCCTTCTCCACCAATGCGGAGATGTTTTGTAGGCAAAAAATTCCTCAAAGATCGGCTCATCAAATTGCATCCGCGCGGCATGGACCGCCTCGTGAGCAAGCACCTCTTCTCTCCGATAGAGCTTATGCAATGACCCCGACTCAAATTGCTCCTTCAACTGAATCACCGGAATGCGCAGATCATTACGAGTCGAAATCCAAGTGGCAGCTCCCTGGAAAAAAGAGAGCCGCGCATTACTATAGTAGGCGACGATCCAATCGGAAGAAAATCCAAAAAGACTCTCCGTGGTCTCGCGCGCGCCCCGCCAATCCCCATCAGTCAAGAAACGATCGATCTCTTCAGGGGGGTAAGAATAAAATTGATTGAGCGCCTTCGTCCTGGCAGAAAATTGAGCTTCTTTCTCTTCCGGACCTGGGATCAGCCCCTTCTCGATAAACATAACCTCATCCTAACAGAAAATATTTTTTTCTTTCATAAAATGACCAAAAATGACAAAACTATCTGGCATGGCTAAGAAGCTAATCATTGTCGAGTCCCCGACAAAAATTAAGACTTTGCAAAAATTCCTAGGCTCAGGATATACCTTTGCCTCTTCGATTGGCCATATCCGCGATCTGCCACAAAAAGGGTTCGGCATCGACGTCGAAAATGACTTCGAACCTGAATATGCGATCCTTCCCGACAAAAAAGAAGTGATCGAGAAGCTCAAAAAAGCGGCAAAAGAGGCAGATGAAGTGATCCTCTCTCCCGATCCCGATCGAGAAGGGGAGGCGATTGCCTGGCACATTGCGACCATTTTGCCCAAAGGAACCAAATTCAAACGGGTCACCTTCAACGCCTTCACCAAAGACGTGGTCACCGAAGCGCTCAAAAATCCCCGCGAAATCGACAAAGCGCTCGTAGACGCCCAGCAAGCCCGCCGCCTGCTTGACCGGATCGTCGGCTATAAAATTTCCCCTATCCTTACACGACGTGTGCAAGGAGCCCGCGATGGAGGCCTCTCTGCTGGCCGCGTCCAATCGGTAGCCCTAAAACTCGTCGTTGATAGGGAAAAAGAGATCAAAGCCTTCGTCCCAGTCGAATATTGGAATATCGCCACAGAACTGCAAACGAAAAAAGAAGAACCCCCTTTCTTAGCTACCCTCTATAGCGTCGATAACCTCCGAGTTGAAAAAGTTGAAGTCGAAGGGAAAAAAGCTTTCACCATCCCGAATAAAACCACCGCCGACCAAATCGTCGCCCGCTTGAAAAAAGCCAGCTACAAAATCGGCTCCATCGAAAAGAAAGAGAAAAAGCGCTACGCCGTCCCCCCCTTCATCACCTCAACTCTGCAGCAGGAAGCCAGTCGCCACTTTGGCTTTTCTGCCGCCCGCACCATGAATATCGCCCAAGGACTCTATGAAGGGATCGATCTCGGCAAAGAGGGCGCCGAAGGACTCATCACCTACATGCGTACCGATTCGGTCCGCGTCGAAATGGAGGCGATCAACGCCGCCCGCGGCTTCGTTAAAAAACAATTCGGCAACGACTACCTCCCTGAGAAGCCCAATTTCTATACAACGAAAAAAAGCACCCAAGACGCGCACGAAGCGATTCGCCCCACGAACCTAAGCCACCCGCCCGAGTCGATCAAAAACTACCTAACACTCGACCAATACAAACTCTACCTCCTCATCTGGCGCCGCTTCATCGCCTCGCAAATGACACCCGCCATCTACGACACAGTCTCCTGTGATATCGAAACCGATCAAAACATCGTCCTCCGCGCAACAGGCTCGACAATCAAATTCCTCGGCTTCCTAGCGGTCTACGAAGAAAAATTCGATCAAACCGAGACCGAAGAGGGGAAAAAAGAAGAGCAAGACAAACTCCTCCCATTCCTCAACGTCGGCCAATCGCTCAACCTGAAAAAAGTATCAAGCGAACAAGCTTTCACCCGCCCACCCCCGCGCTTTACTGAAGCATCCCTGGTCAAAGAACTTGAAAGACTCGGCATCGGCCGTCCATCGACCTATGCAGCGATCATGAATAAAATCCAGAGCCGCGACTACACCACCAAAGAAAAAGGAACCCTCATCCCCACCGAACTTGGCATGGTGATTGCCCAGATGCTCGATACCAGCTTCCAAATGATCATGGACATCGGCTTTACCGCCGCAATGGAAGACGAACTGGAGCGTGTTGCCGAAAACCAAAAAAACTGGAAAGAGCTACTTCGCGAATTCTGGACCCATTTCATCCCCTCAGTAGAAGCTGCGGAAAAAGAGGCCTTCGTCCCGAAAGAAACGACCGATATCGACTGCCCCAAATGCGGAAAAAAACTCCAAAAAATCTGGTCCCGCCGCAAATATTTCTACGGTTGCAGTGGCTATCCCGATTGCGATTATACCGCCCCTATCGAAGCCCTCACCTTCAATAAAGAAGACTATTCACCCACCTTTGACTGGGATCAAAAATGCTCTAAATGCGGCAGCGACATGCAATTGCGCTTTGGCAAATTTGGCGCCTTCCTCGGCTGCAGCAAATACCCCGATTGCAACGGCATCGTCAACATCCCTAAAAAAGACGAAATTCCCCCCGAAGAGATGCCTACTTGCCCCGCTAAAGGGTGCGATGGCCGGCTCGTTTCCCGCCGTTCACGCTTTGGGAAAGTCTTTTTCTCCTGCTCCAATTTCCCCGATTGCGACGTGATCCTCAACGACCTCGACAAGCGCGACGAAAAATACCCTAATCATCCGAAAACAGCCTACATCAAGAAGAAATCGGCCAAGAAAAAAGGGGCTAAAACCGCGACCAAAAAAGAGACCAAGAAAGCTACACCGAAGAAAAAGAAAGCCGCCACCAAGAAGAAAAAATCAGGCCAGCCCAAGAAAACCCTTTCAAAAGACCTCGCCGCCCTTGTCGGCGAAACTGAGCTCTCCCGTCCCGAAACCGTCAAACATGTTTGGGACTACATCAAAAAGCACGAGCTGCAAGATCCGAAGAACAAGCGGATCATCAACCCTGATGCCAAACTCGCCAAAGTGATCGGCAAAAAGCCGATCGACATGATGAAGCTCTCAGGGCTCCTAGGCGAGCATCTTTCCTAGCGCCCAAATTTCAAATCGACTTGCGATAACAGCTTTATAGATATCTATAAGCAACCTTGTCACCTAGGTTTTGCATAAAAGGATATATCTCTTGGGCAACGAAACTTGAGAAATTTTACAATCCCACGATTTGGCGTGATTGATAAGGAAGCTGTCCGAACCTATGAAAGGAAAAAGAAGAGATTAAGAATTTTTACTTAAGGAAGGATTTCCTTAAAACTACATTGGAACTTCTCCTGTATCAAAAAGAGCAAAACCAATGAAATAGTCACTGGACTGTTTAGGATTTCAAATTGACAATTTTTCAAATATTGGGGCAATCTGTGGTAAAAACTCACAATAACAAGGAAAGGACCAGATGATTACAGAGGACAAAATGAGTGCTTTAGAAGAACTCGAGGATCTAATCACCGAGGCAATGAAAAGAGTTAGCGTTCGAAAGGAAACGGATCTATGTCAATATATTGGCGACTCTAATGGAAGACTGCATCATTTTGCTTTTGGGAAACTAAAGAAGAAGAACCCTGAAGAGCTAAGTAAAATGGTAAGAACTCATATCCTTGATAAGGATACCCCTGTAAAGCTTGCTCCGAAACCTAGGGCTCGCTATAAAAGCAAGCAAGGCGTTGATATCAAACTTACTAAGACGCAGCTCAGCCAACTCCTAAATGTATTGAAACTCTCTAGTTCAAATATACAAGGCGCTGATGAGCTAATTTCTGCCCTTGCTCCTCATCAAACCGTAAAACAAGTCCAAAAACTCATGATCGATATGGTGCGCGAGAGGAAAATAGATGCTGCCCTATGGGAGACATATGTAAAATTAGTCAATCAAGAAGGCAGTTAGAAGGATTAATGGAAGTTTAAGATATTTTGGGGTTCTGACATCTAACTATATGAATGGAAAAACAGAGGTAAAAAATTATATAAAGCCTTCAAGGGCTTTAGCTATTATCATTTTTTTTATTATTTCCGATATTATTTGTGAAAATTTTATGGTCATTGTTAATGATGGGCAAAAACACTTCATTGCGACACTGCTTTTATTTGTATTTCTTTTTTTTCAGATATTTTTTTCCCCTATTCAGGCGGGAATTTCAGACTCTGGAAGAAAAAAAGGACTTATAATCTCACTCTCTATTTCTATGATCAGCGTCATTTCCATCTATTTAAATATCAATCAGACCCTACCATTCGTATTAGTGTTATTTATAGCTACAGGACTTAAAGGTATCTGGGGGAATACATTGCCCATTTCATGGGCTGCAATTGCCGATACTCAGTCTGAGAACAATAGAGGCTCCTACGCTTTAGCTTCGGGTGCTTATGCTGTTTCATATTTAATCCTGATAGTTCTTTACAACTATTCAATCAGCCAAACAATCCTTTCTTATTCTGTTTTGGCTTTGCTTATAATTTCTCTACTATTGGCCATTTTCAGATTTAGAGATCTGGAAGATTTGAAAATAGAAAAGGATTTAGAAATCGAAGAGGCAAAAAATAGATTAAAAGGAATAAAAAAGCACGCCTTAGTATTTTGGATTGTTTTTAAAAAGGAGAAATTTAAGATATTAAATAGCATAAAAGATAGAGCAACCCGACAAGCTCTCCTCGCATACCTGCTATGGTCCATATCAATATATAGCATCCTTGTTTCTCAAATTGATTTGCGCGGCGCTTCTTTCAAATCAAACCATATTGCTATGGCGATGATGATTGGTTATTTGATAGGTGTAGCTATTTTAAAATTAAAATCAGTAAATTTAGCTTCAGACTCAAAGATAATAAAATTGGGCTATTACATATCATTTTTTTCACTGATCCCCTTTTTTTTAGCATTTCCGTTTATTAGTGATATAACAATATTATTAGGTCTCTGTTATTTTCTACATGCTCTAGGCAACTCCTTTCTTTCACCTGCTTTCCTATCCTTTATGTCAAAAGAAAATCCTAAACATGAACAGGGCAAAATTTTGGGACTTATTGAGTCTGCAGACACCTTAGCTTTTATGACAAGCATAGTATTCGTTATGATATATAATTATTTTCAACTATCATTGCTAACATTAATTTGCTTTTCATTTTTATCTTTCGCATTTTCTTTTATTTATTATAAAAGATTCAAAATACAATCACAGCAAACTCTGTAACTGATTTTCTTTTACGATCGCTATCTTCCTCTTAAGTCTTCATCATTAATTCACTTAATAAAAACTGCTCTCTGTTGATAATTAAAAAAATTGACGCAAAAAATTCTATAAAACTATACAATGTATGCACCTACTTGGTAACCGCCTCGAAGGCCCTTAAGTTAGACTTGACCTTCAAATGCCTAGACTATCTTGTCAAACTGCTTGTATAATCTAGAATAAATGACTAAAAGTTAGGAGTATTGAAAGTCGCTTGTTAAAATTCTGACTTATCAGAATGGAGAATATATATGAATTTTTGTAGTTTTTTTTCATCTCGCGCAGAAAAAAGCCCGGATCATATCGCTATTATATATGGAAATAGCTCTCTAACATATAAAGAGCTGGAAGTCCGTTCATCAAATCTCGCAAAAAATTTAATCTCAAAAGGAGTTAAGAAAGGGGACGTTATTGGTCTAATGTTATATAACAGCCCAGATCTTATCGTAGGCATTCTTGGAATTTTAAAAGCTGGCGGAATTTACCTGCCACTAGATCCAAACTATCCTATAAATAGAATCTATTATATGATTACAGATTCACGTGCTAGGGCTGTAATAATAGATGAAGAAACAAATAACATAATTTCTGATTTTGACGGCAAAATTTATCAATTAAATAAAGAATTATCAGAATGTAATTCAGCAAAACTACCTGAGATTTCATTAGATCAAGACGCTTATATTATCTATACCTCAGGCTCCACTGGTAATCCTAAAGGCATAGTTGTCACACATTCTGCTCTTAGCCATGCAGCTACGGCCTTTGCGGAAATACATCCCAATATACCAATTTCTCTTCTGACAGGCAGTATCAGTTTCGATCCTAGTATACTTATCATTATTCATGCACTTTTGCTCGGGGGAGCTATTTCATTATTTAATAACAGAGGAAGTATAGACGCAAAAAACTTTAGTGAAATTATCAATAATATTGATGAAACCGCTGTGGATTTTATTCTTAGCACGCCTTCATTTTATAGTAGCCTTTTAGAGAATGCATCACAACTGCCATCATTGAAATTTGTATACCTGTGTGGAGAAGTAATCCCAGAATACTTGATAGATAGACATATAGCTGTATCAAAAAATGCTAATTTGTATAACGCATATGGCCCTTCTGAATATGCAATTGGCTCAACTGTAGCGACAATTTATGACAGTAAAAACAAAATTAAAAATAAAGTCACAATTGGAAAATGCTTTTCGAGCAACAAAATCTACATTTTGGACCCTAACCTAAAACCCGTGCCTTTTGGAATAAAAGGTGAAATTTTTGTTGGGGGGCCGGGCTTAGCTAAGGGTTATTTGAACAATCAAATCTTAAATCAGGAAAAATTCCTTACTTGTCAGGGGCTTGAGGAATATCCGGTAAAATTATTCCGGACAGGTGATTTAGGGTATCAATTAGCAAATGGTGACATTATTTTTACAGGGAGAATCGATTTTCAGATTAAAATTTATGGCCATCGAGTAGAGTTAGAGGAAATCGAATGTCAAGTTTTGGCATTTTTTGGTATAGATAAAGCAATAGCAACTGTCAAAAATAAAAAAATTATAGTTTTTTATTCTAAAAAAGAAAATGATTTTAAACAAACTGATTTGGAAAATTATTTAAACTGCAATTTGCCCTCATATATGGTTCCATCCTCCTTGATTGAAGTAAACCAATGGCCCCTAACAAAAAATGGAAAAATTGACAGAATGCAACTGTCGAAAATGATTAACTGATTTGAATACTTTAAACTGTGAAATTTTTCGCCACAATTCTGAGAGCTTGATGGGGGATTGAAAATCTTCCAGTGTTATCGCAATATCCATCTCTTCGAGCCTGCTCACAAATTTTATCTAGAAACGCATTCTGCAATTTATCTGGTATAGGGGCATAACAACTTAACCATCCTCGCACATAGTCTTTAAAATCCACTTCATTTTCATAAGAAAAGACAATGTCGTCTAAGCGTAATAATAAAATTTCTAGACCTTGGTTAAGGAAAATCGTTTTATGTTCTTTTGGGGAAAGCATTGTCTTAATCGCGGATTTGTTTACCAAATGAGGCAAAAAAGATCTTAACACTTTTTCAAAAAGTTTTGCATAAGGGGTTGTTTTAGGGTAGGTAAAAATGACTATTTGCCCATTTGGCTTTAACAAAGAACACATATATTCCAATACCCTTTGTGGCTTTCTTATCCACATAAGTGCATTGGTGCAAATGATTAGATCAAATGACCGCTCAGGGAAGCTCATTTCCTCGGCAGGTAATTGTATAAAACTGAGATTTGGGAATTTTTCACGTGAAAACTTTGTTTTGGCCAAAGAAATCATATTCTGAGAAGCATCAATTCCTATAGCCTTGCCATTTGGCGCCAATTTTGATATCTCTGCAACAATATTGCCATGACCGCATCCCACATCAAGAACAGAAAAAGACCGCTGTATGTCAACCAAATCTAGCAGTTGTCTCGCTTGTGAATATTGAGATGCAGAGTGATTCTGATAATGGGCTGCATCAAGCTCTATAATTTCAGCCATAATAACCCTCTGAGTTCTAAATATAAATTATAACACACCAATAAAATTAAAGTCAACTCTCTCGATAAATCATTTAGTCAAAATGCCTAATGCATTTATCAACAATCGAGTCCGTTGCTCTAGGCGCTGAATTGAGCAGAACGAAGAACTTAAAGGCAATGCTACTTTTATCATAGTTAAACTTCAGATTTATGATTTAATGGCTTTAATTATCAAGGCAGTATAGGAAATATTTATCTTATCTTCATATCGCTCAGCACTGTCCTTTAATATTTCATGGACGACAGATTGTAGAAATGGGACATATAAATGCTTGGGGAGAGGAACGTAACTATTCAACCAGCCTTTAATATACTCTTGAATTTCCTCTGGGTTTTTGTACGAGGCCACTAAATCTTGTTGTTGAAAATCCAGAATTTCAAGTCGATTTTCGAGAAGAAGTTTTTTATAATCACTCGCTGAAAGCATACTATGATTTGCTGATAGCCGATAGTATTTGGGGTAATCTCTCAGAGCAGTTTGTAAATATCTATAATACTGGGATTCTTTAGGATAGGTCAAAATCAAAAATTTGCCCCCTTTTTTGAGTGATGCGCTCAATCGTTGGGTGACTAATTTGGGGTCTTTTAACCAGTGAAAACAGCTAAAGGAAACGATAAGATCGTATGCTTTGTGAAGCTCAATGCTCTCCGCCATTCCTTTTATAAAATCAAGATTAGGAAATTCTGCTTTTAAAAACCGCTTTCTAGCGAACTCAATCATATTCTTAGATGCATCTACACCTGTTACCTTGCCTTTCTTAGCTAATCTAGCTAGCTCAGCAGTAATTCTTCCATCTCCACAACCAATATCCAGAATATTCGCATCAGAATCGACCTGGAAAGATTCTAAAATTTCTTGGGCTAGACTGTTTTGTAATATAGAATGTTTTATGTAATGATTTGCATCTAGATCCAATACTTCTAAATTTTCTTTCCCCATAATTATCTACAATAAAAAAATCAATGATTCCAAATTTAATTTCTAAAGATTTATATTTTGCTTGATTACACCTTCTACAGCTTTTAAGATGCGTTTGGATTTAATTAATTTTGATATGCTCTCCAGATAATCCGTAAGGCACAAATCTTCGGATAGATACGGCACTACCTCCCGCACTAGCTCAAACGCTCGTTTGGTTCCTGTGCATAAAAGTTCAGCCCCTCTTATTTCTGCAGCTTGCGCTCCACAAAGAAGCTCAAACGATAGAATATAAGCAGCATTTTCATAGATTTCTTGAGCTCTGCGGGCAGCAATCAATCCGAATGAAACAATATCCTGAAAATCTCCTGTAGAAGTAAGCGATTGGATAGAGAGAGGATTACACAAAGAGCGGTTTTCAGCAGTTAGGGATGTCGCCATAAACTGGCCTCCCATGAGACCTAAGCGTTTACCTGGATTTTCTTTACACAAAAACGGAGGAAGATTGTTACTGTGATGATAATCCATAAAGCGATCAATTCGACGATCTGAGAGGTTCGATAAAGTCGTTAAGCAGATGCTTAAATAATCCATTGACATAGCAATATATTGGCCATGAAAATGGCCATTATGAAAAACTTCTTGGCATTCAGATAGAACTAAAGGATTATCATTGCTCGAATTGATTTCTGCTGTGATGATGGACTGAATCCATTTTAGGGTATCTCGAATGGGGCCTATTATATGAGGGGTACATCTGATAGAATATGCATCTTCTATAGGCGAATCTGTAGGGCCTGAATCGGATTTAGATAAAGTTCGTAATTCTTTAGAGACCGCAAGATCATCAACGACCATTTGGCTATCTTGAAGAAGCTTCCAAATATTTTCAGCTGCCTGAAGCTGTCCAAGGTGAGGTTTTTGAAGATGAACACTTGGATTAAAGGGGGTTTTCTTAACTTTTAGTCCCTCAAAGGTCATACACGAAATGATATCATACGTTTTGACTAGGGCAATCACATCCTCAACTAACAACGCTGCGAGCCCAGTCATCGCAGAAGTGCCATTGACTAAACTAAGCCCTTCTTTATAGTTTAATTTCATCGGCTCGATATTTGCCTGCAATAAAGCTTCTTCTCCAGAGATAATTTTTCCTCTGTACTTAGCTCTCCACTTCCCAATACAAACAAGAGCAATAGAAGCCAAAGGGCCTAAATCCCCACTGGCACCCAAGGAACCCTTAGAAGGAACACACGGAATGATGCCAGCATTATAGATTTTTAAAAGTTTATAGAAGTTTTCTAGAGATATTGCTGAAGTACCACGAGCAAGTGAATTCAGTCGAATAAGCATAGCTGCCCTAACTACTTTATCTTCGAGATATTGCCCTACATTTGTCGCAACCGCTGCAATCAGATTTTCTTGTAATTCTTGAGCATGATGAGTTGGGATTAACCAACTAACAAAACCGCCTACACTCGTGTTAACTCCATAAATAACCCGATTCTCTTCAACTAACCTATCAAGTAAGTTACGCGAGGCCTCTATTCGACTCTCGGCTTCTTTTGTAATTGCAACCCTTACCTCAAAATCCTGAACCACATCATTAACTTCCCCTGTAGAGAGAGAGTTGCCATCAATAAATAACTCTTTAGAGACTAGTTTTTTCTTTTCCATTGGTCCTCCATCTTTTGTATATCATTGGCTAAAAAAATTAAATATTTTTCTGCAATTTGACAGGATATGAATTTCATAATTATGTAAAAAAGCAAAACAATAATAAACTAACGCACTCAATTATTAAAGCAACAATATAAAAATATATCAAAAAAAAGTCGCATTTCAACTTTTTTTATTATGAGCCGACAAAATGATGCCTTTAGAATTGAACTTCATCAATTTCAGGTTGAGTTATAGTTATAATTGCAACTAACGAAAGTGAAGCCTTTTGAGAAAAAACCGTTTAAAAATGGTTGTAAATCAGTAAATTTCTAGGAATAAGAGCCGTAATATAGCCATTGTAATTACATGAAGCTGATCTTGAACTCTGCTCTCTGAGAATAGGCAATCGGGAGGGCTATTGTCTTGACCCAGGACATGAAGAGCGAGGGTAGTTTGGGATTTTGTTAACCCAAGTTGCTACCTTAGAAATGATAGAGAAAAATGCGGTTATTAGCATCATAAACTCTAGTAAACCAAACTTCGTCTGACAAACGGCTGTTTCTCCAAGTTTTTTAAATCCCCGCCATTTCGAGGTTAATCTCTGCCTCCCGCATCGTAGATGATTCGGCTATTGGCTCTTGAGGGTGAGTATCTTCAAATCCGATCATTTTTTTCTGTTCAGGCAACTTGAAGAAAATAGCGAAAGTTAATAGTCTCCGATTGGAAGGGAAAAATGTTTAGATTCTTACCCCGGGGATTTATTGAAAATGCAAATATGCTTTTTAATTCCCTGCTACCATGGCAACAATTAATGATTCTTATAATGGGGATAGCCGCATTATGTCTTTTTTTGTTAGGTGGATTAACCTTGGGATATAAAATAAAACGATTTAATGCAGGATCTATTATCCTATTAACCTCTGTTTTATTAGTATTGTTTATTTTTCTTACATTCATTAGTTTCTCAATAGCGGATTCTTGCGGTTGGTTGAGAGGTTCAATAGCTTTCTTTGCTCTTCCACTAAGCTTCATCATAGCAATTTTAAGCGGGTATTACATTTTAATATTTTGTGTAGGATTTTCGAAACGAGATTGGAATGCCTGGGTAGGCTTAGTCACTGCGATTGTAGGCATGGCTTCCGCCGCTGTAATATTGGCTCTCACACTCCAGAATTGTAATTAGAATGAGAAGGCGTCTAATTTAGCCATTTTTTCTCACTTCCTTGGAATCGCACTTATACCGAAACAATGAGAAGAATCAGCTTTAGACGGCGTTGGCTTAGGACAAAATTTTGGGCCTTCGCTCGCGCCTTGTTCTAGAACAATCTCGCCCTCTCCAGACTCCAAAATTTGTACCGCCCCTTGTCGAATTCCCGGTTCTTCAGGTTGTTTGTATATTGAACTTTTAAGAACAAGTAGTTCCAAAAGATAGTTGAAATGAGCTGATGATTTCAATCTGTCTGTTTATTTATGAATTTTCCATGAGACTCAATTTGAATCCGACTTGCTATGGTTGCTTTGGCAATGATCGAAGTCCCCGCAAGCAAATTTTTAGCCAAAATAAAAATAAGAGCCTGCGTTTCTAAATGCAGGCTTCCCAGCCCAAATAATTGAGAGTAAAAACCGGGTTGCCCTTTCCTAAGCCCAAAAGAGGCAGCTACTGCCAATACAGTGATAATCATAGAGATCTTTCGATATAACCGCTTGTTTAGGCGATCTACAATTTGCCCTTGAATAAGGGCTACTAAAGCATGTGAGCCAAAAATTGCTAAGCAAATCCAGGAGGGATGTAAGCCAACTTTTAATGCAAAAAAGATCAAAATCGCATCGGCAAAGAGATCGATAAATAAATCATGGATTGACCTGATCGTATCAGGATGGGAGGTGAGAATCTTCTTTACTGACTGACGCCAGCTCGTAGGCACTCCCAAAGAGTCGATTTCTTCAGGAAAAAACCGAGTCCAAAAGAACCATTCAGCTCCGAATTTTATCACTATAAGAAAATGGATGTATAAAAACGTTGCAATTTTAACTTCGATTCCGAAATAAATCAGAGCAGTAAATATTAGCGCCGGGGCTAAGAAACAACACGTTGTAGCCAACCCACTTACTAGACCAAATGGGCTAAGTGTCAGCTGCTTGACTTCTTGCATCTTTTTCACCTTACGATTTTCCATTTGGGATAGTGCCTGAGGAAGATTATTTTCTCAAGAATAAGCACACTTCACAACACCCTGCGATTAGAAAAGATTCGGTACTGAGAGTTTAACAGAGATCCCAGAAAAATCGCCCGTGTCTTTTTTCAATTTTGACAGATTAAATCTGGTTCACTACACTTAAGATCAGGCCTAAAAATACATAGGTTCACTTATCCTGCCACTATCGAGAATCAATTCCTCAATATTAATGAAATCGGCTATCAAAAATTAGGCTCTGTCTGACTCAGAGAACCTTCATTTAGCGAAGAATTTATCTATTAATGATTCAAGAATTTTACCTTCATCAGTTACTTCATATTTTTCATCAAAACCAGCAAACTGCAGTTGTTCTCCGCATAAATCTCTAATCTCATCAGCTTGGTCTTCAGAAATTTGTATTAAATATTTTCCATTCGCTAGTTCCCCAGAATAAAGAATTTTTCTGTATTTATCATCTAGAAATGCAGATTGACAAAGATAATTAAATTCAATTCTACTTAACTCTATTTTTAACATTATTAATCTCATTATTTAATTTTTCGAACTTCTTTGTCGAAGTGGGATTTACAGAAACAACTTGTTGGGTTTCTGGGTTAATCACTACTTCTGCTTTCTGCCCTATAAAACGTTGGCTAGGCCTTCCAAGTTTATCAATTTTAACCTCTTCGATCTTTAATGGCGATGCAAGAGCGTCTAAAATAGATTCTCGTGAAATTCCTCTTTCAACCGCTCTTTGTAAAGCATGATTTGCGAAGTTTATATCCTTAGTGGCATTTGGAATACTTTTCGCAATATTACTAACGCTCCCTTCTATCTTTCCAATATTTTCGAGCTGAGCAATTTCATGCGCATTGAATCCTAATTTCTCAGCCATTGCTAAAGTTTTATTTTGAATAATTTCTGCAATTTTGACTGTATTTTCGATCCCTGCAGCCGTCTCAAGGACTAGGGTTTCTTGAGCGATTTGAAGATTTTTACATACTGCAGCAAGTTCTTGAGCACTTTTTAAACTTTTACTGGCAACTTTGGCAATAGCACCTGGAGCAAGAATATCCGCTCCATGTTTCCCTATAGCATATCCACTTAGTTCTCCCTTCTTATCTGTCGTAAGAGCGTCCCACTCAGTCACGAGTTGGTAAATCTCTGGGGATAACGCCTCAGCAACAAAGCCCCATTCGTCCTTGTGAACTAGGTCAACTAAGGTCGAAAATGAATCGATGATTTGTCCAGATGTATTGATTGGATGTTTTACAAAATCGACCATAAAAAGGATAAGGCCTTCCCCCGATTCGTAAACTCCCCTTGGCAATCCTTTTGCAAAACCTAAGCTAAATTCGTAAACAGATAATGGATCTATGTTTTTGCGTTGCGATTGAGAAGCAAACTGTTTGTAGTCTTCAATAGAAAGCTCATATTGCCCTAAACCAAAGTAGGCCATTCCTCTCTTGAGAAAGGGAATAGGGGCGGACGGATTCATTTCAATCACTTTTCCAAGATCTTTAACTGCTTGCTTATAATACCCAGATCTTAGAGCTTGCTCCCCGAGCAAATGATGCGATATTACATTTAGATCTACTTCCTTGCTTGGATCGGAAAAGAAAATAGCATAATCAGTGGAAAACACACGATCAATCTCTTGGTGATTAATCTCGGAGTTTATAAAGCCATTTTCTACCGGGAGAAGTGAGTTTTCAAATCTTATCGACCGAATTTCCTCAGATAATCGATGATCATTTGAAGTCTTACACTGAAACTCCAGAACGCTTTCATGCGCAAAAAGAGGTCCTAATATTCGACCAGTTTCTTCCCATGATAGATTCTCATGCATTTGAGAGAATTGAGGGATTTGAAAAGATTCCTCAGCATGCAGCCTTTCTTTGAATGAGAAAACTTGACTGTCTAGTTCAGCTTTAAAAAAGGGGGCTTCGTTAAAATTTATTTCTATTGGCGGTAAATTCGGACGTTCATCCACTTCGTTATTCGATTGGACCTGGTTATCCTTTGAAGCCATAGCAGCAACGGTTCCCGCAGCCCCAGCCCCCGCTGCTGCTGCTGATGCAGGAACGGCCATAACCGCTATTACTACAGCTGCTACAGCCACAACGACTACCGCGCCGATAATGATTACCTTTTTATGCTTTTTGAGGAATTTTTTAGTTTTTTTCCATTTTTTGCTTATTTTGCTTTTGCAAAGAAAGATCCCCATTTGATCCTGATTAACTGCAGGAAGAATTGAATAAACATCTTCATTTCCAAGTGCAAATTCGTATTCCAGTTCATCAGAAAGTAAATCCTTAATATCACAGTTCAATGCAAGAGTCCCATAGAACTCCGGGAGCATTCCTTGTTCAGCTAAATAGACAAGATACTCATTAATTTTCTTTAAATCTTTCTCATGATATTTCTTTTCAGCCTGCCCCGATTCAATTTCTTCTAAGAGGTTTAACGTTTCATCATAAGAAACAAGATGGTATCTTGCTTTTTCTTTAAAATTTTGTTGCAATTTCGTCGATGCAATAGTTTGAGTACGATAATTCGTTTGGGTGAAAGCAGATTCAGGAAACACGAAAAATGGAATCCCAGAAGTAAGCACTGCTAGATGAGTAATTTGTTTCAATTTTCCTTGAGCATTTTTCATGTTAAGCAACTTTCCTATCATTATGCAATTTTACGAGGGAATTAAAGATTAATCATTTTAAATTATAACCACTTAGATAAAGCCATAGAAAACACCTCTATTTAGATAATTCTGGTAAGTGTGGGTTTCGCAGATATATAATTGCTGCTGGTAATAAATTGAGTTGTGCAATACCTCCTTAACTTTTCGAGAAGGCTATCATAATGGAAAAAAATGTCAAATAAAAAGCACGAGCTGCAAGATCCGAAGAACAAGCGGATCATCAACCCTGATGCCAAACTCGCCAAAGTGATCGGCAAAAAGCCGATCGACATGATGAAGCTCTCAGGGCTCCTAGGCGAGCATCTTTCCTAAAGATATATATAGTGCTTCCGTTTCAAATACAGTAGATTCCATCACTTCCAGCTTTGACAACATCTTTTTTAATAGTTAAGGTCAAAAAAAGGAGACAACTCATGTCCAAATTTCTCAGCTATTTAACTTTGCTCTCAATTGTAGCAACCGGTCTGTTTGCAGCTAGCGGGAACGGGAAGAAGCCGAATATTGTCGTCATCTTCGGCGATGACATCGGGCAAACCAATCTCAGTATTTATTCTAAAGGGTTAATGGGTTATCGGACACCGAATATCGACAGAATCGCTCAAGAGGGAATGATTTTTACAGATTATTATGCAGAACAGAGCTGCACAGCTGGGAGGGCCGCTTTCATCACAGGTCAAAGCGTGTTTCGAACTGGCTTAAGCAAAGTGGGCCTTCCAGGTGCCGAACTAGGCTTTAGAGATGAAGATCCGACTATTGCAGAACTTTTAAAACCACATGGCTATGCTACAGCCCAGTTTGGGAAAAACCACTTTGGCGATAAAGATGAGCATTTGCCCACTGCTCATGGATTTGATGAATTCTACGGCAACCTCTATCATCTTAATGCCGAGGAAGAGCCAGAACATCCAGACTATCCAAAAGAGTCTGATTTTCCAGGCTTCCGCAAAAAATATGGCCCTCGAGGAGTGCTCCATAGCTTTGCTAACCCGGATGGGACTCAAAGAATCGAAGACACGGGTCCTCTGACAAAAAAACGGATGGAAACGATCGACGACGACGTTGCTGCCCGCTCGATCGAGTACATCGAAAATCAACATAAAGCCAATAAACCATTTTTTGTTTGGATCAATTTTACCCACATGCACTTCCGAACACACCCAAAACCCGAGAGCGTCGGTCAAGCTGGAAGATGGCTCGGCCCTTACGCAGATGTGATGATCGACCATGACAAAAACGTCGGCACAGTCCTCAAAAAGCTCGACGACCTGGGAATCGCAAACGACACCATCGTCATTTACACTACAGATAACGGCCCACATATGAACTCCTGGCCAGATGCTGGGATGACTCCATTCCGTAATGAAAAAAACTCGAATTGGGAAGGAGCGTATCGAGTGCCCGCGATGGTCAGATGGCCCGGAAAAATCAAAGCTGGCTCGGTTTCTAACGCGATCACAGCCCATTTGGATTGGCTCCCGACTCTCTTAGCAGCGGTAGGTGACCCCAACATAAAAGAGAAATTATTAAAGGGATATAAAGTTGGCAAGAAAGAATTTAAAGTGCATCTCGATGGTTACAATTATCTTCCCTTTTTTAAAGGACAAGACAAGAAAAGTCCACGTGAAGAATTCTTCTATTTTTCCGATGATGGCGACCTGACTGGGCTTCGGTATGATAACTGGAAATTTGTCTTCGCCGAACAAAGAGCAACAGGAACTCTGCAAGTTTGGTCTGAGCCTTTGGTCAAATTGCGAGTACCCAAGATCTTTAACCTCCGGATGGATCCCTACGAGCGTGCCGATATCACCTCTAATACCTACTATGACGAGCTCTTAAACCGCGCCTTTCTCCTCGTTCCCGCTCAACAATATGTGGCAAAATTCCTGGCTACATTTCAGGAGTTTCCTCCTCGCCAAAAAGCCGCGAGTTTTTCAATCGATCAAGTCCTTGAGATGATGCAAAAAAACCAAGGCAATTAGTGCCGTTTTTCACGCCCTGAACTTGTGCAAGAAAGATGCCAAATTCAGGGCGCCTCCAGGACAAATTCTCCAACTTTCAAATGTCAGCAGTAAATTTGCCACTCAACTCGTTTGATGAATCCTTGCTAATTTTTCCAAGATATTGTGGGAGCTCTAGCCCGGCAAGAGAAGCAACATCATGGAGGGCTGGTAGCGACTTTGTAAATTGGCTGATGAAGTTTGAAGTTGATGACCCCTTTCCATCTGCACCACCACTGTCCCAGACCGTAATCTTATCAATTTTGATGTTTTTAATCGCTTCTACCTGCAACTTCACAATCTCTTCAAGTTTTTCGATGAGCAACATTGTTGCTGCATTCTTAGCATCTTCTCCGCAAGCATCGAATAGCTGTTTATAGCCTGTTGCTTTGGCATCTAATAGCTTCTGGATCCCCTCTGCTTCGGCTTGCCTAATTGACAGGATTGCTTCGGCTTCACCACGAGCTACGATAATTTTGCTCTGAGCTTCTGCTTCGGCATCTATTTGCATTTGCCGTTTCTTGATCTCCTGAGGAACAATCTGCTCAGCTTCTAATAGCTGGGCCTGCGCAAGGGCTCGTGCCTTTTGTATCATTGCTTCTGCATTTTGCTTAGCAATTTGACTGCGCTGCGCTGCTTCTGCTTCCTTTTCTGCCAAAAGAGCATTTGTTAAGGCCATTTGAGCTTTCGATTCATTTTCTCCTTTGATTGCTTCAGCATTATATGACGCTACAGATACTCTGCGATCTCTTTCCGCTAATGACTTTCCGATATCCCCTTGTTTTTCTTGCTCTGCCACATCGACTTTAGCCTGATTTACGGCCATAGATGAGGCTTTCATCCCAATACTTTCAATATAATTTGACTCATCGGTTATATCTGTGATGTTTACATTCAACAAGGTCAATCCAATCTTATGCAGTTCGGGCTCGATATTTTTTTTAATAGCATCTAAAAACCGCTCTCTATCTTGGTTAATCTCTTCAATCCGTAGTGAAGCTACAGTCAAACGAAGTTGACCTATGATTATTTCTGTGGCCATCAATTCAATTTCCTTATGGCCTAGGTCTAACATCCTTACAGCAGCATTGTTCATCACATCAGGGGTTAGTCCAACTGCGACTGTAAAAGTGCTTGGGACGTTCACTCGGATGTTCTGATGTGAGAGGGCCCCTTTTAATGGAATATGGATAGTGCGGGGCGTTAAGTCTAAGAAGGCATAGCCTTGAATTAGGGGCCATACGAATGTTCCTCCCCCATGATAGCACTGGACAGTCTTGCTGCCTGCAACGCGGCCGTAAACTACCAAGACCTTGTTCGAGGGGCATCGACGATACAGTTTCGCGAGGAAAAATATTGTGGAGAAGAGGAACAAAAGAAAACCGGCTACTGTAATGGATAAATAAGAAATGTTAAACATAAACCCCCTTTATAATGGTGTAACGACAACTGTACTGCAATCTCTTTTTTCAATAACTTTTACCCGCATAAACGAATGCAAGTCTTCAGGATGATTAGAAATGGCGTCAATTTCATGTGTTAAATGGTTCAATGAGATCGAAATTTTGCCCATCCCTCCTTTAGGGATCTGTTGATAAACATAGGCCTCTTTCCCAATCGCATCTTCAATTTTATAGATGCTCCCAGAACTGCTAAGCATTTTTGCTAACTTAAAAATAGAGCGAATAACGAGGGCTGCGAATATGCCCGCAGCAACGGATATCCCAATTGTAGCAATGATCTGGAGTTCAAATTCCTTTTGGCACGTGATGGCGGTCCATCCAAACATCATCAAAAAACCAGTGATTGCTTGCAGGGATAGCCACTTAAATTTTCTGATATCAGCTAAGTTATTCCCTGAGTCGAGACCATGATCGGCAAGAACTTCACTGGAACCAAAGCTATTATTATCGGTAATACCAAAAATGTTAATTATGAATTGAATAAGAAACATTCCAGAGCCGGCAAGGGCGCAGAACCAAAAAAATGAACCCAATTCGATCAGATCTCTAAAGTAATTGATAAAATAAAACATAATTGGAATAATGATGATACGCATTTTGATTTAATGCAAGATTAAAAATCACTCTAAGAGACTGTCCACAAACCCAAATTGTCACCTACCTTGTCCGAAAAGGGAACAGCCAGACAGCCTCTGCTTAATAACCCGGCAATGAGGCCTACCAGGATTCCTCTACCATCATCTTTCGTGAAGAAATAGAGTTCAAATACTTTCTGGGAGCGCTTTGAGTGGGTTTAAAAGAAGTTGACTCAAAAAAAATTCAGGCTGATAATGCATCCAAAAAATTTTTAAAAGGAGATTTTATGCAAGTAGAACGTGACTATGGCAGGTGGCAACTTCCCCAAAATTTGGAGGAGCTGAGCGAGGGTGGTTCTTATCCAGGAATATTGAGAGAATGGGAACTTGACTATGTTGAGCATTTGGCCCCTGGAGAAGATTCTCAAACTTGCCTTTGCACTCACCATCCTATTAGGGAAGTTTGCCACATTGTAAATTTGCAAAACGCCCAGACTGCTATTGTGGGCAATTGCTGCATTAAGAAATTTGAAAAGGAAGAGGCCGGCGCTATTAATTTCGGTGGAACTCACAAGGTTTTTGATGCACTAAAACGTATTGAAAAAGATGAATCTGCTAGAGCTAACCAGGAGCTTTTAGATTACGCAATTTCTAAAAAGATTCTAACTCAAGCAGAATATGACAAATATTCCCAACTCTGGACAAGGCGAAATTTTTATGATAGTGAATGGCGCTTTATCCGGAATGCGAATAGAAAAATTATCGAGCATGCAAACTCGAGGGCTATGAAAGAGTTTAATGCATCTAAAAAAAGGGAAAGGGATACTGCTAACCAAGCAGGTGCCTCTAAGCAACAGGGCGCTGTACAACAGGTTGCCCCTAGGACCTGGGCTCAACTTCCCGCTCCTACCT
This sequence comes from Verrucomicrobiota bacterium, assembly GCA_018239985.1. GTDB lineage: Bacteria > Chlamydiota > Chlamydiia > Chlamydiales > Rhabdochlamydiaceae > Sacchariniichlamydia. The sequence goes on along the minus strand of JAFEGK010000002.1, from coordinate 104,797 downwards.
TGGGCCCTATGCAGCAAAATAGTGGACCAGCGGCAGTACGCGCTAGTGTTCAACCCACACAAGTAACAAATCTGCCCCCAGCGGCCGTAAGGGCGATTATGCCGGTACAGATGCCTTCAATAAATCCACGCTCTCACACAGGCCTGAGCTCACTTCCAGCACCTGTACTTTCTTCTCCAGTCTCATCACAGCCCTCTGTCACCTCTGTTTCAACTCCGATCGCTCCTGAAATGGGATTGGCCCAACTTCTTGCTCAACTGCGTCTTAAGAAAGATAGCGTTGCACAGATGAGTCTTGTTCGGGCTGCTCGTGAACAACATATTTTGGACGACAAAGAATTTGGTTTTTATGAGCAAATGGTTCAAGCAGGTGGCAGATATGCTCTCAGTCCCAAGCAGCAATCTTGGCTCTCATCGCTTAATAAGAAAATGATCGAAAGGCTTCAGGTCAATGCTACGCCAGTCAGGGTTGCCACGCAGCCAACCCCAAGGATTTTAAATCTTGCCGACTCGCAAACTATTCAAAATGCATATCAAAGCGGTTTGATAAAAGAAAAGGATAAAGAGTTTTACCTTAGTCTTATTCAGCGGAAGCCCACGAGACTTTCAGATGGTCAACAAAATTGGGTGAATGATGTTCACAAAAAAATACAGTTTGAAGATGACCATACTGAAGTAAATACTCGCCCCGCTAAACGGGCCCTAGTTTTGGAGTAATCTGTTCAAGTTCTTTGGGTGCCTTTGAAACGGAACGGGTATAAGAGACTGTCCACAAACTCAGTTTCAGCCAATTTGCGGGTTCTTTTGAGCCGATTTTCGATTCAAATTTTGGGNNAATTTGAATCGAAAATCGGCCAAAATAATCCCGAAAATTGGCGAAACCTGGGTTTGTGGACAGTCTCTAAATTTGAAATTGATTTTTATCATTGTATGGTTCACCCTCATGAAAGGCACTTATGCCTTTAACCATGGAGAACCATAATGAAAAAATTAGTTCTGTTTGCATGTGTCCTTTCTACAAGTTTCCTGATGGCAGGAGAAGGTTGTGGATGTGGCAAAAAAAAGCCAACTTCCAATCTTGATTCAAAAAATGAAGTGAGCAATCCTGTGCAGCCTAAACCTGCTGAGCAACCCGCTCCAGCAATAACTCCAACAGCAGCAGACGCTACTCCACCCGCCATTACTCCAGCATCTACAGAGTCTTAAAATACTCTGCAATCTCATGCTTAAAGCGCTCCTTAGAGTACTTTTGAGCATGAGATTGTATTATTTTTGAATCAAATTCAAATCGCTCAAATTGCTCGATCGTTTGCATGATACGATCCGGTGTCTGCTCTTCAAATAATAGACCTGTCACCCCATTTAGAATGGTCTCTAAGGCCCCTCCTTTGGCATATGCAATCACGGGAACGCCAGCCGCTTGCGCTTCTACAACTGCAATGCCAAAATCTTCTTCAGCTGCAAAGATGAATGCTTTGGCTTTGGCAATCACTTGACGCAATTTTTCGTGTGGTAGATGTCCGAGAAATTCAATATTGGGTGTTGCGAAGGATTTGAGTTTTTTCATCTCGGGTCCGTCGCCTATGATGAGCAGTTTTTTTTCAGGAAATGCTTTGATGATCAGATCGACCCGTTTGTAGGGGACGAGTCTACTGCAGGTGACAAAATAGTCCTCTTTTTTTGCTGATGGTGAAAATAAATGGGTCTCCACTGGGGGATAGATGACTGTGGAAGGGCGGCCATAATGGGCTTTGATTCGCTGTGCAACGAAGTGTGAATTGGCGATGAAATGGGTCACTGATGCAGCTGTTTTTTGATCCCAAAGTCGCAGTTGCTTTAAGATCGGCGCTGCTAGGGCTCTTTTTACCGGCGAAAGGGTTTTGAGGTAGAAATCCCGCTGATCCCATGCGTAGCGCATCGGGGTATGGCAATAGCAGATATGTTTTTGTCCGGGGCGGGTCTTGATTGATTTGGCGACCGAATGTGAGGAAGAAAGGATGAGATCATACTGCGATAGATCGAAGCTCTGAATGGCCAGTGGAAAGAGTGGAAGGAGATTGGGGTAATACCGGTCAGAGAATGGAAGGTGTTGCAAAAAGGTGGTCTCGATTTGCCGCTCGCAAAATAGTTTTTTATTCCAGATGAGGGTATGAATCGGCCCATCGAAAAGCTCGCACAGGGCAGCGAGTACTTTTTCGGCGCCTCCTAGGCCCACTAACCAATCATGCACTAGCGCTGTCTTCATCACCCCTCCTTTGGAGATAGGTAAAGAGGGCGATCATCGGGACGAGCCAATATTGGTAATAGAGGAGATTGTTGAATTGGCTAGTAAAAAAAATTGAGAGCAAGAGGTAAAGGTAAAGCCAGGAGAATAAAGGGGATCGGTCTTTTCTAAAAGCGCGAAGGGTCCAAACAAATCCACAAAAGAAGAAGGCTAGGCAAGGAATAAGGCCAAAATTGACGAGGGTGGAAAGGGGCGAGGAGTCAAGCGACAGGATTCCGGTCTCTTTTTGTAGTAGGAGGGAGAGGTAATTGTAGCCTGTTCCGAAAAGGGGATACTGCGAAAAAATCTTTAAACCTTGTTGAAAGGTGAGAAGTCGCGCCAGCGCCGAGGGGTCATCGCCGATATGCAATAGGCGATTTAATAAATAGAGGCATTCATTTGAATAGATGAGCAGCAAGGGGATAAAGAGTAGAGGAACCCATTGGATCTTTTTTTGCCTTAGAAACGAGAAAGCGAACATGAGGATGCAGGTGGCGATTCCGCTGCGCGAAAAGGAGAGAAAAACGCTGGCCAAAAAAAGAAAAAAGAGAATTTGATGTTTCATTTTTTTCTCTTTCAAATTCCAAATCAAAATGAGGGGGATGCAGGCAATCGCGCCATAGTAATTGGGATCGAAAAAAGTTGAGATAAAGCGGCGCTGATGGGGATCTCCGGAAAAGCGAATTCCATAATTTTCGAGGAATTGGAAGAAGAGGTGGGCGCGGGGGAAGAATATAAAAATCGCAATCCCGAGGAGTAAAATTATAAAGAAGACTTTGATGAAATAGATCAAGCACTGGTCCCGATTATCTTTAAATTTCGTATTCAGGATATCTCCTAAAGCAACTCCTGAAGCAATCATGGCGATCAATTTAATGCTGTAAAGGACGCTTGCCAAATCAAATCCGTGCAAAATAGTGCCGTAAAAAGTCGAAATCAGAATAGCTGGAACAAAGAGTTGGCTTTTACGTAGTTTGGAAAAATAGAGGGGCAACGCTAGTAGGTAAAGGGTTGCTTCTACCACTGACAAATGGCTTGGGAAAGGATAGAGCGGAAAGAGTCGAAAGAAATTACCTCCAATTAAAAAAAAGGCAAAACAAAAAAGAAACAAATTGGAATAAATTTGTCGTTGATTTCCGATACGAAAAAGCACTATAGAAGACATATACACAAATTATCTCAAAAGTTGGGAATTTGGCAAGGCCGGCGGCGCAGATTTCAGGCAGCGATGCACCGGTCTCAAAGATGTGAATGTCCGGCGAAGCCAAGAACCAACTTTTGAGTTAATTTGTGTATAACTGGAGTCTAACTAAGCAGGGATTTTTTAAGTGAAAATTATTGTACTTGCTGGCGGTAGTGGCAAACGGTTATGGCCCCTTGTCCATCCTCCAAAGCAGTTTTCTACATTCATCGGCGCTGAAACCCTTTTTCAAAAAACATTACGCCGTTTCCTCAAGGCTTATCCACCAGAAGACTTTGTGATTGTCACAGGGGTCTCTTTTTTGGAATTGGCAAAGGCTCAAGCCAAAGAGGTGCACCCATTCCTCGAAGATCAGATCATCGCTGAAAATGAGCCAAGAAACACTGCTCCAGCGATTTTATTTGCCTTAGAATGGCTAAAAGAACGGGGAGAATTGGGAGAGAGGTTTTTAGTCACCCCTTCTGATCATCTCGTTGCTCCAGAATCTTATTTTTTAGAAAAAGTGGCTTTGGGGGAAGCTGTTGATTCTCACGTGCTCTTCGGCATTTTTCCCACGCAGGCCCATACTGGTTATGGCTATATCGTCTGCGATCCCTCTAAAGAGTTAACGCCCGTTGAGCGTTTCGTTGAAAAACCCCCCGCTGAACTTGCTCAAAGCCTACTCGAAAAAGGAAATTGTCTTTGGAATATGGGGGTTTTTATCTTCCAGACAAATCTTATTCTAGATCAACCTCTGGAACAAACTTCGATCGACTATGCCCTGTTGGAATCTGCTCAAAATCTGAAAGTTATTCCTCTCCATCTCAACTGGTCCGATCTGGGCTCTTGGGATAGTGTCTATGAAGTGTTTCGCAAGGACAACAATCAGAATGTCGTTAGAGGAGATGTGACAACGATCAATAGCAAAAATTGTCTTATCCAAGGGAATAAAAAGGCGATTGCCGCAATAGATCTGGAAGATCTAATCGTTATCGATGGGGAAGAGGGGCTTCTTATTGCAAAACGGGGCTCTTCTGAAAAGGTGCGCAACTTCCAAACACCTCTAGATGTTGCTGTGCAGCTTCACTCCAACTAAATTGGGCAGCTCGTATTTTGCCCGCTCTGATCAGTTTCTCACGCATTTTTGGCAACTGAGCGATTTGCTCGTAGAGCTGATCTTTACTTTCCGGGTGAAAATAGAGAGCGGCATCACCACACGCTTCAGGGACACTCGCCACATTGGAAGCGATAACCGGACAGCCCAAGTGCATGGCTTCGAGGGGAGGCAGACCCCAGCCCTCATAAAGAGATGGAAATATCAACGCCTCGGCGTGGAGATAAAGCCAAGCTAATTCTCCAGCAGTAACCCCTTTTACAGTCACTAGATTAGGCAAATCGGATAAGAGCGCCCGATTCTTATGTGGTTTATTGTTGCCAACACAGAGAAAAAATCGTTTAGGTAAGCCCGATACAGGGACAGGAACCACATCGGCAAAATGGTCACAGCCAGGATGGATCACGGTGAGCTTAGCGCCACATTCGGGGAAATGGTGGAGCAATCGCTGCTTAGAAAAATGGGAGACGGTGATCAATCGATCGGCTTTGGCAATCGCCTGCCGCAGTACGGTGTGAAGATAGAGCCTTTTGGCCAGAGATTGAGGATGATCAAGATGGAAAAGATCGTGGATTGTTACGACCCGAGCTGCGGCCTTGATGGGTAAGAGAGGGGCATTGAAGTGGGGGGCCCAATAGAGATCACAGGAAGGGATTTTTAAAGGGAGCTCTAGTTGTTCTCTGATCGAGTAGATTGGTGAAGAGAATTCGATTGACTGCACGTTTAAATGGGGAATCAGCTGGGAAATATAGGTGCCAATCCCTCCCATGTGCTTCATCCTTGTGTCAACTACGATATTCATACTTGTAAAGCCGCTTTACAATCCGAAACGATGAGACCTCTCTCCATTGTCAGAATTCTCGAACAAAGAGAATGAACCATCTCGAGTTGGTGGCTAACGAAAATCACTGTGCGTCCCTCCTGTGCAATTGTTTCCATTTTTTTTAGACATTTCACTTGAAATTCTTGATCGCCGACGGCCAAAATCTCATCGACAATTAAAATTTCATTCCGCAAATAAGCCATGACAGAAAACGCGAGCCTTAAAAACATCCCGTTCGAATATCTTTTAACAGGCACATCTAAAAATTCCTCAACTCCTGAAAAATTGATGATCTCGTCGAAATGACTCTTCACTTCGCGCCGATTCATTCCCAATATCGCTCCTGCTAGAAAAATGTTTTCACGTCCTGTCAAATCGATATGAAAGCCTGTTCCCACCTCTAGCAATGCCCCAACTCGACCGTATAATTCGATTCTCCCTGTCGTCGGCCATGTGACCCGAGCCAGGAGTTTCAAGAGAGTACTTTTACCCGAGCCATTCGGGCCGATGATTCCGACCGTTTCCCCCGCTTCAATTTCTAAATCGACCTCGCGTAGAGCCCAAAAGTCTTCCTTGCCCAGTTTCTCTCCTCTAAGCATCCGCATCAAATCGTCGCTGAGCTGTCGGCTGGCAAATTCCTGAACCTTATCGATCCGATATTTTTTTCCAAGATTGTTTGTTCGTATCGCTTTCATCAAATGATATCGGCAAAATGGTGTTCAATTTTTCTAAAGACAATTGTTCCAATGACGAGCAAGAGTGCGCTTGTAATCATGGAGAGCCAAAATGAATAGAGTGGAAAAGGGCCTTGTCCCAGACATGCCCACCGAAAAATGTCGATGATTCCAACCATCGGATTGAGACAATAGAGGGCTCGAAATTGCTCTGGAATCACTTTTGCCGAATAGACGAGTGGAGAGGCGTACATCCATAATTGCAATAGAAATGGTACGATGTGTTTGAAGTCCCGATAATAGACGCTGAGTGAGGAAAAAATCAGATTAATTCCCGAAGAGAAAATGAAGAGCAAAGCGATGCAAATGGGGAGGAAAAATTGATTGAGAGAAGGCGAGTAATGAAAATAGCCGAGTAAAGCAATCAACATCCCCAAAGCAATCAATAGATCGATGACAACGCCAAATGTAGCCGAGAGTGGGATAAAGATGCGCGGAAAGTAGACCTTTGTGATCAAGCGGGAGTCATTGATCAAGCTTGGATTGGCCCTCTGAAGAGCTTGTGAGAAGATCATCCAAGGAACCAGTCCACAAAAAGCGAACAGAATGTAGGGATGTCCCTCGCTTGGTAGCTGCATGACCCTTCCAAACAGAGCGGTTAGCAGGATTGCAGTCAAAAGGGGCTGCAGAACAACCCAGGCAATACCAAACAGTGTTTGTTTATAGCGCAATTTGATGTCGCGTACCATGAGCATGAAAAAGACCCATCGAAAGTGAGCAAGCTCAGCAAAATCGATGTTAATCCATGGTCTTCGTGCATCTATGAGAATCTTCTTCACAGACTCACTATAAGTCAGAAAATATTTTTGTATAGAGTTGTCTTTTATGATCTGAATTTTCTATACTACTCGGATTAAAACGCCTGGAGGTAAATCATGGCAATAGGTGTCGTTCGTCAAGAGGATATGTTTACAACGGCTCTTCCTTACGGTCTTGCAACGCTTGGTATTGGCGTCGTCGGAGCGATTACTGCGGTTGCAGCAACAGCGACAATCGGCATCATCATGGGAATTGCTCTTGGAATTCTCGGCGCTTACAGTTTCCTTGGAGTGATTTCTTGTGGCGTTACTAGCGTAGATGCTACAGAGTTTCGCCAAAACATCTGGAAACATATGGCGACTGCTGCAGGAACGGGGATCTCGGAAATCGTCGTCATGGTTGTGAAAGCGGTCATTTTAGAGATGATTTTCGGTCGCAAAAGAGCGTAAGAGACTGTCTCTAAGTCAGAGATTGTCTTCAAGCAATTCTAGTTTCTGATATTGTTGCAGCTCATCTCTGAAATGGGCTGCATCTTCAAAGCGGAGCTCTTTTGCAGCTCTTTTCATTTCGATTTCTAATTCTCGAATCTTCTCAGCAACATCGGCCTTACTGAGGTAGCTGGGCCCCTCTTCCTCCGCAGCTCGGGCAGTAGGTTCAATTTCGCCAAATGTCTCCAGAAGGGTTTCGAGCTTCGCCCGCTTGGCCGAATGGGGGACGATGCCGTGCATCGCGTTGTAGGCCTCTTGGACCAGTCTGCGCTCTTTGGTGATTTCAACGGCCCGTGCGATCGATTTGGTCACTTTGTCTGCATACATGATGACGCGGCCCTTCACGTTGCGGGCAGCTCTTCCACAGGTTTGGATGAGGGCGGTTTCACTGCGCAAGAATCCCTCTTTATCTGCGTCGAGGATGGCGACGAGGGTCACTTCCGGAAGATCAAGACCTTCTCGCAGGAGGTTGATTCCGACGAGGACGTCGAAGAGTCCTTTGCGTAGATCGCTCAAAATTTGGACCCGTTCCAGAGTATCAATATCCGAGTGGAGATATTTCGCACGGACGCCGATCTCGGTCAGATACTGGGTCAGATCTTCGGCCAATTTTTTGGTCAGGACGGTCACGAGGACCCGTCCTCCTTGTTCGGTTTCGATGCGGATCTCTTCAAGGCAATCGTCAACCTGGTTAGTCGCCCCTTTAAGGGTGATATTTGGATCGAGCAGCCCTGTGGGTCGAATGATTTGCTGGATGATCTCCCCATGCGCTTCTTGCACTTCCCAAGGGCCTGGTGTAGCTGAGACGTAGATCACTTGGTTAATCCGACCGTAAAATTCTTCGAATTTGAGGGGGCGGTTGTCATAGGCTGATGGGAGGCGGAAGCCAAATTCGACGAGCGAATCTTTTCTCGCCCGGTCTCCGTTGTACATGGCATGCACCTGGGGCAGGGTCTGATGTGATTCGTCGACGAAGATGAGGAAATTTCTAGGGAAATAATCGAGCAGACACGGTGGAGGATCGCCTGCACTGCGACCAGAAAAATGGCGCGAGTAATTTTCGATCCCTTTACAAAATCCCACTTCACGCATCATCTCAAGGTCGTAGGTGGTCCGTTCTTTGATCCGCTGTCTCTCTAGCAGTTTCTCCTCTTTTTCAAAGACGGCAATCCGCTCTTTTAGTTCTTCTTTGATCGTCTCGATGGCGTGGAGGCGGACCCCCTCGGGCGTCACGTGGTGCGATCCAGGAAAAATGGCGATTTTGTCGAGCCGATCTTGCACTTTGCCTGTTAATGGATCGATTGCACTGATCCGGTCGATCTCATCGCCAAAAAACTCGATCCGGTAGGCAAGTTTTTCTTCATAGGCAGGCATCACTTCGAGGACATCGCCACGGGCACGAAAGGTGGCGCGGGCCAGATCAAAATCGTTCCGTTTGTAGTGCATTTCCACAAGATGCAATAGCACTTCATCTCGCCTTAGCTCTTGTCCCACTTCGATTTTCAGCTGCATCTTGCTATAGTATTCTGGAAGTCCCAGCCCGTAGATGCATGAGACAGAGGCGACAATGATCACATCCTCTCTCTCAATGAGTGAACGGGTTGCTGAGAGGCGCATCCGATCGATTTGGTCGTTGATCGCCAGATCTTTTTCGATATAGGTATCGGTGCGGGGCAGGTAGGCTTCCGGTTGGTAGTAGTCGTAATAGGAGACAAAATATTCGACGGCATTTTTTGGAAAAAAGGCTTTAAATTCTTGGTAGAGCTGGGCAGCTAGGGTCTTATTGTGGGCTAAAATGAGGGCAGGTCGCTGGATTTGGGTGATCACATTGGCCATGGTGAAGGTCTTACCAGAGCCAGTGATCCCGAGTAACACTTGCGATTTTTTCTCCGCACGGACCCCTTCGACAAGTTTTCGAATCGCCTCTGGTTGGTCGCCGCATGGCTGAAATTCAGTTGCTAGTTCAAACATGGGGCAAGTATGGTGCGTTAAACATATAAGAGAGTTGGAAGAAGGCCACTGCTAATGCAAAAAGGAAAATGAGGACCAACAGGGGTTTTCCGCCAAATACCCGGTAAGAGGAATCGATCTTTTTTGTATATCTTCCCTTCCACACCATCATCACAGGCATCATGCCAAAGAGGATCACTGTGCAAATTCCCCCAGCAAAATTGAGCGCATGTAAAAAGATATTGGGATAGATCATCGCAAGGGCTAAGGGAGGCAATAGGGTGAGGACAATCAGCAAAAATCCTTCATGTTTTTTGTAACTATAACTCAGTTTCAATCCATCTGCCAAGAAATGGGAGTGACTCAACGATTGGGCAAGAAAGGAGGTGAGAATAGCGAAAAATGCGAGAAAAATGGCCAAAGTACTAATCCAGCTGGCTCCTAAAACACCAACGAGCGCTTGTGTTGCCTCTCCACCCTTGTTCATCGTTTCGAGGATCCCTGAAGTCCCTTCAATGGGCACAATCCCTAAAACAAGGGTTTGCCAGATGGAGTAGACAACTAAAGCAAAAAGTCCTCCGAGGATGATACTCTGCCGAACCTTTTTAAGATTGTTTTGAAAATAGTCGGTCAGGCTGGGGATCATGTTGTGAAAACCAAACGCGATCACTAAAATCGGAAGGGCAAAAATAGCATAGGGAGGATTGGAATGACGAAGCAGTGCTGGTTGTACAGAGCTGGCCCCAAACAAGACGAAGCCAAGGAAGACTGCGATTTTTCCTATCATCAACACCCGGTTCCAAAGATCAACGGTCCGGGTTCCTCGATAGACCACAATCCCAAATAAAATGACGAAGAAAAAGCTACCGACCCAATCGGGGATGCTGACAGAAAAAAATTGTCTGCCTATCGTTGCGACAATTCCCCCGATCCCGGCAATGTAGGCGACTAGCACCGAATAAAAAAGAAAGAGATAGAGAATCCAGCAGGCAATTTTCCCCTTTTTTCCAAGAGTATGCCCAACCATGGTGATCAGATTGACTTTCTTTGAAAACCACCCATTCGACTCTACGAGGAGAAGCCCTGTCAGCGTCATAAACGCCCAGACTGCTATGAAAGCAATCATCGATGGCCAAAAGCCTGATAATCCTGTCATGATCGGCAATCCAAGCATTCCAGCTCCTATGCAACTCCCAGCGATGAGGAGCATACCACCGAGGACACCCAGTTTAGACATGTTCTTTCCTTTTTTGAGCTGTTCTTATCTCTTGTCCTAGCCTTCCAAGCTGATAGCCATCGTAGTCGACAAATTTGAAAAATCGCTCAAACTGAGGGCAGGCTTTCGAGACTTGTTTAGCCAACTCTTGCGCAATGTACCGGTAATTGGAATGCCCAGCTGGTGACGAGCGGAGCTCACAGAGCCATTGCAGAGCCCGTAAATTGACGTGGAAATACCAATGAATGTTATACCCCATCGGAACCACATATTGCGCCTCTTCGGGCAATTCTAAAGAAATTTGATCGAAGGCCAGCTTGGCCTCGTCCATCGCATCGCAATAGGGTTTTTCCATCGGGGTATCCCGAAGTTCTGTCGGAACAAAATAGCCCAAATCGCAAGTGAGCAATTGCCGCTCTTGGGTCAGCATTCGGTGCCTCTGCAAATCGCGATAAGCGCCAAAGTCGGCCACTAGCTCAAACGTGAAGAGGGCATGCTCGAGCGCTCGAGGTGATTTGTGTCTCCGATTTTCTCTGAAATTGCTCCCAGTCTCCAAAATGCGATTCAGGTGATCTTCTGGAAGGCTTCTGCAATAGGCCTGTAGCTCCAATAACCCAGAATTGGAATATTCAAACATCATTGCTGCCGCCACTTTCGTTGGGGCGTCAAGATCATAGGAAATGAGTCGCACACCCGGCGATGTCATCGGAGGGATATTTGCACTACACTCTTCAGCTAGCGCCCTGAGGTCCCCGCGTAGTTGTTCTGTAAATTGAGTAAACGTCTGCTGATATTTGTGATTCGGTTCAGCGCGCCGAACAAAAGAGGGCATGATTTTTGAAAGTTCCTGGAACCCTTTTTTGCCAATGTCTTGCATCTCTGCCAAATTATGCCCATTGAGTTTTTGTAATAGCCCCTCGAAGAATCGTCCGTTGCCAAAAACTCCCATGTTAGTAAGCGCGCTTGTAGGCAATAAGCCTCTAAGACAATCGAGTACTTTCGCCCGGATAGCTGCTGTATAAGCAACCAGAGAAACATCCTGTTCTTTAGGAAATTTTTTCTCCATGACTAGCGTCAGCTGCGGAATTAGCGTTGAATAGGTTTCGTAAAGCCGATTACACGTTTGCAAATAGAGTTCGCGAAAAGCTGAGGTCATCAAGATTGGCTCTCGATAGTATAGGTATTCACCCCCCACTTTCTGATCAAAATAGATATATCTGGTCGACTTCTCAAGAGGGGATCCGCCAATACGGCAATCTTCAATCACCTTAGCAGCTAGCATCGATACATTTTCCAAAGCCAGGTGACCTCCGCCAAGCTCTCCAATCGAATCATCCCCATATCCATCGAGAATACGATCATAAAAATTTTGAGCCTTTTTGATCGCCATGATCTGATCTTCGACATCCCGGTCATCGCTATCGTTTTTCATCATCGAACTGACGATGGCATTAAAAGCAGTTTCTTCACTCATGATGAATTCTTTTAGAAGCAGAGAGCGGAGTCCCAAACTGGAGCGGGAATAGCGGGAAAATAGAGCCCCTTTAATAACTTCTGGAAGATTGCGCAGGCAAAAAATATTGCTTGTCGTGTTGGTCACATACCGATTTAATATTTTGATTTGCTGTGGTGAAAACGTTTCATAATTTTCGATCATAGCCATCCCATTGAAGTGTATATTCACCTAAGAGTGGCATATTTTTTTTGCTAGATCAAGTGTAAAATCACGCTGCTTGACAATGAACCAATATATTTTTATGTTGAGGAATTGAGACAACCTTGAGAGACTGTTCTCTATATTGCGAATAGTCTCTTATAAATATAGGAGTATAAGCAATGGATATTGCAGTAACAATTGCCAAAACCATGGGACCTATTTTGATCCTGCTTGGTTTATGGTTTATCCTTGTACCAGAAATTGCAAAAAAAGGATTTATCGATCTTGAGAAATCTACTGGATTTCAGTTTCTTTATGGATTGATCAACCTTCTAGTTGGATTTTTTATTGTATCACTCTATAACATCTGGGAATCGAATATCTTTCTATCGGTAACCTTACTCGGGTGGGTATTAATTGTGCGCGGGTTCGCTCTTTGGTTTAAGCCTGATAAATTCCTAAAATCTAGAGCCCTGGGAACAACCTACCAAAAGCTATTTAAATTTATTGTAATCGTATGGGGAGCTATTCTCCTCTATGCTGCTTACGCCGGTTAATCATAACGCTCTTCATATAGAGTCCAATAGAGGCAATTGCCCGTTTCGCCGATAGCCCCTACGTCACGCAGCCAGGCCGACATCGCATAGGTAACGAAGGTCCGGCTGCTTTTTTTCAAGAACATATCAAACGGAATGATGAAGGCAAACCCCTTGTCAAAGTAAGTGTGCCCGTTCACGTGGTCCCCCCCATTTGTAAAAGTAGCCCATAGAGAAAAGCGGACGCCACTGCAAAAATAGCGTGTCACTTCAATTCTTGCCCCCTTATCTTTTGCCAAGAACTGCCCCGCTTTGAGTTCAAAAAGGAGCTGGAGAGGTTTGAAATCGTAGTAGAGATTTAAAAAATACTGGAGCCCCGTATAGTGTTCCCATACCTCTTGCCGTTGCCGATTGAACCTCGAAACTTTGTCTGTAAAGCCAAGTCCTGAATATTTCCTTTTCCAAAGGACAGCTCCCTCAAGCCCCACTGCCCAATTCGATTGAACGGGATAGAGAAGAAGTTCACTCGCCCCTCCACCGTAAGCCGGTTCAAAATAGCCTGTTGCAAGACGGAAAAACCACCCGCGCCCCATGTTCCAGGAGCGCTGCAGATAAAATTCATCCAGTCGAAATCTCCCTTCTTGATAATACTTGACAGCATCGGTCCGGACATGGAGCAGTTCAGAGGGGTTGAGTCGATCTCGGCTGCTCAATCCATGCACACTGGAGTAGATCGAGTAAGAACCTTGGAGGTAGTAAGTGATCCCCTTTGGTAAAAATCCCTCGAGCGATCCGGTCACTCCAAGGCTATATTTGTATTTTCCACTCGTCGCTCCAAAAAAAGAAATGAGGCGGGGGCTTAGTGTCAGAGTCCAAATGTCCCTTTTTCTCTCAAAAATCATCTGCACCTGATAAGGATCAAGAGGACAACCGGCTTCGGCTATCGGAGATAACACTTCCAGTTCCCACGAACTCAAACAACACTCCCGATAACGATCAAGATCGCAGGTGCGAAAACAATAACTATGACTGGTCACCCCTTCTGCTTCAATCACGACTTTGATAGAGTTAATATTAGCTGGGGTAAGGGCAGCGAGCAGATCTTGTATCCGATCCCGAACAACCGATTCTTCTCGATACCGGTTGTTCACCACTTTTAGATGCAGCTGCCGCCCACAATCAGAATCACAAAATAAATAGGCCTCATACAGATCGAGCCCCTGGTCTGCAAAGCTACATGCCAAATCGGAAATAAATTCCTTTTCCGGCCTCAGAGGCCCAATCGGCTCCAGATCAATCGGACAAGTGTAATTGAGCGGATCGTCGACTTTCGGAATAAGACCTGGCGAAGATCCCAATGGAAATCGGAGCGAGGCCGAAGCGCCAATTTTTTCTCCCCGCACTGAGCTAACACTCAGCTGCAAGGTATCGCCAAGTAAATAGGAGACTCCCCCATTAAATCGTGAAGAGACATGCCTCCCCTTGAAGTGCTCTGCGTGATGTTTTTTGTAATTGTTCGCATCGTATTCGGCAATCAGCGAGACGTTTTTCAAAATGGGAATAGAAGAGCACCGAAATGGGGTCCAGACGGCGCCGCCAAATAGCCCTTTAATCCGCCCCCATCCCCATCCGAGAGTAAGTTCAAGATTAAGCTCATTCCATGTCTTTGTCGCCACCACATACTGGGCGCTGAATCGACGTGTTCCAATCACATCATCCAATCCGAATGCAATTGAAGGGAGAAAAGGGATGTTATCTTCTGGCACTAGGATCCCCAATTTGACGTTGCCGATCCGATCGGCGTCATCCCCAAATCCCTCATGACCAAAATTAGATTCTTTTATGCCCCGAAAGATCCGATAGTTTGCAGAGAGCTCTATTCGACTGAAGGGTGCGAAATTGGCTCCGAAAATAAGATAGGGAGAAACAGACGCCGCTCCGAAAGCAACATCGCCAGCTTTGGGAAAGCGTGCAGAGGGCATCGTGAAGTACCCTCCAACGAAAGAATAATTATAAAAAAAAGGGAGCTCGTCGTTGATCTGGCAATTGATTTCTTCTACAAGTTCCAGATCATGAAACAGGCCAGAACAATCACCCAATATTGGATAGAGAGAATCGGCGATCAGAAGAGCTGATAAAAGAAATAATTTGGCAGCCATGAATCCTGAGAGTGTATACCCATTCCGTTTCAAAGGCACCCAAAGGGACTGAATTCAATCGCGGGGCTTTGAATTCAGTCCCTTTGGGTGCCTTTGAAACGGAACGGGTACATCTTCAAACGTAAAGAGAAAATTTCTTTTTTTCAATCATCGAAGCAATTGTTTTTAATTTAGCTCCGCTCTATACTCCTTCACGATGGGGACAATATTTTAATAAAAAATTCGAGGATTATGGATTCAGTTCAGGATAAAGGCAATAAAAAGGTGGACATGGGATATTTGGTTGATTTTGAAAAAGCGATCGCTAACCACGATGCTCCAGCAATTTTGCGTTTATGGGAAGAATATACCTCCTCAGATGAAGTTGATGGCGAAGACTTCCGCGCCATCCTTGAAGCGGTCAAGAAATCTGATCTACGCGATTACATCGGCAGACATATTGAGCGCTCTCTTCCCCTTTGGGAAAAGGTAAAAAATGAAGAGCTAGCTGACGATATCCTTCGCTTGATCGTCGATTTGCAGACACTCAATAACGATCTTCTTAGACAATTAACAATGACCCATATCGAAAAAAGATTCGGAAACGATAAATATTTTAATGAAAAAATGCGCTTGATAGGCCTTCGTGCTGAAAAGGGAGATTTCAAAGGTGCCATCGGCCATTTCCTCCTTTTAAATCACATGCACAAAGGAAATTTTGTATTCCACACTCTGGGATGGGGAGTGGGTGAGATCATGGATGTCTCAATGCTTCGCGAACAAGTCAGCCTCGAATTTGACTATGCCCCAGGCCGAAAAGAGATGTCATTCAAGATCGCCTTTACGACGTTAATTCCCATTCCCAAAACTCATTTCCTCGCCGAGAGATTTGGTAATCCCGATGCGCTGGAAGAAAAAGCGAAACAAAATCCTGTCGAGTTGATCCGCAAATTGCTCAAAGATCTCGGCCCCAAAACAGCTGCAGAGATCAAAGATGAACTCTGCGAACTCGTGATCCCAGAAAGCGAATGGAATCGATGGTGGCAAACTGCCCGTACAAAGATAAAAAAAGATACTCGTATAGAGAGTCCATCGGACATCAAAATGCCCTTTAGGCTTTTGAAAGAGGAAATTTCACATGAAGAACGGTTTAAAGCTGAACTCGAAAAGAAACCAGATGCCGAAACCTTGATACAAATGGTCTATAGTTTCCTGAAAGACTTTTCAGATACTTTGAAAAACGAAGCGTTTAAAGAGTCTCTTTTGACCAAAATGAAAGAGTTGATTTCCTTTAAAGAGATCACCGCTGCTCAAGAACTGCAAATCCACTTCTTCTTGCAAGATCTCAGTGGTGAAAAAGACTATCAGGCAATCCCTGAGCTCCTCAAGAAAATTGAATCGGTTGAAAAACTCGTCGACGAAATCTCCATTCAATCCTTCAAAAAACGGACCCTGACGCAAGTCCGCAAATATAATGTCAATTGGGAACCGATTTTCCTCAATCTCCTTTTCACAGTGGACCAAGGACCTTTAAGAGACTATATCCTTAGCGAACTGCTGAAGTCTGGGAAAGAGGCTGAAGTCAAAAAACGGCTCGACGATCTGTGTCAAAATCCGCATCACCATCCAGAAATGATCATTTGGTATTTCCAAAAATGTCTCGAAGACTCCTCTCTTCCCCATGGGACAGCTCAAGGGAAAGCAACCGTCTTCGAGGGTTTTTTGGTGGCCCTTAGCTATCTCGAACAAAAAGGGCAACAACGCGATCTGATCAAAAAAATGCATGGGATCCTCTCTGCCAATCGGTACGCTGTTGTTCGAGAAATCATGAAACTGGCCACGGTCACAGATGTCCAGGAATTCTTGCTCCTGATCTCTAAATGCCATTCTCTTTCCGACCACGACATTAAAATTTTCCACTCCCTCGCAGAAGTGGCATATCCTTCCCTTGCGAAAAAGAAGAAAAAAGGGAAAACAGAAGAGGAAGAAGAGATCATTTGGACCACTGCAGAAGGGTATTCTCTACTGCAGAAAAAGATCGAACAGATTGGGACAGTCGAAACTGTCGAGAATGCCAAAGAGATCGAGATCGCAAGAGCTCATGGCGACTTGAGGGAAAACGCAGAATTTAAGGCCGCACTAGAACGACGGGATCGTCTCCAAGCAGAACTGAAATTTCTCTCTGACCAACTCAATAAGAGCCGCATCCTCTCAAAAGAAGATTTTGATGAGAAAAAAGTCGGCGTAGGAGCCATTGTCGATTGCAAAAGTGAAACTGGCGAGCTCATCTCCTATACAATCTTGGGACCATGGGATGCAGATCCGGATAAGCATATTCTCTCATTCCAATCTAAATTGGCAAAGAGCATGTCTGATCTGACAAAAGGGGACAGTTTCGAAATCCAAGGGAAGAACTATACCATCTTGGATATTCGCTCAGCCTTATAACCCAACTTGTTCCCTGCTCTTGCTCGAGAGCTGAGCGAAACATGTGAGATGTAAGATTCTCGACAAAGCTAAGGTCGAGACCTTAGCGAGGAGAGAAGCGCAGCAGATCACCTGTTGCAGCCAGCTATCGGGCAAGAATAGGGGACAAGTTGGGTTTATAGAAAATAGGGGCCCTATTTTGCTACCGAAATCTTCACATCGATCTTTGGTTTAGCTGGCCAAGTGAGAGCATACAGATTTAGGTTCACTTTCAGCAAAGCGCAGGTGACGCCTAAAGCGGGGTAGCTCACATAACGAGGGATGTAGAGATAATCTTGGGCTAGTGTTGAAATAACCATAAGCACAGTGGCTTCTAAAGCCGAATTGCCGGCTAAAGCAACTATCCGTTTGAATGCAGGGGATTCTGTAGAACCTTTAAAGGGTTTGGTCGTCAATTTAAATAACACCTCATGCGGAATTGCACCCACGCCCGTTGCGATAGCAGCAAGCCCAGGAGTGATCCAAGAGAACATCGACAGAGAAGTGGGATTAAACAGGCCGAATAAAAGTGGTCCAGCTAAATTGCCAACACTTTTAATCGTTCTGTAGGAGTTGGTTTTATCCTCCCAAACGATTTTGTGAATCCCTTTTTTAGTATCATCTGAGGCTTGTTGCACATTTGGCAGAGCTTTGTAAGTGTTGTAAAACCATCCGGGGGTCTGTTTTAAATGTACAGTCGTCATGATTGCCTCCTAAAATAAGATCTAGAATCTTACAAGAAAGAGACGATTTTTTTCCATCTTTACACGTAGAGATCCACATGTTATCTTAAAAAAATATGAAATTGATCATCGCAAGCAAAAACGTCCACAAAATTCGGGAATTCCGCTCCATGTTGCGAGGTAATTCAAAAATTGACCTCTACTCACTCATCGATTTTCCCGATTATGAGCTCCCTGCTGAGGAGGGTTCTTCATTTGAAGAAAATGCCATCATCAAAGCGGTCGATGCCGCCAAAATACTCGATGAATGGGTGTTTGCCGACGACTCGGGGCTCGTCATTCCAGCACTCGATGGGGCTCCAGGGATTTTATCCGCACGTTTTGCAGGTGAAAAAGCGACAGATAAGGAGAACCGGAAAAAATTATTGAATACGATGCGCGATTTAAAAGAAGAGCAGCGACAAGGCTACTACGAATGCTGCATTGCTCTTGCGTCACCGGAAGGATTAGTCAAAACCGCCTCAGCCCGTTGCGAAGGTACCATCATTGAAAAAGAAAGGGGCGGACAAGGGTTTGGTTATGATAGTCTGTTTAAAAAGCACGATTACAACAAAACATTTGCCGAACTTGAAGAAGAGGTCAAAAATCGGATCTCTCATCGACGAAAAGCACTAGATAAAATCCTCCTCCACTTGGAGAGCAGTGTCTTTTCTCATTGACGGCTATAATTTCTTATTCCGCATCGAAGGGTTGAAAAAGGGATCGCTTAAAAAACGGCGGATCCATTTTATTCAAATCCTAGATCAGGAACTCAGTTGTTTTAAAGCCTCTGTTTTCATCATATTCGATAGCTCTCAACAGCTTCACCCTTACGCGCAGTGTGCACACTATGAACATCTCGACGTCCTCTATTCCCCCAAAGGGCAAAGCGCCGATGAATACATACTCGAACTGATTTCTATCAGCCGCACCCCTAAAACCTTAACCGTGATCACCTCGGACACAGGCCTTGCCCGCCAGTGCCACGCAATGGGAGCACATACCCTCTCGATCGAAGATTTTATGCTCCTTGTGGTTAGAAAAGGAAAAAAGGGGATTTGTCGCCCTCTCTGCTTTCAGGAAAGTCCTGCCGAAATGGAACGCCTACTCAAAGAATTTGAAAAAAGATTACGAAATATTGAACGGTGATTAAGACTCTTCCCAGTCGATCCCCTTAAGGGTCGCTGTAACCTCTTGTAGATTGTCTGCTTTTGCGACCATCTCTTTTAATTTTTTCACGCCACTTCCCCCTTTCTTGAGATACCAAGAACCGATTCGGCGCAAATCAAGAAGGGCCTTTCTTTCGGGTTGGTAAGCGACAATTTGGTCTAAATGTTCAAGAAACACCTCTCTGACTTCATTGCCAGTGCGCGCTTGAACGATTTCCCCATGAAAATGACGAATGATATCTTCAACTAGCCACGGTGCTCCAAATGTCCCACGCGATAAAAGAACTCCATCGCAACCGGTTTGTGCAAACATCCTCTCTGCACTCAGGTGATCGATCACATCCCCGTTCCCAAAAACGGGCATCGCTTTCGCAGCCTTCTTGCACTCAGTGATATAGTCCCAGTTTGCTGGTCCCTCATAACCTTGCTCACGAGTCCGCCCATGGACAAAAATCGCTTTTGCTCCCGCTTTTTCGGCTATTTCTGTGACCAACGGACCATTAATCGAATCCTTATCCCAACCGGCCCGGATTTTCACAGTGACAGGAATTTTCACTGCGGCAATCATGTTACTCAAAATTTCTCCAATTAGCTCTGGATGACGGAGCAATCCCGATCCACTATTGTCTTTTGTCACCTTATCGACAGGGCAGCCGCAATTGAGATCCACGAGATCAAAACCAAGCTCCTCAATGATTTTTGCACAGGGGCCTGCTAACTTGGATTTACTTCCGACCAGCTGCGCCCCAATCGGATGCATCGATCCGTCATAGTCTAAGATCCGATAGGTATTTGGGTCATGACGGATCAGCGCATCCATTTTGACCATTTCGCAAAAAATCATCCCGGGCCGATATCGGCTGGTCATCCGCCGAAAGGGGAGATCCGAACAGCCTGCTAAAGCCGAGCAAAAAACATTATTGGGAAGGGAAAGGGAGCCGATTCGAAACGGGGATTTAAAAAACGGCACTGATGAACCCCAAGACCATCCGTTCGAGGATTTGTAAGACAAAAAATGCGAGCATTGGGCTTAAATCTAAAGCCCCCCCGATCGGGGGGATAAGCCGCCGAAAGATATTGAGATAGGGATCTGTATAGAAACGGGCAAAACGGAGGATCGGGTGATTAGCATATTTCGGGATCCAGGAGCCGATGATTCTCACAAGGATGATGATAGTATAGGCAAAAAAGATCCAATGGACCGCTTTCAATAAATAGATCATAGAGGTGATTATAGCACAGAAACCTTTTCGTAAAAACCACTTCTTCAAGTATCATAGAGAGGAAGGAAATTGTAAATGTTATTTTTAGGCTGCCACTTAGCTAAAACCGCTGTCGTTCGTAAAGAAAAAAATTCAATGCGGATTGAGTATCTTGGCGAAGATGTAAACCCGCTTTACAACGGCGCTGAAATTGTCACAGGCCTAGATACGAGAGACGTGATGCTGCGCAATTTACCCCTTAGGCTCAAATCCAAGCGGGAAATTTGGGCTGCCCTTCCCTTTCAAGTCGAACACCTCTTCCCCTATTCTCCTGAAGAGATTATTCTTCTGCCGACCTTATATCCCAAAGAGCAAGAGACCGAAGTATTCTTATTGGCTTCCTCACAGGGCGCTCTACAAAGGCATCTTGCAGATATGGCATCGCTGGGAATCGATCCTGATGTCGTTTCCTGCGTCCCCCTAGCTCTCTACCGTTTTGCAACCCATTTTTTCCCAAATCATTCCTCCTTTTTCGTCTACCACTGTGAAGAAGATGAACATACCTTCATCGTCATCAAAGAGGGGCGACTATATGCTTCTCAAGTGAACCGAACAGACGATCTCGATCGGATGTGCGCCTACATGCAAAAGAAATTTCCTGAAATTCAAGCCATCCTGCACACCGGCATCGACAATCTTCCCACCCCTTTCATTCCCATTGAATTTGACGATCTCTCTATGGCCGAATATGCGATTCCGATTGGACTAGCCCTAGATGCAGCAAAAGGTGGAGGCCAATTTAGGCAGAGCACCCTTTCAAAAAAAGAAATTAAAAACCGAAAAACAAGACTTTTTACATTTTTAGCTGCTTGTGGAGCGTTTATTTTTTCTACACTCCTCTTGGGCCACTTCCATTTGCAAAAAAAGGAAAATGCCGCTCTTGCGGCGTTAGGGATTCCAAAAGGGGCTCATTTGGAAGAGGTGGTCATGCAATTGTATTCCTCTATTCAAAGTCCTAAAAAGTCCCATTTGCGCGTTACCACAATCCCCAAAGTGCATGAAGTTCTCACCTGGCTCAGCACCCATCCCGACCTTGCTGTAGAATCTTCAATCACTCAACTTCGCTATGATCTTGTCACAGCGCCTAAGCTTGGCTCAGATGTCAAATCCTATGCTGCAACAGTAGATTTAGAACTCTCGCTGCCATCGGCAAAAGTTGCCAGACAATTCCATGAAGCCCTTTTAAAAGATCAGGAGATGATCGATCAAAAAAACCCGATTCAATGGAGCGGTGATCATGGGATCTACCGGACAAAATTTTATTTAAAGCCAAGAGCCATCAAGTGAAACAATTGCAGTCTCAACTCAAACTCTACCTCACCCACCCTCTGGCTTGGATCATAGGGGGAGTTTCTTGCTGCGTTCTGGTTCTGCTCTATCACTTCTCGGCAGAACAAAAACTTGATCGATTAACAGCGACTGCGATTCAGCTAAAAACAAGGCAAACTTGGACAGCCGAGCGGGATCGATTAGAAGGCAAATTACAGCAGCAGTTAAAGATAGCAGATCGGGATTATATCGAAAAAGAGCTCGAAAGCTTGCAATTTTTAAATCTCGAGGCCAAAAGACTTCAGGCCTCTCTACGCAGCGATCCCAACAGTGGACCGATCACAGAGCGTCTAGAATTTTTATCCAGCGCTCAAAACCGGCTCCATTTTCGTGAACAAAATTTTCAAAGAATCAAAGGATACCAAGAGGTCGACGTGATCCAAGACCATCCTGTTGAAATGAATCGGGACGATTTGAAGAAGCTCCTTGCGCGGATTGAAAACAAAACGATAGGCCCCTTCCACCCGGGACCCAATCCACCCGATTTGCTGATCAAGAAATTCGAACTAATAAAAAAACCGATGAGTTCAACGGAAGAGACCTATCTGATCAATTTAGAACTCTCAAAATTCGAGATGCTCCATGAATAAAATCCTCCCTTTTTTACTCCTATTATCCTTGCTAGCAGGCTGCCGCGCCCAAAAAGAGGATGGCAATACAATCGTCAGCATGCAAACAGTTGACCGGAACGGCTTCTCCGAGACCATCAGCACAAAAGACCGTCTTGCTGTCTATCAAAATGTCAATTTCCTCACTTCACAGCCCTATGAAAAAGTGATGCGGGTCTATAAAAAAGATCAGGAAGGGAAAAGCCATGCTAAACTGACGAGCTACCATCCTAATGGCGGCATTTGGCAATACCTTGAAGTCGTCGATAACCGGGCGAACGGCCACTATTACCAATGGCATGAAAACGGCAGACCGATGATCGAAGGAACCATCATCGAAGGGATGGCCGATTTAAGTGAACTTGCTCAGCAGAGCTGGCTTTTCGATAAAGAATGCAAAGTCTGGGATGAAGAAGGCAACCTTCAGGCCCTCTTTACCTACGAGAAGGGGCTAATAGCTAAAGAAGCCGTTTATTATTTCCCCTCGGGAAAAGTAGCCAAGATCATCCCCTACAAAAAAGGGCTGATCGATGGAGTCTTGACCAGTTACGACGAAGAGGGTAGCATCCTGCAGCAGATCCCCTTCAAAGCAGGCGTCAAAGATGGAGCTGCCATCGATTCTTGGATTTACGGAATTAAGAAATCCGACGAACTCTATCAAAATGGCCTTCTTATCGAAGCAGCCTATTATGATCCTCAGGGGAACCTTGTAGCCGAAGTCAAAGAGGGCTATGGGACAAAAGCTCAATTTGATGGAAACAACCTCTTTAGCCTCACCCAATATCAAAATGGAGTCGTGAATGGAGAGGTCAAAGAATTCGACCCAAACGGAAAACTCCATTGTTGTTATCGCATTTCCGATGGGAAGAAAAATGGGGAAGAGTTTGAGTATTTCCCGGATGGGAAATCTGCAAAATTGATGGTGACCTGGGCACAAGATCAGATTCAGGGGATGGTGAAAACCTGGTACAAAAATGGAATTGTCGAGAGCCAGCGGGAGATGACCGGGAACAAAAAACATGGGATTTGTTTGGGGTATTACAGCTCTGGAGATCCGATGCTAATGGAAGAATATGAAAATGACCGGCTCATCAAAGGCTCCTACTTCAAAAAAGGGGAGAAACATCCAGTATCGACAATTGAAAACGGCGATGGTGTGGCGACGCTCTACACCTCTGAAGGGCAACTGCTCAAGAAAGTGAACTACGAGAAGAGCAAACCCGTTCTAGACTAAAGAGGGTGTCTTCAAATTTTTACTGACTTGCAGATTGGCTCTGAGACCCTTCAGCAGCTGGTGCCTCATTTTGGTAATGGAGCTGTTCGTCATTTGGAAGAGGCCCATAAGGGGATGGGGGCTTTTTGGGTGGGGGCTTGCAGTACCTAACCCCATCGGAATTCTCTGCAATCGCCAATCCACCGGACGGGATGAAAGAAGAAACCCCAAACTCATCGCCATCTAGACAGAGCCAATGAACCATGTAAGGTGTTTGTGAATAGGCCGGATTAGGTTGAAAAGCATTACTATGGGGACCAAAGCTCGCATAACCGCCATTCCAAGTACTATAATGCATCGGCAAGACGACCATTTCGCCCATGTAGGTCCCATCACTAGCCCGTATCACGGCGCGCAGTTTATAGGGGCTATCATTGTGCAGCCGTACAGTGCCTGCAAAAAGGGAGGTGCCACTGAGAAGCAAAAGTAAGATCTTCTTCATCGATTGTCATTCTTCATCACAGCCCATTTAAAGTCCAGATTGCCCAACGACGAGAGGAACACATCCTCGACCTCATCGTCTTTCATATAGAGCATCGTGTAATGAAGCACAGGAATAATCGGCATCGCATCCATCAACATTTTCTCGCAACGGGCGAGCAATTGATAACGCTCATCTTGATCGACCAGCTTGAAAGAGTCGCTCAGCATTTGCGCATACTCGGAATTTTCCCAATTTGTATTGTTTGTGCTTTGCCGTTTAAACTTGAAAACTTCTAAGAAATTGACCGGATCATGGAAGTCGGCGCTCCATGAGCAATAGGCAAGATCGTAATCCTGATGTGAAATCCGATCGAAAAAGACTTTCCGCTCAAGAGCTTCTAATCCAATCCGGATTCCAAATCTCTCAAACCATTGCTGCTGAATTGCCTGAACAATCAAGTGAGTCCTCTCTTGAGAAATGTAGGTGAGGTTAATTTTCGGCAGCTGCTCGCGCGTTAACCCCAGCTCAGTTAAGCCCTCTTCAAAAAGATGCAGAGCTTTTGTTACTGCACCATCTTCGAAATATGGCTCAGGCTGTAGCTGCATCGATGGGGGGACCAGGCGCATCGCAGGAATTTGCCCCCCTCTGGTCACATGCTCAGCGATCGCTCCACGCTCAATTGCCAGGGCGAGAGCATGCCGAATTTTAGGGTGATTCAACACATCCTTTTCCACATTGACTCGCAAAAATGCAGTCATTGCACTTGGCTTTACATAGACCCGTCCCTTGTCTTTCAGCGGGACAATCGCATCGAGTGGAAGAACCGAAAGGGGTGAGCCGACCCAATGGAGCTGTTTCTTTTCGAACATCCCCAGAGCAGTATTGGCTTCGAGCATCACCATTTCGACTCCATCGATTTTGACATTGTCGGCATCCCAATAGCTGGGATTTTTCTTTGCCAAAATCTCATCGTGGTGGCGCCAATGGCCCAGAAGAAACGGGCCGTTCCCAACATAAGTCGATTCTTTCTCGGCCCATTTAGGCTGAGCTTCTTCCACTTTTTGATTGATGGGAGAAAAAAATGGAGCTGCGAGTAGCTCCAGAATATAGGGAGTGGGATACTCCAGATCAACTTGGAGCGTCCGCTCATCTAATGCTTTGACTCCCAGCTGCTGCATTGGGATAGATCCCTCTTTTACCCCTTTGCCGTTTTTAATCACATAGAGCTGTGAGGCATTATCAGAGGAAAAATCGGGACTTAAAATCTTTCGCCACGCGTAGACAAAATCACCTGCAGTCACCGGATCCCCATTCGACCATTTCGATTCTCGCAACGTGAAAACATACCGCTTGAGATCGTCCGAAATTTCGACACTTTGGGCAATCGCCATCTGAGGCTGCTCATTTGGACCAATGCGGGTGAGCCCTTCAAAAAACATCCTCATCACCATTTGGGCGCTCGGATCACGGGCAAGGCGTGGATCCAATGTATGAGGCTCATCACCCAAATTGAACTTAATGATCTTAGCCGACGATATTTTTTCCTTAGAACAGTGACAACCAACTAAAACGATTAAAAGTAGAAAGGCCCAAACTTTGGCTTTGAACATAGATGCTCCATCGGCTAAATTGATTCTTAGAATACTCAAGGAATAAGAATTATGTCTAGATTTTGCGTCGCCACAAAACCAGCCCCACTGCTCAATACCCCCGACTTCCAAAAAGTGTTTGGTTCTCAGACTCTTCCAGTCGACGAGAAAGGGCTTCTCCGCTGCCTCGAGACCATCGCTCTTCCCGGAACAAAATTTGAAATCCTTCGAGAAGTTGCCCCCTTCGCACTCGAAGTGACAACCGCCGATTATCCAGGCAAAGTCTTTGTCGATTCCCGATTTGTGACCCCAGTTTCTGCCCATGCTCCCGAGCGGCCAAAGATCCTCCCCGATACCAATACCATCATCGCTCGCCTCCAGTCAGCGTTGGGACTTCCCTATGTTTGGGGAGGCAATTGCAGAACTGGAATCCCCGAAATTCTTTCCCTCTATAACCCCCCCATACCAGAAAATCTTCACTCCACATGGACCCTTTGCGGACTCGACTGCTCCGGACTGCTCTACGAGGCGACCGATGGGTATACCCCGCGCAACACATCCGAACTGATCCATTTCGGCCAAGAAGTGAGCTCTCCAAAACCGCTAGACATCATCGTCTATCCTGGCCATGTGATCATCGTCTTTGATCCACAGACAACGATTGAGAGCCGTTATGGGAAGGGTGTGGTGCTCACTAGCCTAACTGACCGGCTTGCAGAACTTGCCAGGACGAAGTTTTATATTAGAAGATTTCTATAGCAGTATAGAAAAGAAAAAAAATTTTTTCTTGCTTAAAAAATTTCATTTGAATTACACAGGAAGTTAAGTAAACAGAAGACTCTCATGGGTCTTATGCAAAACGGAGAAATCAAAAATGGTTAAAAAATACTTACCGCTCGCTGCTTTGACAGTGCTCGGATTAACAAGTGTTGCAAGTGCAGCACGCAATACTAGCGCATCTGGTAAACCAGTTAATGGTGATGTATGCGCTCCTTCACAACCTGCAGTATGCTATCCTGATGACTGCCCACCTTGCCAAAGATGCTTGGGCCCAGAGAACTTTGCTGGTAACCCACCTGTATGCCCACATGGATGCAACGGCGATTTCGATATCACAGTTGCCGCTTTCTACTGGAGCACACACCAAGACGGGTTGGAGTATGCGATTTTCACTGAAGTCACTCAGCCACAAACTGCAACTGTTGCAGCCAATACAGTTTTCAATCATTTAGCAAATGCTGAATATAAACATCCAAGTTCTAAATGGGACTGGGGCTTTAAAGTTGGTATCGGCTACTGCTCACCTTGCGATGGATGGGATCTCAATCTTCTCTGGACATGGTACCATGGAAGAAACAGCAACACGCTGGATTCAGATGTCACTGACAACACTGCTATTCTCCCTCTTTGGTCAGAGTTTGCCTCTTCACAAGGCGGAGTTCTATTTGCAACAAGCGCTGACGCTCATTGGAAACTAAAATTAAATTTAGTTGACCTTGAACTCGGACGTAATTTCTGGGTCAGCAGATACCTAGCGATCAGACCTTTCGTCGGACTTCGCTACGCCTCTGTAAAACAGCACTACGAAATTACATATAACGGCGGTAGCTTTGCTGCTTCAGCCACTCAATTCCCCTTTAACGACAGAGTTGACCTTGAAAATGACTATCGAGGCGCCGGTCTTAGAGCAGGTTTGGGTTCTGAGTGGAACTTCGGCTGTGGCTGGGCTCTTTATGGTAACTTAGCTGCTTCTATCATCTATGGAAGATTTAGTGTTGATCATGATGAGTGGATTCGTATTGCAAACACAACTCCACACAGTGAGTTTAACATTCTTGACACATCTGAATCTCTAAGAGCCTCTCGCGCTATTCTCGACATGTCACTTGGAATTCAGTGGTCTACAATGTTCTGCAGCTGCAAGTATGGCTTCACAGCTATGCTCGGTTGGGAATCTCATGTGTTCTTTGATCAGAACCAATTGTGGAGAGTCAATAGAGTTGGCGCAACTCCTGGTGGTACATTAAACCAGAACCCAGTTACACTCAACCTCACAGGTGACAACGTTCTGCAACAACGTCGTGGAACATTGGATACATCAGGGTGGACACTCACACTGAAGTTAGACTACTAAGAGTCCTCTCTTAGACTATTTAAACCGAAAAGAACCTAGAGAAATCTAGGTTCTTTTATTTTTTTGTTGATTAAAAAATTTGATTTGCATTAAACAAAAGATTAAGCAAACAAAAGGCTCTGATAGGCCTCATCAAAATGGAGAACATCAACATGGTTAAAAAATACCTTCCGCTTGCTGCTCTGACAGTACTCGGATTAACAAGTGTTGCAAGTGCAGCACGAAATACTACAGCATCAGGTAAGCCAGTGAATGGCGATGTATGCGCCCCTTCACAACCAGCCGTCTGCTATCCAGACGACTGCCCACCTTGCCAAAGATGCTTGGGACCAGAGAATTTCGCTGGTAACCCACCAGTATGCCCTGCAGGATGCAACGGCGACTTTGAAATTACTGTAGCAGCATTCTACTGGAGTTCGCACATCGATGGGATGGAGTATGCCATTGACACCGAAGTGACCCAACCTGCTGCCCAAACCATTGCAAACAATACAGTTTTCAACCAATTAGCTAATGCTGAATATAAACATCCAAATTCTAAATGGGATTGGGGCTTTAAAGTCGGCATCGGTTACTGCTCACCTTGCGATGGCTGGGATCTTAACCTTCTCTGGACATGGTACCGTGGAAGAAGCAGCAACGAACTCGATGCAGATACAACCGACAACCGCGCGATTCTGCCACTCTGGTCTGATTTCGCTAATGCCCAAGGCGGAGTTCTATTTGCAACAAGCTCTGACATTCATTGGAAGCTTAAATTGAATTTAGTTGATCTTGAACTCGGACGGGGTTACTGGGTCAGCCGATATCTCAATATCAGACCTTTCGTCGGACTTCGTTACGCCTCTATTAAACAACACACAGATATCAGCTACAATGGTGGTAGCTGGGCGCAAGTTGCAGGTACTGGCCCTGGAAGTCAAAATGCTTTCAATGACCATGTTGACCTTGAAAATGACTATCGAGGTGCCGGTCTTAGAGCAGGCTTAGGCTCTGAGTGGAACTTCGGCTGTGGCTGGGCTCTTTATGGAAACCTAGCAGCTTCTATTATCTATGGAAGATTTAGCCTTGATCACGAAGAACTCATCCGTCTTGCAAACGTCAGCCCACGTTCGACAGCTAACGTACTAGAGACAAATGAATCTCTCCGCGTTTGTCGCGCTATCCTCGACATGTCGCTTGGAATTCAGTGGTCTACAATGTTCTGCAGCTGCAAATATGGCTTCACAGCTATGCTCGGTTGGGAATCACATGTATTCTTTGATCAAAACCAATTGTGGAGAGTCAATAGAGTTGGTTCACAAATTCAAACAGGTGCACCTAACCTTACAAGCAACCCACCTGTGCTTAACCTCACTGGTGACAATGTTATCCAACAACGTCGTGGAACATTGGATACATCAGGTTGGACACTGACACTCAAGTTCGACTACTAAGAGTCCTCTCTTAGACTATTTTCAACCAAAAGACCTAGCATTGCTAGGTCTTTTTTCTTGCTAAAAATTTTTGTAATCGATTAAAAGAATGAAAAAGGGTCATTCCAAAGGAGAGTCTTAATGTTTAGTAAATCACTACCCTTCGCTGTTTTGACAGTGCTGGGATTAACAAGTGCTGCAAGCGCAGCTCGAAATACAACTGCATCGGGTAAGCCAGTACATGGCGACGTATGCGCCCCCTCACAACCAGCCGTCTGCTATCCAGACGACTGCCCACCCTGCCAACGCTGCTTAGGACCAGAAAATTTTGCTGGCAACCCACCCGTATGCCCTGCAGGATGTAACGGAGATGTATTTATTACCGCCGCTGCAGTCTACTGGAGCTCTCACCAAGATGGGATGGAATACGCGATTGACAACGAAGTCACACAACCTGTCCTCCAAACAATTCCAAACAATCGGATCTTAAATCAGTTAGCCAATGCGGAATATAAACATCCAGGTTCTCACTGGGATTGGGGTTTTAAGCTCGGCATAGGTTATTGTTCATCATGCGATGGCTGGGATGTTAACCTCCTGTGGACATGGTACCGTGGAAGACATACCCATGATCTGGATACAGATAATACCGACAACCATTCCGTTATTCCACTCTGGACAAACTTTGTACCAGGAGCTGGAGGAGTTCTATTTGCAACAGATTCTGAAATTCACTGGAAGCTCAAATTGAATTTAGTAGATCTAGAGCTTGGACGTGGTTATTGGGTCAGCAGATATCTCAACATCAGACCTTTTGTCGGCCTCCGTTATGCCTCCATTAAACAAGATACAGCGATCACCTATCGTGGCGGTAGCTGGGCAGCGGTTACAGGGCAAGATGCTGGAAATCAAAATGCTTTCAATGACTACGTTGATCTTGAAAATGACTATAGAGGTGCAGGTCTACGAGCTGGTTTAGGCTCTGAGTGGAATTTCGGATGCGGCTGGGCTCTTTATGGGAACTTAGCAACTTCGATTATCTACGGAAGATTTGATGTTGATCACAAGGAATACATTCGCCTTGCCAACATCACCCCACACTCTACTGCCGACATATTAGATACAAATGAATCTCTACGTGCTTTACGCGCTATTCTCGACTTGGATCTAGGGATTCAGTGGTCCACAATGTTCTGCAGCTGCAAGTATGGCCTTACAGTGATGTTGGGATGGGAGTCGCATCTATTCTTTGACCAAAACCAATTGTGGAGAGTCTCCAGAGTGGGCACAAGCTCCCAATCAGTTACACCTCCAAACCTGACCAGCAACCCACCAGTGCTTAACCTCTCTGGTGACAATGTTCTTGAGCAACGTCGTGGCTCATTGGATACATCAGGGTGGACACTCACTTTCAAATTTGATTTCTAATACCCGCAGAGGGCAATTTTTTAACCAGGGAGGCCTAGCGTAAGCTAGGCCTTTTTGCTTGAGGGGGCAATTCCCTCTTGATAAAATCAGTAGCATGCTTTAAAACCATTTAAAAAAAAGGAGATTCTTAAATGGTTATGAGATGGGTTACATGCACTGCACTGGGGTTATCAGCTGTCGCAAGCGCAGCAGAAAATTCTTGTCCACCACAGCTTCCTGCAGCTTGCTATCCAGACGATTGCCCCCCTTGTCAGAGATGTCTGGGGCCAGAAAATTTTGCAGGAAATCCCCCTGTATGCCCTGCAGGGTGCAACGGCGATGTCGATATAACCATCGCAGTCTTTTGCTGGGATATTTATCAAGATGGAATGGAATTTGCCATCGACGACGATGTAACCAATCCAGCAGTGCCAGATCTTCCAAATATCAGTATTGCTCCAACCCCTGCGACGATCAGACAACTTAATCAACTCGCAGACGCACGCTATAAAAAGCCGTTTCCAAAATGGGAATGTGGTCTTAAATTCGGCGTTAGTTACTGTTCTCCTTGCGACGGTTGGGATGTAGGGATCGAATGGACCTGGTTTCAAGGCAAAGGATTCAACCACATTGGTGCGGATCCCAATAGCAATCACACACTGATCGCTCTTTGGTCACAATTTGTGCCAGCACAGGCAGGTGTTGTCTATGCAACAGAAGCAAAAAATGATTGGAAAGTCAAACTGAACCTGATTGATTTCGAACTTGGCCGGAATTTCTGGGTGAGCCGCTATCTAGCAATTCGCCCCTTCGTAGGACTGCGCTATGCATCGATTCACCAACACAATCAAATTTATTATGATGGGGGAAGCTGGACAGCAAATTTCACTACAGTCACACCCATTCAACCTGCATTCAATGGAATTGTTGATTTGCACAATAACTATAACGGAACCGGACTTCGTTCAGGACTCGATTCAGAGTGGAATTTTGGCTGTGGCTGGTCCCTCTATGGCAATCTGGCGGCTTCCATCATCTACGGAAGATTTAATGTTGATCATGACGAATACATCCGTCTGGCCCGAAATCCGCACAGCATCACCAATATCCACGAGACAGAAGAGTCCTTTAGAGCCCTTAGACCGATTCTCGATTTAGGACTTGGAATTAAATGGTCGACAATGTTCTGCAGCTGCAAATATGGCTTTGTAGCTATGCTTGGCTATGAGCAACATATTTTCTTTGATCAAAATCAAATGTGGCGAGTGACCCGGGTCGGCACGACACAACCTGGCCCCAACAATCCAACCGATTACACTAACAACCCTCCCATCCTAAACCTCTCTGGGGATAATGTTTTCCAGCAGAGACAGGGAACCCTTGATACATCGGGTTGGACACTGACATTTAAATTTGAGTATTAGAAATGTATACCCTCCTTGCAAGTGCTGGAGCGCTGTTAGCGCAGTGCCTCGGCCCAGAAAATTACGCAGGAAATGCTCCAGTTCTTAAGCGACCCTGCGAGGGGGACTGGAGTTTAAGTTTTGCTGCCTATTATTGGAGTGCTCATCAAGAAGGGACAGAGTTTGCCATCGTCAATGAAGTGCCCATTCCAGTCATCAATCCCACTACAACAGATATACAGCAACTCAATCAATTGGCAAACGCCCATTATGTAAAACCAACTTCCCATTGGCAATTTGGATACCGCCTTGGACTCCATTATGCTACCCAATGTGACGGGTGGGATATCGGCCTGATTTGGACCGAGTACCACAACAGATCGAAAAAAATCGCCGAGACAACAGCTAATGTGAATTCAATCCTTTCGCTCTGGTCAGCCTTTTCCCCTGTTCAGGGAAGCCCCGCCTATGCACGCGAGATCGAAGGGATATGGAAAGTGAAACTCACCCTGCTCGATCTTCCCCTGGGCAGACAATATTGGGTGAGCAGAAAACTCAACATCCGTCCACATATTGGTCTCCGGTATGGGCGAGTGAGTCAAGATTTAGATCTTCAGCACCGTGGAGGCAGTTGGAGCCCCCGCATCGGGCCAACGCAACCACCCCTAGTCAATACAGCCAAACTCGATAACGTCTATAAAGGGACAGGACTGCGTGGCGGACTAGATAGCCAGTGGCATTATGGATGTGGTTTTAGCGTATATGGGATCCTAGCGGCATCGGTTTTGTACGGCCGCTTCAGAGTGGCTCAGAAAGAGCATAACCATTTAGCCATATCTCCGCATACCCAAGAGAACGTTATTTTAATTAAAGAGCGTTTAAGAGGCTCCAGAGCCATATTAGATCTTGCCCTTGGGATCCAATGGTCCAGACAATTCTTTGATTGCAGATTTGGAGTGACAACGCAGTTTGGGTGGGAGCAACATCATTTCTTTGATCAAAATCAACTTTGGCGCATACGTCGAAACGGAATTATTAGGCCAGAGACAAATCAAATTGTTGTCTCGAGCAACACAGGTCAAAACATCTCTGAGCAATCGCGAGGATCACTTGACATCCAAGGCTGGACACTTAATTTCATCTTTGAATACTAACCCAACTTGCCCCCTGCCTTGCCCGAAGAGGCTCACTATCGAAGAAAGCATGGATAATTGAATCGAGGCATTTACGGGAAGCTCCTGCTGAAAAATAGGCATAAATCTGAAAAGCGGCTTTTGGAACTGCTCAATCTCAGCTGGTTAATATTCTTACAATCAATTGTTTTTATTTTATTTCGATTTCTCTTCATATGGGGAATACTGGCCTGTTTTTTTTACAAAACAAGTGCTAGGTTTTACGATATTCATCGATGAAGTTGGCAACTAGAGCGCTCCATCCTGTTTGGTGAGAAGCGCCGAGCCCTTTGCCGGTTTCTGGATTGTAATATTCGTTAAAGGGGATCAGATCTTTCCAATATTGATCTTTGCTGAATGGGAATTCGGGGCCAAATATGGGCCGCGCCCCTTCTTTGTTGGTTGAGAATATGCTGATAACCCGATCGGCAAAGGATTGGGCCATATTCGCCATTGTAACGGGCGTTTCATTGCCCACCTGAATCTTGATCTCATCGCCAAAGGCTTCTGACAATTTACGTAAAGTTTCAACAAGCAGAAAGGTGGTCGGCATCCAAATCGGCCCTCGCCAATTCGAATTGCCCCCTTTGACACTATGAAGCGACTCTCCAGGCTCATAGCCCACTTGTTTATCCTGAAATACAACAGGATGTTCTTCATGATAACGGGACATGCTGCGCATCCCATAGGTTGAACGAAACTCATTGGGATCCCAAATGTACTGAAGGACTCTCTTCAGTTGCCCAGCATTCATAAGGGCGCAAATGTAATGTTGTTTTCCATCTTGGACTGTAGGAATGATGCATGGCTCCACAAGATCTTTTCGATTGTTCATGAACCATTGAAAATTTGTATAAAATTCGGTGAAATGTTTGATCTTCTCCTCTTGGAGAATCTCGATCGCATAGAGCGGAATAATCCCGACCAGTGAACGGACCCGGAATTTGTTAAATGTCCCGTTAGGGTAAGTGAGCACATCGTAAAAGAAGCCATCTTTCTCGCTCCACATCTCATAATCGCGATTGCCCCGCTTTTTCATCGCATGTGCAATGTAAACATAGTGTTGGAAAAATTTAGTCGCTAAAGCTTCATAAGATTTGTTCTCGCGGCTTAGTTCGAGAGCCATTCGCATCAGGTTCAGGCAGAACATTGCCATCCAGCCTGTTCCATCGGATTGCTGGAGAATTGCCCCACCGGGAAGCTTCTCGGAACGATCAAACATCGTGATGTTATCAAGTCCCAAAAATCCCCCTTCGAAGACGTTGTTGCCCGAATTATCAACTTTGTTGACCCACCAGGTGAAATTGAGAATCAATTTATGGAAACATTTTTCTAAAAATACCCGATCTCCTTTCCCTTTCAGTTTTTCTTCCGCATGGTAAACGCGCAAAATGGACCAAGCATGGACAGGGGGGTTGAGGTCAGAAAAATCCCATTCGTAGGCTGGAATTTGACCATTAGGATGCTGGAACTGATCGAAAAGGAAAAACCAAAGTTGCTCTTTTGCAAAATCAAGATCGACAAGGCTATAAGTGAGGCAATGAAAAGCATGATCCCATGCCGCAAACCAAGGATATTCCCATTTGTCGGGCATCAATAGAATCCGCATTGAATTCAGATGCTTCCAGTGCGCGTTCCTCCCTTTCAAACGAGATTCTGGAGGAGGATAGGCATTATTATCTCCTTTAAGCCACTGATCCACATCGATGAGATAGATCTGCTTTGACCAAATCTGCCCCGCAATAGCCTGTCTTTGGACCTTCTTTTCATCTTCGTTTAAATGAGGGGGGTGGACTGTCTCATAAAATTCATCAGCCTCTTTTTTCCTTAACGCTACTATTTTCTCCACGTTTTTTAGAGGATTCTTCTTGGGCTTATCAGAAAAATAGAAAAGAGCTTTTGCTGACCCACCCGCTTCGATCCCTTCGAAGAAATAATGTAAAGCTGCTTTACTTCCGCTGTTTTGAGGGTTAGTCGCATTTTCTGCATGAACGATTTTTCGATGAAAAGCATCTTTAAAATAACCAGGCTGATTGCCAAAATTGGTCTCATTTTCAGTAAAGAGAAGCTCAGCCCCTTCTTGCCCATACAGATACCGCTTCCCAAGGCGGTAAGGGGATGCCAAATTTGAAGGGGGAGGCATCTGCCCCTCATCTGCAATAAGCAGGACTCCTTCACCTGGTGTGATAGTGGGCTTTGGAAGTTTCTGGTCCCACCAAGACCACTGATTGCGAAAGAGCATTTGCATCAGCAAATGGAAAGGGGCTTTTTCAGGGCCCCGGTTGAACACTTCAACTTTGATACAAAGGGTATCTTCGTCTTCTTTGGCGTATTCGATGACGATATCAAAATAGCGATTCTCATCAAAAATTCCTGTATCGATTAGCTCATATTCCCCTAGATTTTTTCCCCGGTTCCGATTCTCATCTCTCAGTTTTTGATATGGAAATTCTTTATGAGGATATTTATAGACAAACTTCATGTAGGCATGAGAGGGGACCCCATCTAGATGATAATAGTATTCTTTGACATCCTCCCCATGATTTCCTTCATAGATCGTCAGTCCAAAGAGTCGTTCCTTCAGATGGGGATCTTTAGTATTCCAAAAGGCAGGGGCTAAAACCAGGATTTGATACCGATCGCACCAACCAGCTATCCCATCTTCACCCCAACGATATGCCTTGGTGATGGCAAGTTCGTAAGGGAAGTAATTCCAAGCATTCCCATCGGGACTATAATCTTCCCGGACTGTCCCCCAACTCCTCTCTGACACGTAAGGGCCCCAACGATGCCAGGGCGGGACAATTTGATCTCTACCCTCAGAAATCCGCCGCTGCTCAGCCGTGCTCTCTGGCATAATGGGCCGCTCCTAAAAGTGCAGTATTTTCATTGAGAATCACTTTAACTGGTATTCCAAGCAGAAGAGATGTAAAGCGGCCTTTTTGAATGAACCGTTTCATAAAGCCTCCCTCTTTCAGCTCATTCAAAATCTTAGGAGCTATACCCCCACCAATGTAAACCCCACCGACTGCGAGCATTTTTAATGCCAAATTGGCCGCCTCTGCCCCGTAGATTGAAGCGAACATATCAAGTGCCTTTTCACAGGCAGGGCAAGCGCTTTTCATCCCCATCTCTGTAATTACTTTTGAAGGATCAGTGGTCTCAAAAGCTGCTTTGACACTCTCTTTTTCCCTTTCAATGCCCTCATCGATCAGAAAACGGTATAGATTGTAAACACCGGGTCCTGAAAGGATCCTCTCGAAAGAGACATGGTCATATTTCTTGTGCAAATAACGAAGTAGCTTGATTTCCAATTCATTTTCTGGGGAAAAACTGCAATGGCCCCCTTCACAAGCAAAAGGTAGATGTTTCTTTCCATCCCAAAATAGCCCTGCTTCACCCAGGCCTGTTCCTGCTGAAATGAGCGCCTGATTTCCCTCATGGTGTTTCCCTTCATTGAGAGTGAAAAATTCATCCCCGTTTAAATTGGTGAGACCATATGCATTAGCTTCGAGATCATTGATCAAAGAAACCACTTTGATCCCATTTTCTTTGGCAATTTCTTTTGCATCGACGACCCAAGGCAAATTGGTCGCTCGACATTTCCCCTCTTGAATTGGCCCAGCGATGCCAAAACAGGCTCGCTCTACCTGATAACCGGGATTTGCTCCCAGAAATTCTTTAACGATATGGCTCAAATTCTCATACTTTGAGCTTTTATATTTCGTATCAATTGTCCATTTCGACTTCTCTTCTTCTTTAAAAAAGGCCAAATGAGTTTTTGTTCCACCAATATCGCCAGCTAAAATCATTTTTTCCATATAGTTTGAATAAAAGCAGATTTACTCATTATACACAAGATTCGCTTGACTAGAAGGTTAAGAGCAGTCAATCTAGTGCTACTTAACCAAGGAGTTTCCCCATGTCTGTTAACGAAGGAAAGAAAAAAGCTCTCGAGCTTGCGCTATCACATATTGAAAAACAATTTGGCCAAGGGGCGATCATGACCCTCGGCAAGCACCAAGCCTCGCACGAAATCAGTGTGATTCCAACTGGTGCGCTCAACCTCGATGTCGCCATCGGAATCGGCGGAGTACCGCGGGGAAGAGTCACTGAAGTTTACGGACCTGAATCTTCAGGTAAATCTACCCTTGCACTCCATATCGTCGCCAATGCGCAAAAAATGGGGGGCATCGCCGCCTACATCGACGCCGAACACGCCCTCGATCCCTCCTATGCCGCGAAAATTGGAGTGAACGTCGACGAACTGATGATTTCGCAACCCTCTTCTGGAGAAGAAGCCCTCAATATCGCCGAAATGCTCGCCCGCTCTAACGCTGTCGACGTCATCGTCATCGACTCTGTTGCAGCCCTCGTACCTAAAAACGAATTAGAGGGAGATATCGGCGATTCCTTTATGGGATTACAGGCCCGCATGATGTCACAAGCGCTACGTAAACTCACCTCCACCTTATCCAAAAGCAATACCGCAGCGATTTTCATCAACCAGATCCGTGAAAAAATCGGAGTGATGTTTGGCAATCCAGAGACCACAACTGGTGGACGAGCACTGAAATTCTATTCATCACTGCGCCTCGACATTCGACGCATAGGAGGAATCAAAGGGACAGATAACACAGAAGTGGGGAACCGGGTAAAAGTGAAAATCGTCAAAAATAAAATGGCACCTCCATTCAGATCGGCTGAATTCGACATCCTCTTCAATGAGGGAATTTCCCGCTTTGGCACCATCCTAGATCTAGGGGTTGAGGTCGGCATCATCGAGAAAAAGGGAACGTGGTTTAGCTATGGCTCCACAAGACTGGCACAAGGGCGCGATGCCTCTCGCGAAGAGCTGAAAAACCGCCCAGAAATTGCTGCTGAAATAGAGAAAAAGATCCTCGAAAAATCGGGCGAGATCGGCGCAAGGCAGAAAGTTGAACAGGAAGATCTAGCTACTGTAAGCTAGTGCTGCCTTACTCAACATATGGCACATCTTTTCGAAGGATGGAGTGTTGATATTGAGCTCAATTAGGAGCTCTTTAAAAGACTCCATTTCCTTTTGGAAGACACTGTACGACCGCTCTTTTCCAAGAAGGCTGGCCGCGTTGATCTCACGCTGATTTTTCTCGTCTTGCGCAATATCTCCCAAATCATCTGCAATCTGAAATGCCATCCCAAAATGGTAGGCCGCTTTTTTGACTAAATCCAGCTGAGCGATCATCCCACCGCCAAAAAGCCATCCAAACACAAAGGCCGTTTCAAATAGAGTCACCGTCTTTTTATACAAAATTTCCTTGAGCAGTTCCAAACTGTGATTTGGGGGATACAGATCGAGGAATTGACCAGAAGTGGCCCCCAAAATGCCAGCAGCGCGGCTTGCATGCTCCAAAGCGATACAACAAACTGTCTCAGCAAAGCCGGAAAAGGGGGGATCAGCCTGCTTCATCACAGTGCAATTTTCATGGAGTTTTTCATAACCTGCAAAAATGAGCGAATAACTTGTCAAAAGAGCAACCGATTCTCCATAAGCTTTATGCAGCGAGGGTTTCTCGCGCCGCTCGTCATCATTATCCATGCAAGGAAGATCGTCGGCGACCAAAGAGGCTGTATGCAAAAATTCAACTGCAAGAGCTGCAGGAGCCACATCTAAATCATGTCCAAGCCCCTCGGAGACCATCATCACAATGATCGGGCGAAGCCGCTTTCCACCGCTGAGCAGCGCATATTCACACGCATCCCTTAACTTCGTTTTCTCACCGAAAGAGAGAATGCTTCTGGCAATTTCCTTTTCAATTTTGTCGCGTAAAAGAAAAAATGAAGATCTATTAATTGTTTCTGTTGTCATATTTTATCACCGTATTTGGATACCCGAAACTTCTTTTGCCCATTACCGTACCTGGATTGGTCACTGCATTGCAACCTAATTGCGTCTCGTCACCCAAAATCGCACCCAATTTTTTCAAACCAGTGGCAACAGTGCCGATTTTTACATCCTCTCCATCAAGTCGCACATTGGCCAATTTCACCCCAGCTCCCAAATTGACCCGATTGCCTAAAATCGAATCGCCCACATAGTTGAAATGAGCAGCGTGAGCCTCATCGAGCAAAATCGACCCCTTCACCTCAGTGGCATGCCCAATGACGCACCCATCGCCGGTTAAAACCCCACCCCGAACATAGGCCCCATGCCGGATTTCGCAATCCCGTCCAATCAGACAAGGCCCCTTAATTAAAGTCCCAGGCTCGACGATCGTCCCTTTCCCAATAGAAATCTGCTCTGGATTGATCAAATATACCCCTTGAGGGATCGGGCATTCTATCTTCCCAAGATTTTGGCTTTCAAGATATTGAATTAATTTTAAAAGGGCTTCCCAAGGATAAGTGCATCCATCAAAGACCCTTTTGTGAGCAAAGGAGACTAAATTAAAAAGCCTATCTACTAAAAATTTTTCCATACCGCTCCCTGATTCTAAGCCAACGGCGATTATTTTTACAAAGAATACTCTTTATATATGTTATACTCTTCTTCTTCTTAGGATGTGGAAATGTTGATAACCCCCCTCATTTTCCTAGTGAAAGAACCTGTTTACAAACTGTCAATTCTTTGAAGACAAATTGACGATAACCCGAGGTATGAACACCTAATATGCAAGAAATCGACAGTCTATCAACAGACTTTTCCACACCGATCGTAAAAGGGAAAGAGGCAGGCTGGCGGATCCGCGCCAAACTCGCAGTCCGAGGCAGCAAAATTGGCCTCTTCTCTCCCGGCACCCACGAAGTCGAAGATCTGATCGATTGCCCTGATCATCACCCCAGCATCAACAAAGCGCTTCATCTTTTGCGCAAAGCCCCCTACACCCCATACAATGAACAAACTTTAACCGGCGACCTCCGTTATGTGCAACTGACAGTTCAGCGCTTTAGTGGCAAAGTGCAACTCGTTCTGGTCTCAAATGGAAAAGGAAAGTGCGATGCTTTAGTTGAAAAGTTAAAAAGTGAAGAATGGCATTCGATTTGGGTTAATGTCCAGCAGGGGTCAACAAATACCATTTTTGGCAAAGAGTGGGAGTTAAAAATGGGTCCAACCTATTTGGAAGAGAAGATTTTGGGAAAGAGTTTTTATTTTCATCCCGCCTGTTTTGTGCAAGCCAACCTCGACCTATTTGAACAGATCTTACTCGATATCAAGAGTTGGATCCTTCCAAATCAACAACTCACCGAATTCTATGCCGGAATCGGCGTCATCAGCCTAACACTTGCAGATCACTGTAAATCGGCAACCCTAGTAGAAATCAACCCCTTTGCCGAAAAGTGTTTTAGACAGAATGGGCCTCCGTCCCATTTCAAATTCTTTACAGGACCGACCGAAAACTACCTCGACAAAATGCAAGACGTTCTCGTTGTCGATCCTCCCAGGAAAGGGCTCGATCCCAAAGTGCTCGAAGGGCTCAGAGACACTTCCCTTAAGCAAATCCTCTACCTCAGTTGTAACGTCGAAACACTGAAGAGAGATCTTGAAGTTTTAAAAAGTTATGGTTGGAAAATCAGACAGGCAAAAGGGTATCACCTATTCCCGAATACCCAGTATATTGAGCTACTTGTCGATTTGAGAAAAACCATCTCGAGATAGCTAGGTCAATTCGATTTATCCTTAAGAAATTCTGGGTGAGAAGATTCGAACTTCCGACCCCTTGCACCCCATGCAAGTACGCTACCAAGCTGCGCTACACCCAGATAAAGTTTTTAAAGGACTTGAAGCCCCTCATATTCGAATTCTGCTCGCTTAAATTCTTTCACACCGATGCGAGCACATTCTTCGATGATTTTTTCTAATACGTCGCCAGGATGCACTTCTGCAGCAGAAATATCTACTTGGATCGATGCAGTAAAATTGACTCCCGCACGGATACCCTTCACCTTAAAATTGGCGTAGATCGCTTCCTTCTTACGAGAGAGATTTTTAAATCGGATGATGTTGTTTTCTGCGAGGTCAGTCATACTATTCTCCTGAAATAGTACAAGATCGTAAGGTGAAAAAAGGTAAAAGTCAATGGTCTTGTGGTAAAGAGGCTGCTGGGGTAAAATAATTGGCATGAAATTGGCAAAAAATTGGCATGCCCGTCTTCAAGAGGAGATCAATAAGCCCTATATCAAAGATTTGAAGCATTTTTTGGAAGGAGAAGAAACGTATCCCCCAAAAGATCTCGTCTTTCATGCTTTCGCAATGACCCCGTATGAGGAAGTCAAAGTGGTCATCATGGGGCAAGATCCCTACCATGGACAGGGGCAAGCACATGGGATGAGCTTCAGCGTTCCCGAGGGTGTAGAGCCACCGCCGTCGTTAAAGAACATTTATAAGGAAATGCAAGACGATCTGGGCATTCCCCCAGCAAAAACGGGGTGTCTTGATAGCTGGGCCAAACAGGGAGTTTTGTTGCTCAATGCAACATTGACGGTCCGCCCAAATGAACCAAAATCTCATTATGGGAGAGGATGGGAGCAGTTTACCGATGCTGTGGTGGCCAAGTTGGCTGAGAGGAAAGATCCAATTGTCTTTATATTGTGGGGAAAATCGGCAAAAGAAAAATGCGCCAGTCTATTGGAGCACTCTCATCATGCGGTGCTCACAGCCGCGCATCCGTCGCCGTTTTCAGCTTATCATGGATTTTTTGGATGCCGCCACTTCTCCAAAGCCAACGAGCTATTGAAGAAATGGGGGAAAACTCCGATTAATTGGGAACTTGCGAACCAGCTGGTCTCTGTAAAGTAGAGAGCGATCGATAGATTTGAGTTGCATGCTCGACAATGAAATCCTTAGCTCTTGTCGCATAGTCTACAACGACCCCTTTTCCATTCTGAAATTGCTCGCTATTGTAGATAATTTTCGCTTTTTCGTAGAGAAAACCGACAATTTTTTCAAT
This sequence comes from Verrucomicrobiota bacterium, assembly GCA_018239985.1. GTDB lineage: Bacteria > Chlamydiota > Chlamydiia > Chlamydiales > Rhabdochlamydiaceae > Sacchariniichlamydia. Next base: position 62,640 of record JAFEGK010000002.1, on the reverse strand, counting down.
CAATTGAGTGAGAGAATCCAATCCTTTGACAAAACCAATTGTCCCTTTTTTCAAGCACCAAACAAGAAGTGCCTCGTCGTCGTTTGGTGTAATAGCGAATTCTGTTAGTGTAACTAATTTTGATGTAAAAACCGAAACAGGTCCTGACATATTATTACTCCTTTATTATCATTCTATTTTATTAATATTTCTTAATAATTACAAGATGCAATAATTATTTTATGTAGCAATAATTCATTTAATTGACTATAATGGTGGGATGTCAAAAAATTTCTATAGCAACATTTCACAAAAATACCGGGAAAGGGGCGGTGGAGATCTCTCGGAGCAAGAAGTCGATGCCTATCTCAAAGCGCGGATGCCTGCTACATTTGCCGCTGTCTCTGCGGTCTTAAAGGAAGTCTCTGCTAGAATTAGGGTGTCTATCCATACGGTCCTCGATTTAGGGGCCGGACCAGGGACTGGATTATTGGCAGCCCGAGGGATCTTTCCCGAAATAGAAAAATGGACATTGGTCGAGCGAAATGAGGGGATGATCAAAAAGGGTAAAGAATTAATTGAAGGGGGGTGGACTCGAGCAGATTTACAATCTTACTCTCCATCTGCTCATGATCTAGTTCTTTTTGCCTATTCCTTCGGAGAACTGGATGGTCAAATCGACCTACTCAAAAAAGCTTGGGAAGCGGCACAGGTTTTGGTGATAGTTGAGCCGGGGACGCCACGCGGTTTTGCCAATATTCTGAAAGCGCGGGACCATCTGATTGAGTGGGGTGGGAAAATGATTGCTCCTTGCCCGGCTATGAAACCTTGTCCAATGCCAAACAACCAGTGGTGCCATTTTTCAGTGAGATTAGAGCGGACGAAAGAGCATCGGCAATTAAAAGGAGGGCAGCTGGGATGGGAGGATGAGAAATTTTCCTATGTGGCATTTGGTAAAGAGAGTGTGGAAATGGCAAAAGCGCGCATCATCGGCCATCCTCAAAAACAGAGTGGCAATCTGATTTTACCTCTTTGCACAGAAGAGGGGCTGCTCGAGAAAAGAATTTCAAAAAAGGAACAGGCCCTCTATAAACAATCGCGTAAAGCTAAATGGGGAGATCCGATTATTTTCTAAACATGTTGTAGAAGTAGGCAATCGCCGCGCCAGAGATGAACCCGTGCGCAAATGCCCAAATTCCACCGATGATCGCACCGACGAAAGAAGGCTCATAACCGAGGTAAGAGGAGTGCATGATAGCAACAAAATCAATCGTCCATCCAAACATGGCCATCCAACCGGCGATTAATGTCCATAATCCCCAGGTGATCCCGAAGCCTAACCCAAGACCTAAAATATTTAAATTTCCTGCTTTTTCTTTAGCCATATTTCTCCTTATGGTATATACCCGTTCCGTCTCAAGGGCA
>JAFEGK010000002.1:0-61189 GCA_018239985.1 Verrucomicrobiota bacterium | reverse complement strand
TGCCCTTGAGACGGAACGGGTATAACCCATACATGGCTTTTTATTGATTTAATTTCAAGACTTACAGATTTTCACCCGATTGTTGAATCAATTTTGTTATCAGGGCGGTCCACCCTGTTTGATGGGATGCTCCCAATCCCTTTCCGGTATCACCGTTAAAATATTCATAAAACAGCAAATGTTCATGTTTTTCAGATCCGAAGGCTGCAATCTTGCCTGACTCGTCTGCAACGTAAAGCTGGATCAGCCGTTTAGAAAGTTCAGCTGCTACATCCCAAAGATTGAGGAAATGGCCCGAGCGAGTCGGAAATTCGACTTTTAGTTCATCGCCATAATAGTGGTGATAACGTTGTAGTGCCTCGATTAAGAGAAAGTTAATTGGAAACCAGATGGGGCCCCGCCAGTTGGAATTACCGCCAAACATCCGATTATCCGAATCGCCCGGCACATATTTCACTTCGTATTGTTGTCCGTCTGCTTGGAAGATATAGGGATGTTTTTCATGGTATTTCGAAATCGATCGGATACCAAAAGGGGAGAGAAATTCTTCTTCATCGAGCATATATTTGAGAACGGAAACCAGCTGCTCTTTTGTTACGATCGATAGGAGACGTCTCCCTAACACACCCCCTTCATAAAGACAGGCCACATTCATGCTAACATCGGGCCGATTGTGAATGAACCAGTCCATTCGCCGCTTGAAGATGGGGAGTTTTTCGAGCACTTCTGGTCGGATCGTCTCGACTGCCAATAGAGGAAGTAATCCGACTAGTGAGCGGACTTTGAGAGGGATAACCCTATTGGGAAGATGAAGCACATCATAAAAAAATCCATCTTCCTCATCCCATAATGCATGGTGATCGTGCGCGTGATGACTCATCGCGCGTGCAATCCGTAAAAAATGTTCGAAAAACTTGGTCGCCATGTCTTGGTAAATTTCATCTTTTTCAGAGAGGTGAATGGCGATTTTCATCATCTCTATGCAATAAAAGCTCATCCAGGCTGAACCATCGGATTGATCGATATGGCCTCCGGTCGGTAGGTCTCTGCTTCTATCAAATATACTGATATTATCCATCCCGAGGAAACCCCCTTGGAAGATGTTATTTCCTTCAGCATCTTTCTTATTGACCCACCAGGTGAAATTGAGGAGGAGTTTGTGGAAATTTCCCTCAAGGAAACCACGGTCTTCCACTCCATACTTTCGGGCATCGATTTTATAGGTTCTAAACAGGGCCCACGCTTGAACAGGCGGATTTACATCTGAGAAGCACCACTCGTTGGCTGGAAATTGCCCATTTGGATGCATGTACCACTCTCTAGTCATCAGAGTCAATTGCCGTTTGGCAAAATCGGGATCGATCAGTACCATCGCAAGGCAATGGAAGCCGCTATCCCATGAACAAAAATAGGGATATTCCCATTTATCTGGCATCGATAGGATGTCGAAAGTGGTCAGATGGTCCCAATCGGTGTTGCGCATCGTCGAATGATGGGGAGAGAGGTGTGGATCTCCGTGAAGCCATTGGTGTTGATTGAGATAATAGAATTGTTTGGAAAAGAGAAGCCCGGCAAAAGCTTGCCGTTGAATATTTTTCAGTTCGTTGGAAAGTCCCTGTTTTTGGATAGAATGGTAGAAATCATCGGTTTCTTTTATCCGAGTCTCAAAGAGCTGTGAGGCATTCAAAAAGGGATCTTTTTGCTCTTTATTTGTCAGTCGGCAAAAAAAGGTTTTTTGCTCTCCTGTCTGGAGAGTAAACCTTAGAAGGCCTGCCCCTTTTGTTCCCTCTTTTTGAGGATTTACGGGGTCTCCTTTAACGATATGACGGTGAAAGGTGTCTTTTGGATAAGGGCTACTGTTTTCATTGTCGCAGAAAAGGAGCTGCTCGGCTTGCTCAACATAAAAATAGTATGATTCTTGCGTAGGGTGATCCAATTGGATCCCATTTCCTTGCTGATAAAGTCGTGGTTTCCCTTTTTCGTCGCCGGTTGGCCCACTTTCATAACCCCAGCTCCAGGTATTGCGAAACCAAACAGTTGGCAGACAGGTAATCGGAGCAGATTCGGGACCTCTGTTGATGATCGTAACCCGACAAAGAATATCCTTAGGATTCTCTTTGGCATGTTCGATAAAGACATTAAAATAACGGTTTTCGTCAAAAATACCAGTGTCGTGGAGTTGATATTCGGGATCTGCAAGGCCCCTTTTTTTGCTCTCTTCCCTTAATTTTGCATAAGGAAATTCCCGTTGGGGATAGTTGTAGAGCATTTTGAGATAACTAGAGGTAGGAGTGGCATCGAGATAATGGTACTGCTCTTTTACGCTCTCCCCATGGTTGCCCTCGAGGTTTCCAAGACCAAATAACCGTTCTTTGAGTACCGGATCCTTTCCATTCCAAAACGCAAACGCGAAGCAGATTGTCTGAAAGCGGTCGCAGATCCCTCCAAGGCCATCTTCTCCCCAGCGATAAACCCGGCTGTGAGAATCCTCAAAGGGAAAAGTGATCCAAGGCTCGCTTCCAGGGTGCTTGCCGATATAATCTTCTCGAACAGTCCCCCACTGTCTCTCACTTAGGTAGGGACCCCAATTTTTCCAATTCTCCTCTCTATTACGGTGAGTAAGGAGTCTTTTCAGTTCAGACATCGATTTTATGAGATGGCGCTTTCAGGCCCCGATAGTTCTTTAAAAGGGGATCGATCATTTCGCTCAAAAATTGAGCGACTTGCTCTTCTGCTCTTCCTGTATTGGGGGAGCAGCAACTGTCGATCTCTTCAGGAGTCAAACCGATTTCTATCGCAATTTCGACTCCCTGGTGGGGATTCTCCCGCAACTTTTTATGGACCTCTTGCCGATCTTTCCCTTTTTTTACAGCACTCATCAAAATATTTTCCAGTGCAAGAAGAGGGAGCGCTTTGTGCAGATTCTCTTTAATGGCCTCAGGATGGATCTGTAAGTCGGAAAAAATGCTTTGTAATAAATCTAAAATCGCATCGGCGGTAAGGAATGCCTCCGGAATAACGATTCGACGGTTAGCTGAGTCATCGAGCGAGCGCTCGAGCCACTGCGTTGCCAATGTGTAGGCTGGATTTTGGCAAAGGGAAATTAGCAGCCGCGAAAGTCCACAGACCCGCTCAGAATAGATCGGATTGATTTTATGGGGCATCGCAGAAGAGCCAATTTGATGTTTACCCCTCCCTTCTCCCATTTCGCCAAAATGGGCGATCAGGCGCAAATCGGTCGCACATTTATGGGCACTTGCTCCGATCCCTTCCAATACCGAAAGAACCCTCATATCTTGTTTTCGAGTATAGGTTTGACCTGAAATTGTCAGCCGTTTTTTAAATCCCATTTGCTCAGCAATATGGGCATCGAGTTTTTCAACTTTGGTGCTATCGTTTTCTAAAAGATGCATGAAGGAGGCTTGCGTTCCTGTAGCCCCTTTAACTCCGAGAAAATAGAGGCTCTCTTCTTTCTGAATCAAATCGTTAAAATCGAAGACAAAATCTTGCAACCACATACAAATCCGCTTGCCGACGGTCGTCGGTTGTGCAGGTTGAAGGTGGGTATAAGCGAGTGTGGGTGTTGCAGCGTATTCCTTTGCCTGTCTTTTCATCGTCGAGATCAAATGGACAAATTTGGCCTTTAAGAGCTTTAGCCCCGCCTCCATCTGAAGTAAATCGGCGTTATCTGTCACAAATGCCGATGTTGCCCCTAAATGGATAATCCCTTTCGCCTCTTTCGCGCAGTCGCCAAAAGCATGCAGATGGGCCATCACATCGTGCTTGAGTTCTTTTTCATATTGCGCCACTTTTTCATAGTCGATCTCTTCAATATGACGCTCAAGAGCTTCAATTTGTTTATCGGTAATGGGAAGTCCAATCGCTTTTTCTCCTTTTGCAAGGGCAACCCAGAGGCGACGCCAGGTGGCATATTTGAAGTGATCAGAAAAAATAGCCCCCATTTCTTTGCTCGCATAGCGGCTTCGTAGGGGCGATGAATCTAAAGTTTGCTTTGAATGGATTGTAACACCTCGATCATCCGTTTTCTTTGCTCTGAGCTAGGTTTGAAGCGGCTGCTTGACATCAGCTTCTCTAACCGATGCAATTCTGCAATCATTTGCTCAGACAAACTGGAGGCCCGTTTATCTTGATCTTCTAATGGGAAACGCTCTCGAATCAGGTTCAGTAATTGCCTTTTCGTCTCACCGTTGTAATTTTTGATCAATTCTTCTTTGCTTTCCTGAGGACAATCACGAGTGGCTAAGGTATAAACAGCCTGTCTCGGCATCGCTTCGACCTTATCTTGTAAATGCTTGGAAAGGCTTGTATATAGCTCATAATATTGCAAGAAATTGTAAGGCGTTTGACGATTGCCATAGGTATCCATCAACCATGAGCTAAAAGCCCCATCCCGATACTTTTTGAGAATCTCTTGGGCCCTCTTGATCCGTTCGCCGTGTAGAATGGCTGCCTGATTGTTGATCGCTTTTACTTCTGATGTCAGAGCTGCCAGATGTTTCAAATCATCAGAGATGTCTTCCAATTCTCCCCGATATCCCTCTAGAAGATTGCGGAGTAAAGATTCTTCAGTATCGGTGAGAGGTGTCACACGAAATACACCGGAAAAACTCGACAAGTGACCGCTGGTTGAGAGCTCAGCCAAATTGTTCATTTTTGACATCTTTTCAGGGCTTTTTCTGAATCGCAAGGAGAGGAGATCGTTAACTTTTACCATATTGTAAATCCGCTTTACATTAACTTTAACAGTTCCTTGGATAGAGCAATGTAATCTTCAGCTGCGCGGCTTTTAGGTGCGACTTCGAAGACTGGCTTTCCATGGATACTGGCTTCAGAGACCATGATATCACGTCGCACCTTTGTATTTAATAATTTTCCTGGAAAAGTTTGATCGATCAGATCTAAAAATGCCGAATTGCTTTTGCCGCGCGGATTCCAAAAGGACATCGAAACACCAATCACTCGTAGTGGATGACGCTGTCCCAAATTTTCCATGAATTGTCCTAAACGTTGCAGTCCCTTGACGCTGTAAAATTCGGGTGTCGCACAGACAAGAGAATAATCGGCAGCAATCATCGCCGACTCTGTAAGCCAGCAAAGCGACGGTGGCGTGTCGATGATCACCGCATCGTATTTGAGTGAGCCGAGCACCTCGCGCAATCTTTCATGCGAATACCGATTAGCTGCTAGATTTCCGGTCACCTCAACCCGCTCAAGCCAGGTATCAGCCGGAATCAAATCGAGATTTTTGATTCCGGTTTTTAAAATCACCTGATCAATCGTTTTGGTCCCTTGCAATACCGGCGCCAAACTATCTTGGGCATCGGGGTCAAAACCAAGCCCCGTCGTCAAATTCGCCTGCGCATCGAAGTCGATGAGAAGCACCTTTTTCTTGTGGAACTTGGCAAACGAGGCGGCGATGTTAAGCGACGTCGACGTCTTTGCCGTTCCCCCTTTAAAACTGCTGACTGCTATTTTTTTCATACCTGCTCAAAATACGATGTAAGCGATTTATCTTCGGATTCTCTTTTGAGTGTACTCAAAATCGAATTAAGATCCAGATCTGCGATGACAATATTGTCGCGTCTTCGCACGCTGATCGTCTTCTTTTCGACCTCTTGATCCCCAACAGTGAGCATGTAATTGACCTGCAAGAGCTGCGCTTCCCGAATTTTTTTACCTACCGATTCGTTGCTCTCATCGACATCGCACGCAAAACCAGCTTCGTGAATCTGTTTCGCAATTTCACGGGCATACTCATTGTGCCTTTCTGCAACAGGAACAATGCGCACCTGACGCGGGCTAATCCAAAAGGGGAATCGACCAGCAAAATGCTCAATCAAAATTCCGAAGAAGCGTTCAACAGAGCCGAAAATCGCCCTGTGAATCATGATCGGCCTTTTATGCTCCCCGTCGCTATCGACATATGTGAGCTGAAATTTTTCTGGCAAAGACATATCGAGCTGCACAGTTCCACATTGCCAAGAACGTCCCAGAGCATCGCGTATGTGAATATCGATTTTGGGGCCATAAAATGCTCCATCACCCTCATTAATCTTATATGGATGCCCATAATCATCGAGCGCTCCCTTCAAACCCTCTGTCGCCATTTCCCAATCGGCATCTGTTCCGATGCTTTTCTCAGGACGTGTGGAGAGTTCAAAACGCCAATTTAAGCCAAAAGTGCCATACATTTTTTCAACTAATTGCAGCACACCCAAGATTTCACCCTTAATATCACCTGGGCGCATAAAAATGTGGGTATCGTCTTGATGGAAACTGCGGACGCGGAAGAGACCATTGAGCGCTCCAGAGGCTTCATGACGATGCACATGGCCAAATTCAGAGACACGCATTGGCAATTCTCGATAACTATGCATTTCAGATCCGTAGAAAAGCATGCATCCAGGACAATTCATCGGCTTAAGGGCAAAGTGCCGATCTTCGATGTCAAAATAGTACATGTTTTCTCTGTAGTAATCCCAGTGGCCTGAACGTTGCCATAGTTCTTGATTGAGCAATTGGGGAGTCTTAATTTCAACATAGCCCGCATCGCGCTGCAGCCCGCGCATGAATTCGATCAGCCGGTTCCACATAATCATCCCATGAGGATGAATAAAGGGCATCCCAGGCCCCTCTTCCTTCAGCGAAAATAGATCCAATTTTGGTCCAATAATCTTGTGGTCCCGCTTTTTCGCCTCTTCAAGCATGTGCAAATAGTCTTTGAGCAGTTTTCGATCGGGAAAAGCGATCCCATAGACACGTGTCAGCATCTCACGATTTTTATCCGCTCGCCAATAGGCGCCCGAAGTTCTCATCACCTTAAAGGCTTTGATTTTCCCCAATGAGGCCAAATGGGGGCCTCTGCACAAATCAAAATATTCTCCCTGCGAATATCCAGTAATAAGCCCTTCGAATTCGCCAATCAATTCGCTCTTATACGGGTTATTTGTAAACCGACTGAGCGCCTCTTTCTTATCCTTGAACTCATGCCGCACCGGCTTGTAATTTTCTTTCAGGATCTTCTCCACTTCGTCTTCGATTTTCCCAAAATCGGCATCCGAAATATGCAAATCGGCAAAATCGTAATAGAAGCCATTTTCAATCGGAGGGCCAATTGTCGGTTTTGCATCGGGCCATATGCGCAAAATCGCTTGCGCAAGCACGTGAGCTGCAGTGTGCCAGAATACCTCTTTCCCCTGCGCTTCTTCGAAATTGAGCAAGATCACCTTATCCCCTTCATGCAGCGGCGTATCGAGGTCCTTCAGCACCCCATTAATATTTGCGGCGATCGCCTGATCAGGCCCCCGCTGATTGAGTTTCTCAGCGAGATCTTTCGCCGAGCTCCCTGAAGAGAGTTCCACCATTTTATTTTGGCATTCGACTAACATAAAAAATTCCTTTCAAAGTTGATTGATTATTGTAAGAGATAAAAGGAAAAAAAGGAAACGATTACCGGCGGGGGCCGGTCGTTGTGGTCTTAAGAAGGGTGGTGAGCCTAAAGAAAGCTGTTCTTCTCATAGCACCCATTTTAGTGTAAAGCCAAAGAATTGTCAACGCCCGCCTAAAAATTCGGAAAAATCGACTATTCTGGCAAAAAAACCACAATCTTCGACCTTTTCATCGACGCCATTCACATGGATAAGAACTGGGCGGCACGAGAAACCTCGAGGCAACTGCAATGCACGTTGTTTCTCTTGAACTTCGTTTACTACCTCAATTCCTATTTTCCCTTGCATAAATTTTACCTCACAGATGTAAATGCAATTAAAGCGTGTTTGAATGAGATAGTCGATTTGGCAACCTTTCCGACGCGTTTGGGGAGTTTGGAGATAAGGAGCGGCAAAAATTACTTCATCGGTGGGAATGCCGAGCAAGTTCTGAAGGATGTCGCCATTATTGACCACTAAATTTTCAAATTGCAGTCCTAAAATCGAGTACCAGCCCGTAGGCAATTTTCTTACTTTCCCTTCTTCAATTTGCTCACGATTTGGTTGAATGTACTTAAGATAAAACCGGAGATAATTATCACTTAATCGATATCGACTAGTTGTGGATTTGGTTTTTTTTGCAAAGCTCCATATATAGTCCCGCGCTATAAAGCCAGCTTGAGTTAATTCATCGAGCGAATCACTAAAATCACCCCCTGTAGAACATCCTAGTTCTGAGGCGATTTGTGTTGCGGAGAGACGGTTATCAACGAGCGTTTCGACGATTTGTTTATAAAAATTACCTTTGTTTCGAAATAAATCATGAAAAATTTGGTCAAACTCTTGGAATAAAAGACCTTCGGAATCAAAACACATTCGTTGAATATTAGCTTCTGCAGAGAGATCGGGTCTGAGTTCTTCAAGATAACGGGGAATTCCCCCAGTTACAGCGAGGATTTTAAATTTTTCATACGGAGCTATAATACCCGGCCAATCTTCCCAAAAGACATTGCAATCGGCTATTGGAAGTTCTTTTAATAAAATGCGCAACGAAACTCTACCATAGAAACCTGTGCTGCTTAGGATATTTTTTTGAATCCAGGTTGAGTTAGAACCCGTAATGATCAAGATCAACTTATTATTTTTTTTAAAATGCCGATCCCAGGCTGTTTTGAGTTTTGGCATAAAGGTTGGATCTTTCGACCCCATCCAGGTGATCTCATCTAAAACGATGAGGATCCGCCCTTTTTTTGTTTTTTCAGAAAGATCATGAAATAGATTGCCCCAATCATCGCTGCGATAAATCGGAAGATCATACTCCTGAAGCTGTCGTAGGAATTCTGCTCTTTGTTCTTCAGCGGTAACTCCGTCAACTGGAGGGATCCCAGTGAGAATAATCGACCTTGAGAATGTCTTCGCATATTCCTCGCAAAGACGGCTTTTTCCTATTCGACGTCGACCTCTGATCACAACGAGACTGGGAATCTTTTTTTTGGAGAGCCCGATGAGGGACTCCATCTCTTTTTCCCTTCCGATAAAACGATCCACCATTCTGTTTCCTCCAAAAAATTGCAAAAACAACTTTTCCGCGATTTTTCATAGATTAATAAATCCGCGGAAAAATTGCAAATACAAGTTTTCAGCGGACATTAAAAGCCGAAGAAAGGGACAGCTTCATGGCAAAAAACTTGTCGAATTTAAAATTTTTTATGTATTGTAAATAAGCCTAGTTTTGCGTAAAATATAAGAAATTAAAGTTTAAAAAATGAGTTAAATTATGAGTTCGAGTATTAATAAAGTCAATATTCAAGATGGTGGCGGGTATTTATTAAATACAGATCCGGAACCATCTTCAAAAAAACAAAAGGCAGATCCCACTACAAGACTTAATGAGGAAGCTGTGATAGCCAAGACAACATCAGTGGCTGCAGAGGCAATGAATGCTAATATCAATACTAGTTTACTAGAGCAACGGCAGTTGTCTGTCCAAGGACTTAATTCTGATCCAGAGGAGGCAAGTACCCAGAACCCGGGAACGCAAAAATTGACTTGGCCTTCTGGAGTGATCTATGTAGGGGAGATTCAAGATGGCAAGCCACATGGAAAAGGGAAATTTTATCGTTCTGATGGAACACTTGGATATGATGGCGACTGGCAAGATGGTAAACGTCATGGAAAAGGAAAAGTGTATGATTCTGATGGAACACTTGAATATGATGGCGACTGGCAAGATGGTAAACATCATGGAAAAGGAAAAGTGTATGATTCTGATGGAAGACTTGGATATGATGGCGATTTGGTAAATGGCAAACCACATGGAAAAGGAAAACGGTATCGTCCTGATGGAACACTTAAATATGATGGCGACGCGCAAGATGGCAAACCACATGGAAAAGGGAAATTGTATCGTTCTGATGGAACACTTGAATATGATGGCGACTGGCAAGATAATAAACGTCATGGAAAAGGAAAAGTGTATGATTCTGATGGAACACTTAAATATGATGGCGACTGGCAAGATGGCAAACCACATGGAAAAGGAAAAGTGTATGGTTCTGATGGAAGACTTGGATATGATGGCGATTTGGTAAATGGCAAACCACATGGAAAAGGGAAATTCTATCGTCCTGATGGGAATCTTCAATATGATGGCGACTGGCAAGATTGTAAACGTCATGGAAAAGGAAAAGGATATCGCCCTGATGGGTGGGTTTATGAAGGCGAATTCAAAGATGGCATCCTACATGGAAAGGGAACATTGCGTAATCCCGATCGAGAACTTTATTACGATGGCGAATTCAAATACGGTAAAGAACATGGGCAGGGAAAAAAGTATTTCCCCGATGGAAGTATTTATGAAGGGGAGTTCTTTGAAGGTGTTCGCCATGGTCAAGGAAAAGCGTATCGCCCTGATGGAACACTTGAATATGATGGCAACTATGTTGATGGCAAAAGGCAATAGAATCTTCCATTTTTAATTCATTAAAAACGGCCAGACCCTCATATTAGTGTCTATGGATATGAGCGTTATCTTAGACCTCGAGCGTGAAAGCGATCTCGGTTTTGGTCTCTCCGATCAATCAGTCTTTAATTTTCGGGCTAAAAGGCGCGCCGTCCTTTTGGCCGATTATTTGCTCGATGAAGAGGGCAATTTCCGCAACTTGAATGAATCGATTGACTATGTTCTTGGCCACCGAAGCTACAACGACGGCGATATCACCAATCACTTTGTGCGTGTTCTCCAGGCAATTCGTTCAAGTCCTCGTCTAGCCCAAAAAATCAAGAGTTTTGGACTCCCCCTCTCTGACCCCAAACTGAGTGAAATGATTGCGATTACGCTGGATGTTGAAGCCGAATTGACCGATCGACATGTCATTTGGGCGATTTTGTCGGCTTTGCTTTGCCCTCTGCGGCAGAGTGTCGGTTCTTGTTTTGCGACGGCGCCGGCCATTTTGGTCCATGAGGAGCAGATGGAGCTGTTTCTCGATGATATGCAACAGCTACTCTACAAGGGGCATTTGACGCGGGTATCGGGCGGGGTCGAGTCTACGGTGCCAATCAGTCCCTCGCCGGGGATTGGGGAATTGAAGAAGGGCTATCAGCCCGATCATCCTGGTTTTATGAAGGCTGTGGGCGCTGCTGGGGAACACGAGGGCAAAAGTTATTTGGAGGTGCTCGAATCGCTTGTTTTAGAAAAATTTGAGCTGAAAAAGAGGGATCTCACTAGGGCGATGCAGCGGCATACGCCAAAATTGGAGCGGATTGAAGTAGCAAAGCAGATGCTCCAGAGGGCCAAGTGGGTGATGGTCGCTTTTTCCGAGCATTTACTCCTCAAGATGTGGGAGTTTACTCTCGCCTCTTTTGTCGATGTGAAAACCGAATTTTCACGATGGAATCTCTATTCGAGTTTAGGGCTCCACCCTGAGGAGAAGGGGGGCATTGGGGAGCTGATCTACCACCATTTGCAGCATATCCTCGACGAGGCGAACAAAAAGGTCGATCATTACAGCCAAGAATATGAGATCGCTTTCGATCAGGTGCGGGCGACCGAGCAATTGCTCAAGGGGGCAAGCTCGGAGGCCGATGCGCGGAGATTGAAGGGTGAGCACCAGGCGCGGGTCTATCACATGTATGCTTGTCTCGAGATGCGGGATAAATGGAACCAAAAGGCGCAGAACACTTCCAATTTTTTCTCTTTTCTCATCGAGCAGATCGTTGCGAAATTTCAGGAATTTTTCCAAGAGGTCTACGATGCGGAAATGGGAGAGATCAAAGGGACCATCTATGATGACAGTCCGGCCGGATTCCGACTTGTTTATAAAAATCGGCGCGCTCATGTGGGCAGCTGGACGTTCATCCATACGAAGGAAGAGTACATTCAGGCTCTCAAAGATTTTTTTCTGGCCATTGAGAATCCCCTGATCGAGGGATGCAAGTGGGAAGAGGGAAAGGGGGAGATCTCCCGCTTGATCACGGCGATTATCCATCTGGTGAGCGCCGAGGAGTTTCTCGTTTCAGCATTTTATCGAATGGCTAAGGCTCATCGGGTTCCGCTACAGAAGGTGGATCTTGAAAAGATGGAGAAAAAGCCATGGGCCTATACCTCGGGCGGGACGATCGTCACGCTGCTCAAAACCTATTTTCGTAGGGAGGGGTCCCTTTCGGAGGAGGCCCGTTGGGTCGATAGTGCTCAAGATCTGCTCATTTTTATTATTGAAACGCTCAAAATGCTCCCCCCCATGGTGACCGACCCATTTTTGAGGGATCCTGAGAAGCGGATGTTGATGACTGGCCCTACCCACGCCTTTTTATTGCTTCCAGGCAAGCTTAAACAGGGATGGGAAGATCGGGGGTTTACCTACACCTGGGTGCGCGATCAGGTTTTTCTTCCCGGAAGAGAATTTTATGATGCGATTCGGCTGCAGAGCCATGAGCAGCTCTATTTGATCGACGAATTGGCAAACCGGCTTCCTCTTTTACAAGGACATGAGCTCAGGGGGCAGTTTCAACCCAGTAGCAAGCCGCTCACGATTGCAGCCTTCAGAGAGAAACTACCAAAAAGCCCAGCAATTGACGGGTTTCTATTCGAAATGCTCCCCTTGGTAAATCCAACTAAATTTCTAGAGAAACTCGGCCTAAAGATCCCGATTTATGCGCCGGTAGGAAGGAGGGTGCTCCATGATCAGATTGTGGCAGCCGCTCCCCAGATCCAATCGGTTGATTTTCATTTAGAGCTGGCGAATTTGATGGAAAAGGAGGGGCTTGCTCCGCCAAAACCTCTCATTTTCGCCGATACTAACTGGTCGAAATTCTATTTTTCTTTCCTCGTCAACCCCGCTTCCGGAGAGCTCGAATTGTGGCGCACAGACAAACTTGGATTGACCGGTGTCCCGATGAATGAGTGGGAACCGTTTCTCAATGGGACCATCAAAGAGCATTGGGGGATCTTCTGTAGACCACACGAGTATTTGAAATAATCCCTAACTATTGCCATTTATTGTAAGTGGGAGTAAACTCTCCTGATTGTATGAAACGTATTTATCGGACACTTCTTCTTTCCTCTTCGTTAGGACTTCAAGCTGCGACCATCGATGTCAATCGGGATCTTGAGGATAACGATATCCGCGCCCTAAAGGAATGGATCGACACCAAACGGCAAGTCTCCTTAAAGGAAATTGGCGGCGATCTTTCTATCAGTGGAGAGGTGCGCACTGAATTTCAAAACTCCTGGGAGAGTCGCAATGGAAGACGATTGCGTGGAACTCGGGAAAGCGATCTCTTCCCTGCTCGAGGATTTGATATCGAATTCAACTTGATGTTCGACTACCGGACTGACCGCACTTGGGCCGCTGTGAAGATCGAATTTGACAACAATGCAGGGGTATTTAGCGGGTCTGTAGACGCCCTTTCTCTTGAAAAATGTTACTGGGGAGTCCGGGCTGTCAGTTGCGATACTGCGACGCTCGATATTGAAGTCGGTAGACGCCCCTTCTTGAACGTTTTTGATTCGAAAATCGAATTTGGCTCAACTTTTGATGGGATCCTCTTTCGCTTTGCTAGAAGTTATGAAAAAATAGGCGATCATTATTTGCATATCGGCCCCTTTGTCATCAATGAGCGGCGCGATCATTTTGGTTATATTGCTGAAACGGGTCTGCTAAACATTGGGGGTACAGGATTTTATACTAAAGTATCTCTCGTCGATTGGCATACCAAACATTATCAAAGAAGTTTTGTAGACAACCGCTTCCGCTTCCTTGTCTTTCAGTGGATTCCTGCCTATCGCTTTAAGATCGGATGTAAAAAACGACTCGCGATCATCTACACTGCGTTTTTGTACAATTTTTTAGCTAAGAGATTGCCTGTCTCCGATAATAAGCGGGCTAACTACGGTGGCTATGTTGGCTTTGCGTATGGACAGTTGCTCAAGCAATGGGATTGGGCATTTGATATCAATTACCAATTTGTTCAAGCACAAGCGATCCCCGATTTCGATGTTTCAGGCATTGGCCTTGGCAACGCGAACCGGTCCGGTTTCTATACCGAAACGCTACTTCCCCTAAATGGCCCAACGGTTGTTCCAACGACAGTCCAAACAGCTGGCGGCATGACCAACTACCGTGGCTTTATTATTCGATTCGACATTCTGCTTACTGATAAACTCGATATGCAGCAGAGCTATCAGCAGTCGATCACGCTCGACAGCGATATCGGTCCATTCCGTCGCTACAAGCAATACGAGATGGAATTCATCTACAGCTGGTAACTTTCTCTACTTGGAGAAGTGGATTGTTGTACCGCTTTCGTTTTTCTCAAAATTGACTAAAATCACTTCGAATTTGTCCCGTTTAAAAAGGGCGCGGAATGCGGAGTACTCTTTTTCGGGGATCGGTTTTTTCTTCAGCAAATAGATGCAGGGGATCATCTCTGGGTCGGCGAATTTCTGTCCATGGAAGACCAGCTCCTCGAAGGTATGGGGAGTTTCAATCCGGTGGATCGAATAAAAAACCCTTTGGAACCAAGGGAAGCGTCTTGTTTTATATTGAGGGACTAAGATGTGTATATTGGGGACGATTCCGCAAAGGAGCCATGCTTTTAAAAAGGATCCGTCTTCGAGCATCAAAATGGGATGGGAGGCCTTCCTTATAAGTTCGATATTGTGAGTATGGACCCGATAAAAGAAGTGAAGAATTTTTTTGGAGGTAAAAGAGAGAAATAGGTCAGAGAGGCGGAAGATTAGTAAGATGGAAAAAAGTAAAGTGATGATCCCCATGACAGCAAAGCTTCCACCCGATGTCAGTCCAAAGATTTGGTTGAAGAGATAGAGGGCGACCGAGGCCAGGAGTACGCCGACGAAACTGAGGAAATTTCCTGCAGCGATGGTATGTCCGCGGGTCGCTTCAGGGCTGAAGACTTGAATAAATGTATCGAAGGGAACGATGAAATTGCCTCCAAAAAATCCAATCGCAAAAAGGAAAATCACTGTTGGAATGAGAGAATGGGAGATCGAAAGGAGGAAAAAGAGTAGTGCTATGAATAGACCAGCTAAGCATGGCAGGGCTAGCTCTACCCGCTGTTTCGAAGCCCTACCGGCGATAAAAGCCCCAAATGCGATCCCGAGCGCTGTAACTAAGAAAAGGTAACCCCCGGCCACCTCAGAAAGTTTGAGAGATTCGATGGCAAAAGGGATAATATTGAGCTGTGTATAGCCACCGATAAACAAGAAAAAAGCTGCTCCACATAGCGACAGGAGCAAATGCTTTTCCTTTCTGGTTTCGACCAGGGTTTTAACGATTTGGGTAACGAAGCGGAAATTGACTTTTTGAGTGCTCCCTTTTGGCGGGGTATGCTTAATCCCCAGGCTAGTGGCAAAGCCAACGAGAGAAAAGAATAGGCAGATGCCCCCGACTAGGACGTAGTTATGGTTGGTGATTTCGGTAAGAAAGGAGGCAAGAAAGGTTCCGCTAATGATGGCCAAGTAAGTAAAAGAGGTGATCAATCCGTTGGCTTTGGAGACCCGATCTTTGGGAACAATTTCTGGAATAATCCCATACTTAGACGGACCAAAAAGGGCAGCTAGAGTAGAGAGGAGGAAGAGGAGAAAATAGCTGCTCCATGTCAGATGAAAGGCAAAAGCCAAAACGGCGAAAAGCATTATGACAATTTCAAAAGCTTTGACCCCGATAATCAGTGTCGATTTACTATACCGATCAGCCAAGATGCCGGCGACCGATGAAAAGAGCAAAAAGGGGATCACAAAGATCGCGCCTGCAAGTGCCAAAATGGTATTGGCCTGATCTGCCCCTTTAATTTGGATCAAGAAGAAGATCAAGACCAGTTTGTAAATATTATCATTGAGTGCGACAAGAAATTGGGTCGCATTCAAAAACCCCAGCGAACTTTTTTCTGGCTTTGAGAAACCAGGAATCTTTGATAAAAAGGTCCGAATCGTGGAAAATTGAGATGGTTTAAACATAAACAATAATCTTAGCAAGATATGATCCATTTTAGCAATTCTCTTGAAGAGCTGCTCCAAATTCTTAAGGAAAATTTGTATCCGGAAAGGTCTGGACCTTTCGACCGGCGGCTGATCGCCGTGCCCCATTTAGGCCTCAAGAGCTATTTGATGCAATCAATTGCTAAAGATCCGGATCTCCAAGTTGCAGCAGGCTTGCAAATTGTAAATCTTACTCAAGCGTGGTCGAAGATGTGTCGAAAAAAATTGCCGACCACTTTAGAGCTTTCGCTCTTTTTGGAGCATCAGCTGATTTCGATAATCGATGAAGAGGGGGAGCTGCAAGATTATTTTTCCTCAGCTTCTCGGGAAAGGCGGATTGGGCCTCTATGCGATACTTTAGCACTCTATTTTCAACGGTATGCGATCTATGGGAAGAAGAAACTGTGCCCATGGCAAGAGAAGCTCTGGAAGGGGGTGAAGCGGCGATGGTCATTTCCTGGCGATGTTTTAGAGGTAAAAGGAGAGTGGCAGGTTCATCTTTTTGGTTTTTCGCTGGTTCCTAAAGTCTATTTTAATTTTTTTGAAAGTGCCAATTTTTACCTCTTTTCCCCTTGTGAAATCTATTGGGAAGACTTTTATTCTGAAAAAGAAAAAAGCTATCTAAAAATTGATGATCGGCAAAATCCAATGCTCGAGAATTGGGGAAAGGTGGGCCGAAAAATGTTCACAATGGTCCAAGAGAGCAATCTTTGCACAGAAGAGCATTACAGGAGAGTAGATGAAAAGTGCACACTTGGTCTTCTACAAAATGATTGTTTAGAAGGAAATCATCAGAGGCACTTTGTCGATGACTCTCTCTATTTTTTCTCAGCATCAACGCCTCTTCGTGAGATTGAAATCCTCAAGGATCAACTCCTGAAACTCTTTACCGATGAGAAATTGACTCCTCGCGATGTGCAAGTTTTCGCTCCAGACATCAGCCGCTATGCCCCCTACATTCACGCGGTCTTCGGTGATCTTCCGTATGGGATTTCCGATTTACAAGCAAAAGAGGTCGATGATGTTGTCCGTGCCTTTGCCAAATTCATTGAGTTACCCAAAAAACGATTTGCTCTTGAAGATGTGCTGCAACTATTCTCTACAGCACCTTTTAAAGCAAAATGGGATCTCAATCTGACGCAGGTGCGCAAATGGTTGGAACTTGCCAATATCCGGTGGGGATTTTCTAAAAATGAGCGGCGGACGTTCTATTTACAAGACATTGATGAAGAGCATTTGAGCGCAAATCCTGAAGAGGGGACTTGGGAAGTAGGTCTACGGCGTCTGGTGCTTGGACTCGGGCAAATCGAAGGAGAGGCTCTTTGTGCGATAGAAGTGACCGAAATGGAGCAATTTGATCGGCTCTATCAACTCCTCTATTCTCTAAGCGATGATTTGACCCCCTTTTACGATGGGACCACGTGGACGATCCCAACCTGGCTTCGGTATTTTGCCACGCTATTGGAAAGCTATTTTGAAATCGATCCTTCTCACGATCTCTATCAGCAATTGCAGCAGCTGGCGGCCAGTTGTGATCAACTTGATAGAGAAGAAATCCCTTATTGTGCGGTTGAACGGGTGCTCGAACAGCTGATTTCGAAAAAGGGGAAATCTCATCAACCGCCCCATTTGCAAGCGATCAGCTTTGGCTCTCTCTTAGAAGGGTGCATTCTTCCAGGAAAAGTCATCTGCCTGATCGGGATGGCAGAAGAGAGTTTTCCAGCACGGGAAGAAAATGGCTCTCTGTACGCAGGCGAAATCGATTATCGCCCAAAGCAGGGAGATCAAGACCGTTATCTTTTTTTGCAGAGCCTCCTTTCTGCTAGCGCACATTTCATTTGCAGTTATGTGCGCGATGAGGCGGGTAAATTAGGGGCTTCACAGGTCGTTTTGGAGCTCATTGGGCAGATTGAAGGGGCCAAGATCATCCACCATCCTGCTCTTGCCTTTCACCAGAGCTATTTCAACAATGAGTTACTGAGCTACAGTCAAGAACAATTTGCGATTGCTCAAGGAAAAATGGGCAGACCGCCGCCTCTTATCAAGAGTTTCTACGAACCGGTCCAACTCCTTGCGCAAACCGCTAACCAAAGAGAGATCGACATCCAAAAATTATTTAAGTTCGCGCGCCATCCGCTCCGCTACTATTTGCATGAAAAATTGGGTATCTATCCTGAAAAACAAGCGGTGGATCAGACCGAATTTGTTCTCGATCCACTGACCAAACACAAACTTGTACAAAAAGCGCTTAAGGGAACTCTAGAAGATCGGGATCTGCCGATCAATCTACTAAAGCCACTTGCAAGAGAGCAAATCGAAAAAGAGGTGGAGATGTGGAGCGCCTTTGGAGAGCTTCGTACCGAAAAAATAGAGGTTGAAATCGGGGGGTTCAAATTAAGTGGAAAGCTCGAAAATCTCACTTCCAAAGGGCTTTTAGTTAAGGGGAAGAATTGTTTTGAAGATCGGATACGCTTCTTTCCCCAAATTCACCTTTTAGAAAAATTAGGGATCCCTGTCATTGGGATCAAAGATCAAGCTATCTTGACGACCGAAGGCTCTCTAGAGAAGTACCTAGAGTATTTTTTGATTGCCGAAGCAAATCCTTCCCCCCTCCTACCCGATCTGGCCAAACCGCTCCTCAATGGAACCGCGACAGAGCTAAAAAAGGGTTTGAGTGGTATCGAAGATGAGGTGTGGAACTGGCTCCTTATGCGCGATCCGATGCCCGATGCAGAAATCCTGCATAGAAACTGGAGCACTTATCTCAAAGAGGTATTTGGAGGGGTTTATGCAAAGATTTGATATTCTCGATCCAGAGCTCAATATCTTCCAAAACACCTTTCTAGAGGCCTCTGCAGGAACTGGAAAAACCTTTGCGATCGAGCACTTGGTCATTCGTCTGCTACTTGAGAGCAAAGAGCCGATTCAGCTGAAGGAAATTTTGGCTGTCACTTTCACCAAAGATGCAGCGCATGAAATGAAAGCCAGGATAAGAAAAAAATTAGAGAGTTTATTGCCCGGGAATAATCCTCGCGTGCGGCAGGCGCTGGCTAATTTCGATGAAATTCAAGTGTTTACTATTCACGCTTTCTGCCATCGGATGCTGACAGAATTTGCCTTTGAAGCGCGCACTCCCTTTCAAATGAACTCTCCCGAAAACCTCCAAGAGATCCGACAAGTGGTGATCGATTTTCTACGCACCGGCGACAAACGGTTCCAGACCGAGATTTCAGATCTGATGAAACGGTGTCGCTATGATCTGGATCAATTCGTCAATCGGGTCCTCTCTTCTGACTCTTCAGAAATTGGCAAAGAATGTAGAGAGCGCTGGCGCATTAAAGCTTCTCGTAGCGATCATTTCACCTTCGATGATTTGCTTAATAAAATGGAAACTGCTCTAGATATCCCCGCATTCCTCGATAAAGTGCGGGCCAAGTATCAAGCAGTGATTGTTGATGAATTTCAAGATACTGATCCTGTTCAGTGGCGCATCTTTGAAAAACTCTTTTTAGACACCCATCTCATTTATTTAGTCGGAGATCCCAAGCAGTCGATCTACCGATTCCGCAATGCTGACATCTACACCTACATGCGTGCAGCAGAGGTTCTAGGAGCAGACAAAAAAGCCTATCTCGACACCAACTTCCGCAGTACGCCACAGCTGATCGACCGCTTAAACGCTCTCTTCTCGGAGAAATCCAACTGGGTTTCTCTCCATTACCATCCGGTCAAAGCCGGCCGGAGTGAGGCCAAACTGACTGAGGAGCCCATCTACTATTTTGGAGCAAGAGGCAAGCAAGGAAGAGAGAGAAGCTGGCCCACAAAGCAGATGGAAGAGGAAAAGCTCTTTCCGTTTATCGGAAGCGAAATAATTCGATTGCACAAAGAGCACGAAATCCCGTTTGCACAGATGGCGATTTTGATTAAAGACCGCTTCCAGGCAAAGCGGGTGCAAAAACATCTGAACCAGTGGAAAATCCCCTCCTCGATTAAGCAAACCTTTAACTTAACCGAGTCGCGCGGGTTTGCGGCAATGGAAGCACTTTTAAAGGCTACCGCTCACCCTGAAAATGAAAGCTTAGTCAGAGCAGTTCTCTATGGACCATTGATGCAAATCAGCGAGAACCCCTTTTTCGTCCTCAAACAACTTTTTGAGGAAAAAGGATTCGCAGCCCTCTTTGCCGAATTCATGCAGAGATACTTTAGCGCAGACACCTCACTCTATTTAGAGCTTCGGCAAACTGCTGAGATCCTCATGGAGCAGGGTAAAGTGAGCTTGGCTGAGCACCTCCATCTCATGGAAGAGCTCCGACATGCTAGCCCTGAGAGCGATGAGCGGCTCAAATTGCGAGGAGAGGAGGGAGAGGACAGAGTCCCCATCATGACCACCTTTGCCAGCAAAGGACTCGAATTTGATGTCGTCTTTGCCCTCGGGATGGCCTCGCGGCACCAGAGCGAAGAGGTCGATTCCGAGCAAGAGGCCGAAAAGATGCGCCAGCTCTACGTCGCTTTCACCCGAAGCCGGGAAAAACTCTATATCCCCATCCTCTACGATGAAGCGCAAAAACCGGTCACAAACGGCTCGCCGATCGAACTCTTTTTTGCAGGGACAGACCTCCCAGTGCAATGGATTGATAAAATCGAAATAGAACCCTACAACGAAGAAAAAGCAGCCGTTCAACTGATCCCTCCTCCGAAGCCGCAAATTCACTTCGAACCCGAGTATCTCACCTCCTTTACCGCCATGTCTAATCCGCAGAGCCACGCGCCGCTGCCTTTCGATTCACAAGATTTCAGCAGTAAAAATCCCCATACCCTCCCCATAGGCGCAGAAACTGGCGTCGTCCTCCACACCCTCTTTGAAACCCATTTTCAAGACCGATCAGTCCCTTTGGCGCAAGTCGTACTCGAAACACTCAACGGCACCCATCTCGAAGGGTGGGAAGAAGTGATCGAAACCATGATCCATGATACCCTCAAGATGCCGCTCATCGGTGATTTTTGCCTCGATATGTTGGAAGAAGGGGACTACTACCAAGAAATGGAATTCCTCTTTCCCCAAAAAAACCAACTGGTCAAAGGATTTATCGATCTTGTATTTGTCAAAGAAGATCGTTTTTATATTGTTGATTGGAAAACAAATTGGCTAGGGCCTTCTGAAGAGAGTTATACCGACGAGAAATTGCATGCTACAATGATCGAACATGATTACTACTTGCAAGCCAAACTCTACCGCGAAGCTCTCGAAAGATATGTAAAGCAGCTTTACTTTGGCGGATCTTTTTACATCTTTCTGAGAGGAAAAAAGGGGGTGTTTTGTGGGGATAGCTAAGGAAAAATTGTTTGGTAGACCTTCTAAGAGGTGGCCCAAATTGCAACGCCTTGTTGAACAAGGGGTGCTCCTCACGATCGATTTAGCCTATGCGGCGACCCAAACCGATTCTGAAGAAGAGGCCGTCACCCACGCAGCCCTCCTCTCATTGGCAAGGCAGGGACATTTGCGGTTAAGCAAAGAACTTTTTACCGACCCAATCCTGACCAAATTTGCCCGCGACGGAGCCGCTCTGCCCAAATCGGAATATATCGAAGATCAAATCGTCGCCCAGATCAAACGGCTTCTCCTTTCCTCCCCTGCGCCGAAAACAGCGCCCCTACTGTCCCACCTCACAACAGAGCAATCCGATGCTCTACAGAACGTCCTTTCCCATCCTCTTTCGATCATTACCGGTGGGCCAGGAACGGGAAAAACCTTTACCGCAGCGCAAATTGTCAAAGGGCTCCAGGCTACAACAATTCTAACTGCTCCAACAGGTAAAGCCGCATCCCATCTCGAAAGCCAAATCGATCATCCTGTCCGCAGCGGCACCCTTCACTCACTCTTAGAAGTCCGTGGTCCACTCGACTATGCTAAAGAGGTCACCCCTCTGGACGCAGAACTGATCATTGTCGATGAATGCTCGATGATCGATCCACCACTCTTCGCTCGGTTACTAACAGCTATTGGCCCCGATACCCGCCTTGTCCTTATGGGCGACCGTAACCAATTGCCAGCAGTAGAAGGAGGGAGCATTTTTGCTGATCTGATCGAGTCAAACCAAATTCCGACCGCTGAGCTGACCAAATGTATGCGGAGCGACAGGAATGAGATCCTCAATTTGGCCAAAGCCATTTTGGACGGGACGGCAGAGGAGATCCGCACCATCGACTTAGGCTT
The DNA here is from genome assembly GCA_018239985.1 of Verrucomicrobiota bacterium. Taxonomy (GTDB): domain Bacteria; phylum Chlamydiota; class Chlamydiia; order Chlamydiales; family Rhabdochlamydiaceae; genus Sacchariniichlamydia. The sequence continues at coordinate 39,030 of JAFEGK010000002.1, read as the reverse complement.
TGCAGATAAAGATATTGAGAGCATCTATCAAAGACTGTGGAACCATGTCAAAGATCGTGATTTCAATCGTTTCCGAATTCTCTCAACCCTACGCAAAGGCCCTCTTGGTGTCGATGCATTGAATACATACCTCTTCGAAAAATTCTCGAAAATCACCACCCAGTTCCCCATTATGATCAGGCGAAATGACAGCCGCACAGGCCTTAGCAATGGAGATACGGGAATTTTGAAAGGCCAGACAGCCACATTTTCTGCAGGTCAGCAGTTCAGTATTCATGAGCTCCCACCTTTCGAGTATGCCTATTGCATCTCGGTGCACAAAAGCCAGGGGAGCGAGTATGAACAGGTCCTTTTTCTGGTTCCAGACGGCTCAGAAGCATTTGGAAAAGAAGTGCTCTACACAGCAGTGACGCGAGCGAAATTGAAACTTGAAATCGACGGGAATGCCGAACAAATCAGAGCCGCGCTCAGCCGCAGTTCGGGGAAAATCTCAGGGATTTGTCAAAAGTTAACAAGATGAGCCTATCGGACACAATCCCAGGCCCTGAGACCTGGGTTTTACTAATAACCTCTCGCAAAGAGTCGAGAGATTTAGATTTTAGCTGCGTATTTACTCTTGAGACGGGCGGCTTTATTGATTTTATAGACGCCAGTTTTGACTGCTTTGTCGAGGAGCGAATAGAGCGAATTTAATTGAGTTGTTGCTTCTTGCTCATTTTTCTCAGCGGCTACTTTCTCATAGGAGCGAACTGCTGTTTTGATGCGTGATTTGAATGAGCGGTTTGCTAAACGGCGCTTTTCATGTTGGATGTCCCGCTTTAGTGCTGTAGGACGTTTTTCTTTAGCTGCTTTTTTTTCTTCTGCCATAAATTTCCAATTCCTCTAGAATCTAAAGGGACAATCATAGAAAAATCGATCGTAAATGTCAACATTGCTATGGAAAATCTTATTTGTAGTCGTTGGAAGCCTCGCCCTTTGGCGTTCCGCTACAGCCTCTCTAGGCCTCTGGGAATATTACCGCCTAGGGCCCGAAGTTTCAGCTGAAATCATCCAGTGGGAGCTGTTACCAAAAGGGTCAAAATATGCGATCGAGGCCACCTTCGCCTATGACTATAGAGGGAAAAACTACACGACACGCACCGTTTTAGGTAAGCCTTACCACCTAAATCGTGGGTCTGCAGAACATTACATTCAAAAAATGTCTGGGATGAAGTGGACCGCCTGGGTGGATGCCGATCGGCCCCATTATGCGGCACTGGAAAAGAATTTCCCCCTCAAACAGACCGTTTATGCCATCTGCCTTGTGGGAATTCTCCTCTATTTCATTTACATCCGGTTTCATCTGGAACTTCTTGCAAGAAGTTCGTGAAGACACGTGAGATAAAATTCTCTTAATCGTATAACCAGATTGAATTTTTGTTTAATAAATGAAAATTTTTCTTTTAAAATTAAATCGAATAAATCTCCTTCACAATAGAGAGGCCATGTCTGCCCTCTTTGCTCCACCACAACGGGCCATTTAGCCTTTGGAAGGGGCTGCAACCCCCTTAAATCGACCGGTAATGGGTCTGCTTTGCGCCACCGCCTCTTTCCCCGGATCTGCTCAAACTGATCGTAGATAACCCCCTTTCCTCTAACGTCCATGTTCGAAAAATAGCAAGTCTTCGTCCGCAAAAACCGTTCACTAGGGGAAATTTGTTTTTGATTGTAGGTCTGGTCATGCAAAATCCAAATCACCTGATAACCGAGACCCTCATAATCATCGCACCGAGCCTTAGCTTCATCCAGAGACATCGGAGAAAATTGAATTTCAAAAATTCTTTTATTAACCACATCTGCCACATCGGCAATCCGACCGATTTCAGGAAACGGCTTTTCCATTTCGGCTAACTCAAACAAATTTTTTATAAAAATCTGCAGTTGCAGATGAATCATCCCCTTTTTCGAGAGTCGACAAGAGGGATTGAGCTTCAGATGGAAGAAATGGGGCTGCCGCTGCTCTCCTCTCCTAAGTCGAACGACACCACGGCATTCAGGACAAGAATAATTTTTACCTTTGACCGCTTCTGCAGCAAAAAGGAGCTCTTTTTCATCAATTGCGTAGACTTGCATAATCGAGTCCTTCCTTTCCGCTGATTCCAAACAAATTCATCCCTCTACCGTCGAGAAGCCCGGCCCTTAAGGCCTAGATTCACTCTTGCTGTACAACCAATCTAAAATGGAGGGCAATTCGTTATAATAATTTTCATATGAGTCTAATTCGGGGAGCTGATGATTCAACATATTTTTCCATTCTGTTGCGATCACATTTTTAGGATGTGCTCGGATCTCATCCAATTTGGGAATGGGAATATTTTTATGGCTGCATTTTTCTGCTAAGATTTCAAGTAGCTGTGTTTTGCTCTTGATACGATCTCGTGATCTATAGAGATGGACAACGTCATACAGATCTCTTGGTCTAGCCCGCTCTGCAAGTGCCCGAATTTTTTCAGCGAAAACTTCTTCAAAGGGGTAGCAATTGGCTGTTGTATTTTCCTTAAGACTATCTGAATAGGGGTGATAGATTGGGCGTTTTACCGGTTTTAGAACGATTTTCTCATATGGCGAAAGGTCTAATTTGATTCGCGGCAAATTAGTTTTTCTATGCAGCGGTCCATTAAAACGAATGCTCGCCTCAATCATACTTTGGCCTTGGGAGCTTGAATAGATATCTACTTCGATAAATTTGTTAGGTATTTCAATTCCCGATTGATCATTCACCCATTCGGCGATTTTCACAATGATGGATCGCCATGCAGAAGGATCTTCATTCATCTCGATCAGGCTAAAGTCTAAATCTTCTGAAAAACGGTACTCATTGAAGTAGCATTTCTTAAGAGAAGTTCCCCCTTTAAAAACCCATGAGTTTTGTACTTCGGGAGTATTGTAGATGCCATTCAACATCCAACCCAAAACATAATCTTTCTCAATGATCGATGGGTCCAGTTTTAGTTTTTTTGAGATGAGAATAAGTTCTTCTTTGTCGATCATCCTATTGCTCCTCAAGATTTGAATTTTGTATAAGTTCTTCCGGTACCCATAACCTCCATTTTTTGATCAATTTTTTGCCCTTTGCAGAAGGATCGAGTTGAGAGTATCCTTGGCTCATATTTGTTTCACATTGTGCAAGTATAGATGCTTCGGGGTATTTTAAAATTGTGAGTAAATAGCCCATTCTCTTGAAGATGGCCTTATTATTCATTTTCTTTGCATAGTCGAGAACGCGGTTTACATCCTTGTCGGGCGATCTCAAATAACTCTCGAGAAAATCAAGCGCTGAACGGATCCCTCCGCCAATACTTGGGTTATCGAGAATATCTACAATAGTTTTGTGGAGATCGGAAATCTGGACTTTAGCCTTATCCCTATAAATAATTTTTAATCCAAACATCCTTTTAAGTGGTATTTTCCTAACGATAAAAACATGATCTCCTATTTTCCTTTCGCTCCTAGGTTGAGGATGAGTAGATAAGACCAAAATGTCTGTAAATAATTGATCAGTCAATTCCCAATAATGAGCCGCAGTCCATCCTCCAATGTAGCAAGGGGAGAACATCCCTGAAGCGATAATCCAGGGATCTTCCATCACAAGAGATAAATCTTGTACTTCCATATCGATGGGAATATAGGAGCCCCTTTGAATACGTTTTAACCATCCAGCTTGGGCCCACCTGGATAGATATAGCTTTGCCTTAGCTTTTGGGATATTTAAGACCTTCTGGACAAGTGCGCTATTAATGAAGCCATCGGATTTTCGTACGACTTGACTTAACAGGCTTCTTGATTTTTTGCCGATCCCTTGGAGTTTTGGTGTTGAATTGGTCACAGGTATATCTCGCCGTTTTAAAGTATCACTATTGGATACCTATATTAGTTATAATATACCTAATAGGCTATTTTTGATCAATATTCCTGTGAAACCTAGGGCTTAAGCCTAAGTTTGACTCCCTCTTGGGCATACCAGCCTCTCATCAAGGGGGCTTTTAACTCGACTTTGCAACTTTTTTGGGTGCGCGAGGTATAATTTTCTCGTATTGTCTACGCAAACCATTGCCAATGAGGGAAAAATCCGAAAAATCGGCTTTTTTGTATAATTTTAATCGATTTTGGATTATATCATATCATCATGACAAAAGACGTAGAAACATCTCCGGCCTATTCAGCCCTATTTAATCAACAGCATCAGCAGAAAATCGAAGAGCTAGTAAACCTAGCTAAAGATCAGGGCTTTGTCACTTACGAGGAGATCAACGAGATCCTCCCGATGAGCTTTGATTCTGCAGAGCAGATCGACCAGGTGCTCATTTTCCTTAGCGGAATGGACATCCAGATTCTCAATCAGGCCGAAGTCGAGCGGCAGAAAGAGCGTAAAAAAGAGGCCAAAGAGCTCGAAGGGATTTCCCGCAAAGCGGAAGGCTCGTCCGATGATCCAGTTCGGATGTATCTTAAAGAGATGGGTTCCGTCCCCCTTCTGACTCGTGAAGAAGAAGTAGAAATTTCGAAGCGGATCGAAAAAGCGCAGATCCAGGTCGAACGGATTATCATGCGATTCCGTTACTCAACCCGGGAAGCGATCTCGATTGCCAACTACCTTCTCACCGGAAAAGAGCGTTTCGACAAATCGGTTGCAGAGAAGGAAGTCGAAGATAAGCAATCCTACCTTACCCTCTTACCAAAGCTGATTGGCCTCTTAAACGAGGAAGATAAAATCCAGGAAGGATTACTGCTGCAAATGCGGGATCCTAATCTGAAAAAAGCCGATAAACTCAAAGTCTCCGAAGATATCGAGAAATGCCGCATCCGGACACAGGCCTATTTGCGCAGGATGCATTTCAGACACAATATCACAGAAGACTTTGTCGAAGTGATCATGGATGGCTACGATCGGTTTATCGTTCTAGAGAAAGAGATCCAAGAGCTTACCCCGCGTGCGGAAAAGAACAAATTTGCCGCTGCTAAACTTGCCGCTGTACAGCGCAAACTGCAAAAGCGAGAGCTTGCAGCAGGACGTAGCACCGAAGAGTTCAAAAAAGATGTCCGGATGCTACAGCGCTGGATGGATAAGAGCCAAGAAGCCAAGCGTGAGATGGTCGAATCGAACCTGCGCCTGGTCATCTCCATTGCAAAAAAATACACCAACAGAGGACTCTCATTCCTAGACCTCATACAAGAGGGGAACATGGGCCTCATGAAGGCCGTCGAAAAATTTGAATACCGCCGCGGATATAAATTCTCGACCTATGCGACCTGGTGGATTCGACAAGCAGTTACGCGAGCAATCGCCGACCAAGCTCGTACGATCCGTATTCCGGTTCACATGATCGAAACCATCAACAAAGTGCTGCGAGGCGCTAAAAAATTGATGATGGAGACCGGTCGCGAGCCTACGCCTGAAGAATTGGCGCACGAGCTCGGCTTGACACCAGAGCGGGTCCGCGAAATTTACAAAATCGCCCAACACCCCATCTCTCTTCAAGCAGAAGTGGGAGAAGGGGGCGAGAGCCAATTTGGAGACTTCCTCGAGGACACCACGATCGAATCTCCTGCCGAAGCGACAGGCTACTCGATCCTGAAGGACAAAATGAGCGAAGTACTCTCGACCCTAACCGATCGAGAGCGCACCGTCCTGATCGAACGTTTTGGACTCCTTGACGGGAAGCCTAAAACCCTCGAAGAAGTGGGGATGCGCTTTAAAGTGACCCGCGAGCGGGTGCGCCAAATCGAGGCGAAAGCCCTTCGAAAGATGCGCCATCCGACCAGGGCTAAGCAACTTCAGGCCTTCTTAGACCTGCTGGAAGAGGAATAAAATTTTCATTCGGTCTTAAACATTAATTTAGCTGGCGAAAATTCTCCTAAAAATGTTAAAATCCTATAAAGATAAAACATAATAAGGAGGCAGAACATGCCAGTAAGTAATAATGGCCGTGTAAGAATTGAAATTTCCCGTGAGGAGTTGGAGAGATCCCTTCGAGAACCTTCGAGTTCAGTAAAAACGGAAGAACTCCCATCATGGACTGAGACAATTAAGGGAGCACTCGTCACAGCAGGCCTCGTCACAGTAGCTGCCGTTGCGATTTCACGCAATTGGGAAGCTGTCTATATGGCCGGATCAAATTTCAGTTTCAATCGGGCTATGGGACAGTGCGCCGCAAATCTAGTTGATCAGCAGACATCTGCACTTCCTGGTATCGGTGGAGCTGCTCAAGGACTTTTCGACACCGTCACAGGTGCCTTTTCTGGGGCTGTTGGAAAATTAGGTAGTTTTGTCTACAACAACCCAAGACTTACCGCCACAGCAATCAGCGCCTACAGTTTATTCAGAGATCATGTTGTTCTTCAGGTTACTGCGGGAGTGATTCTTGGTGCGGCTCTTATTAAGCCGATCAAATATTCTTGTAGTGCGATGAAAGCCGCTGTATGGCCAAAGAACAATGATTCTATTACTGCCAAAGTATTCAAAGTTGCGACTCTCTCAGCGCTGGTTCTTGCTGGGATCTATGCGATGGGTTACCGAGAGCAAACGCTCAAGTTTGGTGAACAGTATCAATGTCCTGCAAATTTACAAGAACTGGCAGATTTCTTGCGTGGTAAGATGGCTGAATATGTTCCAAGTATCGGAGCAGGATCTTTATCAGCTATTGAGCCATCAGCTACAGCTAATGGAACTCAGGCTTTAATCAGTGTCGCCGCCAATTCCGCTACATCCATGTCCGAGGTCGCTCTTTTTCAGCCAGCAGGCAATGCTGCTGGAGAAATTGCAAATCTAGGTCCTTTAGCCGCCGCTTTCACACCTAATAGTAAGGGAGAATTCTTACAGCAAGTAACAGCTGCAGTTAAATTTCATGCTCAAGCCACTGGTGCAAAAGTTGAAACTCCTGCACCTGCAAAAGTTGTCGAAGATGTTTGGACAAAAATCAGCGATACTACAATTGTAGCAGCTCTTGTGTCGAAAGTTCAGCAATATGCACTACCTGTTTTAGGTGTGACCCTGACTGGTTTCGGCTGGGTGGCAAATAGAATAGTTAACAGAATCCGTTAATCTCTATACTGCGCAACAAATTCCCAATAGGGCTAAATTCTTAAGAATTTAGCCCATTTTTTTGCCTAAATTTCTCTTGCCTCGAAGCAATTAATTTTGCTATGGTGTTCGCTTTCTTAATTTCCAAACCTAGAAGGAACCCCGAGATATGAAAAAAGCGTTGATTTTATTCCTGCTAACCGTAGTTGCTACATTACATAGCCATGATGTCCAATGGGAAATCTATAAATCCAGATCATTGCCTGAGCTTAGCCACATCGATGGGTGGTGCAGCCAAGACAAAGCACAAAACATGATGGATTTGATCTATGCAACTCATCCACAGATCTGTGTCGAGATAGGAGTCTTTGGTGGTTCTTCGATTTATCCTACAGCAAAAGCACTCGCATATCAAAAAAGTGGAGTCGTTTACGCGATTGACCCTTGGTCAAAAGAGGATTGCAGTGAAGGCTATACGCCTGGTGATCCGAATTACGAATGGTGGAATAGCGTCGACTTAGATAAAATCTACCGCAACTTTATCCAAATGCTGAAAAAGCATCATCTCCAGCATCATTGCGTTGTGATGCGAATGACAGCCGAGCAAGCTTGCGCATCCTTTGTCAATGAGACGATCGATATTCTCCATATTGATGGCAACCACTCCGAAGAGTCGGCTTTGCGAGATGCCGAGCTTTATCTTCCAAAAGTGAAAAGAGGGGGATATATTTGGTTTGATGATGTGAATTGGCGGTCGACAACGAAAGCGATTGAATTCCTCAGTGACTATTGCGATGAGGTTCCCGAGATGTTCGCCAACAACTGCGTACTGTTTAGAAAAAGATAAAATTAAGAGGAATTATGAAACAGCTTTTGCTATTGTTGACAATGGTAATGACCCTAGGTTATTCTGCCCTTCCAGATCATTTTAAAAAAGCAGATGGAAATCCAAACCGGCACTCGATACGTAACGTCGATTTCATTTACATGATCAATCTAGATCGTCGTCCAGAGAAATGGGAGGCATCGCTTGCGCAACTTATGCCCTATGGGATTGAGCCTTACAGATTTTCAGCTGTAAATGGCTGGGAGCTTACATTAGAAGATATCAATGATGTTGGAGTGAAATTTCAGCCATGGATGGAGAGAGGGATAATGGGAACGTGTTATTTGTCTCAAGATTTCGAGGCAACACATCATATGATCGAAGTTCCTGGGCAAGTCTATTTTTCTCATTGCATGTCTAGAGGGGCAATCGGGATTGTTCTGAGCCATCTTTCAATTCTGCAAGACGCCTACGATAAGGGATACGAAACAATTTGGGTAATGGAGGATGATGTGGAGGTTGTACGCGATCCCCGTTTGATTTCTCACTACATAGATATGTTAGATAGTACCGTTGGTAAAAACAATTGGGACATCCTATTTACAGATCAGGATACGCGTGGATCGGATGGAAAATACGTTCCGAGTTTAGGATATGCTAAACGTCCCGATTTTAAGCCCAAAGATGAGTCTCGTTTTGGAAAAAGGAAAGATGTTGATTCATTTAGAAAAATTGGGACTCGGTTTGGAGTTTATTCAATGATTATTCGAAGAAGCGGAATAGAAAAAATTCTCAATTTTTACAAGACGCACAATATTTTCCTACCCTATGACTTTGAATTTGCATATCCTGATGATATCGCTCTTTATACTGTTAGAAACGACGTTGTCCGACATCGCCTAAATGCAGAATCAGATAATGGAAAGCCAGGCTATGAAAAGAAATAGATATTTTTTAGTTGGATTTGTATTTCTTGTGAGCGTAGGTTTTTCTGCACTCACAGATCATTTCAAAACGATAGACAGTCATTCCAACCGCCACAGTATCCGTAAGATTGATTTTATTTACATGATCAACCTCGATCAGCGCCCTGAAAAATGGGAAGAGTCCCTTGCTAAGCTGATGCCATATGGAATTGAGCCCTATCGATTTTCTGCAGTGAATGGATGGGAGCTTTCCTTAGAGGACATCAATGATGTCGGCTTGAAGTTCAAAAAGGGAATGAAGGCGGGAGGACTAGGCAATTGTTACTATAGAGATGCAACTGGGGCGATTTATCACACGCATGAGGAAATAAATAAGGAAGGACAAGTTTATTTCACATATGGGATGGCAAGAGGAACAATAGGGATTATTTTGAGCCATCTTTCTATACTTCAAGATGCCTATAACCAAAATTATGAAACAATTTGGATAATGGAAGATGACATAGAAATCGTTCAAGATCCGCGCATTTTATCAGACTTAATTGAGGAACTTGACAGGACTGTTGGCAAAAAGTACTGGGATGTCTTGTTTACTGACAGAGATACCAGAACTGCAAATGGAGAATATGTTCAATGCGGAAGTGCTGCACCGCGACCCGATTTAATTCATTTGGATCCAAGTAGATTTAAACTCAAGATGGATCTGGGGAAGTTTCGAAAAATTGGAGCTCGCTATGGAGCATACTCGATGATCCTTAGACGAAGTGGTATAAAAAAAATTCTCGATTTCTATAAAAAGCATCCCATTTTTCTTCCCTATGATTTGGATTATTATTTAGCAGAGAATATAGCTCTCTATACAGTGAACGAAGATATAGTCAGACATCGTCTAGACGCTCTTTCTGATAATGGAGCCCCGTATTACAAAATAAAGTAGTCTGTTGCATTAGTTGCGTATTGGTATTAGAAAAAAAGGAAATATATGAAGAATTTAAAAATGTGCCTTGTTCAATTACTTTTAATAGCTGGATTTTCTGCAGGATATTGTAATGACCCTTATCCGGCCAGATATGAGGGGCTTCCAATCTATGAAAAATCATCAGGACAGCACTTAGAGATTATCGGTAAGATCATCCCTTCAGATCCAGTTATTTTTGAAGCTGGTGGACATTATGGGGATGATACAGTCAGATTTGCTCTACATTGGCCACTGGCAACGATTATTTCTTTTGAGGCAAATCCTCACGCCTATGAAAAGTTTTTAGAAACAACGTCACGATTTCCGAATATTCACGGATATAACCTCGCAGTAAATACTTACAATGGAGTCGCATTACTTCATGTCTGCCATGGCAGCCATGGTGATAATCCTGTTTTTGAAGGAGCGAGCTCATTATTGGAAGCATCAAAATATATGGAGAAAAATTACCAGGGACCTAAAGTTAGAGTTCCCTGTGTGATCCTAGATGATTGGTGTAAGAGTAATGCGGTTGATCATATCGACTTTATGTGGCTCGATTTAGAAGGTTTGGAACTCCAAACTCTAATTAGCTCTCCCAAAGTTTTAGGAACAGTTAAAGTTATTTATACTGAGACAAATTTTCAGTCTTTTAGAAAAGGAATGACTCAATATAGTGATCTGAAAACATTTCTTGAAAAATCGGGTTTTAGACTTCTGGCACATTGGTATGCAAAGGACTTTCAAGGCAATGCGATTTTTGTCCGTAATGAATTATATGATAAAGCATCTCGATAAATGAGGTTAGCCGCTAAGGGATTGTTTTAAAAAATGAAAAATTGCTTGCTGAGCCATTTGACTGTTATTTTAAATCAGTCCCTACTTAGGCAAAATTATTTACGCAAAATTTATCAAAGAAATTGCAAAAAACCCTCTGATATTCATGAGCATCTCCCTCTTTTAAGAGAGCTTGCCAAAGAATGTTCGACCGTCACAGAAATCGGGACTAGGGGGATGGTATCTACATGGGGGATTCTTCTCGGGCTCTCTGAAAATGTTTCTGAGATTAGATCTTATACTGGAATCGACCTCGCCTTACCCCCAAAACGAACCTTGCAACTTGCGAAATTACTGGCGCAGAAAAATAGGATCTCATTCCAATTTTGGAATGCAGATGATATGAAGATCGATATTCAACCTTCAGATCTTCTCTTCATCGATTCTCTTCATACTTACGCCCACCTGACGTTTGAACTAGAAAAATTCTCTTCAAAGGTGAGCAAGTATATAGCGTTGCACGATACGAGTGCTCCATGGGGAGAGAAAGACGACGATGAATATCATGGCAATTTTTCCGAATACCCTCTCTTCATTGATCGCAATAAAAGAGGATTATGGTTAGCAGTTGGAGATTTTCTAGATAGACATCCTGAATGGGTTCTTCATAAACGCTATCTTAATTGCCATGGATTTACAATCTTAAAGCGCGTTGAGGGATAACATGAAAGAAACCCTCACTCTCTTGGACGAACTTTTTTCCGATGAAGGCTTGCTCAAAAAAAGCCTTCCTTCCTATGAGGCTCGCCATGGGCAGCAGCAGATGAGCAAGCAAATCTGGGAGGCGTTTGAAGAAGAAACTTCGGCAATTTTCGAAGCGGGAACGGGGATAGGCAAAAGCTTGGCCTATCTAATCCCAGCATTGCTTTGGAGTTATCGAACAGGGGAAAAAATCGTTATCTCCACATATACGATTGCTCTACAGGAACAGCTCATAGAAAAGGATATTCCGATGCTTGTGAAGGCATTGGGGATTGAATTGAGGGTCGTGCTTGCTAAAGGGATGGGAAATTACCTTTGCTTGCGCAAACTCGAAGACGTTTCAAAGCAACATGGGCTGTTTGATCAATCGGTAGAACCGCTTGTTGGATGGGCGGCGAAAACAACGGATGGGACAAAATCGGCGATCCCATTTTCTCTTTCTGGGGATATCTGGGGGCAGGTTTTTGCCGAATCGGATGCATGCTCTTATGTCAAATGCCCACACTACAAGCAGTGTTTCTTTTTCAAGGCCCGAGCAAGAGTGCAAGATGCCGATGTGATCATCGTCAATCACCATCTTTTGATGGCCAATCTGCTTGCAAGTGAAAACCAATCAATTTTGCCTCCATTTACTCGATTGATCGTCGATGAGGCGCATCATTTAGAGCATGTGGCGCGCAGCTCTCTGACGCAAACCCTCGATCGGATTCAGCTTTTCAAAACTCTGGCGAGAGTCCATTCAGAAAATCATCCGGAAGTTAGTCGGTTGATGTTTTTGAAAGAGGTCTTAAAGCAGGATAAAGCCTTAGCGATCCGTCTGAGTGTCGATTTGCCAGGAGAGCGGAGAGATCTCACTCTCAAAATCAATACAGCCTTCGATTTGCTAGACAAACTCTTTTTGAATGCTTACAAGGCTAGACTGCGTCCCGAGATGCTCAAAAGCATAGAAGAACCGTTTTTGGAGGTTAAGGAAGGGCTGAAGCGCTACTCTGATTCGCTCAATAGCTTGAAGGGGTATGTTCCTGATGAGCTGAAACAAAAAGTTGAGGTAGCACTCGATGATATCGCTTCAACTACAGAAAAACTGAAAGTGACAATTGAAACAATTGATGCCTTTTTTAAAAGCGAAGGCGATGGAGGTGTCCGTTGGGCCGAAAAAACACCTGAGGGGATAATTTTGTCGCTTGCACAACTAGATGTGGCCCCATTTTTAGAAGAAAAGCTCTTCAACACACTTAAGAGCACGATTCTTTGCAGTGCAACGATGACGATTGGAGAAAATTTTGAACATGTGAAAACCAATCTCGGTCTAAAAGAAGATGTGCTTGAGGCGGTCTATCATTCTCCGTTTGATTTCAAAACTCGGACCCGATTGCTAGGATTCTCGGATCTTCCTGCACCTAATGCGTTTAATTTCATCAAAGAGGCTGCAGAAGTGATCCGCGAAGCGATCAAAATCAGCGGCGGTGGAGCGTTTGTTTTGTTTACATCGTACGATATGCTCAACAAATGCGCTCAGGAGCTCTTAGATCTCCCATATCTGAAGCAGGGGGATCGACCTAGGCACCAGCTCCTTGAAGAGTTTAAAAACCGAAAGAATGGCATTCTTTTTGGAACAGATTCGTTTTGGGAAGGGGTCGATGTTGCCGGCGAAGCCTTAAGGCTGGTCATCATCGTCAAATTGCCCTTCCCGGTCCCCTCTGAGCCTCTGATTGAAGCACGAGCCGAATATCTGAAAAAGCAAGGGCGTGATCCCTTCAATGAGGATTCGGTGCCTCAAGCGGTCATGAAATTCAAACAGGGGTTTGGGAGATTGATGCGGCGCAAAGAGGATCGAGGATGTATTTTATGCCTCGACGAGAGGCTCTTCAATCGATCTTATGGAAAAACTTTTTTAAAGAGTCTGCCTGAATGTGTCACCTCTTTCCAGCCGAGGAAGACTATCTTTGAGGAGATGAAGAGGTTTTATGGAGCGTAGCGGGGTCGAACCGCTGACCTCAACAATGCCATTGTTGCGCTCTACCAACTGAGCTAACGCCCCTCAGGGGTATCATCATACAAAGTTCTCTCTTTTTCAACAATTAGTGTTTAGTCTAGAATTCGGATATGAGCCCATATGAATCTATTCCAGAATTGCCACCCGATCCCATTTTTGGTCTTTCAGCTAGTTTTAAGGCCGATCCACGTCCCAATAAATACACCTTTATTACCGGTTATTATCGAGGAGAAAATCTTCGAACGCCGATTTTAAAGTGTATCGAAGAGGTGGAAAAATGGCTGATTGGGCAAAAAATCTCAAAAGAATACTTGCCCATTCAGGGAGATCAAGAATTTATTGATGAGTTGGGGAAGCTGATCTTTGGCGATGGGATGAAAGCCGATAGGATTTTCGGCATTCAAACCGTTGGGGGAACAGGTGCTCTCTATCTGGCTGGTCGGCTCGCGAATCTATGGACCCACCAGATTGCGATCTCCAACCCTACTTGGCCAAACCATTGGGGGATCTTTTCAGCAGCAGGATTGAAAACAGAGGGCTATCCCTATTACGAAAAGAAAAAAATGCAATTCGATTGGTGCATGGAAAAATTGCAGAGCCTTCCAATGAGATGCTCTGTTTTGCTTCATGCAAGTTGTCATAATCCAACTGGGATGGACTTTAGCAAAGAGCAATGGCTCCAAATTGTGGACTTATTCGAAAAAAAACAGCTCTACGCCATTCTCGATATGGCTTATCAAGGATTTAGGAGTTCTCCTGATGAGGATGCCTATCCAGCACGTTTATTTTTATCCAAAGGTCTTGAATTTGCCGTCACGTATACGTGTGCAAAATCATTTTCAATGTATGGAGAAAGGGGCGGAGCCTTATACGTAGTTGCAAATTCGGCTAAAATGCTAACTGCTATCAGCAGTCAGCTCAATTCCATCGCTAGAGGTATCTATTCCAATCCCCCGATGCATGCAGCGCTCCTTGTCAAAACAGTGCTTAAGACACCTGAATTGCGCAAAAAATGGTTGGATGAACTTGAAGAGATGCGCAAGCGGATGGTCAAAATCCGGAAAGACTTTGTCACAATGATTTCGAATAAAGATCCAGCAGGTGGTTGGGAAGAGTTAAGTAAGGGGCATGGCCTGTTTTGCTTAAGTGATTTACCGCCACAGGCAATCGCGCGACTACGTGAGGAAAAGGGGCTCTATTTGGCTGCAGATGGTCGCATCAATTTGACTGGATTGAATCAAACGAATCTGGAACAATTTGTCGATGCTTTATTAGAAGTTAAATGATCAAGAATCACTCGTTTTGGCTCCTCATTATTTTTTTGTTCCTAGTCCTTAGCTTGCCTCAAAAAAATGCAGGTCATCTGCGGACTTGGATGGTTGGACTCGTCTCATTTTCCGGTTCTGGATCTTATGGAAGCGAAATTGAAAAGCTACACACCGAAAATCAGCTCCTCTACCAACAATTAGAGCGTCTCAAAAATTGGATTCTTGAAAATCATCAACTCGATAAAGAAAAACAAGAGCTGATCCCAATCTTATCTAATTCAAATGATCCGTTTTATAGAAGAAGGGGCGAGTATTTAGCTAAAATGATCTATCGACAGATGCATGCTCTTCCTGCACGGATCGTTTTTCGTGATCCAAGTCCGTGGAGCAGCAGCGTTTGGCTCAATGTAGGCCAGAGAGATAATCGCTCTCTTGGCTTTGAAGTAGTGGCCAAAAATAGCCCTGTAGTCATCGGGAAGACAATAGTTGGAGTTGTCGAAGAGGTGACGGAAAAAAGATGTCACGTCCGACTCATCACCGACCGTTCACTTTCTCCCTCGGTGCGCGCTGTCCGCGGAGGTGAGCAAAATCGGATTCTCTCAGAAAAATTGCAAGGGGTCATCAAGATGCTAGCCCTAAGAGAAGATCTTTATGGAGCAGTGGATATATCTCGCGCCCTTTCAGTATTTCGCGATCAGTTAAACGAACATTCAAAAGAGCTCTATTTGGCAAAAGGAGAACTACATGGAACAGCCGCTCCAGCATGGCGCGTCCCCAAGCGGACCCTGAAAGGAGTCGGATTTAATTATGACTTTAGCGATGAAGAGGGGCCCGCTCGCAATCTGCGCACGGGTGCTTATGCTGGAGGCCAAGAGCCTCTCATAAAAATCGGCGATTTGCTCGTCACAACCGGAGCCGATGGGATTTTCCCTCCAGACTTTCATGTAGCGATTGTTTCGAAAATCCTCCCCCTACATGAAGGGGGGTGCTCTTACGACTTAGAAGCCGAAATGCTGGCCCCCAATCTCAATAGCCTCTCCGAGGTATTTGTGCTCCCGCCTCTTTGACCGAAGACGGAGAGATAAGTCGTTTCTCTTATTGAATGGAGATGTTCTTGCTCGCTCTCTACAGCTCCTTCGAAAAGCTCTCCACAGTTGGAGAGTTTTCCTCCTTGCTTCAAGAAGAACATCGGGCGGTTGTAAGTTAAAAAATCATAGCCGACGGAAGAATGGTCTCCCAAGTAAATATCTGTTTTTTCTAAGAGTGGATAGATAGAGGGGAAATTGAGGATAAACCGGGCCGTAGACTCATATTTACCTATGATCCGATGAAAGCGAGCCGGGTCGTTCTCCTCAAGTAAAGGGTGAAGCTTGATCAAGAGATTATATTTGCCTGAGAGGGACTCAATGATGGTACCAGTTGATTCAAAAAATGAGGTTGAAGTGGCTGTTGTTTGCCAAGTGGGAGCATACAGTATGGTCTTCTTTTGAGTTTTAAAGTAGCTTTTCGCTAGCTCATCAAAGTGGGTTTTATGCTGGAGATAGAATTCGTAGCGTAGATTTCCTAAATCTTCATAAGTGAATTGAATATCTTGATTAACAGGTTTGTTCAAAAGCTCTTCTTTGTCCGAGTATCCATGGGGAACGAATAGGAAGCGGAGCTCTTTCTGATAAAGCATTTTGAGTGGAGGCTTAAGTTCCATCGCCCAAAACTTGCCGCAGGTCACAATCGTATCAAAATGGGCAGCAATATACTCCAGTGTAAAGTCTTCAAGAGGGACATAGAGGATCTCGATCATCGGATAGAATTTTACTCCAAGTTCGAAATGGTCTTTGCTGGTGACAATTAGAGGGATTTGCCAAAGAGCACAAAGTGGAGCGAGATGATCGAGATGGGTTTCTGGGCCTGTACTGATGGCGGCAATCATAATTTCTTCAGGCTTTTGACAAGGGCATCTTTATCAAGAGAGACGATCTTGATTGCGGAATCATTTTCTCCGCAGCTAAGATGCAGCACAGTTTTTTCGCCCTTGTTTGCTATTGCAAAGCCGCAGGGGAAAATCACATATTTATCTGGCGAGGCTGTGTTTAGAGCCGGAGTCTCATAGATGCCATCAAAAAAGAGGGGGGTTGTTGAGACTCTAGTGATCCGAAATGGGGCTTTTGACTCGAAAGTATAGGCCCCCATTACATACCACCATGTCCCGTCTTGTGCTTTGAATTTGCTATGAAAGAACGAGAGATATTCTCCATCAATCAAGCGCGCCCCAGTTCCACCTAGTGGAGTCCCCCATTTTTCTGACCAATTTTCGCACCACTGCTCCAGTTCCTGTGTTGGTTTTGGTTCAAACCATTCCGGGCATTCATTTGAAGTGTATTTTAAAATTTGACGCGGCTCCATTACCTGATACTCAAAAAGAATATTCTCAGAGCCATCCTCTGACTTATAAACAAATGGAGCCCAGTTTTTTTCCACTTTGCTTAGGTGCAAATCGATTTTTTGGATATTTTGGGCTTGATGTTTATCAAGATCGACATGGGCAATGTGCATCGCCCTTGAGTAAAATTTTGCTGGAACCAGATTGTTATAAATTAAAGATAGATTACCATTATGCCATAGGGCTCTAGGATCTTCGCAAAAGGAGCTATTGGTATCTATAGTGACAAACTCTTTTTCCGTTTGATTCAAATCCTGGTCCAATTCTGCACAGCCGATCAAGGTATCATAAAAATTTAGGTGCATTTGTTTGACAATATCATAGCGGAAAAAAACGAGATAGCCATCCCCATGCTCGATAATCGCAGGGTTGTACGGAGCGAACACGTTACGGATATCTAATTTTTTGACTCCCAAAACGATCCCGTGATTTGAAAACGGAATGTTATCAAATTGCTTTGGAAGATATTTTCTATTTTCTCCTAGTGCAGATTGGAAGGGAAGTCCTTTTGCAATATCTTCGCAAATTTTTAATCGATGTGTCGTTTTCTTTTTATGTGCTCGAAGCTTTTTATCGAAATAGCTATATTCTACGAATGAGATAACGGAGAGCCCTAAAAGAACGACGATTGCTATTTTTAACTTACTCATGTAGCTCCTTTGAAAACAGGAGGGTCACTATATCTTGAATTATATTTCCTGGCAATGCTATAAATGGCAAGGTGAAAAAAATTCAACATGCGAGATTAACGCGTAAAATTCAGTTTGGATCATATTGAATACCAAATTAAATATCATCTCTATTATCTTAATGGCGTTTTCTTCTTTGTCAGCGGACATCCATCTATTTTGGTGGGAACCTGATAATGGGAGTCTTAATTTTGGTGATACCCTTTCAATGGTCTTAGTTGAGAGAATCGGAGAGATAAAGATCAAAAAGGCTTTGCCGAATGAAGGCAAATTGCTTGGGATCGGTTCAATTATACATTTCGCAATTGATGGTGATTGTGTTTGGGGCTCTGGAATAAATGGAAAGCATCTAGACAATAAGGATTATCATTTCAAAAATCTAGACGTGAGATGTGTCAGAGGCCCTTTGACTCGATCATTTTTAATGTCTCTGGGAATCAATGTTCCAGAAATATATGGAGATCCGGCTTTATTACTACCCTTTTATTTCCCAGAGTTTAAAAAAAGTCCCAAGAGAGCATATATCATCATCCCTCATATTTCTGAAATGGAACTTTTTGGTTCGAGTGAATATGTTGTTCATCCCACTGAGCCTTGGGAAGAGATAATTCAAAAAATTATCGAAAGCAAGTTTGTTATCTCTAGTTCCTTGCATGGTATTATTGTTGCGGAAGCATTTGGTATCCCAGCAAGACTACTTCGTGTTACTGAAAATGAACCGCTTTTCAAATTTACAGATTACTATATGGGTACCGGAAGAGAAAAGTTTGAATATGCTTGTTCTATTTATGAAGCCCTCAGAATGGGAGGGGAGTCGCCACCAGTGTTTTCTGCTCAAAAGTTGATCGATTCTTTTCCGAGGGAATTATTTAAAGTGGAATTGTAAAATTACAATAATAACTCCAGAATTATTTTTTAACTAAAGGGTCTCTTTGGGTATCAGATATTGAGCTCTGAGTCCAAATAGAAACGATGTCCTTGGTGGAGGAGTATTGACGAATAGAGGGGACGTAATGAATGTCAATATCCCAAGCCGTCCATAGATAAACATGTGTAAAATAATCGAGAATCTTCTGAATTCCCTTTCGAGAATAAATCACTGAATAAGCACCGAATCTTTGCCCAATTTTCATGATATCCTGATCAATTATAGCTCGCGAAGTATAATAAGATAACGGAAGATATTGTTGATCTGGTCTGAAATCGGAGCTTACTGACTGAACCACTTCGCCACGCTCATTTTTTGAATTAATATCGGTATAGAAAACATCCCAATCTGGATCTATTTGATTGAGATGGGCTAAAGTTTTAGGAATTAATTGAGCATCATCGACAAATTCAACATCATCTTCACAAACCCAGATTAGCTCAAAACCTCTTTCTTCTGCATCTTTAAGGACTGAAAGGTGTGATAAAATACATCCTAAACGGCCTCCTGAAAGTCTTACTGGATAGGTTCCCGCTAAATCTTCTTGAATCTCTTTAGGGATCTTCCACCCGTTTATTCCGCTTACTCGATTAATATGAAGATCCTTCATTGCAAAAAGACTTTGCATCCTTTCCCATTTTTCCGGTCTTTCATCTAAATTAATAACGTAAATACAATCAATTAAATCGATACCTGATTTTTGTTCAGTTAATTCAATCCGTTTTAAATAATTTTCTACAGAAGTTTTATAAGGGTAGATTGCAGCATAAAGGTCAAAAAAATAGAAAAAGGATAGTAATATAACACAATTCATTGTGAGCTTCGATGAATTAAATAATCTGACAATGAGTGTTGGCCGTCGGAAAAGCAGCGCTCGAGGATGGCGCCGGCTTTGGGGTTGCTCTTGAGGAAGAGCTCGAGCTGGGCGAGCGAGGCGAGCTCTTCGGCGCGGTCGCCGAGGGCGCGGTAGAGGCTCGCTAGGCGCAGTAGGTTGAAGCCATAGAGAAGTGAGCTGGTGTCCAGGCGGCTGGAGAGCACGAGCGAATGGGTCAGGGCGTCGGAGAGTTTTCCTTCGGAAATCAGGAGGGAGCCTTCCGCAAAGGCTGTATGCTCGGGAGTTTGACGTAGGACTCGTTCGAAGACTTTTTCGGCAAACGGCTTGGCTTGGTCGCCTCGGTTACTTACGATGAATTTATCCGCGATCAGGGCCCCAAATTTGCTCTCTAAATCGGGATGGCTCGCTAGCGCTTTTTCTAGCTCGGCGAAATCTTTATTGTCCAGTACCCACTTTTCAAAAATGAGATTCGCTGCGTGATAATTGGTCGCCACTGGCTTTTGGAATTTCTGATAAATCTGAAAGGAAATAAAAAAAACTGCGACTACTATGAACACTCCATAGAAGAAGTGCCGTTGTTTCTCTTGTAACCAATCAATCCATAGATCTTTCATGCTCTAATTCTAATAATTCGTTTTTTATTTGTACAGGGACAATTGCTTTTGTAGTTTTTTTGCGAAGGGTGTTGTGTGAAATTATGACGATGCTCAGAACCATTGCGACGCCTGCTAGGGTGGGAGGAATATAGCCTAGAGCTGCCAGGGGGACCGCGATGAGGTGATAGCCGAAGGTGATGAGTTGGTTTTGACGAATTTTTTGGAAGGTGGTTTTCGAGAGTTTGATGGTCTCGACGATCTCTTTTAATCCAATTTTACCAAATCCAATATCGGATGCTGCCAGGGCTTCAGGATTTTCTCCGACCATGGCGACGGTTTTCCCTTCTCTTTTGGCCATTTCAACGTACTTGATTTGATCTTTAGATTCGATTTCTGCTTGGTAGGTATCGATGTGGAGGGCCGCCGCGGTCCGCTCTGTTTGTTTTTTTTGATCGGTTGAGAGGAGCTGTGTTTGGATTTTCAGCTCTTTGAGGTCGAGAATGGCTTGCTTGCTATCGGATTGTATTTCGTCTGAGAGGAGGATGTAGCCGATGCTCAGTTTTTCGGTCCCAAAGGCGATGAGAAGGCCAGGTTCTTCTTGGTAGGGCTTTTGAAATTTTTCAGTGGGAAGTGTTTGCTGCTGAAAAAAGGTCATCGACCCTAAAAAGTATTTCCTCTCATCGAAATAGCCACTCACTCCTTGCCCAGGGGTGCTTCTGAAGACCATCATGGTGGAGATGGAGGGGGTCGTTTTTAGGTATTCGAGGATCGCTTTGGCAGCAGGGTGTGTGGTTTGTTGGCAAAGGGTTTTGATGATGGGGAAATAGCTCTCGGGGATGGTGATTTTTTCGATGGAGAGGGCGTCTTGGTTGATGATCGCTCTTTTATCGATGATGATCCGGTCGATTTTGCGCGCAGCTTCGATGGCTTTGGTTTCTTTGATGAAGATTCCTTTGGAATAGGCGTTGTTGCAAGCAAGGGTGAAGGGTAGGGTCCGGGCGAGTTTGATGGCTTGCGGGGAGGCGATCAGGATGACGGAAAGGGCGTTTAAAAATCCTTGGGCTGTCATTTGCCATCCGATCCAGGTGAGTAGGGCGATGAGCAGGAGGGTTGGGAGGGCGATTTTTTGAGCTCTGGTTTCGGGCTCTGGATTGCTTTTTACAATGTGGCTAAGGAATGTTTGATTGCCAGGTTTAGTCGCTTGGCCGATAAGGGTTCCATGATGGTTCATGCTGCCGGCGAAGATGGGATGTCCAACTTGTTTTTCAACCGCATTTTTACCTCCAAAGAGCATGGTTTCATCGACGATGCTCTCCCCTTTCTCAATTTGGCCATCTGCTGGAATCCGCTCATTGGGGTTGACGATGAAGATGTCTCCGATCTGGATTTCTCTGGCGCAAATGGTCATTAACTTTCCTTCCCGTTTCACATGAGCTTGCTGGGGATGGATGGAAAGGAGTGTCTCTTTTTGCTGTTTGGCTTGATAGTATTTTTCTAGAATGCGGCTAAACAAGAAGAAGGTGATGAGGAAGATGCTTGTTTCAAAGTAGATGGCTCGAAAGTGCTGTGTGAAAATGAGGTAGAAGCTAAACAGATAGGCGCCGGTGACGCCGATAACGGGGAGGGGGTTTCTTTTCCAATCGGTGTAGAGGGGCCAGCCACAAAAAAATTGGGCAATGGTCGCAATGAGTCCCTGGATTCCCAAGGTTAATGGGAAAAAGAGGGAAAGAGAACAAAGGACTGCGACTGCCGCTCGAAAAGTTTGCATTTATAACCTGATTTATGGGTATATTTGCCGTGAGAGTCAAGGAAATTCCGAGCGTTTTCATGGCTGCTGCCATTTTTCCTATTAGATTCTTTTAAAATATTGAGGATTGAGTATTTCTCCATTCGGAAGGAATTCTCCTTTGACGCTATTGCCGCTCGGACTAATCAGTTCCCCTTGGCCATGAGGTCTAAAATTCTTAAAGCCTCCTCGATAGGTGCTATTTTTTAGTAGATCATATAAGCATCCGCTGATCAATTCCCCTTTTTTAAACGTCCCCTCAAATACTATGTTTGTTTTTGCGTGAGTCAGTACTCCCTGGCCATGATATTGATTATTTACGCATTCTCCCTTATAAGTTGTGCCATCAGTATAGGTAATCGTGCCTCGAAAGACGTTATTTTCGAAGCTCCCTTTCCAAACTGTCCCATCGGGATGGGTGGCCTTTCCATTAATAAGGCCAGTATTATCAAACTGCCCTTCGTACTTTATTCCATGATGAGTAATGCTTAACATTTTTTTCTCCTTTTCAATAAACTCAAAATAATTTTATCAAAAATTAATTTTTATTTCAAGTCTTAGTTTAGAAAAGGTTGATTAGGTAATAGATTTGTTCAAGTTCTTTAAAAACAGGATGTTAAGGTTTTTATTAGAGATGTGTAACTCTTGCTGCTTTATTAAGTCATTTAAAAACAGGTAGTTAAAGTTTTTGTGCAGTTGACTGCACAAAAAATGGCTTTTTTGGACAACGGAACGGGTATAGATAAGACGCAGGATGTGGAAGATCAAATGAGTTAAATATTCGGTCAACCACGTTTTTTGACAACCTTTCAAGGCATTAGTCAAAAAAAATGAGGGGAATGATGTAATGATATCTTTTTTATAGGGACGTGTAGATCTTCTCCATGAGATCTAAGGTGTGCTGTAGGGTAAATTTGCTTTCGACCAGTTGGCGGGCTTTTTTTCCTAGCTGTTTCCGTTTTTCTGGATCGTCGTAGAGGGAGAGGACGGCGTTGGCGACTTCTTTCGGACGTCCTGGGGGTACGAGGATGCCGGTCTCTTGATTGCGGCACACTTCGGGTAGGCCGCCGATGGTGGTTGTGATGAGCGGTTTTTGAAGGTAGGCAGCTTGTAAGCAGGCTTGTGAAATGCCTTCGTTGGCGGTGCTCAGGAGGGTGAAGATGTCGAGCGCGGCGATCGCGGGGAAGGGGTTCTCAAGATGGCCGGTGAAATAGAGGGTGGTGTCGAGGCCAAGCTCTGCTGCAAGTCCTTTGTAGCGGTCGACGTAACCTCCGCCTATGATGACCCATTTGATCTGGTTGAAATCACGAAGTAGGTGGGCGGCTTTCATTAAATCTTGGATCCCTTTCCAAGAACGTACAAAACAGGCTGTTCCGACGAGGCAGTCGTCAGGTCCAAGGCCAAGTTCTCTTCGAAATTCTTGGACGTCGGCGCCAGTTGGTTGGAGATCTTGAGGATCGACTCCTGTGGCGACGAGGCGACATTTCTCTGGCCGTATTTTGGACTGCTCGATGATCGGCGAAATGATCTGGCTGGAGGTGGTGACGACGAAGTCGGCGAGGGTGTTGTAGAGGAGGCGGCTGTTAAGTCCTTTTCTTATTGGGGTGGAGAGGTGTCTTGTCCTTATCACTTTTTTTCGGGTCAGTCGGGCTGCAATTCCTCCAATCCAGGCGTCTGTTGAGGAATGGGTGTTGATCAAATCGATTTTATGTCTGCGGATGATGGTGATGAGTTGAAGGAGGGGGTAGAGGGCTTTTGGCTTGGAGAATTCTAATTCATAGACGGTAAATCCTGCAGCGCGGGCTTTGGCAACGAGGCCACCACCTTTAGCAATCGCCATGATTACTTGATGGCCCCGCCGGCGCATCCCTTCTGACTCGCGGAGGATTCTGATTTCTTGTCCTCCCCAGCCATTTGAGCTTTCAGTATGTAAGATGTGCATGGTCCTCCAATAAATTTTTAAGGATTTGCCGATGGCCCGATGAAAAGGGGAGCTTGTTTAGCTCTTCGAGGGCAATCCACTGAAATCCTTCAATTTCTCTTCTCTCGTGGGCGATCCAAAGTGAGGGAAAAAGTTGTGATCGGTAACGGGTGAAGGTGTGGGTGACATTTTTTAAATTTTTAAGATGTCCGAGTTTTCCAGGATAAAAGGAATGGGACTGTCCCTTTTCAAAATAGGGAAATTCATAAAGTCCTGACATCACTTTTTTCCCTTGGTGGTGTTGAACTAAGAACTCTTGCTCGTGGTTAATAAGTAAAACTTCTCTCTCTAGTAGGGTTGTCGAGTAGCGCTGTTTTTTATTGGGGAGCTGCTCTGCTTTTCCTAAATGAAACGCCCGGCATTCTTCCTGTAGTGGGCAGGCTGCACAAGTGGGTCTACGAGTGCAAACTGTGGCCCCCAGTTCTATTAATGCCTCCATCATGACCCAAGGCTCTGTATCTGGCAAGAGATCTTCGACTTTCGCTCGGAGTTTTTTTTGCACTGATGGGGTGTCTATGGGGTCTTCGATGCAAAAAAGGCGGCTAATCACGCGGGCGACATTCCCATCAAGAGCAACCCCCTTTTTATGGAAAGCAAAGCTTAATATCGCTCCTATGGTGTAGGGGCCAAGACCTTTGACTTTTTCTAGTAGTTTTGGATCTGAGGGGAGCTCTCCTTGATGGTGATCAACCAAAAATTTCGCCCCGGCGTGGAGGTTGCGCGCTCGTGAATAATACCCAAGGCCTTCCCAGAGCTTGATCACCTCTTCGATGGGGGCGGCGGCCAGGGTCTGGATTGTTGGAAAGCGGGCCATCCACTTTTCGAAATAGGGGATGACGACCGACGCTTGGGTCTGCTGTAGCATCACTTCTGAGACCCATACGGCATAGGGAGAGGGGGTCTGTCTCCAAGGAAAATTTCTTTTATTCTCTTCAAACCAGTGCTTTAAACCGATAGGGAGAAATTCTTGCTTGTTAAATGGGTCCATTGCTGATAAATAACAAATTCCGGATCATAGAGGATATGATGACAGCAATTCCAAACTCGAGCAAGGAAAATTGGGAAAAAATGGGCCATGACTTGAGCAGTGTCTTAAATCATGAGATTGAGGTGATGCGGGAGATTCTTTCGAATCTTCATCAGGAGGAACTTGCTCTTTTAGAAAACGATCGGAAGCAGTGGGTAAGTGTGATGGAGCAAAGATCGGATCACGTTCTGAATCTTAAGGACATCCGCTATCGAAGGCTAAAAACCACTGAAGAGATGATTAAGTTGGCTTCTTTTCTAGGAAAAAAGGAGCTTCTCCCTGTTCAAGAAGAGGGCAGTTGCGATATTTTGAGCAAACTTGACCAGGTCTTTGCACTTCTGGATAGGATGAACTTGCAAAATTGCCGGAATGCTGCTCTTTTTGAGCAGTCCAAGCAAAAGCAGGAGCTTCCCCTCCAATGTCCCTTTCCACATCCTCTTCACAAATCGAGTCGCAAAACGAAGGTCGCGACCTATACGCAACGAAATCCATGAATAAAGCAGGTTTAATCTATGGGCCCGAGTTTCATCACCTCGACCATCTTGCTCCTCTCTGCGCGCAGATGGGAATCCCTCTGATTCTGACCGATGAGCAGATCGCTGACCAGGCGGGCACTTTTTATCCTGATCTAAAGGTCCTTTTGTGGGATCCTTTGGAGGCTCCACAGCGGCTGGTCTCGCAGTTTGATACGGTTTATTACTCGACGCCCCGCGTTCTTTTTGATCAGGTTTTCTTTTTTGCCCAAGCTATTCATAATAAGCGGATTAAAACGATTTGGTGCCCGCATGGGAATTCGGATAAAGGGCGATCTTCTCCATTCATGGAGGCTCTTATACATGAGGAGCAGTTGTTGACTTATGGCCCCAGAATCGAGGCTTTCCTAAAGGAAAAGGGGATAAATGTTCCGATGCACAGGGTTGGCAATTACCGATTGGCCTATTATCAAAAGCATAAGGAGTTCTATCAGAAACTCTTGCCCCCTAAAACAAAACCGACGATTCTCTACGCTCCGACATGGCAAGACCTGGAAAAAAACTCTTCTTTTCCATCCTTTTGGCCCTATCTTCGTCAGGCGCCAGCCGAGTTTAGGCTGATTGTCAAACTTCATCCCAATCTGCATCAGCAATACCCCGAAGAGATCAGTCAATTGGAAATTCTAGAGAATTTTCCTCCTATTTACCCTATTCTGGATCAGGCAGATATCTATATTGGAGACCTGTCGTCAATTGGATATGATTTTCTGGCTTTTAACAGGCCGATGATTTTGCTCAAAGAATCGGAGTTGTGCAAGGCGGGGGTCTATGTTCCGCCAGAGAAATATGATCAGGTGTTTGAGCTGTGTGGGAAGTTGCTGGGCTCATCGGCGGCTACGACTGACCTCTATCGAGAGACATTTTCTAATTAAAAAATATTGAAAATAATTTTGACTGTGAGTTGAATGGGGCTCAATGACGCTTCTGCTTAGGCTGTCTAAGAGGGCGCCAGAAAAAAATTGTGATACATAGGTCAAGTCATGAAAGAAAAACAAAGCAAAAAGCCAGGACAACCCCAACAACAACCTCAAAAATCATGGGGCCAGCAACCACAACAGCCGCAAAAGCCCCCAATGGGACAACCCAAAAAACAAGATCCAAAAAAGAAGTAAATTGAGAAAATTTACGAAAGAAGACCCGGGGCTTATGCCTCGGGTTTTTCCTAAATCACGTAGGCCGAGTTCGAAGCTCGGCCTTTATCGTAATTACTGGGATTTTTTAGAGCCGTTTCCAGTCGCTTTTCTGATGCGTCTCATCATGCTTTTGCCGCCGTGTACTCCGAGAATTAGGAAGATTACGGGGGCGAGGAAGATGGCGACGACGAGGGCGAGCAAACCGACGATCAGTTGGAAGGCAACTTCTTTAGAGCCAATTGTCTCAGCCATTTTTTGCGCAAACTGATGGATCTTTTCAGCTAGGAGCACTCCGACGATCCCACCAACTCCTGTCAGGAATATGGCTAGTGTGGTTCCCCAAAATACCATTGAAAAGATAGTCGCTAAAACGAAAAGGGCGCAAAAGAAAATCTCATAGCGGTAACCCTTCGCATAACTTTCGATCTCTTTGACAGTTACGCCTTCTTTTTTGCTTTTGTCATTCATAACATCTCCATTAGATAGATCTTGTTGTTTTAACCTCAATCTAATTATTCAAGATAATTTTAGCAACTGTCTTTGTTGGTTTTTTTTCTCACTTGAGTTATGCTTGAGATCGTTATGATCATTGCTTTCCGATCCCGTATTATTCTAAACCAAGTATTTGCGTTTGCTAAATGGGCTATCAGTGCTATGACGGTGGCTATTTCGATCTATTTCGCAGTAGCGCTATTTGCCTCTAAGCCACTTGAGTCGATTGAAGCTACAACTCATCCAATTGCGACCTTTGATGTGGAGAAAATGCTTACGGGGCCCCTTGCTCTTTATGAGAATAAGCGCTCTCCAATGGTGATCGCCCTGGAACAAAATTTGGTCCTTTTGGCCCAAAATGTTCGTCCCGATTTAGGAAAGGGGGAAAAAGTCTATCGGATTGGGCTTAAGGGCTCTGACG
Source organism: Verrucomicrobiota bacterium (assembly GCA_018239985.1). GTDB lineage: Bacteria > Chlamydiota > Chlamydiia > Chlamydiales > Rhabdochlamydiaceae > Sacchariniichlamydia. The sequence goes on along the minus strand of JAFEGK010000002.1, from coordinate 11,602 downwards.
AGCAACGACTGATCAAGGAAAATGAGCCGATCTGCTTCAGTTGGAATGAAGAGAAGTTTGAATTTGCTGATGGGGGCAGGCAGATGATCCCTCAGCTTATCAATGGTGATGAGATTTTGCTCAAAATCGGAGATGAGGAGCTCTCTTTGCAAGAAAAGCCAAAGAACATAGACAATTTTGACCAAATTCAGGCAAAGTGGTGGGGGAACGATCTCTTTTTTCGAGAATATGGAGGGGAGGAATATCGGCAGCTGGGGGAAAAATATAAAATTGAGCTGACTAGCGGGACCGGCCGTTATTTTGTCTATCTACAGCCGGGAGATTTTCTCACCTTAAAAGAGGGGCGATGGACTGTGAGTGAACCCGATCCTTCTGTCCCCATAGCGGTGTTTAGGGAGACCTCAGATAACGAGGTGGAGCTGGAGGGATGGGATGTCAATGGGGAGCCCCTCTTCTATGTCAGATTGTCTCTCCAAAAAAATCAACCTATCCGCTTTGTCCCAGACCAGGTGATTGCCGATCCGAAAATGCGTAGTATTGGGCAAGTCTCTTGTAAGATTGGAAAAAAGCGATTGGTTTTAAGACCAAGCGATTGGGTAATAAAAACACAAGCGGGATGGCGTAAATTGATTACAATTAATGAAATCGAATCCTATTTAAATAATGAAATTGTTGAAGAGCTCTTTGTCGTTGATTCGATCGACCAAAGTGGTCATATTCGTGGGCGCCACTTCGATGACCTGCGGACTCAGATGAAACCCTTTACTATTCAAGCAGCTGCATTAAAAGGAAAACCGACTAAGAAAAGGATCTCTAAGCCTCAGTGATGAAACGTATTACACCTGCAATCTTAATTATGACTTCGCTTTTTGCTCAGACCATTGAGGAAAAAAAGGCGCAATGTACTCAAATGGTCGGTGAGCAGACGCAACTGCAATTGTCACAAGTCAATCAAAAACTAGCCGAGCTCAGAGCTAGTCTGGCGGAGCAGATGGCTGCTGCGGAGAAGTTGCATGCTTCCGGAGCTCAAGAGGAAGAATATCAATCCCTGCTGAGTGCTGTCCAGTCTGTGAAAGGGGAGATGGTTGCTCTACAGGAGAGATGGCGCCAAGCGTCGACTCTGCAGACCAAACGGGAAGAGGAGGGGTATGCTCTCTGGGATCAGGAGGAGACTTCACTTGCCTCGCTCGTGATGGAGTATGGAGCATCGGAATATCTGTATATTGTCCCTCCCGAAATGTCTGGGATGAAAGTGACGATGCATTCTAACTTGCCCATTCCCCGGGAATCCTGGGGCGATATGCTCGAAATCATCTTGGCCCAGAATGGAGTGGGGGTCAAGCAGGTCAACCCTTATACACGGCAGCTATTCATTTTTAAGCAAGACCCTTCAGCTGTGACCGCGATTGCCTCTACCCCAGAAGATATCCGGTTCATTCAGGATCACCGTCGCATTTTTTATGTCTTTTCTCCTCCCATTGAGCAGGTCAAAACGGCTTTTCAGTTTTTCGAGCGTTTCTCTGACCCGAAAATGACTTTTGTCTACAACATCGGCGGAAAAATTGCCCTGGTTTCTACAAAAGATGAGATTGAAAAGCTGATTCAACTCTACAATACTGTTTGGAAGGATCCCCAAGGAAAAATCTCGAAAGTTGTCCCGATCACGAAGATGAGTGTGAAGGAGATGGAGAAAATTCTGCAGACTTTCTTCAGCGAGGCTATTGAGAAATTCCAACGTGTCCCGTTGGGAAAATTCGATAACGACGGGCTTTCAATCATCACCCCAACTCAGGGTAATTCCCTCATCCTAATGGGGCGCCGTGAGGTTGTTGATCGGGCAGAAAAGTTGGTAGCTGATACCGAAAATCAGCTTCAAGATCCAGCTGAGATGACGATTTATATCTACAACTGTAGACACAGCGACCCAAATGATTTGGCCAAGGTTCTAGATAAGGTCTATTACTCGATTTTCCACGCTATTCCAGAGTCTCGTGACAGTTTGGATATCAGTTACACAGCTCGTGGCGCGGCTCTCCAAGCTGCTCCTGATGGGTATGCCCAGGCCCCTGGTTTGACTGTGCCACCACAGAGATTTAAACCCGAAATCGATTCAAAACTCGAGGTGGAGCAAAATATTGAGCATTTTATCCCGGATGTCAAAACTGGCAATTTGCTCATGGTCGTGAGGCGTGACGTTCTTCCACGAATCAAAGATCTGCTTCGTCGCCTCGATGTTCCAAAGAAGATGGTCCAAATTGAGGTGCTCCTTTTTGAGAAGAAGCTCAATAATCAGACCAACTATGGACTCAATCTCTTGAAGCTTGGAAATGCCCACAATGGTGCCCGCTACGATGGCCCTAAACCCCCTCCCCCCAATGGGCTTGATGCTCCTGTCGGAAATGGGGTACTTGCGTTTCTTTTCTCTGGAAATAAGTCGAAATATTTTCCTGCATTTGATCTAGCTTATAGCTTTTTAATGACACAAGAGGATATTCAGCTTAACGCTGCTCCTTCTGTCATCACCGTCAACCAGACGCCAGCGACGATTTCGATTATGGAAGAGATCTCTTTGAACAATGGTGCTGCTCCTATTGATACGAATAAGGGGATCGCATTTGAAAAGTCGTTCACCCGTGCCCAGTACGGGATCAACATCATTATGACGCCGATTATTCATATGCCAGATGAATGCGAAGAGGATGGTGAAGAGGGGGGATTTGTCACTCTGCAAACCAATATTACTTTCGATACGACAAAACCCCATTATGATGGCCGTCCCGTCGTCGATAAAAGACATATTGAAAACGAGGTGCGCGTTTTAGATGGTCAGACGGTGATTCTCGGTGGGCTACGTCGGAAATCGCTTCGCGACAAGACTCAGAAGGTCCCTTTCTTAGGGGAAATTCCTGGTATCGGAAAATTATTCGGATCCACAGAGCTCACCGACGATAACACAGAGATGTTCTTCTTCATTACACCCCGAATCATCACTGATCCTTCAGAAGAGCTTTTCTGCTTGCGCTGTCAAGAGCTTGAAAAGCGGCCTGGAGATATCCCAGAGTTTCTATGCCGCCTGATTTCAGCGCGTGAGTGTGAAAAGAAACGGTTATTTTCAAGCAGTATAAGGGCATTTTTTGGTGAAAAACAACAATACTACTATGAGTGACGCCCATTTTGGGCTACAGGTTGTGGAAGAGCTCTTCCAGTACCCCTATGTCAAAAATCGGGAGCAAATTCTCCCTTATGAATTCGCAAAGAACCACCTTGTCTTACCCTTGGAATGTAAAGAGGGCGTCCTTTTTGTCGCAATTGCAGATCCTCTTGCTCTAGAAGTGCTTGAAGAGGTGAGGATTCTCACCGGAAAAGAGGTGCGAGACGTGTTGTCTTCCAAAGAAATGTTGGAATCTGCCATCGAACAATGCTACCACCAAACTCAAGAGGCCACTTCGCAGCTTTTCAGCAGCCTAAATGAAAACGGAAGCCGGAATCCAACTGAAGATGATGCTGAAGGATACGATCTACTAGGTCAAAAGAGCACCGATTCCCCCGTCATCCGGATGCTGAATGCCATTTTGCTAGAAGCCATTCAACAAGGGGCTTCCGATGTCCATTTTGAACCATTAGAAGCAAGTCTTTCAGTTAGATATCGGATCGATGGAGTGCTACAACTTCGCCACACACCGCCAAAAGAATACCAATCGCAAATACTGGCCAGAATCAAAGTGATGTCACGTCTAGACATCGCTGAACAGCGCTTGCCTCAGGATGGGCGCATTAAACTGCGCTTGGGGAACCGTCAAATCGACTTTCGTGTTAGTACCATCCCCGTTGTCTATGGGGAGCGGATCGTCCTTCGTATTCTCGATAAGAGCAACATTATGCTTGGGCTCAATAAGATCGGGATGCGGCCTGCGATCCTAGAAAAATTTAAAAATCTAATCAACCTCAGTGAGGGGATCGTCCTCGTTACCGGACCTACTGGAAGCGGGAAAACCACCACACTCTACAGCGCTCTTGCAGAAATCAATTCCTCACACACCAACATCATGACTGTCGAAGATCCGGTCGAATATAAACTGCAGGCAATGGCGCAGATCGCCGTCAATCCAAAGATCAACCTCACCTTTTCTACAGGGCTCAGGCATATTCTCAGACAGGATCCCGATGTGATCATGATCGGAGAAATTCGGGATAGGGAGACGGCTGAAATCGCCATTCAGGCTGCTTTGACGGGACACTTAGTGTTGACAACACTCCACACTAACGACGCCCCATCTGCGCTCACACGCCTGGTCGATATGGGAATCGAGCCGTATCTCCTCTCCTCATCCGTGATTGCCGTCTTGGCCCAGAGACTGGTTCGGCAAATCTGTCCTAAATGCAAGACAAGCTATGAGCCAACAGAGGTAGAATTGCAGAATTTAGGGCTTGAGGATCCTGTCAAAAAACTCTATTACGGCAAGGGCTGTCCCGATTGCTATGAGACTGGATATAAAGGAAGACTTGGAATCTACGAATTAATGCCGATGAGCGGCCATCTGAGGAGGAAATTAGTGGAAACAGTAGATAGTTCCTCATTGCAGAAAGTAGCGATAGAGGAGGGAATGCGCACCTTGCGTCAAGACGGCGGGGTTCTTGTGGCTCAAGGGCTGACCACCACCGCTGAAGTTCTGCGTGTCACCCGTGGTTGCGAGGAATAAACGATGCCGATTTTTCGTTATCGAGCTCTCACCGAAACCGGAACGAAAGTCAGTGGAGTCATCGACGCCGATTCTTACGAGCTCGCTAAAGAAAGACTAAGACGTGAGAAGATCCTTGTCACGAAGTTAAGTCTGCTCGAAAATAAGAAAGAGATCAGCCTTAATTCCGCAATGCTTCTCGCATTTACTCGAGAATTATCCCAACTTCTTGGATCAGGGCTTCCCCTCTACGAAAGCCTGCTGACAATTGAAGAAAAATATCGACGCAATCGGGCTCATCCCCTTTTTCTCGATCTTTGTGACAAACTCAAAAGCGGACAACAACTATCTACCATTCTAAAAACCTACCCCAAATCCTTCGATCCGATCTACATCACCTTAGCAGAAGCTGGGGAGAGAACCGGCGCCTTGGCCTGGTCTTTTAAGCAATTGTATGACCTGATCCAGAGACGACAAAAACTCAAAAAACAGCTAGTCAGTGCGATGGCCTATCCTGCCTTTTTAGGGGTATTTTGCTTCCTAGTTGTGATCGGACTACTCATTTTTATTATCCCCTCGATGAGTGAACTTTTTGAAGGAAGATCGCTCCATCCCCTGACCCAAATCGTTTTAAGCATGAGCCGCGGACTGCAAAGATCCTACCTCAGCATTTTACTCGGAGTTAGCGCCGCTATTGCAGGACTCACCTACTTTTTTAAACAGCCGCAAGGAAGGCTGGTCTTTCAGCAGCTGCTTCAAAAAATTCCCTTATTAACAACGATCGTCAGCCAGGCGGCGCTTATCCGGTTTTGTCGAAGCACTTCGATCCTCCTTTTTGGTGGGGTCCCCCTAGTCACAGCCCTTGCCATTAGCCGAAAAGTGATGAAGCATGCCCTATTGGAAGAGGCGATTGACGAAGCCCAAAAACGGGTGATCGAAGGGAAATCACTTAGCCAAGAATTGAAAAAATCGGCTCAGGTTCCCCCATTAGTCACCCGGATGCTGGCGATTGCCGAGGAGACCGGCAAGCTACCTGAAATGCTTGAGAGCCTATCTGATATTTACGATCAAGAGCTAGAGAGAAACCTCTCCCACATCACCACCTTTCTGCAGCCTGCCCTTTTAATAATCCTTGGCGGAATTGTCGGTTTGGTCGTATTATCTATCCTTCTACCGCTCACCGATGTGAGCTCATTAATTTCTAACTAATGAGGCAATATGAAGCAAAAAAGGACATTCACCCTTCTCGAAATCATGATCGTGATTTTTTTAATCGGCCTTATTGGTGGCATCGTTAGCTATAGCATGAAAGGGAGTTTGGAAGAGGGAAAAGCCTTCAAAACAGAGCAAGCAATTGTTAGGATAAAGGATTTGCTTGAACTAGAACTTGCCAGAGGAGTCTCCGCCGCGAAGATTAATGCAAATGTGAAAGGGATACTTGAAGCTCAAGGTGTCGTGAAAAATGTCGATAGTTTAATGAAAGACGGGTGGGGAAAAAAACTCGAGATCACCGTGAGCGAGGATACTGGAGTTGAAGTCACCTCAGCAAAACTAGACGCCCACAAGGCGAAAAAAACAAAAGAAAGAGGGTATGTCGTACAAGAGCCGTAGACTCTTTACACTACTTGAAATTGTCGTTTGCATCGCAATCTTAGGCCTTGCGGCAGTTGGAATTGGTTGGCAAATGAAAGGGATGATGGCGATCCATCATTTTGATCGAAATATGAGCCATTTTTTTGCTCAGTTGCGCAAAGCTCAGCTCGTCGCCCTTTCTGATCGGGTCGATATCGACTTGCATATTGTCAATAAAGATGGCAAGTATGAATGTTCTTTCTATTCTGATGACCCCCTCCTCTGTTTCATTGATAAGTCGGTTGATTTGACAGGGGTCATTGAAATCAAAAATGGGAAAAAAAAGGTAGACAAGTTGTCCCTGCATCTACACCCCTCTGGCAGAGTCGGCCCAGCCGAGAAAATCACTTTCTTGCAAACAGAGGATCGCGGGGTAATTCTGGACTTAACGACCCCCCTTTGTATAGAATTGAAGAAACTGTAATTAAGGAGAAACCAATGCGTATAACAAGCCCAAAGTTTAAACATGGGGAGCCGATACCATCGATCTATACATGTGAAGGATATGATTGGAATCCCCCTGTCGATTTTCACGAAGTTCCCAAAGAGGCAAAAAGTCTTGTCTTGATGATGACCGACCCCGATGTCCCCACTAACATTCGCCCTGACGGCCTCTGGGTCCACTGGATTGTTTATGAGATTCCTCCGAGCAGCAAAGGGATTGCTGAGCACTCTCGCCCACCCGGAACCCATGGCCGCGGAACCAATATGAGGACAGCTTATATGGGCCCTTGCCCCCCAGATCGAGAGCACCGCTATTTCTTCACCCTTTATGCGCTCGATTTCATGCCGGAGTGGGAAAAAGGATTAAATAAAGAGGATGTTGAGAAGAAAATCGAAGGCCACATCATTGCGAAGGCTGAATTGATGGGGACTTATAAACTACAGAGAAAATAATATTGTTGGTGAAAAAACACCTTGACCAACAATCGGCTGAGAAATTATACCGAAACAAGCTGAGAGGGTGTCTTCAAATTCGGTTTTTTTGGGTATATACCCGTTCCGTTTCAAAGGCACCCAAACGGAACGGGTATAAGAGACTGTCCACAAACCCAGGTTTCGCCAATTTTCGGGATTATTTTGGCCGATTTTCGATTCAAATTTTGGGGGTCATATTCGAAGAGTGATATTACCCCCAAAATTTGAATCGAAAATCGGCTCAAAAGAACCCGAAAATTCGCTGAAACTGAGTTTGTGGACAGTCTCTAAGTTTCAGTTGGAGGAATGAGTTATGGATTCTGCTTTAATGTTGGCCAAAGTATTTGGCCCAAGTTTAGCAATTATCGGATTATGGATGTTACTCTATACCGATAATCTACAAAAAATTTTGACTGCGATGAAAAATTCGCCTGCTGCTCTATACAACAGCTCAGTATTAAATTTAGTGGTGGGTTTGTTCCTGATCACTAGCTATAACGGCTGGAGAATGGACGTCTTTTTCTTTGTCACCCTGCTCGGATGGGCCTTTTTCATTCGTGCCCTTCTAGGGTTCTTTATGCCCCAGGTGCTGGTCAAATTCTATTATGATCGGAATAAATGGACAAAAGTGATGGGAATTGTCCCGCTAGTTTGGGGCCTTATCCTCATTTGGGCTGGTTTCTATAAGTAAATATTAGGGCGCAAGTTTTTCATTGCGCCTATTCACCAATCCCTGGCCTTTTTTTTCCCTTTCAAGTATTCTCTAGGACAAGTTTCCATAGAGGAGAATAGGTATGCATTTTTTGAAATTCGCACTCTTGCTACTCACTATTTGCGGGTTTGCTCAAGACGGGATCAATCTGAAACGGAGGGAGCCTACATGGCGACCCAAGATCATGGATCAGCACAATGAAGGGGTCCCCAAAACCGTAGTCTTCTATGATGAAGACGATAGCCAAAAAGAGATCCCCATCAAACAATTACAATATTATCCGAGCGGCCAACTGCGCAGTGAGATGGACCTGATCGTCGTCGAAGAGGGATCGCCAGGTCATACCGCTTGGAAAAATACGATTGTCCCCCACGGAGCTAGTGTCACCTTTTATACCGATGGCAAAGTCGAAAAAGTGGCTCAATTTGATCGGGGTGTTCTAAATGGCCAAGTGCAAGCCTATTATCCGAATGGAAAACTACAAGCGGTTTCGTATTATAAAGATGGCTTGCAGCATGGCAAATCAATTACATTCTATGAAGATGGTAAAAAAGCTGAAGAGGCTACTTTTGAGAAAGGGAAAGTAGTGGGTGATTTAGTCCATTACTATCAGAACGAACAACGGGCCTTTTTAATTCCCCATGTTGACGGTGTCCGCACCGGGACGGCTTTGGAATGGCACCAAAATGGGGCTTTAAAGTCTAGCCGTCGTTATGAAAATGGAGTGCTCAGCTCCGATGGGCGGACTCCCGCTTTTGTTGCTTACGATGAAAATCGGAATATGATCGCTGTTCAAGATTTCCAAAATGGACAGCCAGTCGGCTCCTTGATCAAATATTACCCCAATGGAAAAGAGAGCTATAAAGTTAGGTTCCGCGATGGAAAAATGCATGGGACGGAACAGTTTTTTGCCGAAGATGGGAAACTGATCGGTGAGGGAGAATATGCGCTTGGGATTCCCCAGGGGACCCATTGGCGTAATCATCCCAATGGAAAACAAGCCTATAGTGCAAAGTACAATCCAGATGGAGAATTAGTTGAGCCAATTAGAAAATACAATTCAGAGGGGCAAAAAATTGCCGAATATTCTCTAGTTAAAGATCAACGCGATGGGGATTTCCTTGAGTGGTATGACGATGGAAAGCTCAAAACCAAATATCACTACATCAACGGCAAGCTAGATGGTGAACAGTTTGAATACTTCCCAAGCGGACAATGCAAAATGCATGTCGTCTATAAAGATAACAAGCGGGAAGGGCTTTACGAAGAGTGGTACGAAAACGGAAAACTGGCCATCACCGTTCACTATGCTAATGGAGAGAAAAATGGTCCTGCTTTTCGTTATTTCGAAGATGGTAAGCCCCAGTTTGAAGAGTGCTTTGCCTCTGATAAGCATGATAAATTGCAAAAAGAGTGGCATCAGAATGGCAAGCTGAAGTTTCAAGGGTCGTTTGCCGAAGGGAAAAAGGAGGGGCAGCATCAGCAATGGAATGAAAATGGTGTGCTAGTCTTCGATGGTACCTACAAAGGGGATTTGCCCGATGGCTGCATCCGCTCCTTCTTCGATAAAAATAAACCGCATGAAGTGGTCAATTTTAAAGAGGGTAAAAGAGAAGGGAAAGCTGAAGAGTATTTTGAAAATGGAAAGCTCAAAACAGTGGCTACCTACAAAGAAGACAAGATCGACGGAGAGGTGAAAGGGTGGTATGAAGATGGGTCGCTTCGGCTGAGTAAATTCTATTCCATGAACACCCCTATTGGTGAACACAAGGAGTTCTTCCCTCCGAAAGAGGGAGAGAAAGAGGGGCAGCTTGCCCGGGTCTTCCGTTATGCCAGTGATGGGCAGTTCCATGGTGATCAGCTTAGTTACTATCCAAATGGGGCTACCCAGACCTCGCTAACCTATAAAAATGGGCAGCTCGATGGGCTAAAAGCCCTCTGGAGCGAAGAGGGAGAGCTTCTAGAAGAGGCATGGTATGCCAATGGAAAGCTAAATGGACGTTTTTTTGAGCGAGGTCAAGATGGCCGTGAAGTGGTCTTTCAATATAAAAACAATAAAAAGAATGGACCACACGAGATCTATTATCCTCCCGATCAATTTTTCGGACGGGTGAAAGGATTTGAAGTCAATTATGTGAATGACGTTCCTGAAGGCGAAGCGATTGAGTATAACCAAGCTGGAGCTAAAATGGGCGTTACCTACTTCAAAGAGGGTAAAAAAGAGGGGACGGCGACGGTTTATTCAGAGCAGGGGAAAGTTGTCGCAACTTTCGAATTTAAGAATGATCTGCGCAACGGTCCTGCCAAAGAGTACCATCCGAATGGAAAACTTTTGCGTGAAGTGACCTATGTCAATGACCTCAAAGAGGGGGAAGAAAAGTGCTATTTTGATAATGGCAAACTTGCCGCCCTAGCCTTCTATAAGAATGGGGAGAAGCACGGCCTATACCAAGAGTGGAATAAGGATGGCGTTCTCGTTTTTGAAGGAGAATTTAAAGAGGGATTGCGCCATGGGAAGCTGAACAAATATTACGACAACGGCAAACCTAAGATCCTGCAAACATTTGTCGATGACAAGCTCAATGGTGTCAAGAAAGCCTATGATGCTAAAGGTAATGTCATTGAGACAAAATACGATATGGGGAATAAAATATAGGGGGCTGCCCTTAGAGAGTGTTGTAAAACCTATTCTCTAGATAGCTTACCATAGANNTCTATGGTAAGCTATCTAGAGAATTGGTTTTAGTACAGCTTCTTAAAATAACAAGACCCGCTGCCGAGGATAAAATCGCCATTTCGCGGTCTTAACCTTCGGCAGCGGGCCTTGTATTTCTATGGAATGGCGGTGTTTACTCTTCCGATTCAATAGTCTGGACGTTTTTGGCAACAGGGCCTTTTTTCCCTTCGCCAATCTCAAATTGAACAAACTGTCCTTTCTCTAGTGTCCCATCGATGACATCAGTGCGGTGAACGAAATATTCGCCACCAGATTCTGACACAATGAATCCATAGTTCTTTTCTTGGTCATACCATTTAACTCGACCTTTTTCCTTAACCCGGCCTCTTTCCATAAAATTAATTTTCCTTCTGTATACGGTGTTGTAAAGTGCTTTCTATATATTCGGGGACGAAATCTTTCAGTGAAGCGCCGTTTGCGGCAAGTTCACGGATGAGGGTGGAGCTGATGTGAGCTTCATCTTCAGCCATTAAAAAAAGAGTCTCTATCCCACTAAGCTTTTTATTGGCCCGCGCCATTTGCAATTCAAAATCGACATCACTTGAAGTGCGAAATCCTCTTAAAAGAGCATTAACACCAATCTGTTTTGCAAAATTGACGGCTAGTCCAGAAAAGCTGACGATTTCAACATTTTTCAAAGAGGAAGTCTCGTGCTTGAGGGCTTCAATACGCTCTTCGACGGTTAAAATCGCCTTTGTTTTGCTTAAGTTTTTCCCAATTCCTACCACTAGGTGGTCACACAAGGCCGCCCCACGTTTGATGAGCATGATATGCCCCAACGTAGGTGGGTCGAATGTACCTGGAAATAGGAGCTTAAACATTCCGAATATTTTAGCTTATAAGCAGATAAAATTTCAACAGTTATTAACCCGGCATCCAAATGGATGACAAAGAACGCAGTAAGAGGGTGTCTTCAAATTCTTG
>JAFEGK010000025.1 GCA_018239985.1 Verrucomicrobiota bacterium | reverse complement strand
ATACTATACAGCGAGTGCCCCCAGTGCGCCCGCCGAGCTTTACCGATCCTGTGCCGATGTTGAATCCATTTGCTCCTATTGTGCATCCACAGAGTCGAGATGCTGTCGCAAAGAAAACATCGCCAAAATTCAAAAAGGCTAAGCGGTAGGACCAAGTCGCAATCTTACAGGTTAAACCTGATTGCACACCCGTTCTTAATCCAGACGGGTTTGACTTTGGACCTATCCCATCTTTGAATAGGGTATAAAGGAGTCTGAGTGTTACTCCATGGAACAATTTGTGAAAACTAGACCTTTCCAAAGAGTTATAGCGCTGGCTTCTGCTGCCCCCTTCCTTCTGGCAGGATTCTGCCCGGCGTCATTCACTAAAGACCTGTTAATGATTAGTGAGTCCGGTGAGATCTCGACAATCAAAATTGGAGAGTACCGAGAACGAATAAAATACGAACTTACACGCGGATGTTTACAGCATAAGGCAGCCTTACATTCTATTGTGCACTTCGTCGCCGATGGAAAGGGCAATCTTCTTGAGCTGACCCTACGAGAAACAAAGCTAAGTCCAGCGCAAAATGCTGCGCTTGAAACCGAACTTAAAGCAATCAAGTTTGCGAACGCCCCTGGCAAAAGCGGCGGCTATCTTAAACTGACAGTGAACTTCGACATCGATGGGCCACCAGCGGAACCACCTTCCCCCGAAGATGAAACTCACAATGCTCCTCTCGACCGGACTTACATCAATCAGATTCAGACTCTTCTGGATGAGCAGCACAAGCCTGAGCCAGAAAAGAAACCTTTCTATGACGCATCAGAGTGGTCATCGAGAGGCGGAGAGGTACGACGATGGAACAGGGTAGCATTACCGGAGCAACTAAAAGACTCTGTCGCGGAAATCTCACGAGCCCTGAATCGAGGCGAACTGGATTCGGTAAAGGCTAATATAAACTACATTGTTTCTCAGGGGTTGACGCTGGGGCAACCAGAACGTCAGACACTAACAGAGTTACTGATTGACACGGCAAGGCACCTTTCATGGAGATCGCCGGACCTGAGTGCACAAGTTGAGTACATTTGCCAAAGTGTACAAAAGTTGATTGACTCGTTTTCACCACCATCGACACAGCTAAAATCGGAGCTCTTATTCGTCCGAAGCAGGTTTGCATACAGGAAGGGTAACTTCAACGGCGCAAAATCGTTCGCGCAAGAAATCATTCAGCTAAATGAAAAGGATACTAAAGCAACAAAGATTCGTGTAGATGCTTATCGTGAACTGGCACGCGCAGCAAGCACCCAACACGACAGAGATAAAGTGATTGAGTATCACACAAATGCGATGAATCTCTTAAGTAAGACAGAGCAGCCGGAGTGTGCACAAAAGATTACCGACTTGTGCGGGATCATAAAAATCAAACTTGAATTGAATCAACAAGCGGAAGCAATGAAACTCGCTCGAGAGATAGAAGACACAATCAACAAGATCCCACGCTTGTATGGGCAATACATCCCATATTGTGAACCGATGAATGAACTTGAACGAATCACAGATGACTTTGGGCAATTTCCACTTCCTTGTCATTATCTGCAGCCGAAGGCTGTACCAGTTGCCGAAATTTTGTGCAAGAGCATTTACAAGTTAAAGACTAAGATGTATGGGTTCCGAGAAAGAGATCTCATGAATCTATGTTTGTTTCTCCTTGCCCACAAGAAAGTTGCTGAAAGTGATGCTCTGTATAAACAAGCAATCGACGATTTAAAAAACGGCAATCCGCAATATTTCAAATCAAGCATTTCTAGCCTTGCGAAGGATTATGCAGAAGCGCGCAGCCTAGCAGGAGTTACCGAGACAAATGAACATTTAACTCAACAACTTGACGAAGAAAGACAAGACAGGGAAAAACGAGCTGCAGACGAAAGACAGAAGACAGAAGAGACTGTTAAACAACTGGGAATCACGGCTAGTTCAAAAGATTCAATCAATGCACGATTGAAGATGTTTAGCTACCTGTGGAGGGATGGCAAATTCCCAGAGGCGCGTGAAATGATGGAAAAGGTCATCATGGCAATGAGTGCGCAAAGTGATCTCGACGACCTAAGAGAATCATTCCGGTGGCCAGTTGATCAAATCATTGAGCAAGGCAAGTCACCAGAGGACACCAAACTCGCGATCAAGCTGTGTGAGCTTTTCGAAGAATTAGGCTTGAAAGAGTTCGTCAACGACAACAAACAATTCAAAATTGACTGGAAAGATGATAGGTATGGTTTTCCTCTGGGACTACTCAGCAGATTGAAAGACAGAAGTGAGCGTGACAATGGAAGTCAGGCTGAGCGAATGTTGCCGGTACTGATACGCATGGTTGAAATTCGCCAGGCAAAACACTATCCGAACGAAGCGCTCGTATCGGTCCGTCAGGCACTTGCTCAAATGAATCAAAAGCTCAAAAAGAATGATGATGCCATCGCCGCGCAATCAGAGTTGATTAAGGTAAGACAGCTACAATTTGACTCGGCAAAACAGAAATTTGAGGACACCAAACAGAAGCGTGAAAACAAATCACCCGGGCTAGATTCAAAAATCGAGATAGAGAAGAACAGGTACAGCAATGGCACTAGGAATAATGAATGGACATTGCAATGCTATAAAGCGCGCAGAAAAGCATTGGCAGAAACATTGGATAGCTCTCTCAATCAATACGACCGTGCAAAAACGCAAATCGTCTCAGATATGCTTCAGCTTGCCACAATAAATGTGAAAGCAGGAAAATTTGAAGCTGCCAGACAAGCGGAAGAAAAGGCCACTGCGATTGCTAAGCAAGAAGGCAGTGTCTTTCAGGATCGTGGTGCCTTCATCCATCAGCTAAGAAACTTGATAAATGAGTATGCCAAGCTACCTGGCAAGGTTGATGACGAAGAAAGAGTAATGCAATTGGCAATAGAGCGAGCCGCCGAGCCGGGGCAAAGTGGCGAACTCACTTGGTTGTGGGAGCCAGTGCAAAGCATAGTAAGAAAGCTTGAGTTAAAGCACGAATATGTAAGAGCGTGTGTCTTGATTCAAAATTTTGTCAATGCCGCTACCAAGGACACTGGTCTAAGCGGCCGCAATATTGACTGGTCATTCAATCTGGCGGAGATGTATCTCGACTACAGCACACTGAGCGAAAAGGCGAAAGGCATTAATAAGACCGAATATCAGCGCAAGTCGAAAGAGATCTTTGACAAAGTATTTCAAACCGTATTGAAGAATGGTGATAATGAGCGTGTGAAGCTTTACTTACAGCAAAGAGTTATAGCTTTGCGCAACCATAATCTGCCCGATGAAGCAAAGCTGCTGGAGGATTCTATGTATATGAAGCAAAAAGACGCATTGGACAAAAAACATTAACTCCGCTCAGCCATAACACCTCCCTTAGTACTCCCAATTTACTAGGATATGGCAAAATCGCCCGCGGGACTAGGTAGAATAGCGACAACGTCGCTACGGACTATCAGAATCATTCAGCCGCTGTTGGCATTCGGCTAGCCGCTCTTCAGCGAGATTTACACCGAGGGGGTTAGGAGTTCGAGTCTCTTGAGCCTAATCGCGGAGTGAAAGAATAGGAATTTTCTCCTCACCGGAGTCATCTCTTATGACCACAAAATCATTCGCGCCTTTTATGCAAGTCTTCAAATATGACTTAACACTGTCCAGCATCAAACGCGGATTCTCTCCCACGCAGTAGAGGGTGAAATATCCTTGTCCAACATCATTCCCTTCAATTTCACCCAGTGAGTCCATGCCTAAAATCGATTCTATTGTGTCGATAAACTCAAGTGAGAGAAAGTCATAGTGCGCCCTCCCGACGGAAGGTCCTTCCAAAAGCTCTACATGAATCTCCAAGGTTCTAGTATCTGGCTCATCAACAGGTTCTAGAGTCTTCTCAATTTTTCTGCGCGAAATTTCTGCTTGTACATGAAATGCTCTTACGTTAAAAGAGCGAGACTCAAGATTAAAGTGCTCCAGAATGAAAGCGAGCGTTTTCACTGCCTCCAGCTGACAAAATTTAAGTCCGAGAAAAAGATCATCGTGGTCGAAGTCAGCAACTGGGATTACAGAAATGGTCTTTAATGCGAGCAGTTGACGATCTTCTACGAAGTCAATTAGGTATTTATTCTCATGCGACAAATCTTGAATAACTTCTAGTTTGTCAAATCCTGTTTTAAGAAAGAAACCCGTATCGGCAAAATCAATACTTATAGTTTTGACCAGGGTTTCGTGTCGTTCGTTGACCTGCTCGAGAATGGCGGGCTGCAAGAGTGAAGAAACTGCGCGGATGGAAATTTTCTGCATTGTGGTTTT
>JAFEGK010000024.1 GCA_018239985.1 Verrucomicrobiota bacterium | reverse complement strand
GGGTTTGTGGACAGTCTCTTAGGCCGTGTACTTTTTATAGAGACTCTTTGCCTTACGGATCTCCTTTTCTTGACCATTTTTATTTCCACCTAACAAAACTAAAATTTTCTTTTCGGGTATATAAGCATAATAAACACGGCTACCATTTTTCCATAAAAATGGGAGGGGGCAAGTATAGCATAGAAATGATTTAAATCAAAGAAAAATTTTCCTCTACATTAGTCAAAAAGATGGCGGTTGTGGGCGACGGCCCGATAGAAGAGATCGAGGCCCGGTACATAGCAAAGGCCCCCAAGCCACTTGTATTTGCCACCAAGAAGCTTAAATATGCGGAAAATCGCTTTCGACCGGACCCAAACTCGCTTCCGATCCTCAAGGAGGACAATCGTATCACCTGTGAGGTATTTCTCCGGGACCAACTCCTTGGCTTTGGCACTTGCGAGGGGATAGAATTCAAAGATCTTCTCTTTATCGAGCTCTTGGATCTTGCGGATCGACTTTTGGCACATATTGCAAGTACTATCAAAAAAAATCATGTGTTTCATGGTATCACAACAGTGGGCTGATTTTTTCTAATCTCGTCAAAGACTTTCGCCAGCTTGAGTGCCTCTTCATCTGTGCAGGCCCCACTCTGGATCCGCTGCTTGATCCCCTCCCGCTCTTCCATCCATTTTCTGATGAGGAGGCGGTGGATCACTTCGACCAGCCCCTCTTCTGCTTTATCAGGATTGACCTTTTTACGCACGATCTCTGCTAGCAGGGTCTGCTCCTCCTCTTTTTCGAGGATGCTTCCTAGGGAGATGAGATCGCGGGGACCGTCGGAGGCGATGAATTTCTCAAAGATCCGTTTGCAGATGGCATGGCGGAAAAGATCTGGAGCAATGTTGAGTTTGGCAATGTCGAGTAGGCGAGGATCAGGGCGCAAAATTAGCCAGCGGAGTAGATCGGTTTCGAGCACTTGGTCAGGGTCGATGCTCTCTTTTCCTGCGCTGCCAAACCGTTTGATGAAGTAGGCTTGTGGGGTGCTGGCTCCCACGCCGACTACCGATTCGGGGACGTGGGTCAGCTGGGCGATTTTGCGCAGGCTCTCATGAACCATTACCGGCTCCTCCCAGCCTCTAATTTGCTCGGTCAATTTCCGCAGCAGTTCATTTTTTTGCGCAGGATTGGAGAGATCGAGGCCAAGAGAGGATGTTTTTACCAAGAAGGTAAGATAGTCGAGCGGATTTTTGAGTAGATTCGAGAAGGAATCGATCCCTTCTGTCCTCACAAAGCTATCGGGATCGCTATCTGTCGGCAGATCGAGAACAGCGACGCCAATCCCCTCTTTTTGAAAGAAATTGCCCACTTTGATCGCAGCCCCCTTTCCGGCATTATCGCCATCCATTGCCAAATAGACTTGGTTGACGCCTAAATCGGTCAGGAGTTTGACGTGCCCCTCTCCGAAGGCGGTCCCTTGGGCGGCTACGACGAAATTGAGGCCAGAGTGGATGAGGCGCAAGGCATCGATTTGCCCTTCGACGATGATTGCCCGTCTCTCTTTAGCAATCCGCTGGCGGCAGTAGTTGAGGCCAAAAAGAAGATGCGATTTTTTAAAGAGGGGGGTTTCGGGGGTATTGATGTACTTGCCACCAAAGGTCTCCTCTTTGATTTTTCGCGCTGAAAATCCGACGACAGCTCCAAAAGAATCGCGGATAGGGAAGGTGATCCTCTCGGAGAAAAAATCTCTCTTTTTTTCTGTCATGAGGCCCGTAGTGATGAGAATTTCATCCGGTATCCCCTCTTTTTGGGCAAATGTGGTGAAGAGGCTCCGATCAGAAGGTGCGTAGCCAATCTGGAAAAATTTGATAAAATCGAGATCGATGTCTCTTTTATAGAGGTATTCCAAAGCGACATGCCCCTCTTCGGTATGCAATAAAAGGGTATGGTAGAAGCGGCAGGCCAGGTCAAGCGCCTCTTTCATCGCCACCTTATCTGGCCCCCGTTTTTGTTCTTCCCCTTCAGCTTTCTCTAGGGTGACACTAAACCGCTCGGCCAAACTTTCGACCGCATCGACAAAACTCATTTTGACATGGTTCATCAAAAAGGCAATCGCATCGCCGTGGGCTCCGCAGCCAAAGCAATGGTAGTGGCTATCACCCGTCTGCACCATGAAAGAAGGGGTTTTCTCCTCGTGAAAGGGGCAAAGTCCTTTGTAGGTGGCCCCCGACCGTTTTAATTGCAGATGAGAGGAGAGAACTTCAATAAGATCGACTTTGCTTCGGAGTGTATCTAGACTCTCAGTTGTATATAGCGCCATACTCTTGAATTTATACCATTCGACGTGTATTTTTGCAGTACACATATGAGCATTGCTAATCAAACACCCATGATGGCCCAATGGTTTGCCTGCAAAGAGGCAGCACCAGAGGCGATTTTATTCTTCCGTCTCGGCGATTTTTACGAAGCGTTCTATGAGGATGCCGAGATCATATCCAAGGAACTCGATTTGACGCTGACGAAGCGACAAGAGATCCCAATGGCCGGTGTTCCGCATCATATTTGCGATTCTTACATCGATCGACTCGTTGCAAAGGGGTATCGCGTGGCGATTGCTGAGCAGATGGAAAACCCGAAAGAGACCAAAGGGATCGTCAAACGAGAAATCGTCCGAATTGTGACACCTGGAACGGTGATCAATTCGACTCTACTCCAAGACAAAGAGCCGAGCTATCTGGCCAGCATAGTTCAGCTCAACAAAAGCTTGGGACTCTCGTTCCTTGACATCACCACCGCCGACTTTGTAGTGATCGAATTTGAAAAGAGGGAGGCTTTGCTCGATGAACTGTCTAGAGTTTGCCCCAAAGAGTTAATCCTGCCGAAGAAATGGAAGGAAGACAAAGAATTTTTGCGAGAGGTCAAGGCCCAGTTTCACCCTTCGATCCACTACCTTGAAAGCTATCACTTTAATCATGAAAGCAGCCTCGAGTTTTTGAAAAAGCACTTTAAGGTCCACTCGCTAGATAGCTTTGGGCTAAACGGATTTGTCTCAGGGATTACCGCTGCAGGCGCCCTTTTGACCTATGTCAATGAAGAGCTCAGTTTGCCGATCGAGCATATCGTCAATTTAAGAACCCATTTCAATAGCGCTTATTTGCTCATCGACAAAAATACGCAGCGCAATCTCGAACTCTCCCAATTGCTCCACTTATTGGATGAAACAAAGACCCCAATGGGAGGAAGACTATTTCGTAATTGGCTCCTCCGCCCCCTTCTTTCGGTCGAGAAAATCAAAGAGAGGCAAAATCGGATCGGACAATTTACAAAAGATCTTTCCAAATTGCTCGAGTTGCGCCGCTATTTGTCCGAAGTACGTGATCTAGAGCGGCTGATGATGCGAATCGAAACAGGCTTTGCCAGCCCACGCGATTTGGCAGGGCTCCGTTTTTCCCTAGAGCAAATTCCACTCATCGCTCCGCTTGTGAACGACACATTGCCTAAGACCTCCGCAATTGTCGAAAAAATTGGGAGCGCACTTGTCGACAATCCCCCTTTGCGCCTTAGCGATGGAGGATTGTTCAAAAAGGGTTACAACAGTGATCTCGATGAGCTGCAGAGCACCAAAAATGAGAGCGAAATGTGGATGGCGGCCTATCAAACTCGCCTCAGAGAGAGCTCTGGCATCAAAACCCTCAAAGTAGGCTTCACCCGGGCCTTTGGCTATTATATCGAAGTAAGCCGTGGCCAAACCGATAAAGCCCCCCCCTCTTTTCACCGCCGCCAAACCCTGGTTAACGCAGATCGATTCACCACTGAAGAACTGAAACAATTCGAATATAAAATCCTCTCGGCCGATGAAAAAATTGGCGCTATCGAAGCCCATCTTTTCAACGAATTACGGACCGAAATTGCCACCCACGCCCCTCTTGTCCGAGAGACGGCGCAGATCATCGCCCACATCGACTGTCTTGCAGCCCTCGCAAAAGTGGCACTTGAACGAGAGTATATTTGCCCAGATGTCTCCGATAGCCCCCTCTTTGACATCGAAGAAGGACGCCACCCGGTCATCGAAGCATCGCTTGAAAATCAATTCATCCCCAACGACACCTTCTTCGACGGCACCACCAAACAGTTGGCCCTGATCACAGGCCCCAATATGGCAGGGAAATCGACCTACATTAGACAAGCCGCTTTACTGACCATTATGGCCCAAATGGGCAGTTTTATCCCTGCTAAACGGGCCCATATCGGCGTCTGCGATAAAGTCTTCAGCCGCATCGGCGCCAGCGACGATTTGGCCCGGGGACAATCGACCTTTATGGTGGAAATGACCGAAACCGCCAATATCCTTCACAACGCCACAGACCGCTCCCTCGTCATTCTCGATGAGATCGGCCGTGGCACCAGCACCTACGACGGCATCTCCATTGCTTGGGCAGTGGCCGACTATCTCCTCTCTACTGCCGGCAAAAAAGCAAAAACCCTCTTCGCTACCCACTATTTTGAGATGACCGAGCTCGCTGAGAAATACCCTTCCGCCTTCAACCTCAACGTCGACGTTGAGGAGACCGGAGAGGGGATCGTATTCCTTAGAAAAATTGAACCCGGCGTCGCCGATAAAAGCTACGGAATCCACGTAGCCCGCTTGGCAGGCCTCCCCCCTTCTGCTCTACGCCAAGCAGAGAAAAAACTACATGAACTGGAAAAAGAAGAGCGTCACACCAAAAAGCCGAGCAAACAACTCGACCTTTTCACTGAAGCACCTGCAAATCCCCTGCAAGAAAAACTGGAGGCTGTCGATCCCAATCGACTCACCCCCCTAGAAGCCTTAACACTGCTGATGGAATGGAAAAATACGATCCGAAACAGCTAGACCGCTTCCCCCTCGAGCCGGGCGTCTATCTCATGAAAAATGATGTGGGCGAAGTCATCTACGTCGGCAAAGCCAAACATCTCAAAAAACGGGTGAAGCAATACTTTGCCTCCTCGGGCGATTCCCGCCCCATGATCCCGTTTCTCTTGCAAGAGATTGCCCACATTGAAACGATCGTCGTTGAAAATGAAAAAGAGGCGCTGCTCGTCGAAAATACCCTGATCAAAAAACATCAGCCCAAATACAACGCCTTCCTCAAAGACGACAAAACCTTCATCAGCCTCATGATCAACCACCAGCACAAATGGCCCCGGATCCAGCTGATCCGCTACAAAGGCAAACCCAAACTCAAAGGCCACTACTTTGGTCCATACACCAGCGCTTTTGCCGCTCGCCAGACCTACGAACTGCTGACCAAACTATTCCCTCTGCGGCAATGCTCCGACGAAGAACTCCAGCGCCGAACGCGTCCCTGCCTACTCTACGGCATTAAAAGATGTATCGCCCCCTGCGTCGATTTTTGCACAAAAACCGAATACGACCTCCTCGTCGACGGAGCGACCCAATTTCTCAAAGGCAAAGACCAAGAAGTGGTCGCCAAACTCAAAGAAGAAATGGAAATCGCTTCAGAGAAACTCGAATTTGAAAAAGCAGCAGCCCTCCTCCAAACCATCCGACAAATCGAACATGTGACCAGCATTCGTCAGGTAGTCCAAAAAGCAGGCACAAAAGATAGCGACAGCATCGGCCTATTCCGTCAAAGCGACGAAGTGATCCTGATGCAACTTTTCGTCCGCGATGGAAAACTCGTCGGCTCCGAACACTACTCCTTCGCCCACGCCCTCGAAGAAGATGACGAACTGATCAGCTCCTTCATCCTCCAATACTACCAGCAAAAGAAAGACCTTCCCCAGGAGATATTGCTGCCGATTCAGCTAAAAAATAACAAAGAGCTCGAAGAGATCCTCTACGAGACACACAATAAAAAAATCCAATTGCACACCCCCGAAAAAGGGAACAAAAAAGCGCTCGTCCAACTGGCCCGCAAGAACGCCAAAGTGACCTTCGAACAAGAAAAAGACGAATCGGAACTACGGGAAAGAATGCTCCTCGATCTCACCGAAACACTCAAACTCAACCGCTATCCACGCCGCATCGAGTGCTTCGACACCTCCAATATCTCAGGGACCGACCTGGTTGCCTCGATGGTCGCCTTTACCGATGGACTCTACGACAAAAAACGGACCCGCTACTTCAAAATCAAAAACATCGAAAAAGGGGACGACTACGCCGCGCTGCACCAAGTGCTCTCCCGCCGCCTCCTCCGCGCCAAAGATGAAGATGATCTGCCCGATCTCGTTCTCATCGACGGCGGCAAAGGACAACTGAATATCGGCATCAAAGTGTTTAAAGAACTCGACATCGCCAACGTCGACCTCGCAGCCATCACGAAAGAAGAGGCCAAACACACCAAAGGACTCACCGCCGAACGGATCTTCCTCCCCGACCATCCTGAACCCATTTCATTGAATGTGCGATCTCCCCTTTTATTTTTACTACAGCAAATCCGCGATGCCGCCCACGAGCGAGCAATCGGTTTTCACCGCAAACGGCGCAGCAAGCGGATCCTCACCAGCGCCCTCGAAGCGATCCCCGGCATCGGCCCGATCAAGAAAAAACGGCTCCTCCAGCACTTCGGAAGCTTCAAACGGATCCAACTGGCCACCGACGAAGAGCTCCTTGCAGTTAAAGGCATTACAGCAAAGGACATCGCTGCTGTGCGGAAATTCTCTGCGGAATAATTTTTTTCAGCACAGTTGAACAAACAAGTCATTATCAGATAGTTTTAATTACAGCCACTTTTTGTGGGGACCTCCACAATATTACTGACTGAAAAATACTACTTTTTATTTTGATAGTCCAGGCGGAATAACATTATAATTAAAAATTCAATTCTTTACAATAACAATATATTTATATATAATCTATGTTGTGCGATTAATAATAGATTCAACAAATTATATTGATCTTGGATTATATAGATCTTTTGAGCTTTCTAAACCCCTTCTTTCCCAGCAGGCAAAGAATAAGATCTCCACCGTTTTTTGGACCACGATTGCATGCTGGAGCGTATATAATTTAGTGGACTATGGTCTTGCCTCTTTATTGGTCCTGGAAACTTTGCAGCACGGTACCGGACCATTTGGCTTTATAGGGATTAATTTATTCGGAGCCGACCCCAATTTTGGTGGGGGAAAACGCGGGTCTAGTGTAGGAATGGGTTACAATCATCACATCAATAATTCAAAAAATTTTTTTCATCTATTTAAAGATTCTGAATTCCCAACCGAAGATTTTTTTAACAAAGAAGTAATAAGTGCTGAAGTACAATGTAGCATACTCAAAAAGATTTTACCTAGACAGCATGCGATATTCTCTGGTATGGCAACGTGCGGCTATTCGCACATCTTAGATCCAATTCCATCCATAGAGGCAATTATCGGAGCTGCATTAGGCTATTTAACACCAACACTGAAGTTTAGATTTGCTCCCGAAGATCTTCTATGCAAGGAGGCATCCTGTCGATTTATAAATGATGATGATTATAGCGGGTTTGCCTATAAAACAGCCCAACCAATTCCAAGTTATCACCTTGGAATTACAGGCAGTTTAACACAAGGGATCAATTCTAATTTATGGGATCGGATGAAAGCTAATCCCTATAAAGTTGCTGTTGGACTTGCATTTCTTACTACAGCGGCCATCGTCGCAAAGATGACCTATACCCATCTCACGACTCCTACAAAAAAGGAAGAAGCCCCAGCAGCCGCTTCTCCCGCTTCATGCTGTCAGAATTTGAAGGGAAAGGTCAAGTCGTGCATAAAATATTCGTTCTGGACAGGACTGGCAATCGCCCTGATTACCTTAAATACTCTATAAATAAAATAATAAATTTGCATTGATACTAATTTCTAATTCATATATAACAACTTACAAAAAAATAAACCAAAGGCAAACAATTATGGCGACACCAGCTATAACATCCAATTCTTGGAACACTGTTTATTCATGGTCTCCAGATTTTGGAAAGCTCGAGCGTCACATTGATAAATTTGTCATCCCATTCGCGGTTGGTATTATGGCTGCTGCATTTGCTGCACAATATATGGTCCCAGATCATGCTAAATCAATCGTATCAGGAGCTTTAATAGTTGGTGGTGCATCTGTAGGAACAAAAGCCGCTTTGCTAGTTGGCAAATATTTAAATACAGAAATCTACAAAAAAACGGATGCAGGAATCAAAGAAGCCCAAGATTTAGAAATTGCACGCGAAAGAAGTCAGATCTGGGGAAACTTAAAACCCCCTAGCAATCTAGCAATTGATGCTATCGTCAAAGAAAACCGGGTGTTAGAAAAAAAGATCGATAGCGCTTACCCAATTCCAAGATTCATATACGAAAGCGCTGACAATAAAGCCCCTTTTCCCATCATTACGACCTATGACTCTTTAGATTCTTTTGAAGCTGATTGTGATCGATGGATGCAGAATTGTATACAAATGGGTCACGCTGTTCGCGATGATTTAAGAGCGTGGTCTGAACAAGAGATTTTTAAAAGGGATGACCAACCAGTGCAGCATGGGCAACTGCTGCAGATGCAACCAGGATGGTGTAACCGAGCTGATGCAGCTCCATGGCTTTATAAAGGATTTTTTCATTTACCAGAAGCTTATCGGATCCTTTTCAATCTTCCAGCGCACATTGATAATGCGATTATTCAGCGATATGAAAAGAGCCCGATTCATAAAAGTTATGCAGAGAAGTATTTGCAAAGTTACCCTGTAAAAAACAGAGAACTCCTTCAAGGATGGCATGCTAAATTTTTCCAAGAAGGGACGAAACAATATGCTTGGCGAGAAGCCTACAATCGGATAATGCAAGAGACATTTGAGCTAGCCGAAGGGATTACTGATAAGCGTTTCATCAATTGGGGTGGAAAGCACGATCTGAATCAGTATCAGTTTTCCGAGAGACCCGATACGATGCCCACGTAAAGAGAATAAGATTTAAAGTTCCCCTTCCTCTTGTTCATCTTTCAACACATGCTCGCTTACATGACAAACTGCATCTTTTAATTTGGCCATTCGATCGAAAAGATAGGTATACACTTTGCCAGGAGTTATACTGCGCCCACCCAAGTTGTGTGAATTTTGACCGCGCCAAAGCCTCGGGGTTAAACTGTTTTTCCGAGGGTAGTATCGAATACATACAACCCTCGGAAAAACAGGTTAACCGCGAGAGCTTTCGCGTGGCTCAAAATTCACACAACTTGGGTGGGCGCAGTATAAAT
>JAFEGK010000023.1:8316-15736 GCA_018239985.1 Verrucomicrobiota bacterium | reverse complement strand
AAAATCGACATGAAACCAATTCCGTTAACAGTCTCTAAGTGAAACGAGGACCTTCTTTTTCTTGCCCGCGCCAACGACCAAAAATTGACCATCGATCAGATCTTCCTTCCTTATCGCAAAATTAGGATCGGTGATTTGTTGGTTGTTGATATAAGCGCCCCCATTTTTCAGGAGACGATTTGCCTCACCCTTACTCGGAAGCAGATTTGCAGCGACTGCAAGATCAGCATAACGCATGTTCAGGACATCTGAAAAAGATAGCGAAACGCTCGGCATATCTGCAGCGATTTCTTGTAGCACAGCACCATCGAGCACAGCCTCTTTTCCAGGAGCTGCCGCTTCTGTTGCCTTTAGCGCTTTTTCTACCCCCTCTTCTCCATGGATGATGCGGGTCACCTCTTCGGCAAGGCGCTTTTGAGCTGTGTTCGCAACGTAGCCTGGAGCCTTCATTTGCTTTTCGATCTCTGCAATCTCATTAAGCTCGAGAAACGTGAGCATTTTGAGCATATGAATCACATCCGCATCGGGCATCCGGACAAGATATTGGTAAAACTGATAAGGAGAGCAGAGTTTAGCCGAGAGCCAAATCGCCCCTTGTTCCGATTTTCCAAATTTCTTTCCGTCGCTACGAGTCAAAAGTGGCCAAGTCAAGCCATAAACCGACTTGCCGCTCAATTTGCGTGTCAATTCGATCCCGGAGACAATATTGCCCCATTGATCTGAACCGCCGATTTGAAGGGCAACATCATGCTGTGAGTAGAGATGGTAAAAATCGTACCCTTGAATCAACTGATAGCTAAATTCAGTGAAGCTCATCCCCTCTTCTGATTCCAGTCGCGTGCGGACCATCTCTTTAGAGAGCATCGGGCCCAAACGGAAGTGCTTCCCAATGTCGCGTAGAAAATCGATGACTCCGATTTTGCGAAACCAATCGTCATTATTGACGATCTCGGGTCGAGGGAGAGACCCGTCAAATTTGAGCACCTGTTCAAAATGGGTCCGGATTGAGTTAATATTGCTCCTGATCACCTCGATATCCAGCAGAGGCCTCTCTTGACTTTTGCCAGAGGGATCCCCGATGCGACCGGTTGCCCCACCAAGGACAATGACAGGCGTATGACCAAACCGCTGAAAATGGGCAAGCACCATGATGCCGATCAAATTCCCCAAGTGAAGACTTTCCGCTGTAGGGTCAAAACCACAATAAAGTTTGATCGGTTTATCGCAAGCTGTTTTCAGTTCTTCGCTTGTGATTGCGTCGACAAATCCACGTTCCTGTAAATAAGTGATAATATTTTTGGTCATATCCCAAGCATATTACCCGATATATCATTATTCTAGAAGCTTTTCAGCGACCTTGATGATTTTTTGAGAGATTTGGGCCGCATTTTGATTTTCATCGAAAAGGGAGATTGTCTTATCGCGCAGAGTCACCCTTTGGTCAGCGTGTCGAGAGATCCAGCGATGGATTTCGATCGATTTTTTATCCAGAGCATCCTTTGTGATCTTGTCATCTAGCTCTTTTAGCCGCTTCAGCAATTTTTCACGGGCCTTCTTTGTTTTGAGACTCTCTTCTGCAATCGGTTTCTTTGGGGCCATTTTTCTCTACTCCTATATTGTCCCACAGCCTACAATCGAAAATATTATTTTGCAAGACAGCATTAAAAATTGTATACAGGGGAATATGCGACACGACAATGGGAAGGAAATTGCCGGCCTCAAGGCCCTAGAATTTGTGAAAGACGGGATGCTCCTCGGCCTGGGAACAGGATCGACCGCCGCCCACTTTATCAAACATTTGATCAAACGATGTCAAAATGGTCTCAAGATTCAGGCTGTTGCCACCTCGCTCGACTCTGAAAGACTGGCACGGGAAGGGGGAATCGAGATGATAGACATCAATACAATCTCCTCTTTGGATTTAGTTGTCGATGGTGCCGATCAGATCGACCCTAACAAACGGCTAATCAAGGGAGCTGGCGGAGCCCTCATGCGTGAGAAGATCGTTGCGACGATGAGTAAAATGATGGTTGTGATTGCAGATGAGAGCAAATTAGTCGAAAAGCTAGGTTTATGCGCCCTACCCATCGAGGTGCTCCCTTTTGGCGTCGATGCGATCCGAAAACAGCTTGCCGATCGCAGCTATCGTGGCACATGGCGCAAAAAGAGCGACGGCTCCTATTATCTGACTGACAATCACAACCGCATTTTTGACATTAGCCTCCCCTCTCAGCTCGACGATCCCGAATCTGTCCACGAGGAAATCCGTCAGATTCCGGGAGTATTAGAAACAGGTTTTTTCTTTAATCTAGCCACCCATATTGTCATCGGCAAGACCGACGGCACAGCAGTGGTCAAAACATAAGGGCATTTTCATGGAGCTAGTACCGATTTCATTTAAAAAGATTATGCAATCGAGAGCCTATACGGTAATCATTCTTGGCAACGACTCCAAGCAGTTTGCCATCTATACCGAGCCCTCTGTAGGAAAAAATCTGCAACTATTGTTGACACAAGAGCAACATGCACGCCCGATCACCCACGATTTAATGAATGCGATCTTCACGGGCTTCGACATCAAATTGATCCAAGTGGTCATCAACAATATCGAAGATACCGTCTATTTTTCCCGCCTCTTTCTCGAGCAGCAAATTGGCGATCAGACACAGATTCTCGAAATCGACGCCCGCCCGAGCGACTGCCTCACCTTCGCCCTCAAGCACAACGCCCCCCTATTCTGCAACAAAGAAGTCTTCGAAAAAACCGTCCCTATCAAGGACTAATTTTTAACTTTTTGGTAAGAACTTATTGGTTGAATTGACATGTCGGGTGACACAGCACTCCGTGTCCGGCGTCCCCCGACATGTCTATTCAACCAATAAGCAATCATCTAAATTATGTACTAGTAGTTGATGTTGAATTTGTTTTGGGCGAGTTTGAGGATGGCGTTGGTGGCTTCGAGCGCGTCGGCGCCCTCGGCTTCGATTTGGATTTTCGCCCCTTTGGCGGCTGCGAGCATCAAAATCCCGAGAAGAGATTTGGCATTGACGGTGAGATCTTGATAGGTCAAATTGATATCGGCTTTGAAATTGGCTGCACAGCGGACAAGTTCAGTCGAAGGGCGTGTATGCAGCCCTTTTTCATTAATGACGACGAAAAATTTTTTCACTTTTGATGACATAATCCTAAATGAGTTTTGAGAGTTCTTGTACCAAGCGATCAAACTGCTTGAGTGTCGCTTGGATTGGTTGTTCTTGCCGCATGTTTACCCCAGCGCTTTGCAATAAGTCAAGAGGATATTTTGAGCTGCCAGAAGAAAGAAAATTTAAATAGGCTTTGCGGGCACTCTCCCCTTCCGAAGTGACTTTTTCAAAGAGGGCGTGCGCGGCGCTAATGCCAGTCGCATATTGATAGACATAGAAATTGCTATAGAAATGGGGAATACGGCCCCACTCAATTTCGATTTCGGTATCAAGCACTACTTCCGGCCCAAAGAAATCGGCGTTGAGTTTCCGGTAGATCTCTTTCAAAAGGCCAGGGGTAAGCGGGACGTTATCTTCTGCGAGTTTGTGAGCTGTCAGCTCGAATTCGGCAAACATCGTTTGGCGGAAGAAAGTCGCTCGAATATCTTCGATTTTTTGATTGATCAGAAAGGCCTTTTCTTCAGGCTTTAAATTTTGCTGCATCAAATAGTGGAACATCAGTTCTTCATTGAAAGTGGAGGCAACTTCAGCTAGAAAAATTGGATAACTGCTGTATTGATAGGGTTGATGCTTATGGCTCATGTAAGAATGCATGCTATGCCCAGCTTCATGGGCCAGCGTCATTAAATCGTGAAAGCCCCCCTGAAAGTTCATCAAGATGTAGGGCATGGTGTCGTAGCTGCCTGTCGAATAGGCTCCGGACCGTTTGCGCCGATTTTCGTATCTGTCCACCCATCGCTGCTCTTCAAGCCCTTTTTTCAAAATGCTCTGATATTCCTGACCTAAGGGAGCGACCGACTGAACGACCATCGATTCGGCGGTTTTGTAATCGTAACGAAGATCGACATTCTCAACCAATGGGACATAAAGATCATAGAAATGAAGCTCGTCCACTTTAAGAGCCTTTTTTCGAAGAGTCATATAGCTGTGAAGAGACGAAAGTCCTTTGCGCACGGTCTGCACAAGGTTTGTGTAGACTTTAGTGTCGATTTGATTTGGGAATAAAGAGGCTTCCAGGCAAGAAGGATATTTGCGTGCCCGCTTATTAAACACATGGTGCTGCATGTGTCCATTGAATAATTCGGCTATCATGTTTTCAAAGCCAGAAAACGTTCGATGGAGTGTCTGAAAGGCATTTTTGCGCAACTCTCTGTCTTTACTGCGCAGATACAAAAGATACTTGCCATGGGTCAGCTCTTGGGTCTGTCCTTTTGAATCTTTGATTGCTGGAAACTTGAGGTCGGCATTGTTAAACGCGCTAAAAGCAGTTGGCGATGTGCTTAGAGCTTTGCCTGCGAGTGCAATCAACTCTTCACTTTCAGATGAAAGGGTATGAGCTTTGAGCCGAACGACCCTCTCGAGATAGAAATGATAGTCTGCGAGGACCGGATCCTTTAGATAGGATTTGATGATCTCATCAGATAGGGCCAAAATCTCTGGTTCAGCCCAGGAGAGTTCTTGAGCAAATTCATAATAGATAGTCGAAATGAGATTATAGCCCTTTTTATGCGCCTCATTAGCCAAATCTTCGTCATGACGCATGTGGGCATAGGTGTAGAGCTTTGAGATTTTCCGTTCGGTGCCAAAGCTTAAATTAAAAAATTCTTTAAGCGTTTTAGCCCCCGTTCCCAGTTTCCCCTTAAATACTAACAACTCGGGCCAGTGAGGTCTTTTATCGGGGTGGCAAATATGCTCGAATTCGGCCTGCCAAGCAGCTAAATTGGGATAGAGCGCTTCTACATTCCATTTATCCGACTCTAAAACGTCGCTTCTCTCTTTGATTCCTTCTGCAATAGCCGTCATTTTCCCTCCACTAGATCAGGTCCGCGATTATTCAAATTTTTTTTCATAAAGTCAAGGACGCATTTTTTTAGCAATCTCAGTTCCTTATTGCCAAAAATTCCCGGGATTTGGTAAAATCGGGTCAGCACTTATCCCAGGAGATTATAGATATGTCACAAAAAACTGCACAAAAAATTTCTCTTAAACCCGTTGGAAATCGAGTTGTCGCAAAGCGCACTGAAGACCAAACAACCACTAAAGGTGGAATCATTCTACCAGATACTGCAAAACAAAAACAGGAAACTGCCATTGTAGTCGCTGTTGGTTCAGGGATTACAACAAAAGATGGCAACATTATCCCCATTCCAGTCTCTGTCGGCGACACTATTCTCATGGATAAATATGCCGCACAAGAAGTGACTGTCGATGATGAAGAGTTCATCATTGTCAAAGCAGACGACATTATTGCGATTGTAGAAAATTAAGGAGAATTAACATGGCTGCAAAAGATATTAAATTTAAAGAAGAAGCAAGACACAAGATCCTCAAAGGGGTCCAAACTCTGGCTTCTGCTGTAAAAGTGACCCTTGGACCTAAAGGACGCAACGTCGTTATTGACAAATCCTACGGAGCTCCCCACATCACAAAGGACGGCGTTACTGTTGCAAAAGAGATCGAGCTAGAAGATAAGCACGAAAACATGGGTGCCCAAATGGTCAAAGAAGTGGCCAGCAAAACTGCTGATAAAGCAGGTGATGGGACTACAACTGCGACTGTACTTGCCGAAGCGATCTATAGCGAGGGCTTACGCAACGTCACTGCAGGCGCCAACCCGATGAGCCTCAAGCGAGGAATCGAACTGGGCGTTAAAGAGATTACAACTCAGCTACAGAAGATGAGCAACCCGATCAAAGATCAAAAAGAGATCGCCCAAGTGGCCACTCTTTCTGCTAACGGCGACACCGAAATTGGCGAAATCATTGCCAAAGCAATGGAAAAAGTAGGAAAAGATGGCACAGTCACTGTCGAGGAAGGAAAAGGATTTGAGACTGTTCTTGAAGTTGTCGAAGGGATGAACTTCGATCGGGGATATGTCTCTGCCTATTTCATGACTAATCAAGAAACTCAAGAAGCGATTCTCGATGATGCCTTGATTCTGATTTGTGAGAAGAAAATTGCTTCAATGAAAGAATTTCTTCCTATCCTCCAAGCGGCAGCTGAAACAGGACGACCTTTCCTTATCATTGCCGAAGATATCGAAGCCGAAGCGCTCGCTACACTCGTTGTCAACAGGATCCGCGCTGGCTTAAAAGTTTGCGCAGTCAAAGCCCCCGGTTTTGGCGACAGACGTAAAGCGATGCTTCAAGATATAGCGACTCTTACTGGTGGCCAATTCATCAGTGAAGAGCTCGGCATTAAGCTTGAAAACGTCACTGTCGATATGCTCGGTAAAGCGAAAAAAGTGATCGTCTCTAAAGAAGAGACCACGATTGTCGAAGGAGCAGGCAATAAGAAGGAGATCAAAGAAAGAATCGGCCTGCTTAAGCGGCAAATCGAAGAGAGCACTTCTGACTACGACCGTGAGAAACTCCAAGAGAGACTTGCCCGTCTAGCTGGAGGAGTCGGCGTTATCAATGTTGGTGCTGCAACTGAAATCGAGATGAAAGAGAAGAAAGACCGTGTCGATGATGCTCTTCATGCAACAAGAGCGGCGATTGAAGAGGGAATTCTACCAGGCGGAGGCGTTGCCCTTCTCCGTTGCATTCCTAGCTTAAAGGTTCTCGCTGAAAAACTGAGTGGCGATGAGAAAGTCGGTATTGAGATCCTCACAAAGGCACTCACCTATCCTTTGCGCCAAATCGCAGAAAATGCAGGCAAAGAGGGATCTATTATCGTCCAGCATGTGATGCAAATGAAGGAGCACGAAGGATGGGATGCTCAAAATGACGTCTATGGCGACATGATTAAAGCCGGAATCGTCGATCCTACCAAAGTCACCCGCCTTGCGATCCAACTTTCGGCATCGATTGCGGCCCTTCTGCTCACAACAGAAGCACTCATTACCGAGGAAAAAGCTGAGCCAGTAGCAGCTGCTCCTCAGGGAATGGGCGGTGGCATGGGCTATTAATTTTTAATAGACAGAGGTAATTGCAAAACTCCAGTGCGCCCAGAAAAATCGATGATTTTGAGCCAGTTTGTCAGCCGGGAAGCGGCCAAAGCCCTGCACCCGAGCACATACTCGAGATGAGTAGGGCTCGGGTGCAGGGTGGCAAAATGGCTCAAAAGGGCGATTTTGCTGCGCACTGGAGTTTTGCAATTGCCTCAACAGTTTGCTGATTCAAAAGCACCCTTCAAAAAGGGTGCTTTTTTTTGAACTATTGCCTAATAGTAATTATTGTCGTATGGTCATAATTAAGAGACTGTCCACAAACCCA
>JAFEGK010000023.1:0-8296 GCA_018239985.1 Verrucomicrobiota bacterium | reverse complement strand
TTTTGGCCGATTTTCGATTCAAATTTTGGGGATAATATTCGAGGAGTGATATTACCCCCAAAATTTGAATCGAAAATCGGCTCAAAAGAACCCGCAAATTGGCTGAAACTGAGTTTGTGGACAGCCTCTAAGAAAAAGAGGATGGGATACATGCGGCCAGTTGGTAGTTTAATTGTTCTGATCGTGGCAATTGCAGTCCTTTCCTATTTTGCACTATCGCGCTCACCCGATATGCTTTCGAATTATCTCTCCAAGCAGCTAGGGGTCACCGTCTCAATCGATGGGATCAAAGTCAGGCAAAAGAGCATTACTCTCAACCAGTTCAATATTGCCAATGAACCTAACTATTCGTTGTCTAAAGCTTTTTCGGCCAAAACGATCACTTTAAATGCTCCTATAATGAACTATTTTCAAGATCAGGTTGTCGTTGATGAAATTACTGTCGATACGATCTATTTAGGAATCGAATTTGATTCAACCACCTCGGTTCAAGGAAACTGGACGAAATTGCTTGGCCATTATCAAAAAGAAGCTAAACTTGATGCAACCGATGGCAGACGGGTTTTGATAAAAAAAATGGTCTTCACAAATATCCAAGCAGATCTCATTTTCCGTAGTGCTAGCGGAAAAATCCAGAAACTGCCTAATATTGGTCGCATTGAATTGACCAATATCAGCACGGAAGGAGGATTCCCTATCAACCAGTTAACCAGCAGTATCTTAGGGCAGCTCATTAAACAAGCCTTTATGCAATATCACATGGATAACTTGCTCCAAGTCCTTCCAGGCAAGGCTCTTGAGCTATTCACCAAACCATTTGAGGGTATTTTATCTCAGAGCGAGGCGCAAGAAAATGCCGATTCTCCCCTCACATTATAAAGCGCCCCTTTGGATTGGGGGCAAGCATGCCCAAACGATTCTCCCCAATCTTTTGCGCAAAGTGGTAGGTGTCCAATATAGGCGTGAACGGATCACAACTGACGACGGCGACTTCCTCGACTTAGATTGGTCATCGGTCGAAAGTGACAAGCTGGTCATCATCGCCCACGGCTTAGAAGGCAATACGAATAAGCATTATATTCTAGGGATGGTCAAGCAGTTTAATGCCAGAAATTGGGATGCTTTAGCTTGGAATCTGCGTGGCTGCGGCGGAGAACTCAATCGCACTTTTCGCACCTACAATGCAGGGTCTTTCGATGATCTTAGACAGGTCATCAAACATGCCTTGAAAAAGAAAAAATATAAAAATATTTGTCTGATTGGTTTTAGCCTGACTGGAAACGTTATCCTGAAATATTTAGGTGATCATAAACAAGAACACCCATCTCAGCTAAAGAGGGCAGTCGTGTTCTCAGTCCCCTGCGATCTATACGCCTGTTCGCGAAATCTCACTTCAGGATTTAATCGATTCTATCTCAACCTCTTTCTCTCGACTTTGAAACAAAAAATCGCAATGAAAGCCAAAGACTTTCCCGGTCTTTTTTCCCATATCGACCTTAATCAAATCAAAGACTTAATCGAGTTTGATAGCAAGATCACTGCACCAGTATATGGCTATCGAGATGTGATGCACTACTACACAGAATGCAGTAGTAAGCACAGTATCGGCAAAATCGAAATTCCAACGCTGATTGTCAATGCGTTGAACGACCCTTTTCTCCACCCCTCTTGTTTCCCTCATGAGATTTGTCAACAAAGCCCCCATGTTTTTTTCGAGAACCCGGTCGATGGTGGACATTTGGGATTTATCAAGGATCGGATTAATGGGATTTTTTGGTCAGAAGAACGGGCCGTTCGGTTTTTAGAAGAGGGTTGCTAAAAATATTCGACGCTTAAAATCAAGCGCTTACACTAAAATTTAGCAATTTCAGCGCCAGACTGCTAGATTTAAATTTCCCTTCCGTTTATAATCTGGATTAGAACGCAAACCCAATAAATAGGAGGAAAGTATGCGTCAGTCTTATCCAAGTCTCTTTGATCACCTAAATAAATTTTATACAGTTTTTAACGGCTGCTGCAATGATAGTTGCCAAACTCAATGCTGCTCCGAGGGTCTTTCGATTGCGGAAGACGAAGAGCGGCTCTACATCGACGCCTCCCTCCCTGGGATCAAGTCTGATGAGATCAAGGTCACTCTAGATCCAAGAACTCGCCAGCTTCTGATCAGTGGAGAAGGAAAACATGAGCGTGAAAAGGCTAAATATCTTCTTAAAAGCTGCCTCAATTACAATTATGAGATCCCCCTTTCCAACGAGGTCAATCTCGATCAACCGATCGATGCTGTCTCCAAGGACGGGATCCTCAGTATCACCCTATCGAAGAATAGAGGCCATAAACCGCTGAAAATCGAAGTCAAACCATCCTAATTTTTGGGGGTCCAACTTGGGCCCCTTGTCATTTAATCCCATTTTCTGTAACTAGGGATTAAGTATGAAAAAAACGCTCTTTACCTTACTAGCTCTTTCAAGTCTTTCTTCACTCTCAGCAAGAGAATTGTGGTGCGAACAGTGTGAAGCTCCGCCTGAAGATTGTTGCCAGCCTCAGCTTTTCGTCGAGCGATCGCAAGTTTTTGCCCATCTTAACTTCCTCTATTGGACCGCTAATGAAGGGACTCTTGATTATGCTGTCCAAACCCAAGGGACTTCGACTCTGCCAAATACCTTTGCAATCGGGGATTATAAAAAGGCACATTTTAAATGGAGTCCAGGCTTCCGTTTGGCCGCTACCTACTACCGATGCTTTAAATATTGGGATATCACTGGGGAATATACTTGGTTCTATAGCAAGGGTTCAGACCATGTCAACGCTCCCCTAAATCCGACACGTCAGACTCGGACTGCTGCCCCTTTTCTCGAAGCCAGCAGCAGCATCGATCTGCACTATAGTGTCGCCGATGTGTATGCCTCTCGGGTATTTGACCCCAACGAGCACCTTAGAATGCGAAGCTATGTGGGATTGACAATGGCCATCATCGACCAATCGTGGCGAAGCATCTACACGAATTTCGCCTTCGACTTTGACAGGGTCAAAGAAAAATGGCGCTACTTTGGCGGGGGACTTCGTATTGGCGGAACGGTAGACTGGTGGTGGTTTTCACACTTCTACCTAACGGGGAAATTTTCCACTGCGGTCCTCACAGGTTGCTATAAAAATCACGAAACCCAAACAAATGGGATCAATAATCTTGTTGTAAGCCGTGCGAAATACCATTCACAACGCTTTGCCTATCATGTGCAATTTATCTTAGGCCCTTCCTGGCAACAACCTTTTGACTGTTGGAGCTATGAGATTTGTGCTGGCTATGAATTCAATCTCTGGTTCAACCTTCATGAGAGAATCCGCACGCAGTTTACAGCCCCGAATGCAACAAAAGAGACCTACTACTCAGACGGGCTTCTTGGCTTGCAGGGTCTAACTCTGCGCGCTACTGTTGGTTTTTAGTGATTACTTCTTTAATTTGATTGACCACCCTTGCTCCATTTCTCCCTTGATTTGGTAGAATTCTTTTGCGAATTCGGGGTCTAATTCGGTGAGTCGAACAATTTTATCTCCCTGCTTAATCCAAGGATCAAAGCCCCGAAATTTCATCTTGGGAGTGAGATCGGCTTCTTCCTTCTTGACCAAGGCATATTGCTCTTGGGCATTGAAAATTTTCACAAAGAGATTTTGGATCACCCCATCGGGAATTTCATTGAGCTTTTCCCAAATGGCCTTGTCTTCTCCAAAGTGGATATCGTCATGAGAGATCTTACCTAAGTGAACTGCTCGGTGGATCACATCAGCCAGCCATTTTGACATCAAGAAATTATCTGCAGATCCCCAACAATGTTTGGTCATATGCAGAGAAAAACGAACCATTTTTTTCATTAAGTCAGGTTTAGAAGAGATCCACTTCCCATTGACAAATTGTAGGTCATCTAAAATTTCCTTTATTTCGGCTTTGGTCAAAAATCCCTGAAAATATGAACCTTGCAGATTATAGTCGATCCGGTCGGCGCATAAATTGGGTAGCTCTTGTTCAAGAGCCAAAAATTTACCCGACTTTGGATTGATCTGTTCTATTGTAATATCATATTTTTTTAGAATTTCAGCGATCCCATATTTTTGCAAAAACCAGCCGTGGACATCATCTTGATAAGATTCCATGGGACAACTGGGGTTAAAGGCATAATCACCAACATGGGAAAAAATCGTATGGGAAACATCGTGAAGAAGCCCTGCAAGCTGCTCATGCACCGATGCCCCTTTCAGGCGTAAGATGGTAAACACTCCGAGGCTGTGATCGTATCTGCTATACTCTTCTTTATGGGTTGTATAGTAAGAAACACCATACTGATGCACTCCTTTTAAGCGCTGCATCGGCTTGCTTTCGATCACTTCAATTAGAACCGGTTCAGTGACTTCTATTGTCCCATAAAATGTCTCAATGGGCTTGGCAAAAAGGGTAATTTGGATCGCAATTAAGAAAAGCAGAAAGCTCTTTACCATCGGATACCTCCCAACGAATTAGATCCATTTTCTACTTAATAGGGTTTTCGCGCAATAGCTACCGAGAAAACTGACCCAAAATCCCATTATCAAAGCAAAGGGGGCGGTCCATTTTGGGAAATGGGTGATTCCTAGCATAAAGAGAACAACACCGATAAGTAGAGAAATAAAATGGGCCCTTTTATTTTTTAAAGATTGCTGCGGAAGAAGCAATCCTACTGCCACTCCCAAGCTGAGCCAAAAAAAGATCGGAGCGCTATGGATAATCACGGGCAAGATAAGAAAGGGAAAGAAGATCACCCCCCATCTCCAGTAAGGTTCAAGCTTGGGGAAGATCTTCCAATAGATAAGGACTAGGAAGGCACCAACGGCAATACCGCCCAAGATATCATGAAAAAAATGGAGGCCCAGATAGATCCTTGAAAAACAGAGAAAGAAAGCAAAAAGAGCTCCCCAAACCCAGTGGATCCGCTTCTTAAATTCAATCAGGACTAATCCTAGGTAAATCGTCGCCGATTGTGCAGCTGCACTGGGAAACCCAAATTTATAAAAGCAAACCCAGACGGCTACAGAAGGATCAAGTTGACAAGGACGGGGAAGGCCAAATGTCACCTTTAAAAATTTATTCATTACATAACTGAGGATGAAGATGTATGTCATTTTAATACCGATCTTCCGATCAAAAAGGGCCCAAACGGCAACAATGACCAGCATGGTAAAGAAAATGGTATCGATATAGTGCCAGCCAATAAAAAACCAATCGAGTAGGTTTGATCGGAGAGTATCTTGGAGCTGGTGGATCCACTCCATTTCCAAATTGAATATCTTCATAATTTTGAGTATAATTCTACCGATGGAAAAAAGGGTAGATTTGTTGATTATTGGAGGTGGCGCTGCTGGCATTTTCGCCGCAATAGAGGCGAAACGCTCTCACCCCGAGGACTCTGTTTTAGTCTTGGAAAAAAGTGCCGTTCTTCTCTCGAAGGTTCGTATTTCCGGCGGCGGGAGGTGTAATGTGACCCACGCCTGTTTCGATCCCCTAGCCCTTTCGAAAAATTATCCCCGCGGTGGCAACGAGCTGATTGGCCCTTTCCACCGCTTCGGCCCTACTGATACGATCGCTTGGTTTGAGCAGCATGGCGTCAAGCTCAAAACCGAAAGCGATGGGAGGATGTTCCCGACAACCGATAGCTCTGAGACGATTATCCATTGTCTACTCGATGAAGCAAAAAAGCTTGGTGTCGAAATTGCCCTCCGCCAAAAAGTAGAGCAAATCGTCAAAACGGATGAGGGTTTTATTATCAATCAGATCAAAGCCCATAGGCTCCTTCTTGCGACTGGCAGCAGCCCCCAAGGTTATGAATGGGCTAAGCAATTGGGACACACGATACAAGAGCCAATCCCCTCTTTATTCACGTTTAATATCCCCAGTTCACCTCTACTGGATCTGAGTGGAGTCTCTTTAATTGCTGAATTAAAAATTGCCGGCACTGCTCTTTCTCAAACCGGGCCCCTGCTCCTTACCCATTTTGGTTTTAGCGGTCCAGCCGCCATTAAGCTCTCTGCCTGGGCGGCGCGGGAACTCTATGCTAAAAATTATCGGGTAGATCTGGTGGTCAATTGGCTGCCGAAGCTCTCTTGCGAGGACATTTACCAGGCTCTGCTGCAGCTCAAGAATGGTTCTGAAAATGTCTTCTATCTGCCGAAAAATTTGTGGAAACACTTTGTAGGAGACAGGAAAATGAAAGACTTCTCTAATAAGGATCTTCGAAAATTAGCTGAGAAACTCCACGCAGATGTCTATAAAGTCGAAGGAAAAACGACCAATAAGGAGGAGTTCGTCACTTGCGGAGGTGTCACTTTGAGTGAGGTCAATTTCCAGACGATGGAAAGCAAAATTTGCCCTGGCTTATTCTTTGCAGGCGAAATTTTGAATATCGACGGGGTGACGGGCGGTTTTAACTTCCAGAATGCCTGGACAACTGGATTTATCGCCGGTCAGAATTGATTTAGCTCATTATAAAGAGCCCAGGCGCTAGGCGGTGGAGGAACTTGCCCATATAACAATTGAGAAGGGACAACCTGAAATCCATAAAATGCAGCATTGTCTGAAGCACGCTCGACAAAGACAGCCCCTTTAAGAGAGACTCCTCCAAATATTCCGCGGCTGATGCTATAGGTGTAGATCGCTGCAGGCGGAAGGACGAGATCTACTTCGGCAGTTCTTCCGACCGGTCCAACGGCGATACTCAAATTCCCGCCTAAAGTGATGCTTCCCCCATGTGCAAAAGCGTCAACAGCTGCTTTCGTATTTAAAACCAGGACAAGGTCGGTCACCTCGCCCCCAATCTGAAATCCCCAGCCCACCGAACCGGTTCCAATCGCTGATGGGGCCGACCACCCTTGATTTAGTCTTGCAACGACAAGTCCAGACCCAATCCCTCCGCTGAAGATAAATCCCCCCTTCACTTCATTGAGAATCACTAATCCCTGCGCGTTTTTTAACACTTCATAGGGGATGCTGGTCTCGGGCATTCTTTTAAAATCGCGGATTGTGACAACGGCACGATCGATATCGCTCTGCAAGCTGTCGCCATAGGAGAACTGATTGATTAGAAGAAGGAGGAACAACGCGAGCTTTTTTAACATATTAGTTTTCTCCTTTAATCACTTTTGATGGTTTTAATTTGTTGATATCATACCAAGCGTGCGGCTCACGCTTGAGCTGATCAATCCAGAGCGGAATCGTCTCTTTCAACTGGTGACGTGGCTCCCAGTTTAAATATCTTTTCGCCTTAGAAATATCGAGTTCATAATGGTCATCGGCAAGGTCTATCATCCAGGGTTGAATAAACCCTTTTTGAAAAAATGGGAGGATCTGCATTCCATAGGCACCAAGCTTTGCAATCGGTTTGGGGATACCCCATGTTTTCCACTCCTTGCCGTAGATCAATTTGGAAATTTGCCTTTGAAGCTGGTCGTAACTAAGCGTTGTCGGTTCGCCAAGAAGCAAGACTAATTCTTTTGGCAACTCTTTTCTCTTCTCTACAGCCTTGGTGATCGCATCGACTAGATCGTCCATGTGAATAAAGGCCGCTCCATGAGAAGTATCTCCGGCAAACACATGCCCTTCGAATTGATTCTCGTAAATCCGCTGAATTTGATTGGATAGTGGGATCGAGTGGCACAAATCGTCGTAGACACCGGCAATCCGTAAAATCACGTAAGGAATTTTGCCATGCAATTTTTCATGAATGAGGTTCTCTGTGAGTACTTTCGATTTGGGGTAATTCCAGGTAGGGACAACGGGCGATTCTTCTGTGATTTTCTCCCCCTTCTTACAAGGGGCGTGGACGAGCATCGTACTAGAGAAGATAAATTGCCCTACCTCAAAGTCCTTGAGAAGACCCTCAAGCAAGTTCTTGGTCCCATTGACCGTGATCCGCTCATATTCTGCCCAATGCCCTTTGGTAAAACTGTAGTAGGCCGCTAAATGGATCACCGATGCGATCCGATTGCCAAAATGGGCCTTAATAGTGGCCAATCCCTCTTGAAGGTTTTTGGGAGAACCGAGATCGATGCCTATCAGCTCTATCCCCGGCAAGTGCCCCACCAAAAAGACGTCTGCCCCTAGGACTCTGTACTTATCTGAAAACTCTTCAGCACATTTAAATCCAATTCTCCCGCTACATCCTGTAATGAGAATGATCTCTTTATCTTGCTTCATCCTATACCTCAATAATTCTCCTTTTTATCTATATTCGAAAAAAATGCAAGGACCTTGGAACCTATCTCAATAAAATTTTTC
>JAFEGK010000022.1 GCA_018239985.1 Verrucomicrobiota bacterium | reverse complement strand
ACCGAATTTGAAGACACCCTCTAACGGCTGAAATTTCGAAAGCGACATTTGGGATGACTCCTTCTGAATACAAGCAGCACAAGGGGCTATACCAAGAGAATTTGGGCGATCATATGACAGATCTTGAACTGATCTTTTCGATGTTAGGAGAAGCTGCCACAAAAGAAATTGCGGTGAATCGAGATGCTCAAGGGTTTGATGAGAATCGAAGTGCGGCTAAGATGGGCGGGCGGATTGCGAGAAATGCAAGGCAAGAATTAGAACAGGAAAGTGGCAAGCCAGTCATCTCTCAGGAAAATTATCTGGGGCGCCTTATTACCAGTCCTGATATGCCTGAACTTTCGGAATGGGATGTAGGAACAGAATCATCTGGCCAGGGATTGGGATAATCAGGGATTTTGCGTCATCCGGTGGAAAAATACAAACCTGATGTCCGTGGATTCCGAGGATTAGCTTTTAGATTGATTTTAAGCTCACCTGAATCGACCAAGGGCTTTCGATAATTTCCTTATACTTTCTCAGACTACTTGAAGTGTGAAATCACTTCGAGTCCAAGCTCTAGAACGATGAGGAGCATGAGTGTAGCCAAAAAGATCTTGCCGCCAGGGATTTGCTGGCCGCCTTTGTATTTTTTGTGGTAGCGGCCTATCCACGCCATGAGGGGTGGATAGATGCCGAAGAGGATGGCGCAGCTGATGCCGCCTGCATAGCCGAGTGCGACGAGAAAGAGGTTCGGGTTGATCATTGTGATCACGAATGGAGGGACGAAGACGAGTAGGCAGAGAAAGACTTTGCTCATCCCCTTTTTCTTGATCTTGAGGCCGTCAGCGAGGAAGTCGAGGAAGGCAAGAGCAAGGGCGATGTAGGAAGCGGTCATCGTAAAGAAGGCAAAAGCTTTGCCGATGCCGATCACGTAGGGGTTACTTACGAAATGTTTGAGTGGGATGACGGCGTTTTGCCCTTTTTGGCCAGCTTCAATAAGGCCATAAGGGCCGCTGATCGGAATGATGCCGAGGATAAGCACCTGCCAAATAAGATAGACGACCAGCGGAATCGTGGTTCCGAAGAAGATCGCTTTGCGCACTTTCTTGAAGTCCCGTTTCATGTAAGTGACAAGGGTTGGAATGATCACCTGGTAGGTGAAGGCGGTGAAGAGGACTGGGATTGCCAGCCAAATTTTCCCCCAATGGGCATGGGTCAATTTCGATAGATCAACATGTCTGACTGCGACAATGATGAAGAGAAAATAGGAGATCAACACACCCGAAAAAATGATCATGTTGAGCCGATCGACCATTCGGGTGCCCATATAAATTACTGGAGAAAAGAGGAGGACATAGAGAATGGTCGATGGAACAAAGCCAAGAGATCCTGAGAGGATGTCATAGGTGATCCCGCCACCCCCTGCGATGTGGGCGATCATTACCATTTCGAAAAGAAATAGGTAGACGAGCCAGCAAATGAATTT
Source organism: Verrucomicrobiota bacterium (assembly GCA_018239985.1). GTDB lineage: Bacteria > Chlamydiota > Chlamydiia > Chlamydiales > Rhabdochlamydiaceae > Sacchariniichlamydia. Next base: position 16,273 of record JAFEGK010000022.1, on the reverse strand, counting down.
TCCTGGCCGGCCGAGGAGTTTCTCTGCCATCGTGATGAGGTTCGAATCGGGCGGCATCCAGCTACAGACTTCGAGCAGAAGAAGACCGGTGCAGAGCATAAAAGCCCAGCAGGCGAGGTAGATGAGGATCGAAGGGAGAAAACCACCTGGCCCAGTGACGACAGGGAGGGCCAACATGCCGACGCCGATCGTTGTTGCTGCGATGAGAAGACCGCCGCCGATGACGTGGCCATGAGAGTGAAAAAGTTTCATGGTAGACTCCAAAATTGTGATAGGATACCCTGAAAGATAAAAAAAATCAAGTCATGCTATTGCCTGGGATCAAACTCTTTCAGCTCAAATCGTTTTCGGATGAGCGGGGCTTTTTTTCTGAAATTTATCGGCAGCAAGAGCTCCAATTTGTTCAAGATAATCTCTCTTTCTCCAAGAAGGGGGTAATCCGAGGGATGCACTATCAATCGACGCCAGGCCAGGCGAAGCTGGTGACGGTGATCACCGGAAAAATATATGATGTTTTTGTCGATATCCGCCCTGAATCAGAGACTTTTGGCAAATGGGGGGCTGTCGAGTTAGATCCAAGCATGCAGATTCTGATTCCAGTCGGTTTTGCCCATGGATTTGCAGTCTTAAGCGACTCGGCACACGTCCTATACAAAGTGAGTAATTTCTACAATCCCGAAACCGAAAAATCGTTTCGCTTTGATGATCCGACGGTGGGGATTAAGTGGCCGATCGCAAAACCGATTCTCTCAAAAAGGGATCAGTGCGCACCGGGTTTTGAAGGAGTATGTCGATGAAATATTGGATTTTAGGGGCTGGTGGGCAATTAGGTCAGGCAGTTTGTCAGTATTGTGCAGAAGAAAAAATTCCTTTTGTCGGATCGACACGCGCGCAGGCCGATATTACCGATTTGGAGCAGTTAAAGCGGCTTGGAGACCAGTTTTCACCAACCCATCTGATTAACTGTGCAGCATATCCGAATGTCGATGGGGCTGAAGCCAATATTGAGAAGGCATACGGTGTTAATGCGATAGGGACTGAGAATGTGGGGATTGTTGGGCGGGAATTGGGGATCAAGGTGGTCCATGTCTCGACCGACTATGTGTTTGATGGTGAGAAGGATAGTCCCTATCTGGAAACCGATCGGCCGAACCCGATAGGGGTTTATGGGAAAAGCAAACTCGAAGGCGAACAGCGTCTTCTCGAGCAGCTGGGGACCGCTTGCATCGTAAGGACCTCCTGGATTTTTGGCCAAAGGGGGCGAAATTTTATTTCATCGATCCTGGCCAGAATGCAAACAGAGGAACACATTCAGGCAGACACCGATCAGATCAACAGGGCCACTTTTAACTCCGATTTGGCGCACGCGCTAATCGACCTTTCATGCCATAGCGGAATTTTCCATTTTGCCAATGGAAAGCCCTCGACCAGGTACGAGATTGTCAAAGATTTCTATGATCTGGCGATGAAGCGTAACCTGACTGTCAAATGCCAAAAAATTTCTCCAGTCTCTATCCCCTCGCCGATTAGGCCAAAATATTCGGCGCTCGATACGAAAAAGGTCTCCCTTGCCCTTGGAAGAAAACCTCGAGTGTGGGAAACTGTACTCGGAGACTATTTCGATGCGCACTTTTAAGCGGATTTTAGTGACAGGTGGCGCGGGCTTCATCGGCTCGGCTTTTATTAACTTTCTTTTCAAAAATGGCCCCATTGAACGGGTGGTCAATCTCGATCTGCTCACCTTTGTCGCCAATTTGAAAAATTTGGCTGGGGTAGAAAAAGATCCCCGCTACCGTTTTGTCCATGGCGATATTCTCAATAGCGCGCTTGTTACTGAGCTCATTGAAACAGAACAGATCGAGGCAATTGTCCATTTTGCAGCCGAGAGCCATGTCGATCGGAGCATTGAAGATCCCCTCCCTTTTTACCGAACCAATGTCGAGGGGACGATTGCCCTCCTAGAGGTTGTCCGTGAATTCCCCCATATCCATTTCCACCACGTGTCGACCGATGAGGTTTTTGGCTCAATTGAGGAGGGAGTGTTTACGGAGGATTCTCCCTATCGGCCCAATTCTCCCTATGCAGCATCGAAAGCAGCCTCGGATCATTTTGTCCGGGCTTACGCGATGACTTATGATCTTTTGGTGACGATTTCTCACTCGAGCAACAATTATGGTCCTAGCCAATATCGGGAAAAATTCATTCCTCGGATGATCTATGGGCTGCTCCGACAAGAGCCGCTCCCTGTTTACGGAGATGGGGTCAATGTACGCGACTGGATTCATGTTGACGATCATGTTGAAGCTATTTGGAAAATTTTGAGACTCGGCAAGATTGGCGAGGCCTATAACGTGGGCGGCAAAAACGAGCTGCGCAACATCGATCTGCTCCATCAGCTCATCGAGTGTTTTGCGAAAGTCGAGGGACAAAGTACGCAAAAATATCTCCCGCTCATTACCTATGTCAAAGATCGCCCCGGACACGATTTACGCTATGCCCTTAGCTCGGGAAAAATCGAGCGGGAGTTGGGGTGGAGGCCCGCCCATCAGTTTGATCAGGGTCTAGAAAACACAATCCAATGGTATCGTCATGTTTGGAAATAAATCTGTCGTTTGCGTGATCCCTGCCCGCCTTGCCTCTACCCGTTTTCCTAGAAAAATGCTGGCCTTGCTCAAGGGCAAACCGCTCGTCCAATGGGCCTATGAGGGGGCGCTCCGCTGCTCTTGGTTCGATGAGGTAATCGTGGCAGTCGATAGCGAAGAAATTCTTGAGACAGTCAAAGGATTTGGCGGCAGGGCGATCATGACCTCGGTTGATTGCCAAAATGGCACCGAGCGGCTAATTGAACTGCAGAGACGGGGAATCTTGAAGGGAGATGTCTGGGTCAATTGGCAAGGGGATGAGCCATTTATTCAGCCTAAGATGATTGGCACACTCCTGCAGACCTGCGATGTCGGAGAGGTATGGACGTTGAAAATTGCTATTGACGACCCACAGAATCCCAATGTTGTAAAAGTGGTCTGCGACGCTGAAGGGCGGGCCCTCTATTTTTCCCGCTCGCCGATTCCGCATGGAGGAAAAAAATTCTTTAAGCATGTGGGCATCTACGCCTATTCGGAAGAGGCGCTTCAAAAAATTGCTAGACTCACCCCCTGCGCCCTTGAGCGGGAAGAGCGACTCGAGCAGCTTCGCTTCCTCTACCACGGTCTCACCATCCAGGTCCACGAAACAGATGAGGAAATTATCGGGATCGATACTTTCGAGCAATTGAGGGTGGCCGAACAATTAGAGATTATGTTATGATGTCTTCTCTATGCAAGACTATAAATATGGTTTTTCTACAGAAATTGAATCTGAAACCATCCCTAAAGGCTTAAGCGAAGAGACGATCCGACTGATCTCTGCGAAGAAAAATGAGCCTGAATTTCTTTTGCAGTTTCGTTTAAGGGCCTTTCAAAAATGGAAGGAGATGGAAGAGCCTCTTTGGGCCAATGTCAAATTCGACCCGATCAATTATCAAGAAATTTGTTACTATTCTGCCCCCAAAAAGAAGCAATCTCTCGAAAATATCAATGAAGTCGACCCCGAGCTGCTCCGCACCTTTGAGAAGCTGGGGATTCCGCTCGACGAGCAAAAACGGCTCACCGGTGTCGCGGTCGATGTGGTTTTCGATTCGGTCTCTCTCGGGACGACTTTTAAAAAGACCTTAGTGGAGGCTGGAGTGACGCTCTGCTCCATTTCGGAGGCGGTTCAAAAATTTCCTCATCTGATCGAAGAATATCTAGGAACGGTCGTTCCCATTGGGGACAACTTTTTTGCAGCGCTCAATTCGGCTGTCTTTACTGATGGTTCATTTGTCCATGTGCCCAAAGGGGTCCGCTGCCCGATTGAACTCTCGACCTATTTCCGGATTAACGACAAATCGACAGGGCAGTTCGAAAGAACGCTGATCATCGCAGAAGAGGGATCCTATGTGAGCTATCTCGAGGGGTGTACGGCTCCGGCCTATGACAACAATCAGCTCCATGCTGCAGTGGTCGAATTGATTGCTATGGAGCGTGCTGAGATCAAATATTCGACAGTGCAAAACTGGTATGCAGGCGACCCGAAGAGTGGAAAGGGGGGCATTTTCAACTTTGTCACTAAAAGGGGACGATGTGCTGGCTACAGATCGAAAATCTCCTGGACGCAAGTGGAAGCTGGCGCTGCGATCACGTGGAAATATCCGAGCTGCATCCTGCAAGGGGATGAATCGGTCGGCGAATTCTACTCTGTAGCGCTGACAAATGGCAAAATGCAGGCCGATACAGGCACTAAGATGATTCATCTTGGAAAAAATACCCGCTCGACGATCATTTCAAAGGGGATTTCTGCCGATGAGTCGCACAATAGCTATCGGGGGCTTGTCAAAATCGCGCCGCGAGCAAAAAATGCCCGCAACTATACCCAATGTGATTCGATGCTTGTTGGAAATCAGTGTTCTGCCAATACGTTTCCGTATATCGAGGTGGCAAATGCCAGCAGCGAAGTGGAGCACGAGGCCTCGACGTCGAAGATGAATGAAGAGCAGCTGCTCTATCTGCAGGCGCGGGGTATTAGCCGGGAAGATGCGATTAATTTGATTGTCAACGGCTTTTGCAAGGAAGTTTTCCAAGAGCTTCCCCTTGAATTTGCAGCTGAAGCACAAAAGCTTTTAACCCTCAAACTTGAAAACTCAGTGGGATAATTTTTCATGCTAAAAATAAAAAATCTACATGTTTCAGTCGATGGGACGGTCATTCTCAAGGGAGTTGACCTAGAAATTCTAAACGGCCAGATCCATGCGATCATGGGTCCCAATGGAGCGGGGAAATCGACCCTCTCTAAGGTGCTCGCAGGAGACCCAGCCTATGAAGTTCTTTCTGGAGAAGTGCTTCTTGATGGAGTCAATATTCTCGAGCTCGATCCCGAAGAGAGGGCCCATCTGGGTCTTTTTATCGGCTTTCAGTATCCTGTTGAAATCCCGGGCATCAGCAATCTCCAATTCCTCCTTGCCGCCTATAATGCTAAGCGAGAGACGCCTGTTTCTGAGGAAGCGTTTAAAGAGCTGCTGATGGGAAAATTAGAGCTACTCGAAATGAAGCCAGAGTTCATCGAGAGAAATCTCAATGAAGGGTTTTCAGGAGGAGAGAAGAAAAGAAACGAGATTTTGCAGATGGCAGTGCTCGATCCGAAAGTTGCCATCCTCGATGAAACCGATTCGGGGCTCGATATCGACGCGATGCGAGTTGTCGCTTGCGGGGTCAAACGGCTCTTTACGCCTGAGAAAGGACTTTTGCTGATCACCCACTACCAGAGATTGCTCGACTATATTCGTCCCCATTTCGTCCACGTGATGATCGATGGACAAATCATCACCAGTGGAGGCCCAGAGCTCGCCCAGGAGCTGGAAACCAAAGGATACGATTGGCTGCAACAGGTGAAAGCGTGAAAGAACAATTTGCTCTCCATTTAGAGAAACATTTTCAAGAGGTTTTTGAGCCCCTCATCCCTTTACAAAAGACGATTAGACAGCGTATATGGGACCGTTTTCTCGAACTTGGACTAGCAGAAAAGAAAAATGCAGGCTATCAATATTTCCCGCTCACACAGTTCTATCAAGAGACATATGCCCTCGGGAAAAGGGAAGAGATTCCTCAGGGACAGATTGCCGCGCTTATACAACCTGAATGCCGCCGCAGCTATGTGGTCTTCGTCAATGGCCACTACTGCCCAGAGCTCTCCGATACGAGTGCCGTTCCCTCTGAAGTGGTCATTTTACCCATTCACGAAGCGATCAGCACATATGGACATTTTTTACAAAGCCGCCTAGCTAAGATCTTAGTTGAAGAGACCGATCCGTTTGCGATTCTCAATATCGTCCTCTCTCAAAATGGGCTCTTCGTCTACGTGCCAACTAAAATTCAGATAGAAGTGCCGATTCAGTGTCTCCATTTCCTCTCTAGCGATAGGCCAACAATCATTAATCCGCGCATCCGCTTCATTTTAGGGCGCGAAGCAAAACTCAACTGGTTTTATGATCACCATTGCTTTAAGGATTTTGAGTATTTCACGAATGGAGTCGTCGACATCGCCTTAGATGAAGGGGCGAGTTTTGAGCAGTATGGGATTCTCAGTTCGTGTCCTCCAGGGTGGTGTTTTGAAGCGACCCGTGTTTCGCAAAAACGGGATAGTCAGTTCAAAAGCATCACATGTACCACTGGGACCAAAGGAGTCAAACAAGACTTTCGGGTTACGCTTATGGGGGAGAATAGCTCCTGCGAGCTCAAAGGGGTATCTAATCTTTCCCAAAATCGGCAATCGCACGTCAATATCCTCGTAGACCATCAAGCCCCTCACTGCCGCTCCAATCAGCACTTCAAAAACATTCTCGGCGATACCAGCCGTTGCAGCTTCGAAGGGAAAATCTATGTCCACCCCAAGGCCCAAAAAACCGAGGCTTACCAGTTGAGCAATACCCTCCTGCTGAGCGACACAGCAGTTTCGAATAGCAAACCGAACCTTGAAATTTTTGCCGACGACGTGAAGGCCTCCCACGGCGCAACCGTCACCCAGACAAATCCGGAGCATCTGCATTACCTGCAAACACGTGGAATCCGATCTGAAGAAGCTAAACAACTGCTGCTCGCAAGCTTTGGCCGCGATATCCTCTCTCAAGTGCCCCACCAAGCGGTCCGCGAGCGGATGGAACAACATCTATGAAGAACGTACGCGATGATTTCCCGATTCTTAAAGAGGGGCTAATCTATCTCGACTCTGCAGCGACGAGCCATAAGCCCCAGTGCGTCATCGATGCGATAACCCACTTTTATACCCACGAATACGCGACAGTTCACCGTAGCGTTTACAAATTGGCTGCCAGCGCGACTGAGAAATACAATGGTGTCCGTGAGAAACTTGCTCATTTCTTGCATGCAAGCAGCCCCAATGAAATCATCTTTACGCGTGGCACAACAGATAGCATTAACCTAGTCGCTGCGGCCTTTCCCTTCCACAAAGGGGATGAAATCATCATCTCTGAAATGGAGCACCACTCCAATATCGTCCCTTGGCAGTTGCTCTGCGAAAGAGTTGGCACAGTCCTAAAAATCATCCCCATCAACGACAAAGCGGAGCTCGACCTCGAAGCCTACAAAAAATTGTTGAGCCCTAAAACGAAACTCGTTGCCGTCGCTCATATTGCCAATAGCACTGGTACAATCAATCCCATAGAGACCATCATCCAAATGGCCCACGCCCATGGGGCCAAAGTGCTGATCGACGCGGCCCAAAGCGCCGCTCACCTTTCCTTAGATGTCCAAAAACTCGATGTCGATTTCCTAGCCTTCTCAGGCCACAAAGCCTTTGGACCAACAGGGATTGGAGTCCTCTATGGAAAGTATGAATTGCTCGAGCAAATGCACCCCGTGCAGGGTGGCGGTGACATGATCGAGACGGTTACCCTCGAGAAAACCACCTTTGCCAAGCCCCCTCTTCGCTTCGAAGCCGGCACCCCTATGATCGCCCAAGTAATGGGCCTTGGTGCTGCGATCGATTACATCCAAAAACTTGGCTTAGAAAATATTGCCAGATGGGAACACGAACTTTTGGTTTATGCAACCGCAAAAATTGAGGAAATCCCCGGACTTAGGATCATCGGCACTGCAGGAAATAAAGTCGGCATCATCAGTTTCATCATCGAGGGGGTCCACCACCTGGATCTGGCCGTCTTCCTCGACCTAGAGGGGATCGCCATCCGCTCGGGCCACCACTGTGCGCAGCCCCTGATGAAGCGCTTTGGTATTCCAGGCACCTGTCGGATCTCGTTTGCCCCTTTCAATACCAAGGAAGAGGTCGATGTGCTCATCGAGGTATTAAATCGAACGGTGGCAGTCCTTTTATAGAGGCAATTGCAAAACTCTGATGCCCATTAAAATCGCCCTTTTGAACCATTTTGCCACCCTGACCCCGAGCCCTACTCATCTCGAGTATGTGCTCGGGGTCAGGGCTTCGGCCACTTCGTGGCTGGCAAACTCGCTCAAAATCATCGATTTTTCTGGGCATCAGAGTTTTGCAATTACCTCTATAGGAAAATTTGCTGATAACGGTTTGCGATGACTTCTTTCAGTTTCTCTTTTAAATCCGCATTCAATTCAGATTTAGAGCACATTTCGAGGAGTTGATTCTGCGAAACCTCATACTTCTGAAAGATGTTGGAAATGGTTTTGGGAGCCAATTTGAGATAGGACCCGAACGCTTCAAAATCGGATCTCCTTAGTTTATTGAACTTTCCATTTAGCGATAACGCTGTTTCGTCTTCATTATCGAGGTAAATTTTTGAGGAAACTAAATCAAAACAAGGCGCTAGAACTACCTCTCCATTTTGACGAAGCACTGCCCAGTTTTTTAAATGCATATCGCCATTGCCGATTAAGAAACAAAACAACACCCGCTCAAAAAAATCGATTAATTGTAGACCGACTTGTGTTGTATACTTTTGAAGGGTTTTCCCAACTTTCTCTAAGGAACCTTCATACTTCTGTCTAAAATCTAGGAGCTGAAAAAGGGTTTCTTCTTGAAGTTTGTCTCCATTTTCCATTCGATCAAATCTCTTAATCACATAACACATGGAGCTATCAGTCATGGAGAATAGGCCATGTGGAGGTACAGGAAGACCTACAGTTTCTGCCATCGACATGCACAGATTTTCATTGATGGGAAGCTCTGGCAACCGTTGAGGATCGGGCTTTAAAATATGAGTTCCCCCAACTGCTACTACTTCTAACTGCTTCAATCCTGTATCCAATTTCACAGATGCCTTGATTTGAATACCAGAAATAGACATTCGACCCTGATAGGTAGCGATTAGTTTTGATAGATCATTAACTCCAAAAGGGACGAGAGGAAGAGTGGTTGTTCCAAATAGTTTGCGCAAACATTCAGGATGATAGAGAGATTTTCCTTCAATTCTTTTTTGGCAACAACGACAGTTATTCATGGTCATCCTCTAAGGGGCGAACGCTAACGGCGCCAATCGGATCTTCGCCTGTCAGCAGCAAAAGATTGAACTTATCATTCTCATCGATTTTGGAAATCTTGCTCGTCAGATGAAGCAACCAACCTTCAGGAAGGAGCCCATCAAAAAATGGAAAGAGCTCTTTTGACAAGTATCTCTCTGAACGCAAGGGAAGAGATAGGCTAATTGGAGCTGCCATGGGATTTATAAGAAAATCATCATCATAGGTAAATTCATAACCATCAGCTATCTTGCGCAGAACCCCGGCTCGTAGATTTTTGTAATACACAGCGCCTGCGGTCATGATTCTTCATCCCAGATTAAAGGCACGGGACCCAAGCACACCCCAAATAAATACAGCACCTTATTGACTGCATCCATCCTAACAGATTCTTTTCCCTGTTCTAAATCCCTAATAAAACGGATCCCAACACCGGCCTTTTCCGCGAGCTCGACTTGGGTTAGGCCGGCCGCTTTACGTTTCTTGGCTATAAATGTCCCGAGTTTCATAAGATTATTATACCCGATCGGGTATTAAATCGTCAAAACAACTTAATTCCTTCTTTAGAACTGCTGTTTTTATACCCGATCGGGGATATTTTTATATCCCAAAAGATATTTGAATGCCGGGTTAATAGCTGCCCTTTCATACGAAAATAGTCTTATTTAAACTGTTTAGACATCGTTATCCCTTTAATATTCCGTTTCAAAGGCACTATATCCCAAAAGAGAGCAGAATATCGTCGATGGTCTTGATCCAGCTGACGGCTTGATTGCCCATCTGCTGCAGAATGAAGAACCATCCGGCCCAGAGCAAGAAGAGGCCCAGTAGCGATTTAAGTGACATCCCCAGGAACACAATCTGCACTTGAGGCGCCAGGCGGTTGGCGATGCCGAGAAACATCTCGGCCATGAGGATTGCAATCAAGGAGGGAGCGGCGATTTGGACTGAAACTGCCAGGATGCGGGAGAGGAGCCCCATGATTGTTTGCCAGAAGGGGAGCGAGAGATTAAAAAAAGCAGCTGGGATCATTTTGTCTACAGGGATGATCTTGAACGATTCACCGATCGCTTCGAAGAAAAGAAATGGGCCGCCGATATTGAAAAAGACTACGATCATGATGTAGTTGAACATCACGCCGATAGTGGAGGTTTCAGCTTGCATCGTCGGGTCTTGCACTTGTAGGGAAGAAGAACCGCGCTGGAAATCGATGTAAGCACCGGCCCCTTGAGCGATGTAGAAGGGGATCGAGGCGAACAGGGCGAGGATGAATCCCATGAGGAGCTCTTTAAGGCTGAAAGCGACGAAAGACATGTCGTAGGCGAAGGTGGTGGTCGATGTGTGGATCAGCTGTGGGATGAAGATGATGGTGAGGATCAGTGCGAGTCCCATTTTGACGCCGCCAGGCAGTTTTGATCCGAGGAATGGAGCGATCGATACGATAGGGGCAATCCGAAATAGGCCTAAGAATAGAATGGTCAGCAGCCCTTCAGTGGTCAGGCCCGGCTTATTAAAAAAGAGGCTTAGGTAATCGTCGGTTGGCGACATTTTAGGTCATGGTCCATTTCGGAAAATTGGTAAAAATCGTACTTGCAAACTGATAAATCTGAGCCCCAAGCCACCCACCGAGCCAAATGAGGGTTAGAACGACCGCAAAGAGCTTGACCATGAAGGAGAGGGTCTGTTCTTGAATTTGGGTTGCCGCCTGAAAAACGGCGACAAAGAGGCCGAGCAGTGTGCTGATCAAAATCGGTGGCCCTGACAAAATCAAAATCAGAAGAAGGGCCTGGTAAGCGAGCTGATAAAGTTCATTCCCCATTCACACCTCACGTTCTAAACGACATGGTTAACCCTTGAATAATGACTGTCCAGCCGTCTACCATCACCAGCAAAAGCAGTTTCAGCGGCAAGGCAATCGTCAGCGGTGAGAGCATCATCATCCCCATGGCGAGCAAAATGTTCGAAGTGACCATATCGATCACAAAAAAGGGCAGATAGATCAACACCCCAATTTCAAAGGCCGATTTGAGCTGCGAGGTGATGAAAGCCGGGATCAAGACGATGAAGTCATTCGGTTTGAGGGTAGCCCGATATTCTTCTGGAAAAGTCCGATAGGCTAGTTGATAGAATGAGGTCATATTTTTCTGCACCGTATTGCGCTGCAGAAACTCTCTCAGAGGCTCTTTTGCCTTGTCGGCCACATTGACAACATAAGTGGCGGTTGGGCCCGAAAAGAGCACTTGAGGGGCATTTTGCTTAATATAGTCGCTAGAGGCGTTGTACATCGCCAAGCCTGTGGGAAACATCACGTAGACCGTCACAAGTAGTGCGATACCGTTGAGCACCTGGTTAGGAGGCGATTGTTGCACACCGATCGCATTGCGCAGAAGCGAAAGGACGATTACCACCTTGAGATAAGAGGTGAGCAGCATCACAGCAAAAGGCAAGAGCGAGAGGCCCGCTAAGACGGCAACCTGTGTTATCAGCGTCGGTGTCGCAGTGTCCGGTTGCAGAGTTGGGGCTTGCGTTTGCGCCATCAGAGTTGAGGTGGCCAGGAGGAAAAAAAGGAGGAATTTTTTCATATTGCTATTCTATTCTGATTGCTGGTATTTTTCAAAGGCCCGTTCTAATGCGCGCCACTGATTTTGGATTGTCGCATTGATCATTCCCCCCTCAGTTTGCACGATGCACCCACCCCGTTCAACTTCCGGTTTTTCTTGAATTGTCAAAACCTCGGCTTGCTGCAAGATCTCTTTGAGCTTGGGTTTTTCAGCATCGAGATATTCTTTGTCCTCTCGGTTCACATAAATCGTCACCTTGCGGCTCTCTGTAATCGGGGCGATCGCTTGCATCACGATGTCAACAATTGTCTCTGGATGAGCCTCGAGCTCTTTTGCGACGATTCTCTTGGCAGCTTTCAGGGCGATAGGCAGAACCATTTGTTGTAGATTGTGGCGCAGCGCCTTGAGTTCATTGTCGAGATAGAAAATATGCTCATTAAATTTTTCTAGCCCCTTTTGCTCTCCCTCTTCCCTGGCGGTTTGTCTAAGCGCTTCACATTCTTTTTCTGTATTCTTAAACAATTCGGCTACATCTTGGCGGGCCTTTTCGACGATCTCGATTGCAGATAGCAGCGTCGTATACTCAGATGAGGGGATTGTCTTTTTGTCAGTGGTCGGGTGAACATCACCTTGATAGATTAGAGAAAAAAACTTCACTGGCTCACCTCTGGCTTTAAGAATGAAACAATTTTATGGATTTGATCGGAAAGAATATGTTCGGCTCTAGCATGGGTCGGTTTTTCATCGTATTTCAAAAGGGATGTCCCCAAATGCATATTGAGTCGTCTTGTCACGTACCAGATGAGGCTTGGGTGGGTGCCATAAAGGGCTAAAGCGAGCCGATAGAGCCCCCTCTCCTCGATGATTTTTTGTAGATGCTCTCGCGTCCCATCCCATTTTTCTAAAAAAAGGCGCTTAAAGGTCAGTGGTTCCTTGTGAAGTAGCAGAGTATTTAGATATTCGCCCTCTTTTTTCGGCAGGGAGCTGAATAGTTTTTTCAAAGCCGCCGTCGAGATGATTTGCCTCATTTCAAAAGCTAAATCATGCAAGCCTAAGAACGGGACAATTCGGTCGAAGATCGAGGAGGGAAGAGACAAGAGATAATTGAGCGGATGATCGGGCAAAAAAGCGAAAGGGACCAGCTGCTGATTTTGGATCGCCATCTGGTACAGGTGGGAACGCAAATGCCTTTTGGCAAGAGGGGTGAGTTCTGGAAGATGATTTCGAATGCCCAAGCCCTTTTCTAGCCCATCGGTTTGCGATTTAGACAGAGCTGCCAAAAATAGGCGGATCTCGTTCTCTGTCAAAGTACGCAAATAAGGGGCGATCCACGTGAAGTGAAGGTGGCCCAGCAAATCCCATTTCAGATTCTCCGATTTGAGGGGCATAATGGGTGGCAATTCCCCATATTCAAGCTGATCATTGCGAGGCAAAAGAGAGAGCAACTCGCCCTGCAAATCGGCAGGGCATCTGTCCAAAAAGCCTTTACATACCATCAAAGCAGCAGTCTTCATCACTCTTCTTTGTGTTCTTCAGAATTGCGGAAGGGGACCGGGTTTAAGAGGGTTTTTAAGCCTCGCTGACGCAAAATGGGGTAGAATTTCCACAGCATCCAGACCACGAAAACCCCAAATACGACCATCGTAAAAATTAAAATAAAAAATAAAACGCGGAAGCGTGCAGCTGATGATTTGCTCATCACAATTGACCAGATACTCACATACTCTTTGGACTTGGGTGTGATATCTTCGGGCAGCTGATTGAGGGTAATATCGGTAAAACGGGAGCGGTCGGAGATGACCGTTACATCGTTGATGTCCAAGTTGGGGACGCTAGCTGAGACTAGCCGTTTGATTTTTGTTACCAAATGGCTATTGGGATCATCTAAAACCCCTTGGTGCTTGACGTAGACCGCGGCAGTTGGCCTTTTCTTCACGGCGCCGGGCGTTGGGATAGCCGATTCTTCTTGTGGGATCGAAAGCTCGACATCAGCGTCAATTACCCCGTCGATCTTTCGAATCGTTCCGGCGATCTGGGCCGCGAGGCCCGCTTGATACCGGATCGTCTCCTCTGTAGCTGACGAGATCAACCCCGATTTGGCAAAAATATCGAGAAGGCTCACAGTTTTCTTTCTTGGCAAGCCAATCCGATTGAGAATCGCCATTGCTTCGACCTCTTGCTTCTCTGGTACAGCGATGCTCCACAGCGTACCCGTCGTAGTCGCTGCGGCGCCGCCGGCTACGGCAGATTCTTGTTTTGAAGCAGTTACCCCTTTGCTCGATAGATAGACAACGATTTCATTAGCTTCCCTTTCAGGGACATCGTTGACAATGACCTTAAGATTTTCACAGCTTGTGAGGAAAATAAGCGTTACGAATAAAAATAGTTTGGACAAGAGTTTCATATTTTTTCTCCCCTCTATTTCCAGAATGCAAGAGAAAAGAATTAATGGCAATTCATGAAATTTTTTGAACGACCCGGCCCAAAACGGCGCATGATATAATCTTTAATTCCAAAAAGGGCCGCATTATACCGGTTGATTTTTTCATTATTACCCCTTCTTAGAATTAAACTAGTTAACTGACAGTAAAGCCGAGAGACGTAAAAAATCGAGAGATTTTTTCCGATGAGCTTTGAAAGATAAAGTAGCCGTATTGGCCCATTAAAGTTCCTTTCTATCCATAATAGGCGATTGCGCCAATAAAAGTAGGTGCTGTGTGCCTTTCCGCCAGTAAAAGAGGCAGAGACCTTGTGCCAAAGAACCGCTTTGGGGCAGCTCATCACATCAAAACCGGCCCTTTTTGCCCTGAAGCAAAAATCGGTCTCCTCACAAAAGAGGAAAAACCGCGACTCAAATAGGCCAATCGTCTCAAAAACCGACCGATGGACCATGATCCCAGCTCCACAGACATAGTCGAGGTGTATCGCAATTTCCCAACTTTTTTTATCGTCAACTTGGCGATAGCCCACATATTCAAAATCGAGCCGTTTGGCGTTCCATCTTCCCCCAAAATGGTCAAAACGGTTGGGCTCATTCATCAGATAGATTTTAGATCCCAAGATGCCTACACTGGGAAACTGCTTGAACCCTTCCAAAAAGGCCTCGATAATGGCTGGATCGACAACTGTGTCATTGTTGAGGATAAACAGATATTCAATAGGACGTTTAAGAGCATAGACAATGCCGACGTTATTACCGCCTGCGTAACCCAAATTTTCTCCCGATTCAATGAGAGTGTACTTAGGGAAAAGAGTTTTAAGAGCTTCTTGGGAGCCATCGGTCGACCCATTATCGACCACAATGATCTCGAGGTCTTTATAGGAGAGCTTTTGAAGGGATTGAAGACACTTAATGGTATCTTCCTTCCCATTCCAGTTGAGTACAATGACGGCAACTTTGCTACACATTTTCTAAGAAGTCATTGGCCAACTTAAAGTTGTCTCCACCCAGCTTGTTTGCGCTATAGAGAATTTGCAGAATCTCTTTCATACCGATTACAGCATGGGGGACATAGCCACGTCCTTTTATTTTTTTCTTTCCCCCCAACTCATAATCGATAAACGCAAGAGTGTCCACAACTTTAATGCCTTCTTCTTCTAGATCCTCAATCGTCTCCAAAGTATGTAGCCCTGAACTCGAGACATCTTGAATTACTAAGCAACTTTGTCCCGTTTTGTAACTTCCTTCAATTTTGTGCACCTTCCCCTTGACATCTTGCCGGCGGAGCACCAATTGTAGCCCCTTTTCCCATGCCATATAATTAGCCAAACAGGCCCCAAAGAGGGGTACCCCGCACACCAATTCGAAAGAGAGATGATGAGCTTTTTCAAACAGGGCATTGCAGACCCCCTTTGCAACCGAAGAATTCGATATGACAACCGAAAAATCGATCTGAAAAGGGGAGAAAAAATCTTTTTTGATCTCGAAATTCCCAAATTTGATTGCTCCAATTGAATGGAGTTTTAAAATCAGTTCCTTCACTTTTTGTCCTCAGTGTCCTTTTTATCCTTCCTTTGTTCTATGGTAGAAGGAGCACTATTCAAACCAGATACTGAAGATACAGAGGAGACGCTGGCTGGTGTTTGGACAACAGCGGAGCTGCTTTGGAGTGCCGCGAGTGTCCGCTTAATTGCATTTGTCTCAGCTTTAATCGCCTCTGTTTGGGCTCTTGCTACTGCAGCCTGTACCTCTTCTAATTTTAGCAACGCAGTTTCTAGGTCAAGTTCGGAGGTTAACATGTCTATGTCTACCTCAACTCGAGGAGTCTGGGAAACTGACGATAAACCACTTTGCTTTTTCCCCACAGGAGTCTTGGGATCTGACGATAAACCACTTTGCTTTTTCCCCAATTGAGCCCGGTATTTATCAAGGTTTTGCTGGGCTTTTACCTTTTCGGCTTCGGCCTGTCTAGTTTCACCTTTTTTGGTGTCACTCTTGCCTTTTACCTCCTTGATCGCTGATTGGATATCGGATACCGTCTGCGGTTTTGATTTTTTCCTCGAGGTCAGGGCTACAGACTCTTTGTGTGACTGCTCCAGCTCACGAATTCTTGCTTCCAGAGCTTGATTACTTTTTTCGAGGTCATCAATACGGGATTGCTTAACGGCGATCTCTCTGTCATTGCGCTCTAGGCTCTGTTTGGCAGATTGTAGCTCGATGGAGAGTTGCGAATTTTG
>JAFEGK010000021.1 GCA_018239985.1 Verrucomicrobiota bacterium | reverse complement strand
CAAGGAAAGGCTACTTGGGATTTATAGGACTGGACACTACTGCCCGGGTTTTCCTAGCTGCTGTCGCAGAATGTCTTGCCGTACGGCTTCTTCGGCCGCCGCTTTTCTCTCTTGTACGTCCGCGCCAACAAAAGCATCAGGGCCTTGCATATTAGCCTGCTCCCCAAGGTCGAACGCTTGCTCCATCTCAGCTTGAGTTTGAGCAATCACAAGTGCAATTACCCCCACCCCAATTAGGGCGGCGAGTGCTATTAACCATTTTTTCATAACCTTAATCCCATTTAGGTTTATATCTTCATTATATTAATCGCATAAAATAATAAAATATATTTCTATTTCAGCCATCGGAAATGCAATTTTTAATGATTCAAAATAAGGTTTTTATCCTTATAGAAGAGGGGCCCCTTAACGAAGACAGACCGTTTGCAGACATGAATGAGACTGTTAAGATTATACTGCGACCACTAAAAAAGTGTGAATCTGCCTGCGTCGGATAGCCACTGAATTTGAGACCCGCCTCCGCCCTTTAGCTTTTTAAGCTTAGCTGCTTCGGCGCCGGCTTCGCCTGGCTAAAATTCACAGGGCACCTTCTTGGGCATTTTTCACACTTTTTGAGTGATCGCAGTATAAATTGGCTAATTTTTGGCGCCTAAATGCTCAATGCCGTCAGTCTCTCAGCCAACCGTTGAAAGCACTCATCATCTCTTACGGAATTAAAAGCAGTATCTTCCAGTGCAGCTTTGACCTGATCTGCATACTCCTCTCCGAAGAGCGAGGCGGTTTCGAGCCATCCTGCTGCGAGAGCTGGCTCATTGATATAGCCAAAGGCTTTTGCATTCAGTACCGCTATTTCGAATGTGGGTTCAAGCTCATAGATATCTCTAGAATGCTTGCCTACCAACTCATAATTTTGCCGCTCAAAAGCTAACCTGCACAGAATACACTTGCCTTCCTTGAGCAAGGAGGGGTCAGCGTTTAATAGCATCTCGTAGGCCTTATCGGCCTCATTTTCCTCCAAATGGAGCTTCGCAACCGACTCAATCGCCGAATGCTTCACCGCACTATCTTTAGACTTAAGCAACTTTTTGAGAATCGTCTTCCCCTTTTCGACCTCATTGTTCTTCAGAGCCTCAACTCCATTGATGTATGAGCTAAAGGGATTGCCAGAAGAAGCCTTGATCTTCATGAGCACCTGGAAATTTTGGAAGCCGTAGATCAGAAGCAGTGTAGCAAAGAAAACAAAGCCTTTGATGTAGAGAATCGGTACGACGATCGCCGCCGCGATGAGCCCGAGGATAAAGCTAGCTCGATACCCTTTTATCCCAAATTTTCTCTCGAAGAAATAAAGTGCAAGATACCCCCCATCGAGTGGGACAATCGGAATTAGGTTTAACAAGCACCAAACGATGTTTAAGCGCATCATGACGTAGAGGGCATACTGGACATAGTGTAGGTGTTCGAAGGTCCCCATTTTGAGCAAGTAATAGGGAATAGCGATCAGTAAACTCTCGAGCAGAGGCCCGTTTAGGGTAATCAAAAACTGTTGCTTGGGCGTAAGGCCATGACGGTCATACTGAGCAAAGCCACCAAAAGCTTCTAAAACAATTAAGGGCCTAGCTCCGAAAAACAGTGCCGTTAGGGCATGTCCAAACTCGTGAACAAGGAGGCTCAAGAGGAGAACTGCGGCAACAATCAATTTTTCAATACTAGGATCGATGTACAAATTGGCAAAAAAGATCAGAAAGAGCCAAAAGCCTGGCCGGATATGAACAGGAACGTTCAAAAATCTAAAATTCAACGCAACACTCCCCTTTTTTCGCTCAGTATACCTTTTTTTCAGGAAAAAAAACACAAGCAAGAGAAATTTTTCTCTAGTAGAACTAAGAAATTTGTGGGAAAAACTAGAGATTGCTGTTAATAAATAAGCTAATCAATACAATGATTAGCAAAACTTTGGAAAGTAGTGCATCTCCGAGAGGAAAAGGAGAGCTTTCCGGGAAAAAGTTATCAAAGGGGTCTTTGAAATGGCAAGCATTGCCAACGGCACAAAAATACAAAACGAAAACCAAAAAGTAATTAAATCTCATTTTAGAATGTTCGTATGCGGAGTAATTGTGACTTTATTAGCCATAATTTCAGCCAATATCATGAACAAATTTTATCCCTCTCCAAAGACCTTAGTCATCGTCCTAGAGTATCTTGGCTACATTTGCTGGAGCACAACCCTAGGGACTTTGGGCTGGGAGATTCAAACACCTAGCGGAAACACCCCCGCTGAGGTGCTCAACAAAAAATTTGCCTATTTCTTTTCAATCGCCGGGATCTTTTTCTTCGTCCTCTCTCGGCAATTGACGGCGATTTAACCTATACCCGTTCCGTTTGAAAGGCCCCCAAAGGGATTGATTCAATCCCTTTGGGGGCCTTTCAAACGGAAGCACTATATACACAAATGAACTCAAAAGTTGGTTTTTTGCGTCGCAGACATTCGCATCTTTTAGGCCGCCTGCATCGCCCAACTTATTCAAGTTGAGATGGTTCGTCGCCGCGCGCTGATTCAAATTCCAGGCGCCGGTTTTCCCAAAAACCGATTCTTCAGGTTGTTGTATACCAGTGAGAAAATCACTCCTGGGCAAGAAGCTCTCTAAAATTTATAATTTTACCGAAATAATCGGCATCAACAAGAGCATCGGTTAGTCCATTTAAATGAATTAAGACTGGAACAACTGAATATCCTTTTGGAATTTTCAAGGCCTTTAGTTTTGCCTTCATCTCTTTTATAACTTCAGGGGTAATCGGATGGTGAGAAAATTTGATTTCGCAAACATATAGGGAATTATAGCGCGTTTGTATCATGTAATCAATTTGACACCCAGCCCATTTTGAAGTCTTTGTTTGAAAATAAGGATTTTCGAAAACAATATCCTCCACCTCAATTCCTAATTCCTTCCATATCGCAGGTCTATTATTGAGAACTAGACTTTCAACTTGAAGTCCCATAACTCCTTCCCATCCAGGCAAACGGAAGGGAGATGCCTTCTTGAATAACCCTTTCTTAATTTTTCTTAGCTGGGGATAAATAAATTTCAGATAATACCTCAAATAATTATCGCGAATTCTAAATTTACTGCTCTTCAACTCCTCACCTTGACGAATTGACCAGTTATGCTCCCTTTCTAAAAAACCTGAAACAATCAAATCTTCAAGATATTCACTCAAGGGCCCTCCGCTGGGATATCCGATCGCTTGAGCAATTTCATTGTATGATTTTGCACCATCTCGAAGTGAGGCGACTATTTTTTTGCAAATTGGCACTCTCTTTCCAAACAAATCGGTAAAAATATATTTAAATTCTTCAACAAAAAGACCATCAGGCTCAAAACAGAGTCTTCGAATATTTTCGGCGACGGGGATTATTGGGTTAATTTGCTCTATGTACCACGGGACCCCTCCAGTAACTGCAAAAGCCATGAATTTTTCTTGTGCAGAGCCTTTAAAGCCTCGAGATTCCAAGAGACTGTTACATTCGCTAAGTGAAAGCTCTTCAAGCGTCAATTTAAGAGAAATACGCCCTACAAATCCTGTGCTGCTTATGATATTTTTCTCTATCCAAGATGAAATCGACCCACAAAGGATAAGAATCAGTCGGGGATTTTTCTGAAAATATTGTTCCCAGACGACTTTTAACTTCCCTAGGAATACCGCATCTTTTGAACCCATCCACGTAATTTCATCTAGTAAAATAACGACCTCTTCTTTTTGAGTAGCCTCTGCAAGAACCGTAAATAGGTCACCCCAGTCTTTTAAATTTTCTAATCCCGGAATTCCAAGCTGCTTTTTTATCTGCCTTGCAAATTCCACTCTCTGGGCTTGTGCCGTTGTTTCTCTAGTTGGAGCTATACCTTCAAAGCGAAGGAACTTCTTCTGCTTGGTAAATTCTTCAATAAGTCGGCTTTTACCAATACGCCTCCGACCTTTGATCACAACAAGCGATGCTGCCCTTCTCCCTAGCAGGAGCTGCAAACTTTTTAATTCTTCTTTCCTTCCTATGAATGGTGTTTTCTTCATTTCATAACATCCTTTTTTATCTTACGCAAAATTGCAATTTTACCATTCTGCGTAAGATTTTTCAAGAAAATCAACTTACGCGAAACAGCATTTTTGCAATTTTGCGTAAGACGATTGGAATTGAACAACTTACGTGAAATAGAAAAAATGCTGTTTCGCGTAATTTAAATTTCGCAAAATATAGGCTATATTCAGCGAGGAAACTCAAATATTTTGAGATCTTCAGCCACGTCGGTATGAGGGAAAATCGCGCGGGCCTCTTCGAGGTGCCCCCGGAGGTCTAGATAACGGGCTGAGAAGTGGGTCAGGATCAGGTGCTGGACGCCAGCCTCTTTTGCAATCGTGGCGGCCTGCTTTGCGGTCATGTGTCGATAATCTTTCGCTAAATCTCTATGCTCTTCGGTATAGGTGGCTTCGCAAATGAGCATTTTGGCCCCTTTGGCCGTTTTGAGGGCGCCGGCGCACGGGAGTGTGTCGATGACGATGGCGAAGACGTCGCCAATCCGGACATGGCTCACATCATCGAGTGTCACCTCTTTCCCATCGATTGTGAGTTTCCCTTTCTGGCTTAGTTCGCGAACGAGCGGACCTTTGACTCCAAAGGCGTCGAGTTTTTCTTTCTCATATTTGCGCACATCGGGCTCTTTGATCCGATAACCGAGGTTATCGACCCCATGTTTGAGCCAGAAGGCTTCGATTTGAAACTTCCCATCATCGTGGACGAGCCCCTCTTCGGAAATGGGATGTTCAATCACTTGGATGGTCTCGTGGTAGATGGTGCCATAGCGGAGTCGATCGAAATATTTTTTGCCCGAAGCAGGATAATAGCAGTGGATGGGGTGGGTCACTTTGTCAAGGTTGAGCCGCATGAGCATCGAGCCAAGGCCAAGGCAGTGGTCGCCGTGAAAATGGCTCACGAAAATGCGATTTACTGTTGGTGGGGCGACATTCGCATAGATGAATTGCCGCTGGGTCCCCTCACCCGGATCAAAGAGGAGCCCTTCTTCATTCCAGCGAAGGAGATAGGCACCATGATTCCGGCGACGGGTGGGCTGCTGAGATGAGCTGCCGAGGATAATGAGGTCGCGGACGGTCATTTTGCCCCTCTAGAGAAGAATGGAAGAGCGCCAAGCAGCATGCCGATTAGACCACCGACAATGTGGGCAGTGTTGGCAATATTTGCAGAAGCGGTTGAGGTTGTAATGACGTTTTTAATCAGCGCAAAGATTTCGAGACCAAAAAGGGCAGCGACGTAGACAAGAACGAAGATAATAGTCGTTTTTTGCAGTGGATAACCTTCCCAGGGGGCTACCCTTTGCCTGACCCAGATAAAGCCGACGAGGCCGACGACGATTCCAGAAAAGCCGAGGAAATAGGGGCCGCTTACAAGGTATTGAGCGACGCAAGGGATCACGCCTAGCAGGAGGATCAGAAGAAGAATTTTCCATTTAGGCAGACGGGCTTCAATTGGCGGCAGTAGGATCCAGACCCAAATCATGTTAAAGAGGATATGGAGGAGGCTGCCATGGAGTAGAACCGGGGTAAAAAGCCTCCAAACTTCCCCTTCGCGGATTTTACCAAACATGGGCCCATCGATGGATGTGGGAGCGGGAATGCCTTTGAATTTATAGAGCAGCCCGGTCATGACCCCTTGCCAAGTGGGGATATTCTGGGCGTCGATGAAAGCTTTTTTCTCAGATGGGGGAGCCTGGTCAAGACTTTTATAATCTTTGAGCGAATATTGCTGGAGGAGTTCATCGATTTTTTGGTTCGAGGAGGGATAGTCGAACATCATCTGTTGCTGAATCGGCGTCATACCGAGTTCCATCGCCAGCTGCCCTCCTGTTTGGACTAATTGCCCTTGTTGCACAAGGGTCAGCATGTAGAGAAAGACGCAGACAAAGATAATAAGAGAGGTGAGGGGATGTTTTTTGATTTTCCGCGGATGATCTTTCCATGAACGTTTATCTGGCTCTTGGGGTTTCTTCGGCTCGCCGATATGGTCAGGAGGAACTGGTGGAGCCTCAGGAAATTCCACTTTCGTGAATTTGGGATCGTTGGGGTTGTTTTTGAATTCTTCGAGATAGGCCTCAGCCCGCTCGATCTGATCTTCTTCATAGACCCAAATTAGCACGACATTTTTTTGCTCGGCTTTGTCGATTTCGTAAGTGCAGTGGATCCCCTCGCCCAGCAGGAAGGAGTAGAAGAGGAAGGCTTGCTTCTCATTTTTTACGTTACCGATTAGTCGCATAAACTTTGGATTTTTTTTATCATGTTCGTTGAGGAGTAACCGCCTATCAGCTGGATGATGTGGATTCTCCCCCCATTTTCTTTGACCACAGGAGCTTCAATGCAGTTTTCTCCATATTCGCTGCCGTTGCAGTGGACATCGGGTTTAATGATCCCCAGAACTTTAATCGGATCGAGTTCATTGAACCAGCTCACGTAATTCACCATCTGCAAGGCTGCAATGTGCTGCAGACGCACTTCCAGAGGGTTGATAGGCCGGTCTGGGCTTTTGTATCCTTTGATGGAGGCATCCGTATTGAGGAGCATCAGCAGAACATCGCCCTGGCAAGAGGCTTGATAAATCATTTCGAGATGGCCAGGATGTAAAAGATCGAAACTCCCGTTGAGCGTAACAATCGATTTCCCTTCTCGTCGAAGCTGCTCACAAAGGGTCTTAAGCTGGTCAGGATGGACAAGTTTTGCTGCGATCGATTCTTTAAACGTTTTTGCCTTTTCCGAAAGCAACATGGAAAACCTCTTCGTAATATTCGACAAAATGGAATTGAAAACCTTTCTTTAAGTAAGGAGCTAGCTCCTCCACATCGCGTTGATTATCTTTTGGGAAAATCAGGGTATTGAGCTTGGAGCGGCGAGCCGCGATCACTTTTTCTTTTACCCCACCGATAGGGAGTACTTTTCCAGTCAATGTTAGCTCTCCAGTCATTCCGAGGTCGTTTTTGATCGGCTGCTTCATTAGAAGCGAAAAGAGGGCCGTCGCAATCGTGATCCCCGCCGATGGGCCATCTTTTGGAGTCGCCCCTTCGGGGATATGGAGGTGTACTTGACTTCGTTCGAAAAAGGCAAAATTGGGAGCGAATTTAGTCATTGCGCTGTGGACATAATTCCAAGCGATTTGGCACGACTCTTTCATCACATCGCCCATTTGTCCAGTCAGTTGAAGGGTCGGTTTTTCTGCAGCCACTTGCACCACTTCGATGTAGAGAGTGGCCCCACCCATCGCAGTCCAAGCGAGTCCCATCGCTACACCAACGGGGGTCTTTTCATAAAAGCGGTCGCTCGTAAAGAGCGGTTTGCCCAGATAGTCTTTGAGCAGATCCTCCTTGATGGTGACCCCTTTTGATTTCTTGCCTCGCTCCTCTTCTTTGACGATTTTCATCGCCACTTTGCGCATGATTTTCTTGATCTGGTTTTCCAAATTACGGACGCCGGCCTCGCGCGCATAACCATTGATAATCTGCTTAAGAGCATCGATGTTAAAAGAGATATCGGAGGCTTTTAGCCCCATCTTGACCCGGTTACGAGGAATGAGATATTTTTTGGCGATCTGCACTTTCTCTTCTTGGATGTATCCAGAGAGGCGCAAAATCTCCATCCTGTCGCGCAGTGGCTCAGGAATTCCCTCAATCACGTTGGCCGTCAAAATGAAAAGTACATTGGAGAGATCGACCCGTACGTCGAGATAGTGGTCGAGAAAATCGACATTTTGTTCTGGATCAAGCACCTCAAGAAGGGCTGAAGCAGGATCCCCTTGAAAGCTCGAGCCGATTTTGTCCACTTCATCTAGCATGATCACCGGGTTCATCACTTCTGTCGCTTTCAGCGCCTGGACGATTTTTCCTGGCATCGCTCCGATGTAGGTGCGTCGATGCCCCTTAATTTCGGCCTCATCGCGCATGCCGCCGACAGAAAATCGATAAAATTTCCGATCGAGCGCCCGGGCGATACTTTTGCCGATGCTGGTCTTACCGACCCCTGGAGGGCCAATCAAACCGATAATGCTTCCCTTCATCCCACCAGAGAGTTTGCCGACAGCGATGAATTCTAAAATCCGCTCTTTGATATCTTCAAGACCGTAGTGATCTTCTTTCAGCACTTTTTCTGCAACTTTCAGGTTGTGAGATTTATCTGAACCGATTCCTCCACTAAAAATACCCCAGGGGACAATGGTCAACCAGTCCAGGTAGTTGCGGCTCACTGCATATTCAGAGGACTGCACTTCGAGAACAGACAATTTTTCCATCTCGTCGGCAATCACCTTCATCACTGGTTCTGGGACATTGCGGGCGTTGAGTCTCTCTTCAAATTTTTCCAGATCGAGACTCTTGTCATCTTTTTCTAGTCCGAGCTCTTTCTTGATCGTCTTGAGCTGCTCACGCAAGAAAAATTCCCGCTGCGTTTTTGATACTGTCGCCTCGATTTTCTGATTGATGCTGCTCTGCAATTTAGATAGATCGAGCTCTTGCTTGAGGAGCACCAAAGCGCGGCTAATGCGGTCGTTAAGATCGAATGCCTCGAGCACCCCCTGCAATTCCTCTCTGGAAGCAGTTGTCAGAGCGACGGCAAAGTCGGCCAATTTTCCTGGATCGGTGAAATCAGAGTGGCCTAAAAATACTTGTAGCTCCTCTTTGAATAGCGGGTTGAGCTTGAGCAGATCTTTGATTGTGCTGATGATGCTAATGGAGTAGGCTTTCACCTCTTTTGAGAGTCCTCTTGCGGGGGGATCATCATGATAAATCACTTTAGCAGAGAGAAATTTTCCCTTTTTGGCAGGCTTCTTTATCGTGATCCGCTTCTCCATATTGAGAATCACCTGTGCCCCACCCTGCTCCATCGGAATGATGCGTAATATCTTGGCTGCGACCCCCACTTTATAAAAGTCATCTAGCTTGAGCTCATAGATGTTGGCCTCCTCTTGCTTGGTGAGGAATAGCCCCATGGTCTTATGATCGGTTGCTGCCACCTGCTTGAGCATTTCATAGTAGATACCAGGCTCAATGATCAGTGGTGCCGCCATACCAGGAAAAAAGGGGCGACGCGACAGGGGGACAAGAGTCAGCTCTTCCGGATCGTCTACAACGGCCTTTTCTTTCTCCTCTCCACCGACTGTCTTTTTGACCGCCTCTTCGAGGGATTCGTCTTTTAAATCTTTCTTTTTACTCATAAGGAATTCTACGAGTCTAACAACTCGGGAAAAATACTGCAATCTGCTATAATCGCATCCCATGAAAGGACTCATAATCGACACAAGTCGCGATCCCGCTATCCTCGGCTTAATTGAGGATAACACAGTGGTGAAG
Organism: Verrucomicrobiota bacterium; assembly: GCA_018239985.1. GTDB lineage: Bacteria > Chlamydiota > Chlamydiia > Chlamydiales > Rhabdochlamydiaceae > Sacchariniichlamydia. The sequence goes on along the minus strand of JAFEGK010000021.1, from coordinate 33,532 downwards.
ATGACCTTAATCGAAGGGGCTAAAAACCTCTCATCCACCCTCTTCCCTGCCCTTGAGTCTTTCTGCAAAATAAAAGATTTAGATTTTATCGCAATCGGCATTGGGCCAGGCTCCTATATGGGAATCCGAACCGGAGCCACAATCGCAAAAACGCTCGCTTTCGCAGCTAATCTCCCTCTCATCGAATTCAGCTCGCCACTGGCTTTCCTCCCAAAAAATCATCAGGGTACTTTTGCTTTTATTGGTGACGCCAAAATGGGACAGCTCTATGTCTTGGTTGGAGACACAAAAAACCGGCAAATTTCCCCCCCTCAATTGAGTAACCCCGAAGAACTCGCCATTGGAGAAAACGATTTCATCGTCGGCCCTGGTTATTTAGACCCTGAGCCCAATTTAGAGTGGGTGGCAATCGAGGTCTATATCCGATTTATTCAAAAAAACTTTTCCGACATCTCCTCTCTTGAATTGACATATCTCCGTTAGGGCCTCTCTAATATTTGAATTGCTGGAAAGCGCCCCTCAGCTTTTTCCAGCAATTCAAATATTTCTTTTAATTCTCTGTCATCTGAACCGGGCCACAAGAGCTATTGATAAATATCGGGCTAATCATTAAAATGGGTAGCAAAACCTCTAACTCCAAGGAAAACGACGTAGATGTCAAGTGTTAAAGTCCGAGCCGGTGATTCAATTGAAAAAGCTCTTCGCGTTCTTAAAAAGAAACTTGATAAAGAAGGGATCATGAAAGCGGCAAAAGCTCACCGTTACTATGACAAACCTTCTGTAATGAAAAGAGCTAAAGCTAAAGCTGCGCTCAAGCACAAGAAGAAAAGCCCCTTTTAATCCTATAATAAAATGAGTGATTATTACAGCACCCTCGGGATATCCAAGGGAGCGTCTCAAGATGAGATTAAAAAAGCTTATCGTAAGCAGGCCCTTAAGTACCATCCTGACAAAAATCCAGGCGACAAAGAGGCTGAAAAGAAATTCAAAGAGATTTCCGAAGCCTATGAAGTCCTAAGCGATGACCAAAAGCGGCGCATGTATGATCAATACGGCGCTGACGCTTTCAAAGCAGGAATGGGCGGCGGCCCCGGCGCTGGCGGTTTCTCTTCAATGGAAGAGGCCCTACGCACCTTCATGGGAGCCTTTGGCGGCGGTGGCGGTGGCGGCCAAGAGTCGATTTTCGACTCGTTTTTTGGATTCGATGCTGATCCTTCAACTGCTGGTATCCGCCAAGGCGCTTCGAAGAAAATGAACCTGACGATCTCTTTCGAAGAGGCCATTCGAGGAACAGAAAAAGAAGCTGCAATCACCAACTACATTAATTGCCCAACCTGCGACGGATTAGGCGCAGCGAGTCCAAGTGGTATAAAAACCTGCTCTCAGTGTGGAGGAGCCGGCCAAATCAATCAGACGCGCGGATTTTTCAGCATGACGACCATCTGCCCTAGCTGCCATGGCCAGGGGAAACGGATTACCGACCCTTGCTCCAGCTGCCGCGGCTCTGGTAGAGAGAAGAAAAAGCAGCAAATCCAAATCAAGATTCCCCCCGGCGTCGACAATGGAATGCGTCTGCGAATGGCCGGCTATGGCGATTCAGGCGAAGGGGGCGGCCCACCGGGAGACCTCTACGTTTACATCACTGTCCGTTCCCACGAAATTTTTGAAAGAGATGGCGATGACATCCGTGTGGAACTGCCCATTTCTTTTGCAGAAGCCGCTCTCGGTGTAAAAAAAGAATTTCCGACCCCAACAGGGGGTAATGCCCGCATTGTAATCCCCGAAGGGACGCAGAGCGATAAAATCTTCCGCGTTCGCGGGGAAGGGGCACCTAATGTGCATGGGAATGGCAAAGGGGATTTGCTCGTGAAGGTGATCATCGAAACACCTGTGGGTCTAAACGAGAAGCAAAAAGAGTTGCTCAAAGAATTTGCAGAGCTGGAAGGAACACATAATTCTCCACGCTCGCGCACCTTTTTCGATAAACTGAAGAGTTTCTTTAATTAATTCCCCTATTTCCCTATATATTGGGCTTATGCCAATTATCAAAACCAATGACATCAACCTCTACTATGAAATCCACGGTAGTGGCGAGCCACTCGTCCTGGTTTCGGGATATTCTTTGAGCCACTTGATTTGGAATGGCTTAATCCCCTCTCTTTCAAAACATTTTCAAGTGATCGTTTTTGATAATCGGGGTTGTGGACAAAGTGATACTCCCGAAGGGGGCTATCATCCCAAGATGTTTGCAGAAGACATCATCGGTTTGCTCGATGCACTTAGGATAGATAGTGCACATGTGATGGGCGAGTCGATGGGGACGCTGATCGTTCAACGGCTCTGTCTTGACCATCGTGATCGAGTTAAAAAGGCCATTCTATGCGCACCTTTTGCAGCACTGCCGGCAGTTAGCTTATTTAATCTAAATATGATCTTCAAACTTGCCAAAAAAGGGGTGGATCGTTTGACGCTGGTCGAATTGAATTGCTGGTGGTTGTTCAGCGATGAATTTGTGAGCAACCCCGATAACATCAAACGTTACCTAGCTGACTATCAGGCTAATCCATTTCCTCAGTCTCTTGAAGGCGCCCTCTACCAAGCTAATGCCTTGAATGTCGACTTCAGACATGAACTGAAAAACATCCCTCACGCAGTGCTTCTATTGGCAGGAGAGCGAGACATCATCTCTCCTCTTTATTGCGCCGAGTTTATGCATCAAGAGATTCCCAATTCCGAGCTACATGTGTTCAAACAAATGGGTCATATGTTCAATTATGAAATCCCAGAGACTTCCACAAAGAAAGTGATTCACTTTCTCTTACAAAAGTAATGACAGTCTCTAGGAGCGGATCATTTCTTTCATTATTTTTGCAGAGCTTTGTTGTAAGCAGTAAGCAATACAACTTTCACAACCGCTGCGATCCCGATCAATGCGTAAAGGACACGGATGATACCAATATTGTGAGATAGGATTTTTCCAACTATATCCATATGGGCAATCCCGATCAATCCAAGATTAATACCGCCGATGATTAACAAAATGTTAGCAATAAGATTCAAAAGTTTCATTTTCCCCTCCTCAGGGTCTCTTTAATCTCTGTCTAATCCATAAAGAATTAATTTTAAATCATTTTTTGAAATCGAGCACTTCATAAACCTTAACCGGCTGCTCAAAACCTTTTAAACTGATAGGCGTAAGCTCTTTAATATCAAACCTTTCCTTAACTCCAGGAGAATTTAAAGTCGCCTCCGAAATCAGGATCTGCATTGGACCTGCCGCCGAACACAATCGAGATGCAAGATTGACGTTGGCACCTAAAACCGTATAGTTCAGCCGATTCTCGGAACCGATATTGCCTGTAACCATATCGCCTGTATGAATTCCGATTCCAATCGGCAAAGCGGCTGCCTGTTTCATTTGCAAAGCGGAAGTAAGCGCCCGGATTCCACTATCGGGCTTATCTATTGGCGCACCATAGAGCACCATGATCAGATCGCCAACAAATTTATCGACGACCCCCTCGTGATTATCGACGATTCGGCAAAGCTGACTAAAGTGGTTATTCATCATCTGGACAACCTGTTTAGGCTCCATCTTCTCTGTGATTTTGGTGAAGCCACGCACATCACTAAAGAGCACGGTGACACTCCTCACTTCGCCGCCGAGCTCAATTTTTCTTTCCAGAATCTCCGCAGCGATCTGTTTTGAGACCACCTTGCTTAACACACCCCGAATTTTTTCCCGATCCCTCAAGGCGGTGACCATCTTTTCAAAGCCATGCGATAGGGTGCCGATTTCATCTTTTCTTTTCTCTAGATCGGGCAATGCCACTGAATCGTAATGTCCATCTTCGACATCAGCCGTCGCTTTGGCCAAAACAACAATGGGATCGGTGATTTTTTTTGCAGTATGGGAAAGAAAGAGAAGCGCAATGATAAAAATCAAAAGGATAGAGAGCAAAATATTCAGGGTAATCTGATGCCCGATCGAGGCGCCGATTTTTTTGAGCAGTGGGACAATCGAAAAGTCCTGATCGGCTGGATTGAGCACCACAAGAGTGCTGTTCCATTCTGAATCGACCGGATATTTTAAATAGTTATAGGTGACCCCTTTCCAAGTCACTTTTCCTATATCGTCTTTCAGATCATCTATGTTAAATCCCTGTAGCGCCAAATCCATCTGTTCACCCTGGGAGTTAAATGCAAACGGCTCTTTGTTATTTAAAAGAAAGACGATATTTTTTTGTGAAGTGCGGGCGACCGACTTGAGAAAATCGGCAAGAGCATTCTCTCCTTCTTTTCCTTTCAACTCTTTAAAATTATCAATTAAAAGGGTTGTCAGGATACTATTGACTCTCTTTTCCTGCAGCTGGACAAAATTCTCAATTTCTTGTCCCCCCTTTGCCATCTCCTTATTGACAATGAAGCTAGGGAGTAAATAGGAGAGAATGGCCACTCCTAGGAAGATTAAGCCCACATTTAAAAAAAGTCTTTTCCTTAAGGTCATGCTGTTGATATAACATTTTTCTATTAAAAAAAGAGAAAAGCTGAGAAAATATTGAGGTTTTTATGGACTTCATCACAAAAAGCATCGATTACCTTTTATTTCTTTGCTGCCTGTTCATTTTAGCTGGCAGCATCCTCCTCACGGTGAAATCAGGATTTGTCCAACTCCGCTTCTTCCGCTCGCTGTTTTCGATGCTAAAAAATCTTTTCATTCAGCGAAAAGGAGAAACCAGCTCTCATACCATCCTCCCCCACCGGGCCCTTTTAACTGCTATGTCCACTACTCTGGGGATTTCGACAATCGTCGGACCAGTGATTGCAATTTCCCTCGGTGGTCCAGGTGCCCTCTTTGGTTTCTTGCTCGCCTCTTTTTTCGGCAGCGCAGCCACCTACGTAGAGGTGAGTCTGTGCATCCAACATCGGAAAAAATTAGACTCAGGGGCGATCATGGGCGGCCCAATGCAATATTTGAAGCATCTGGTCTCTCCGGCGATGGCCAAATGGTATGCAATCTGTTGTTTGATTTTGATGATGGCCTGGTCCGCTGCGCAAGCTAATCAGGTAGCTGCGATTTTAAGCTCTCCATTGCTTGGCAACTACAAACTTTCGACTGCTTTGTCAGGAAGCGTGATCGCCGCTCTGGTTTTGCTCACGATGCTCGGGGGGATCAAACGGATCGGCTCTCTTTCAGCAAAACTCGTGCCGATCATGTTTTTCCTCTATATCGGCTCAAGTTTCTGGATTCTCGTCTGCAATTACGATCAATTAGGAAAAATCTTTGCCGAAATGTTTCGCTCTGCCTTCTCTCCCTACCCACTTGCAAGCGGCGCTGCTGTCGGCGGATTGATGAGCGCGCTTCGCTGGGGAATTTTTAAAGGGACGCAAGCGACAGAAGCAGGGGTCGGCACGCAGACCATTCCCCACTCGATGGCTGAAACCAACGATCCAGTAACCCAAGGGATGCTGGCGATGCTCTCCACGTTTGCAGCCGGATTTATTGCCTTCTTGTCAGGCTGTGTTGCGCTGGTAACCAAAACATGGCAAGACCCCTCTTTGCCGCTCGGAATTAGCATGGTCGCAGCATCCTTCGAGCATTATTTTTCCTATTTTGGAATCGCGATCGTCGCAATCAGTGGTCTATTGTTTGGCTTTGGGACCATTCTTGGCAACTGTTACAACGGAAGTCAGTGCTATAGCTATTTAACGGAAAATAAGAAAAGCCGTTACTATCTATTGGGAACGGCTTTGATGATCTTTGTAGGAGCTGTCTCTGAAGTGAAGATGATCTGGTCGCTCGTCGATCTGGTGATGATCTTCATGGTCATCCCCCACCTCACTGCCCTTTTGATGAAGGGGACTAAAAATCGCGAGCTTGTTTCTCAGTAATTTCAATCATCCCTTTTTGTCCAACCTTCGGAGTATCGTCTACAGAATATCCTTTCAACGCACTAGGATTTGGTTTAGGAAGCCCACTTTCTTGATTTTTTTCTCGTGAAAAATAATCATAAATTGCTGAACCATTACCACAAGGTTTAATTGTCATAAACACCTCCATGTTTATTTGAAAGTATTATACTCCAAAACATCGTAAAAATCAATAGTAAATTAAAATAATTATTTTACACCCCAATTCCATTAATATTACTTTTTTGCTATTGTAAATAACATTATGAACGTCAAATCTATCCTACTTATCCTTACCCTCTTATGCGGCTGCACCTCCAAACCTAAAACGGCACAACCTAGTCCTAATCAAGATTTCTACAATAGCCACCTCCTCTTTGACCTGGCAGAGGAGACCGAGCACTTTGACTGCCCAATCGAAGGAAAAATTCCTGATTGGCTGTCGGGCACGCTGCTACGTAATGGACCAGGAAAATTCACAGTGGGCGACAAACGGGTCGACTGGTTCGACGGTCTCGCTCTACTGCATGCTTTCACCTTCACTCCGGAACATGTTTTTTACAGCAGCCGTTTTTTGCGCAGCGAGCAGTACTACATCATGCTGGAAGAGAAGAGTCTCAATTTTTCTGGTTTTGCGATCGATCCGTGCCCAAAAGTATTCAAAAACCAAACAACCCGATTTATTCCCCAAGAGATGAAAGACATTAATAACGCCGACGTGTCGATCCAAAAATATGGGGATCAGTTTGTCGCCTTAACTGAGATTCCTCTTCCAGTCATTTTTGATCCAGAGACCTTAGCGACAATCGGAGTGTTTAACTATCAAGACAAGCTCGAGCAAGGTCAGTGGGAATCCCCTCACGCTCTTGTCGATCCAGCAACGGGCGAGACTTTTAACTATTTCATCCGATTTGGACGCAATAGCCATTATGTCATTTGGAAAATGACCGACCCCACTCGTAAGGTTGTCGCTGAAATACCAGTAGATCAGCCTGCTTATATGCACAGTTTTGCCCTCACAGAGCGGTATGTCGTGCTCGTTGAATTCCCTTTTGTGGTAAATCCTCGGGATCTGCTCCATAGAAAAAAACCCTTCATTATGAATTACAAATGGAAACCAGAGAGGGGAACCAATTTCATTGTCGTCGAGCGGGCAACTGGGAAGGTGACCAAAATCAAGGGGAAACCTTTTTTTGCCTTCCACCACATCAATGCTTTTGACAAAGAGGGGAAAATTTATCTCGATATCGTAACTTATCCAGATGCTCATATCATCAGCGAGGTCGATGGAGATGAAGGATGGAAGAGCGATCTAGCAGATACAATCACACTGAAACGATTTACCCTATCACTACCAGATGGACTTTCAGAAGAGGAGCTGTTCGTTCAATCTGCAGAATTGCCCCGAGTGTCTCCGCAGAAAGTGGCCCACGAATACCGCTTCTGCTATCTGGTCGACTATGACTTCCCAAACACAGTTACAGATAAACGACCTCTTTATAAACTCGACACAACAACAAAAACTGCGATAACATGGTCTGAGCAGGGATGCATCCCCGGCGAGCCGATTTTTGTCGAACGGCCTGGCGCTGTTGCCGAAGATGATGGGGTCGTCCTGTCGCTTGTACTCGATTTTGCCAATCACAAATCTCATTTGCTCATTCTCGACGCTAAAGATATGAAAGAAATTGCTAGAGCCGCGGTGCCACAAGCCGTTCCTCTTGGTCTACACGGATTGTGGAAAGGAAAACAATGAATCAAGATTGGCATTCGGAAACCATAGAAGAGGTATTGACTGCTCTCAAAACCAGTCGGCATGGACTAACAGAGGCTGAGGCCAAAGCTCGTCTTGCAAAATACGGACCAAACAAGCTCTCGGTATCAAAGGGTCGCTCCCGGGTCATCCTATTTCTGCATCAATTTTTAAATCCGCTGATCTTCATTTTACTTTTAGCAACTGGGATTAAATTTTTTCTCTCGAATTTTCTAGACGCTAGCGTTTTGCTTTTTACGATATTGGCAATGGTCTCCATCAGTTTTTTTCAAGAGCGGAAAGCTGAAAAGGCGATGCAGGCGCTAAAAAAACTCTCTGCCCACCACTCAAAAGTCAAACGGAATGGGAAAATGGAAGTGCTCCCATCAGAAAATTTGGTCCCAGGCGATGAGATCTATTTAGAGATGGGCGATAAAATACCTGCCGATGCCCGATTGATCGAAGCCAAGGGATTTAAAGTTAACGAATCGGCACTCACCGGTGAATCGCTTCCTGTCGAAAAAGATACCAAACCTCTTCCCGGTTTTCAAAATCTAGCTGAGCGAAACAACATGGTCTACACAGGAACCGTCGTTTCGAGCGGCAGAGGGGTAGCCATCGTCGTTGGGACAGGGATGACGACCGAACTTGGCAAAATTGCTGCAAGTATAGAAGATATCACGCCAGAGCCTACTCCACTGCAGCAAAGCATTTCGAAGATTGGCAACTGGATGCTCCTGATTGTTTTTTTTGTCGTTCTTCTCTTCGCAGGCATTAGCCTCTATCAGGGGATGAATCTTGTTGATGTTTTTTTGCTTGGCGTAGCTGCTGCGATCTCCGCAATTCCTGAAGGTCTTCCCGTTGCCTTCACTATTACACTTGCCGCAGGGATGAGTGTGATGGCCAAGAAAAATGCGATTATTCGTCGCTTGATCGCCGTTGAGACTCTTGGAGCGACGACGATCATCTGCTCTGACAAAACGGGAACTCTCACACTCAATCAAATGACGATTAAGAGCCTTTACTCTTTGGATAAAGTGGTGCTGATTGATCAAGAACCGGCCGATTACAACGATCCCATCTTCCGAAGAATCCTCGAAATCGGAGCACTTTGCAACGACGCTTTGCTCTCTGAAGAGAAAGAGGAATATGAAGTGATCGGCGACCCCACTGAAGGGGCTCTTCTCGTTGCCGCCTCCGAAGCTGGGATCGATTTGCAAAAGCTAGCTACTACCCATGTCCGTTTAGCTGAAATTCCTTTCCTAAGTGAAACTCTTTACATGGCGACACTCCATACGGTTAACGATAAGAAGTTTGTCTATATCAAAGGGGCCCCAGAGACAATTCTTTCAATGTGCCACTTCGCTCTTACCCACCAAGGTCTCATCTCGATGGACGAAGCCTGCAAACAGTCGATTGAAAAAGCAATGGATCAGATGACACGCCAGGCCCTACGCCTTATTGCTGTCGCTTACTGCGAAGTCGATCCAAAAACCCATTCGCTGACCGAAGAACATTTTGAAGAAAAGCTGATTTTTGCCGGGATGTTTGGAATGATCGATCCCCCGCGCAAAGAGGCGATTGAATCGATTGCCACTTGTAAAAAAGCTGGAATCCGTGTCGTCATGATCACTGGCGATAACCAATTGACAGCTGAGGCTATCGCACACCGCCTCGGTCTTTCAACTAAGGATGTGATTTCTGGTAAAGAGCTGCAAACTTTCTCCGATGAAGCACTTGTAGAAGCAGTCAAGGAAAGCTCTGTTTTTGCCAGAATTGAGCCTGCCGACAAATTGCGCATCGTCAGCACTTTTCAGTCGCTCGATCATATTGTCGCAATGACAGGTGATGGGGTTAACGACGCTCCCGCTCTCGAAAAGGCCAATATCGGCATCGCTATGGGGAAAAAAGGGACCGATGTGGCAAAAGAGGCCTCTGATATGATCCTCTCTGACGATAAATTCGATTCTATTGTCACTGCAATCGAAGAGGGAAGGGCCATTTTCGAACGTTTGCGCAATGTCTGTGCTTTCTTGGTCACCACCTGCTTTGGCGAACTTTTCGGCCTTATTCTCTCCGTGATTTTTATCGGCCTTGCCCCCCTCCTTCCACTCCAAATTCTTTTGCTTAACCTTATTTCAGGCTCGCTGATCGCCATCCCGCTTGGATTTGAACCCAAAAGTGGTCATGAGATGGAGCAGCCTCCTCGGGACCATAAGCTCGGGCTGATTTACAATGGGATGATCTACCGTATTATCTACATGGCTTTTATCCTCGGCCTAGGGGCGTTTTTCATTTTTTATAATCATTATTCTTCTTTAGATATGGCTCGGACAATGGTCTTGACCAGCCTTGTGATCTTTGAATGGCTCATTGCTTTTCAAATGCGTTCTGTCGAATTGCCCCTGAGAAAAATCGGTGTGTTCAAAAATACCCCTTTGCTAATGGCTGTCTCATCTGGCTTCATTCTCCACCTCTGCATTCTCTACATTCCTTTATTAAGTACCCTCTTCCACACAGTGCCCCTTTCCGTAAAACAGTGGGGGATCGCTGTGTTGCCAGGCGTGTTGATTTTCATTATTGAGAGCCTGAGAAAAGAGTTCTTTCCTAAACTGTTTAGTTCAGGGAAGGGGCGGAAAGCTATTTGATGAGGTTATTGGCCTTATAGAATTCCAAGATACAGGCTGCCACTGCCGTGGCATTATCCATATGGACATGGTGTCCGCCTGGAAGCATATAAATTTTGTGATTGGGGACCCATTTAGGGTAAAGATCGACGGCATTCTTATCCATTTTTAGATAACCTTGCTCCCCCATTATAAAAGCAGTAGGCGCTTTAATAGAATTCAACATCGCCTCAGCCATTTCGTAGGCAAATATGGTCGGGGACCGAAACAAAAGCTCTTTGCGATCGAAGGCCCAAGTATATCCCCCGTCAACCTCTTTTGTCCCCCTTTTGGCTATCGTGAGTGCGCTTTCATAGGCCAGAGGATACGTTTTCATTCGCTCTTTGACTAGGGCATCCATATCAGGGTAAATCGTCCCAGGTTTAATTTTGCGGGTTAAATATTCATGCAGCGCATTCTGCCAGTATTCGACGCACTCTTTAGATGTTCCGACTAAATGAAAGCCCGAAATATCGAGCAATGTCAACAGCTGAGTCCGTTCAGGCCATCCAGCCGCCATGAGTTCTGCAACGACTCCACCTCTTGAATGTCCAATGATAGAAAATTTTTCCCAACCAAGAAGATCGGCCACTTGGTACATATAAAAGGGTTCTTCGATGATATTGGGAATCGCAGAAACTGGCTTATGAGTTGAATGGCCACAGCCGGGGCAATCGATTGCAATGATATGCATCTGAGGAAGAAGCGGAGCAAGAAAATCAAAACTTCCTGCATTATCAAGCCATCCATGGATCGCCAGCACAGGAATCCCATCTGGCGGGCCCCACTCACGCGCTGTCAAAGAGAAGCCAGGGATATCAAAAATTCTCTCTTCTCCTTTAAACATATTTTCTATCCTCATCGATAAACAGATCAGGAAAAATTGGCTTACCAGGATTAAGCACATATTGAGAAAAATCGGTTATTCCATGGGCCCTAAGAACCTCTTCATCGATAAAAAACTGTCCTGTGGTAGCTTTACTTTCCTTTGTCAAAATGAGATAGGCCGCATCGGAAACAATTTGTGGTTTACGGCAAGCTTCGTAGAGCTGTGGCATATTAAATTCAATAGCTGAGGTGGCAATGATCGTCTTTGGCCAAAGGGAATTCACGGCGATCCTATCCTCTTTAAACTCTTCAGCCATTCCCAAAGTGCATAAGCTCATCCCATATTTCGACATCGTATAGGGCAGATGGGGGGCAAACCATTTCGGATTTAGACTAAGAGGGGGTGAGAGGGTGAGTATATGGGGATTAGAACTTTGTTTAAGATGAGGAATACAGGCCTGCGATGTGGCAAAAGTAGCCCGCATATTGACTTGCATCATTAAATCATACCGCTTCATAGGGGTATCAAGGGTGTTTGTCAAACTGATTGCGCTAGCATTGTTAATCAAAATATCAATCCCACCAAAATGGGCGACTGCTTGTGCCACAGCCTCCTGAATCTTCACCTCATCACGCACATCAAGTTGAATAGCAAGCGCCGACCCGCCAGCTAGCTCGACCTCTTTAGCGACCGAATGGATCGTTCCAGGCAATTTAGCATGTGGCTGGCCTGTCTTGCCAGTGATCACAATCTTAGCGCCATCCTGCGCAGCACGCAGGGCAATTTCCCTGCCAATTCCCCTACTGGCACCAGTAATAAAAATGACTTTATCCTTGAATGCGCCCACTTAGTCCTTGTAGAAAGTCTGGTTGTTTTTTGCCAATGTCTCAATCAATTCTGTCGGTTTGAAGCGCACTGGGAATCTCTCTTCCAATTTTTTGAGCTTTTCATAGACAGTTTTAATGCCCAATTGGTCCGCATAACGGAGCACTCCACCTCGGAACGGGGGAAAGCCTGCGCCCATAACCAGCGCAATATCAACAAATCCTGGCTCAGTGACGATCTGTTCTTCAAGACAGCGAGAAGCTTCATTGATCATGGCCAAAATGATTCGATCGAATTCGAAATTGCCCTTAGTTTTGCCTGTTACCAAAGGATTGACCTTCTTGGATTTTCCTTCGTAGATATAGAATCCCTTACCACTCTTTTTCCCTAAACATTTTGCATCATATAAAGCCTTAACGATTGGAGGGGTTTCCATTCTCTCTCCATAGGCCTTATGAAAGATCGGAGCGATATGATAGGCAACATCGATCCCTGTCAAATCTATCACTTCACAGAGCCCCATTGGCAGTCCAAACTCAATGCAAGCCCGATCAATTTCTTCTACAGAGCACCCCTCATCAATCAAATGAAATGCCTCATTTGACCCGGTGATCAAAATCCTGTTAACCAAAAATCCATGACAATCCTTAACAACAAGCGGGACTTTTCCCATTTTTTTAGCCAGATCGATCGTCTTGGCCAAAACCTCATCGGTCGTTTGGGGCCCCTTAATAATTTCAACAAGGGGCATGACTGGCGCCGGATTGAAAAAATGCATGCCGATGAATCGTTCTGGATGCTCCATTTTGCTGCAGAGCTCGTCGACGCGCAATGAAGAGGTATTGGTAGCGATAATCGCCTTTTTGGGGATTTTCTCTTCTAGTTCACGATAGACACGCTCTTTTAGTTCAGGATTTTCAACGATAGCCTCAAGAACGAAATCCTTTTTCTCAAATCCGCTATAGTCCAGGGTCCATGAGGTGTCGTGGAAACGAATTTCTGCTTCTCCCTGTTTCACCTTCTTTCGAATTATGGACTTGTGAACCTGCTCCCAGATGGTGTTTACCCCTTTTCCAATCATCTCCCAATTGATATCTTTCATCCTGACAGGAATTTTCGCATTAGAGAAAAGATAAGAAATCCCCCCTCCCATCGTTCCAGCGCCTAAAACAGCGGCATTCTCGACACCTCGAACCTCTGGAAGCTCTCCGGTGTAGCCCCCATTCTTTTTGAGTTTGTCTTGAATAAAAAACATTGAGACAAGATAGCGTGGGATCGTGTTTTCAGTTTCAAGAAGGTGATCAAAGGCGTCTCCTTCGATTTTCAACCCCTGCTCAATAGGAAGCTTGAAGGTCTTTTTGATGACGTCCAAAGCAATCAATGGAGAAGGATAGTGGCCTTTGGTCTTCTTTAAAATCCCTTTGCGAAACTGAGAAAATAGAAAAGCTCTGCCGATTGGGTTTTTCTCTAGGAGAAACGCTATAATCCCCCCATTTTTCCGACGAGCGAGGACCTTTTTCTTCCCCTCTTCAGTGAGAATCATTCGGGCAAATTCCTTTCCCTTCTCTTCTAGAAACTCTGGTCGAGCAATCGCATCGACAAGATGAGCTTTATAGGCTTGGGCCGCATTTAAGGCTTTGCCGGAAACGACCATTTCTGTCCCTTTGGCAAGCCCAATGAGACGGGGAGCTGTCTGTGTCCCTCCCCAACCTGGGAAAATGCCAATTGAAGTCTCAGGGAAAGAAAGCGAGGTCTTAGGCTGATCCGCAACCACCCTATAATTACACAGAAGGGCCATTTCGAGACCTCCTCCAACACACAATCCGTTAATCAGAAATATGGTAGGAAAAGGGAGATGAGGCAATTGAAATATCGTTTCACGGGCACCATTCACCAATTCTTTAGCAGTTTCCAGAGAATGAAAGGCTGCGACAAATTCATTCAGATCAGCTCCAGCAATGATTTTGTCTGAAGTGAACAAAACAACTTTGATATCCTTTCGAGCCTTTAGCGTAGAGAGTAGCTCCCTAAACTGCCTCATCACCTCGCGATTGAGCTTATTAACCTTCTCGCCAGGGATATCAAATAGGACCTTGCAGATCCCTTCATTATCGACTGTGAATTGAAAGATCGCAGTCATAGGGCCGCCTCGACAAGTACAGCTTCCCCTTGACCACCGCCGACACAAAGTGTGGCGATCCCAAGCTTTTTCTTTCTCGCCTTCAGCTCCAAAAGCAGTGTAAGGATAATTCTGGTTCCAGAAGCACCGACAGGATGTCCTAATGCAACAGCGCCGCCATTGACATTGAGCTTTTCTCTATCTATTTTGCCCAAGGGATGATCAAGCCCGAGCTCTTTTTTGCAGAACTCTGCCGACTGCGCGGCTTTTTCAATCGCGACGATCTGAGCAGCAAACGCTTCATTGATTTCGATCAGATCGATCTGATCAAGCGTCAGATTATTTTCTTTAAGAATCTTATGGATGGCATACACAGGCCCCAGCCCCATGCGCGCCGGATCAAGTGCGACTGTCGCCGTAGCCCGGATGTACCCCAATACAGGGATATTTCTCTTTTTCACTTCCTCTTCACTCATCAGCAAAAGACATGCAGCCCCGTCGGTCACTTGGCTCGAGTTTCCTGCGGTCACTTGTCCAGTCAAACGATCGAAGGCAGGCCGAAGCGCCCCTAGAATTTCCATCGTTTGATTTTCCCTTGGGCCATCGTCATTGAGTTGAAACTGGTCAAAATGGGGAGGGAGAGGGACGGGAACAATCTCCTCTTTGAAACGGCCACTTTTAATCGCTGCATTGGCTCTCTGCTGACTCAAAAGGGCAAAAGCATCTTGCTCTTGGCGTGTCACCTTTAATTCTCTCGAAATATTCTCGGCAGTTTGTCCCATGATCAGATTACAAAGGGGATCGTCGATTTGAGGAATCACCGGCTTAAACATCGAAAAACGGAAGGAGAAAAGGGCCTTGAGCTTTTGGAAAAAGGTTTTAGCTTTAGAGACCGTTGTTAGGAATTGCTTAATAGATTCAGGAAACACTATCGGGAATCGACTCATCGATTCCGTTCCACCTGCGAAGATGATCTTTGCTTTCCCCAGAGCAATTTGATTTGCCCCACTGACCACTGCTTCCATCCCAGAGGCACAGTTGCGGCTGATCGTATAAGCAGGGCAAGTGATGGGCAGCCCCCCTTTCACAGCGAGTACACGCGCGGGGTTTCCAACATTTGGAAGGACATTTCCGAAAATCACTTCATCGACCTCCTCCTTTTTAATCGGAGATCTTTCGAGAAGCTCTCTAACGACAATCGCTCCCAATTCATCGGCTGGAATATCTCGAAATTTCCCACCTGCCTTACAAAAGGGAGTCCGAATACCTTGGACGATAGCAACCCGGCTTGTCATGCTTCTTTTACCTTCTTAGATGGATCCTCAGGGTACATTCCCTTGATGACATCTTCGTATTTATGAATGATATTTTGACGACGCAATTTAAACGTCGGCGTAATTTCCCCCCCTTCAATTGTGGGAGGAGTCAAAATGAATGCATAGGCGTGAATCTGCTCCCAATGGTTGTGGTGGGCATTGATCGTTTCGATCAGTTTATCCATCTCCCGCTTGATGTAATCCCCTTTCAAATATTCCTCATCGCTAATATGAGACAAATTTTGGGATATCTTCAAAGCATGGACGACTTCAAAATTTGGGAAAATCAGCGCAGAAACAAACTTCTGATGTTCTGCGATCACCATCGCATATTCCACGAACGGGGCTTTCGCAAGTTCCTTCTCTAGCGGAACTAGGGCAATCCATTCGCCCGTAGAGGTTTTGACGATTTCATTCGTACGCCCTACGATCGTCAAAAAACCATTCTCGTCGATAGTCCCCTTGTCTCCAGTATGTAGCCAGCCGTTTTTAAGAGCTTTTGCAGTCGCCTCGGGATTCTTATAATAGCCCTGCATCACCCCATCAGCTCTTATAAGAATTTCACCCTCTGGTGAGATCTTGACTTCGACGCCTGGGGCGGGCACACCCACAGACCCTATTTTGGTTTTTTCCAGTGTATTGATCGAAATCACCATCATTTCGGTCATCCCATACCCTTCAATAATCGGGAGCCCAAGATGATTAAAGAAAAGAACCAGAGAAGGATTGAGAGAAGCAGAACCGCAGCCGATCGCTTTTATCTCCCCTCCAAAGGCCTCTCTGACCTTATGATATACAATCTTGTCGGCTAAAGAGTGAAATAAGTGGTGCTCAAAATCTGGATCGAGAGCAAGATTAAAAGCCCACTGAGCGATAGTACGCTTTAAAAAATCCTCTTTTGCAAGATTAAGCATGATATTTGCATAAACCTTTTCCACCATACGGGGAACAAAAGTGGTAAAAGTTGGTTTAACCTCCTTTAAAGCAACATCAACTTTCAAAGGATCGGTGAAAAAATAGATACTAACATTCCATCTTAGAAAGACCAACGTCACAATTCTCTGAAAGATATGAGCCAAAGGCAGAAGGCTTAAACTACGATCATTCTCATTAAGATTGAGAACGTTGTAGACACCTGAAAATAGGATGTTTTTGTGTGTTAGCATCACCCCTTTAGGAATGCCTGTTGAACTACTTGTATAGACAATTGTGGCCAAATCATCTTCATTTTGCTGATCGAGTAGCTCATCAAATAGCTGAGGATTTTTATTATACAGATCCAAACCTTCTCTGATCGCGTTTTCATAGATAGTCGCTTTTTCTTCCGGGGGAGGGGCATCTAAGGCAATAACCTTCTTAAAACGGTCCCGATGCTGACCATACATTTTCCAGGGTTGCTCTCCGCGAACAAAAATGATCTTTAGATTGGTTTGGTCACATTCAAAGAGAAAGTTCTCGTTGGAAATATTGCCGAAAAGGGGAACGGTAATCGCCCCACATGCCATGATCGCCAGATCGGCAATTACCCATCGAACGCCAGAAATAGCCATGATTCCAACCATGTCCCCTTTCTTGACCCCGATACTATGGAGATAAAGGGCCATCGCCTTAATTTCGCCAAGCATTTGTTGATGGCTTAAATGGACCCAGCCTTGGGGCCCTTTGTCGGCGATCGCCTTGTCTTTGTGATAATGTTTCTCAATAAACCGAAGTAGCTCTGCAATAGTTTTTGTCTTTTCCATATTCTGCAAATTATTTCACCCTACTTTTTTTGTAAATATTACCCTTTTTGAAAGCCAATCGGTCAGAATCTGATTTACTTCATCAGGGGCCTCTTCAGCGACAAAGTGGCCACTTTCAGAAAGATACTTGACCGTCAACTGCTCGACATACTTTTCAGTCCCTTCACTCATCCCCTTTCCAAGGGCAACATCCCGCTCACCCCAAATGAGAAGAGTGGGGACTTGAAGCTTAGGATGCTTCTTAAGCTCTAGGCGCAAAGAGGATAGATTTTGGAAATAGGCCCGGTACCAATTGATCATCCCCTTCAACCCATTGGGCCTAAGAGCATTGCTCCTGTAAACCTCAATATCATCCGGTTTCAAACGCTCCTTCCGATAAAACCCCATTTTAAGCATCTGAACCACCCCGGCACCCCCGTTTCTACTGAGCAAAAACTCGGGCAAACTCGGGAGCTGGAAAAACAGCATGAACCAGGCCCTTCGGATCTGATTCCACTTTTTCATTTCCCGCTGAGCAATAAAAGGATGAGGAGCATTCATAATCACCAATCGATCCAATGGCCCCTTTTGGCAAATCGCATAATTCCAAGCAACTACACCACCCCAATCGTGAGTGATCAACGTAACCGTTTTACAGTTCGCTGCTTTGACAAAGCGGGCCACATCGTCCATCAAGAGATTTGGATGGTACTCTGAAACCTCCGATGGGCAATAAGACTTTCCATACCCCCGCTGATTCGGCGCCCAACATTTGTATCCCAACTCAGCTAGTCGCTCCATTTGATGGCGCCATTGATAGGCACACTCCGGGAACCCATGAAGAAACAACGCCAGCTGATCACCTTGTTGATTCCCACACGTCAGAACCTCAAAGTCCATCCCGTCTAGCCTAAATATCTGACTTTTTATCCCATCCCTCATCAATTCGGACCCTAACACAGCTTGCATTTTTCGTCCTTATAGTTTATTTTTTCAATATGAGCATATGGGCCAAAAAAGTTACCGCAGAAGACATTAAGAATTTCATAAATTCTTCACCTACCATGATGACAGCTCTTGGAATCGAATTTCATGAGATTACCGAAAATTCTTTAAGTTTTAAAATGCCCGTAGACGCCCGAACCTTCCGACCACCTGGCGGGATGCTCAACGGAGGGGCTGCAGCCGCTCTGGTTGAAAACGTCGGATCATTTGCCGCCCAGCTCACCTTAAAAGGGGAAGCAGAGATCTGCGTAGGAATAGAGCTAAACATCAGCCATCTCAAACCAGCAACAGAGGGCTACGTTATCGGCACCGCCACCCCGATTCGTCTCGGCGTTACCCTCCAAGTATGGGAGGTGCGCAATGTCCACAGCAACGGCGATCTCATTAGCATCGGTCGCCTGACAATGCTCATCAGGAAAATCGCTTGAGCTAAAGGAAACTTATCCTTCAACTGGTGCCCTCTTCATATGAAAAAATACATAAAGGCAGACCCTCCAAATACTGCAAAAACCGGCCATTTCACCACTCTATACATGTAAAAAGTGTAGAGCAAATTAAGCAAAGTGAGGACAATCAGTCCTGGATAAACAATCTGCAAAATAGGGCTTAAGAAAGCCGCGATTCCTCCGAAACCTAAAGAGGCAAAAAGAATGGTCACCGCCAATGTAATCAGTAGGGCAAGAGATGGTTTTATTTTGTCCTTGCACAGATCTTTACGTAAGAAATCAGCGAAAATAGAGGCCAGCGTCATTGCAGTCGTCAGGCAAGCAGTAAAAACAGCGATCGCTGCAATGCCACCGCCAATTGGCCCCAACAGTTTAATTGCAATGGCTCCGAGCATTTGTTCTGAAGAAGAATCGAGCTGCCACCCGTGATAGGCCGAAATAAAACATAACCCCACGTATGTTAAAAAGAGCAGAAAGGCAGCGATCAGACTAGATAAGAACATCTTTTTCAGAATCGATTTTTCTTTCAGACGAGATAATTGAGCTTCTTTCCTGAAATGGGGAAGAACGACAGTGGCAAAAAGAAACGCCGCAATCAAATCCATCGTTTGATAACCCCCAACTAACCCCTTCAAGAAACTCTCACTTGCAGAAGGGATAGTCGGCTTCATCGAAGATCCGCTAATCAGCCCAACCGCAACCAAAGCAGCCAAAGAAAGCAACAATACAGGAGTCAGATAAGCACCCAAGAAATTAATCAGTTTCCCCCTTTGAAAACTCAAGCAGAAAATAAGCGCCACCATCAGAATGCTAAACCAAATCAAAGGCATCCCAAATAGGTAGGGCTCAGCAGTTGCATGCATGAGCGTCACTAGCCGTGGGATCACCCCAAGAGGGCCCAAAATCAGCTGCAACAGCAGCAAAAGCAACATCCCGGGAATCTTGCCGAGCCTACCAAAAAACAGGCGATAATCGGCCTGAAAAAGCAGCATTGCCGCAAGGCCCAAAAAAGGCATCAAAACGGCAGTAATCCCCAACCCACCGATCGCAAACCAAACATTTCCCCCAACCTCCTTACCAATTAGGAGGGGAAAAATTAAATTTCCAGCACCAAAGAACATCGAAAAAAGGGCCAGCCCAGTAGTTAAAAGGCTCGATTTTTCCCTAGGTGCAGACAATTCTTGAACAGACATAACATTCCTTTATGTTACACACTTCTGGCCCACTAACTGTTTGTTCTCGAAAATTTGGAGGAAAAAAAGATGATGGGAAGAAGTGCTAATTTTTTAAGCGCACGCGCGCACAACCACCATCACTTGTCTACAATTGACAAGCGTCGAATCTAAATAAGAAGATGTAGATTCATAGTGGTTCATAATTATTGCACTCCGCCCCATTGGGTGGAATTATCCTTATTTTACAAAATCTCACATTTCTTAACAAGCACAACACAACCCGTTTCAAAGTGAAAGGTTTCACTCATGGCTCCGGATTGGCTCACTATGTAAAGAGCCAATGAGAACTAGACCGGCCGAAATAAGAATAAGATTTTTAAAAATATATTGCCCCTCTAGAGTTAATCCAAATGGGATGATGGTAAAACAATCCTCGGGATTCAAAAATAAGGGCAAGAAAGTACCGGGGAATTGGAGAAAAAGGAACAAAAGCCCTAACTTAAGAAATTTTTTTATCCCTAAAAAAAGGCCAATCAGCACTTCAAAAAAACCTAAAATGATTACAAAATTATGAGTCCCAATCCAGTGAGTAGCCCGAAAAACCAATTCTTCAGCTGGGCTTATTCCTACGATTTTTAAGGCTCCATACCATATATAAATGATGCTCATGCTTAAGCGAAGAATAGTAATCGCCCTCTTTTTTAAAAAAAGAGAGATCCTTTTTTCAAGATGATGATATTTTTCTAAATTCATTAATTTTTACCCATATACAATATTGAAATACTAAAATAATCTTCCACCATTAGGCACGTGAATCGTCGGCTCAAGCAAAACGACCGCCCCATTTTCATCAGGGAGCCCTAAAACGAGCACTTCCGACATGAACTTTCCGATTTGTTTGGGAGGGAAATTGACCACAGCAATCACCTGCCTGCCAATCAGCTCTTCCTTCTTATAGTGCACTGTGATTTGAGCAGAAGACCGCTTTTTCCCAAATGGGCCAAAGTCAATTTCCAACTTATAAGCTGGACGCCTAGCCTCAGGATAATCTTCCACACCAATAATAGTCCCAGCGCGGATATCAACTTTTAAAAAGTCGGTAAATTCGATTTTCTGTTCCATAAATGCATTACCTCGGATATAATCTTGCTCCCATGAGACTTTTAGTTCAAGTCGTTAAAGAAGCGAGTGTTACCAACAAAGAACGCCTCCTTGGGAAAATCGATCAAGGCATTCTCATCCTCTTTGGAGTAGGCGTCGATGACACTCCTCAAGATTGTGAATGGCTTGCAGAAAAAATGGCCAACCTCCGCATCCTCCCTGATGGAGATGGCAAAATGAACCTCTCAATTAAAGATACTGGAGGCCAGGTCCTCATCGTCTCCCAATTCACCCTCTACGCCGATTGCACTCAAGGGCGCCGCCCATCTTTCATCAGCGCTGCCCCGCCTCCACAGGCTAAAGAATTGTACGAACAATTCATCGCAGCAATGAAAGCCCGCGTACCAGTTGTGCAGACAGGCAATTTTGGCGATCTGATGCAAGTATCGCTCATCAATGACGGCCCGCTGACCTTCATCCTCGACTCTCCAACCCATTCAAATTAAGCGCTTTACAAAAATTATTGCGATAAATATCCTTATTAACATATAATGAGCGGCAACTCAATGAGTGGAGACTCATAATATGATCAGGAAAAGCCAGAAACAGCAGACCAAAGCAAAAGTGTTGCAAACAGCCCTAGAGGAATTTTCACGGGGCGGACTTCTTACGACCAAAACGTTAGATATCGCCAAAGCGGCCGACCTCTCCCACGGCACCATCTTCGTCCATTTTCCAACCAAAGAAGCGCTGATGCTCGCTGTGATCAACGAATTTGGGATGCATCTTGGCATCGAGCTAAAAAATAAAATGAAACGAGGCGATTTGAAGTCCGTTTTATCCACATTCATCTCTGTTCTCCGATTGTGGGAACCGTTTTATACGCAACTGGTCATCTGCGCCCCTCATCTACATGAAGACATTCGCACAGCAATCTTCAATATCCAATCGGGGATCGCCTTTTATCTTGGACAAGCATTGAGCCAAGAAGGTGTCCCAGCAAAGCTTCCCTTGCACCTAGTTTTAAACACATGGCTCGGGCTAGTCCATTATTACCTAACCAATCGGGAGCTTTTTTCACCGAAAGGCTCAGTTTTAGCTGAGAAGGGCACAGAATTAATCCAATTTTTTAATCAACTCATTAAAGGAGACACTAATGAATAAATGTCATTCATGCTCATCCTGCGGGATGCCCCTTCAAAATCCAAGCGATCATGCATTAGCAGATGAAACCATCCCCTATTGCAGCCATTGCACGAACAAAGACGGCTCTTTGAAATCATATGAAGAGGTCCTAGAAGGGACGAAGGGCTATTTCATCGATTACCAAGGGCTAGACCCTCAGGCGGCCCAAAAGATGGCCGAAAATGTATTGAAAAAACAACCCGCATGGATCAAAAGGAGGACACAATGAGCCAAGCCAACTTATTTTGGTTTGACAATGTAGAAATCAGACCAGCACCATGGACAGGGCTCAATTGGCTCACCTCGATACTGGCAGTGCCAGATGTCCGAAAAACTCGGGATCTTTATATCTCGGTATTTAACTTCGTCTCGATTTTCGATCTTCCAGATCCAGAAAATAGCGAGAAGTACATCACAACTCGCCTTCGATATCGGGGGACCAATTTCCTTCTCACAAGCGAAGGGTTAGATTCCGAAATCAAAGCTCCTGCGACAACCCATACGGCTCCGGCCCATCTCTATTACGTGTACGTCGATGATGTCGACTCAACTTACAAAAGAGCTTTAGAATCAGGAATGAATAGCCTCTTATCCCCCGGAGAAACCTTTTGGGGAGATTATCGGGCGCGGGTTACATGCCCAAATGGTTTTATCTGGGACATCGCAAAACGACTATAAATTATATGAGCCTATCAAAAAGATAGGCTCATATACCCGTTCCGTTTCAAAGGGACCCAAAGGGAATAATTTCAATCCCTGGGCTTTGAATCAGTCCGTTTGGGTGCCTTTGAAACGGAACGGGTATATAACGATTGGTTTAGAAATCAAACTGACCTTTCAGTGTCAAACCGTGCAGATATCTATCTTTCGATAACTGTCCACCAAAGACAATTGTATTAAGAATCCAGGCTCCCCAATAATCATAAGTTAAATCAAGCTCCAGATGATAGCCGCAAAAATAGGTTCCCCATCCCAGACCTACACCAGCTTCAAAAAAGGCCATATAAGTATATGGCTTTCTTTTTCCAACAAAGAAATCTCTTTGAAACGGAACGGTTAAAGGAAAATTAGCCTGGAAGTCATTTTTTGTGTAGCGAGTGTAGGGGAACATACAGGACCAATTGGATAATAGGTAAAGTCCTCCACAAAGGAGCCCCTTGGCGCTCATCTCTAAAATTGGGCCAATAGACCAAAATTTAAAGTCGTTTCTTTCCGTTCCTAAACCACCAACAAGCAAGTTGAAATCAACATTTTGAGTTTCATGGAACCAAAAACCCTTTAATCCAAGAGAGGGGGTAAGAATCATTCTCTGCCCGAGATAAAAGGGTCGTCCTACTAACACTTCTAACCATTGGGCATTAATATGCCATTTTGATCTGACTTGAGAGGCCGGCTCAACATTAATTGTAATTCCATTTAACGGAGTGATAAAAGCGCCTGCAGGTGCAGTCCGACCAGTTGTCGTCGAATTGTTAAATCTCAAATACTCAGCCTGAATTAGGATATTATCAAAATTCCTTAACCCGAGCGCTGCTCCAACTTTAAAACCTGGGCGATATCCGAATCGATGGGTGATAAGGACGTTTTCCGTGACACCCACAGCGGGAGCCCGATTTTCGATCGCAAATGAATTCACCTGTTTGCTCGCTGCCCAGTAGATGAAATCTGCCGACACAGCTATATCTAGGCATCCACATGTTTCATAAAGGGCTGGATAAAAGTATCCTGGTGGCACCTCTCCGCAAATCGGCTCGCCAGGGACTAGGGGGCAGCACATCTCAGCATTGGCGCAAAGAGGCAAAAGCCCTAAACTTATAGCTAATTGGAAAATCTTTCGATTAATCATTTTCTCTTCCTCTTTATTTTAAAAATCAAAACGTGCTTCCAATGTCCAGCCATGGAAATAAACATCTGTTATTAAGAAATGCTCAAAATTTACTGTATTACCAAGGTTGGTAATCATATCATAAAATAATGCAACGTTGGCATGGTAACGATTACAGCAAAAATAGCTTTCCCACCCTATACCAGCTGCGGTCATCCCAACACCTTTAAATCTTTTAGAAAATTTATAGGTTTCGGTGCTATTAGCAAAAGGGTTGAGCGGATTGACTGGTGGGAATGATAGAACGTCGAAACCTTTTGTGAAATGCTGATAGGAAAGGGCAAGATCAAAATTCCCAAGTAGGCTTAATCCCCAACAAAATAGAAGCTTACCCTTAATTCCAACTGCAGGACCAATAGACCAATACCGGTGATTACCACTTACAAATCCGTTGATCCCTGGGGCACCAATTTGACCGATCCCATTAATCACAGTTTCTTGCTTAAACCACTGTGTGAGCACACCTACTGTCGCATTGACAATCAGATTTGTCCCCACATAAACCGGTTTTTGCATTGTGAAGTAAAGCTGATCATAGTGCGTTTTCCAAGTCGATCTCAACTGCGCGAAATTAGGAATCGCAACCAGCCCTAGGAACTGAGAAGCGGTAAATGGGAATACGGATTCGCCTGCTCCTGCAGAATAATTGGATTTATATTGATGATGCCACCAAATATACTGCAAATCTAAAATCACCATGCCAATATCTGCACCAACGGCAACTTTGAAGCCTGGTTTATAACTGTCTCTCTGCATGAGCTCTTCAGTTCCACCATTGATAGTATTTCTAAAACCAACTACTGAGCTGAATGTATATGAACTCCAGTATATCAGATCAGCTGTGACATACATATCCATGCAACTGCATGCAGTAGCAATATCTGCCTCTTGTGGATAAATTGGACCGAATTGTCCACACACTACCGGATCTCCAGCAATCATTTCTGGCTGACAACATCCTACATCCGATTGATCAGCATAACTTGTCGTATGGAGAGCAATTAAACCAAAAATTCCACAGATAATTTGTTTTTTTTTCATGTTTTCTTCCTATTAAAAATCAAATTGTGCACTGACCGTCAATCCGCTATATTCCAAATCTATCAAGAAGATCATTGCGTTTTCAGCCTGAAATGGACCCCACATCGCTTCTAACTCATAGAGAGCCGACAGTTTAAGATGATATTTTTGACCACAGAAATATGTTCCCCAAGATATTCCACCACCGCCAGTACCTGTCATTCCTAACCACCATGGGTCACGAAGATAATATTCTCGGATCACAGCTCCACCAGGTAAAGTGACGTTAGAGTCGTTGGTTGTGGCTCTATAGTAGGCTATTCCCAGCTCCCCTTCAAAGACCAATCGGAAGCCGCATCCTATCAGCATAGATCCGTATCCACCCGCGCATAGATCGATAGCCCAAGTTCGCAACTTGGCATCCTGAAAAGCAGCCGTTACAATCTGTGGGGTTACAAAATTTAAATTCTGCGCCACTTTGATTTCCTGGACAAATCCTCTTACACAAAAATAGGGATCCAAAATTAGGCATGGAGAAAGATAAATTGGTCTTTGGATGAGGAGTCTAAGGTTGTCATAATTGAATGTCGTTGTCGAGCGGATCGTAGTAAAAGGAAACGCCAATAATGGGATGCTAAAGGGCGATACAGTTTGAGTTCCTGTAGTATTAAACGTACGTGTAAAATCGTTGTGGTAACGGGTGTAAATCGCTTCGAAAGTCCAATTGTCAAAATTTGGGAAATTAAGGCCCACGCCGACTTTAAATCCAGGCTTATAGCCCGCTTCTTGATCAAAGATGAGAATATCGAATGTCGCATTATTCTGGAATTTGTAGATATCCCCGCGAAGACGTTTATTAGGAGACCAATAGATAAAATCGGCTGACACAAGAATATCGACACAGGTATCTAATTCAATCCCTCCAAACTGCCCATAGCCCGCTGGGAACGCGCATTCGTTCAAGGGATCCCCTTGACCGCCATAAAATTGGCAGCAATCATTTTGTTCGCAACACTCATCAGCACCTAAATATCCCATACTTAGAGGAGCTAATAGAGCTAATCGAGAGAGCTGTTTGAGCAACAAATTGGAAGTTTTTGATTGAGTGATTATGTCTAACGAACTTCTTTCCATAGAATCCTTGTAAAAAATTGTAGTCTCCATTCTATTGAAAAATATTTCTTCACGTCAATCTATTTATCCGACCTCTTCACAAAAATCGTCATATTTGCCATAACGAGCTACATGAAGAGAATCTGCTTTATCCTTTCACTGCTCCTCACCCTCAACGGATTTACCGCTCCGATAGAGAGCCACCCCAACGTCAAAGTCCTCAGCAAAACACCCCGCATTTATTTGATTGAGAACTTCCTCACAACCGCAGAGTGCGATCACATCATTCAGCAGGCAAACAATAAGCTAGAGCGCTCTGTGATCATCGATCTTGAGACAGGAGAAGGGACAGTCGATACTTCTCGAACAAGCTACGGAATGGATTTTCAATACCATCAAGATCCCATCCTACAAAGCATCGAAAAGCGGATCTCAACACTGACCGAAATCCCACTAGAATACGGAGAAGTTCTTCAAGTTCTGAACTATGGAGTCGGAGCAGAATTTACTCCTCACCATGATTATTTCGACCGTGATTATGCAGGACATGCAGTCCATCTTGAGCAAGCAGGCCAACGAGTTGCCACCCTGATCATGTACTTAAATACAGTGCCTGAGGGCGGGGAAACTGTTTTCCTTAAAGCCAACGTCAAAGTCAAGCCGGTCAAAGGGACAGCCGTCCTTTTTTACAACTGCACCCCTGACGGAAAAGAAGATCCCCTCACCCTCCATTCTGGCGCTCCTGTCACTAAAGGTGACAAGTGGATCGTCACTAAATGGCTCCGGCAAAAACCCTTTCAGCAGTAAGAGGGTGTTGTAAAACCTATCCTCTAGATAGCTTACCATAGACATGTCGGGTGACACAGCACTTCGTGTCCGGTGTCCCCCGCGACCCCCTTGCGCCCAGGAGGGTGCCTCCGAACTCTTGTTTCGTCGATTTTCGGGATTATTTTGGCCGATTTTTAATTCAACCTCGGGGGGGCCATATGGCGTGAGCCTGATATTGCCCCCCGAAGTTGAATTAAAAATCGGCTCAAAAGAACCCGAAAATCGACTGAAACCGAGTTTGGAGGCGCCCTCTTTCTCGCTGCGCCAAATCGCGTCCTCGAATGCGGAGTGTGCACAGCACTACCCCGCAACGCCCTTCGGGCTATTCTGCGGTGCAATTTTGCTTTGCGATATGGGTCGAACGGCTGCTCGTGCGCTCTTCCCCGCCGGGACTGAAGTCCTCTTTCGGCGGGTACCCCTTCCGCGTCAACTCGCAGAACCGCACAAAAAATGTCTGCCGACCTGTCTCCAAATTGCAAACCGAAGAGTGGGGTTTCTAATTCCGACTAGAGAATTGGTTTTACAACACCCTCTAAGAGGGCGCTTCAAATTTCAGAGCTTCTTCTTGTGCAGATATGAAATCTAATTTATATCCAAGCTAGAGAAGCAGACATAAAATCTTGGTTTTACTGTGAAAATGAGAAATAAAATAGTGCTGGTGACTGGCGCAGCAAGCGGGATCGGAAAAAAGATCGCTGAGAAATTTCTTCAAGAGGGGGCTGTGGTTGTCATTGCAGATCTCGATAAGAACCGAGCAACTGCTGTGGCTGAAGAATTGACCCGTCGTGGAGGGAAGGCGGTTTCCCTTGCCATGGATGTAACACAAGAGCTTCAAGTTGACCAAGGTTTTGAGGAAATCGCAAAGACGATTGGTCCAATTGATGTCTTGGTGAGCAATGCAGGTATTCAACATATCGACCCCATTGATAAGCTGAAGTTTAGCGATTGGAAAAAAATGCTCGCCGTTCATTTAGATGGGGCTTTCTTAACAACTCGGGCATGTCTACGCTCCATGTATACAAGTAAACGAGGGGGAGCGATTATTTACATCGGTTCTGTCCATTCGAAAGAAGCCTCAGCCCTTAAAGCCCCTTATGTGACAGCAAAACATGGCTTAGAGGGGCTATGCAAAGTTGTCGCTAAGGAAGGGGCCGCTCATGGTGTCAGAGCCAATCTCATCTGTCCTGGATTTGTCCGGACACCCCTTGTCGATAAACAAATCCCCGAGCAGGCGAAAACATTGGGAATAAGCGAAGAGCGGGTCATCAAAGAGATCATGCTCAAAGAAACTGTCGATGGAGAATTTACAACTGAGGAAGACGTGGCTAATGCAGTCCTTTTCTTTGCCTCTTTCGATTCGAATGCTTTAACCGGACAGTCACTAGTCGTAAGCCATGGATGGTGCATGCAGTGAAGATGAGCGAAATCAAAAAAAATGCGTTTGCGATGCCCTTTTGCCGCCCGACTTATCCGCCTG
The DNA here is from genome assembly GCA_018239985.1 of Verrucomicrobiota bacterium. Taxonomy (GTDB): domain Bacteria; phylum Chlamydiota; class Chlamydiia; order Chlamydiales; family Rhabdochlamydiaceae; genus Sacchariniichlamydia. The sequence continues at coordinate 5,158 of JAFEGK010000021.1, read as the reverse complement.
GACCTTATCGGTTTATCAACAGAGAGTTTCTTATCATCACCTATGAAACGGATTTAGATAAGCTAAAAGCCGTCGTACCGGAACCTTTGGAGGTGATTAAGCCATTAGTCAAATACGAATTTATCCGGATGCCAGATTCAAGTGGATTTGGCGACTATACCGAGTCGGGGCAAGTGATCCCTGTCTATTACAAAGGCAAACCGGGCAATTATGTCCATTCGATGTATTTGGATAGCGAGCCCCCTATCGCCGCTGGTCGAGAAATCTGGGGGTTTCCAAAAACACTGGCCAAACCCTCATTACGTGTCGACAGCGATGTCCTAGTTGGTGAGTTGTATTACCAGGGGGTTAGGGTCGCCCTGGGGACCATGGGCTATAAGTATAAAACGGCCGACATCAAAGCGATCGAAAAAGATTTTTCAGAGGTACCAAACTATCTGCTAAAAATTATCCCTCATGTTGATGGAACACCCCGTATTTGCGAACTGGTCTCACATCATTTGACAGAGGTCAGGATTAAGGGAGCTTGGGAAGGTCCTGCCGAATTGGAGCTTGTTCCACATGCACTGGCCCCTGTGACAGATTTGCCTGTCAGACGAATTGTATCTGCCCTACATATTGTGAGTGATCTGACCCTTCCTTATGGCCGTGTAGTCCATGATTATTTAGGAGGGGTGCCAAATGGATAAAAATGCATTCTTCGATTGGCTGATTTGGTTTATGCCTCTTTTTTGCAGTCTAATACGTAAAAATTGCGTAACCCTGCGAGCTATTTAGGCTCGTTCAAGGGTCCCATTTCATCACTTTTGATCTCTTTCGGTATACACAGTCTTTTACTAATTAAAAATAAAACCAGTCGAATCTGCAATTAATTCATCCGCTGATGGTCTACACTTCCCATTTAGGTGTTTAGACAAGAAAAGCTCCGCTTGATTCAAGTACATCAACGTGTTAGCCAAATGCCCAAATCTATGTCCTTCATTGGGGAAAAGAATATATGTGACATGCTTCCCATGTTTTTTCATACTGTCGTAAATTTGCTTAGATTCATTCTCTGCAACTACGTGGTCATTTTTACCATGTACTAAAAGAAGTGGGGCTTGAATGTTATCAAGATAATTTATTGGCGAGCACTTTTCTAGATCAACCTCTTCTCCTCCCATACTCGTAATGCACTCTCGTTTTGAAAAAAAGCTCATGTGATCAGATAATGGCTTAGGGGTAAATTCCCAAAACTCCGGGAGACTTGCAAGGAAGGATTTTAGATTAGAGGCTCCACAAACAGCTATACAGCAGGTAAAATAATCGGGAGTAAATGTTAACGCAACTAGCGACTCGTATCCACCATAGCTTTCCCCAAAAATAGCAAGTTTTCCCTTTTCTGCTATCCCTTTAGCTATACATTCTTCAGTGGCGTCTATTACATCCAGGTGTGCCTTACCACCCCATTGACCATTTCCCGCGTTTACAAAATCCTTTCCAAACCCTGAAGAAAGGCGAAAATTGACACTCAATACCGCATAACCACAACTTGCAAGCCACTGGTGATAAGGATTAAACTCAAATTTATCTCGAACTTTAAACGGACCTCCATGAGGGACAACGACAAGAGGAATGGGAGCATCAACATAGCCGCCTTTGTCATACTCTTTTGGAAGAGTATAATAGCAAACGAGTCGCTCACCATCTCTGGAGGTGACAACCATTTCATACATTTTCGCATAAGCTTCGGATGCAGTTGGCTCTGAAGGAGAAATTTGCTTGAGTGTAGCTGCCTCTCTTTCATAGACCCAAAAATAAACTCCTTTATCTGGAATACTGCTACTTACAATCCATATCCCTCCAGTCTGATTTTGACTAACAAGTTCGAAATTAGGGCCAATGTTATGAGTTAGAAAATCAATATCCTTTTGAATTCCGGAATCTAAAATATGCCACTTTTTCTGTGTATAATAGGAAGCATAAGCCTTGGGAATTCCTCGAGTAAATATCACTTCATCCACATCACTAAATGTCTGCCCACCTAATACTTCTTCCTTGTAAGGGGCGATAATACCTTTTTGAGTGAGTTGATTCGTATTTGAAAAGCGATTATCTAGAAAATAGATAACCTTGTTTGAAGAATTATATGAAATAAATTCGGTCTGAAAAGCTTCTTCAGCAGTCAGGGTTAGGAATATTTCGTCATTGTTCAAGAAAACAGTCCAAGAGCCGTTTTTGTTAATCTTCATCTTAAGAATCACTTCCAAATCATCACTGACGAGAAATTTTGCATAGGCATCATTTTGAAAGATAAGCGAACGATTTCCAGAATCTAAATCCAGAAGATAGAGATCGTGAAAGATGGGATTTCTCTGATTTAGCCCAATAATCGCTTGATTTTTCGAGGGACTAAGCTTGATGATTTTTGCATTGACCCCAGTTAAGTGTTCTGTGTAAGCAATATGCTCCTTTGATACTACGTCAAAACTGTGCAAGTTGAGTTGCCCAGTGCCATCTTCATCTTTCAAAAGGAGAACTTTTTTGCTATCGGCCGACCAAAAAAACTGGACGATTTCTGGAGTTTTAAAGAAAGTTAATTGCTTAGATGATGAATCGCCCATAACAGGCATAATAGCGACATTTGCAACTCCTAATTCATCTGCTCCAACCTTTGCAATCAGTTTTCCATTTGGGCTAATTTTTGCTGAGATAAAATCAGGGGTGCGGAAGAGCATTTCTTTATTGATCTCTGCATATAAATTTTTCGTTTCTGAAATTGCCATAAATATAGTAAATAAAGTTAATAAAAATCTCTTCATATTGTATTATTTTTCTTTTTTAACACTAACAGATGCATCCCCATAGAACTGCAAGCCCCTTCATCTTCACGATAGGATTGTAATTCGTCATAGGCTTTGTCTAAATTGACTGGAACCTGATAAGTGCGATGCACAAGTGTCAGAAATAAAAGACCATAATTGAAATAGAGCTCTCGCGCTCTCGCGCCTTGAGTCCGAGCAACCTCACAAAGGATATTTCCCTCTAAACCCAAGTTGCTAAAAACTACTCCATAGAGGTCACTCAATGGAGATTTTTCTTCTTCTAAGGTTTGCAATAGATCTAGAGTTATACGGCGATTTCCATTTCCCTTTTTTAACTGACTTTCTGCTGCCAATACCAGAGCCTCATCTATTGCAGTAATAGGATGAGAAGTCTTTCTAGCCTTATCACATGCATCGATGATCAGAACATACCCATTGCTCGAAAGATATCGGGCTGCTTCCTTCAGAGCTATCATTGGATCATTGAGATGCTGCAAGACCAGACGAAACAAAATGATGTCTGCTGACTCAATCAATTGAGGATCGAAAACTTCAGCATCACCTTCCCGAAAAATGACATTATCTCTACTATTGCGCTCTTGAGCTTGCGCGACAGATAGGGGAAGTTTTTCGATCCCTAAAAATTTTTTCCCCTGAAACCGGTCAGCAAGCTTAGCAAGATAGGCACCATTGCCACATCCGACTTCTAGAATCCTTTTAGAGGATTGCCACCAATCTGCATTTGCAATCCATTGCACTTCTGAATCAAAAAAAAGTTTAGCCTGAACTTCAAGAAAAACATCCCAAAGTTCTGCAGTATCAGTCTTTTCCAATAGCTCGAGACAGCCTGCTTTATCGTACTCAATTAGGTTACTCAATGACATATTGGGCTCCTCGGCGCTTATTTCATCTACTTTTAACTGACTTGCAATCAAGGAATTATAGTTGGTATTTGCAACTGTTGTATAGCTTATGTCCAAAAAACAACTCCTATTTGTGAATAACATCTATAGTATGATTTTATAAGATTTTTGTTCTTGCCGTAATTAATACGGTAGTCTGTTGCCGCCAAATGTGGAATTGTATACACTCCAGACATGAACCCGAAAACTATTCAGAAAAATATCCAATTGATATCGCGCATATTTGATGAAATAGATAGTTTATTTGGGGAACAGGAGGGCCTAGATAATACTTCTATATATCATGAGCTCCTTTCTGAAGAGGTCCAAGTCTATGGTCCACGTAGCGGCCAGGTAATCAAAGGGATTGCCGCGCTGAAGAAATATGATCGAGGATTCCTACAATCCTATCCTGGCGCGCGATTTGAGGTAGAAGAGATTTTCGGTCATGGGGATGAAGTGATTGTCCGTTGGACATGCAAAGGGAAATACAAAGAAGGTTACAAAGGGATTTCGCCGAAGAAAAAAGAGTTCTGCATTTGGGGAATGACCACCTACCGTATTACCAAAGGAAAAATCCAGGAGATTCGGCAATTTTGGGATAGGCTGGGGATCCTTGAACAGATCGGGGAAGTCCAGGTTTATACAGATCCAGTAAAACCTGGCTATTATTCGGACCTTTTAAAAGGGCTCGGCATGGAAAAATACTTGGAGAAAGCCTCGCTTCTTTCCCATAGAGAACGGGATTGCCTGGAGCTTTTGCTCCAAGGCAAAACGGCAAAAGAAACAGCAGCCCTTCTTGCCCTTTCGCACCGTACCGTAGAATCCTATTTTGAAAATATCAAGAAAAAGCTGAAATGTTCAAATAAGGGTCAACTATTTTCAACAGCAGAGATCCTAAAGAAACTTGAATTGCTCTAAATGACCATATCAATAGGCTGAATGCATCCCATAAACAAAAAAGGATCGCCATTTTATTCGCCTTGGCCATTCTCCAGCGGCCCTAAGCAACGCCTCCGACTTCTCGTCCCGACGGAATCCAAACTTTTGGATTCCTCTCCGAGCATAAGACAAAGGCCCTAAACAGCCTCAGCTGTTTTGCGCCGTTGCATTATGCTCGGAGCGGGGCCCACTCACCCGGTCTCCGTCGGTTTTTTTTGCTTACGCACAAAAAACAACGCCTCCGACTTCTCCTCCCGACGGAATCCAAACTTTTGGATTCCTCTCCGAGCATAAGACAAAGGCCCTAAACAGCTGAGGCTGTTTTGCGCCGTTGCATTATGCTCGAGCGGGGCCCACTCACCCGGTCTCCGTCGGTTTTTTTGCTTACGCACAAAAAACAACGCCTCCGACTTCTCCTCCCGACGGAATCCAAACTTTTGGATTCCTCTCCGAGCATAAGACAAAGGCCCAAACAGCCTCAGCTGTTTTGGGCCTTTGTCTTATGCTCGG
>JAFEGK010000020.1 GCA_018239985.1 Verrucomicrobiota bacterium | reverse complement strand
AACGGGGGGCCCAGAAAATCGCTCTTTTGAGCGATTTTCTGGGCCCCCCGTTTTGCAATGGCCTCTAAAGAAAAAACCCGGTCATTTCTGACCGGGTTTTGAGTTGTCCGATTAATCTTAGATGAGATTATGCGGCTGATGCTGCTACATTAACGATTGCTTTCTCAAACGCATCTGTGTAACGAGCTAAAGTCATGTCATCTTTACCACAAAGAACCACTGCTATTCTCTCACCTTCTGGAGTTACGAATTGGCCAGAAGCACAGACACTGTACTCTTCTTCTTGCGATTTTGGTGTAGACTTGATCGCTTCGTCGATTAGCCGGATGGCTAAGAGTGCGAATCCTGCGATTCCTGCGATCAAGAGAATTCTAGCTGTTGACTGTAGGACCTCAGGATTAGACAATGATGCTTTAACTGAGTCGACAGTGCTTGAGGCGTGGCCTTGGATTGTGGCGCCAAACTCAGCAGCTTTTGCTTGAATATCGGCTGCGCTTGGAAGTTGTTCGTAGATGTGATTGCCGTAAGAGGCAGCTTTATCGCGCACATTAGCGGCAAATTGGGAGGTAGCTGTTGAAGCTGACGCCCAATTTGAAGACAAAGTTTCGCTGAAGTTAGTAAATATTTTAGATGCGTCCATTTTGACCTCATGGGTTATTTATCTGGAAGTATTATAAGGTAAGAGCTGTTTTTTTCGCAATAAATCTAAGTGCATTTTCAGAGGCGATGCTGTTTAATTCCCTCTCAGAAAGGTGCATTTCGTTGCGGATCCCCTCTAAAATCAAGGGATATTTTGAAGAATCGGACATTTCGTCAAAAAATCCGTACGGGCCATCGAGCGGAGGGAGGTCCTCTAGGTAGAAAAAATCTGCGCCGAAGGCAAGATTTTGAGCTCCGCCGAGCTTATAGCCATGGGCGATCATGTCATAGAGTTGGCGGGGTTCCTTAAGAAATCTTTTGAAAAAAACAAGCCCGATCACACCTTCTCTATTAATAATTTCTTTGGCGATATCGTCGGGAAGATTGCGCAGCTGATCTTGAAGGGTTCTAAAATTGCTATGGCTGGCCATCACCCGTAGATCTAAGTTAGATTTATCGATGAAGTTGATGGTTTCACGGGCGAGCCGATCCGAAGCGTGACTAAAATCAATGGCAATCCCTTTTCCACTGAGGAATTTGAGAAGTTCCTTACCATCATCTTTTAAGCCACAATCGCTCCCACAACCGCCTCCAAAGCGGTTTTCTCCATTCCAAGTGAGGCTGATATAAAGAGGGGTGATTTGGGTGAGGATGGTCTCGAGTCGTCTCAGGACATCCTTGAGAGGCTCTGTTTCGAGGGCAAAGCCAGAGGCATTTTCAAAAGCGGGGATTATGTTAGTTTTAGTGAAGAAGTCGGGGTATTTTTGCGGAAGGCAAAGGTAGGTTTCGACTTGCCTTTTTCCTCTGTCAGCACACTCTGCGCAGGTTTCTGTGTAGATGGCCATCACCTGTAATTTGACGTTGCCAGCTTTGAGTTGTGGGGCGCTGCATCGAATCGCGGGATTGAATGGATCGCGCTTTGGGTCACGTGCTAGATAGAGGAGTAAATCACAATGGAGATCAACAACGTCCATTATTTCCCCTGGATTTTGCTAAAGTCAAGCAGCTCTTCAAAATGGGAGAAGACTTTGTGCAATAAGCTCAAACGGTTATTTCGGATCTGAGGATCATCGGAGAGGATTTTCACATTGTCGAAAAGATCGGCGAGCGGCTGTTGTAATTTGGCCATCTCATGAAACGCTCCAGCATAGTTTTTTTGTTTGAGTAGCTGGTGCCACTGCTTTTCAAGATGGGTTAATGCCTGGACGAGATTTTTTTCAGCAGGTTCATTTGCAAGAGCTGGGTCGAATGTCCCCGCTTTTCCTTTCTCTAGCTGTCCCTTAGCCCGCTTGTAGACTTCAAAGAGTTTAGCGAAGGTGGGCTCCTTGCGGAAATTATTGAGGGTCTGGATTTTGCAATATTGATCATAAGGATCTCGCAGATATCCCATCAGCGACGCTTCTACCTCATCTTTGGCAAATCCGTATTCTTCAAAGACTCCTTTGGAGCGGCTGGTGATGTAGGTAAGGACATCTTCGCCGAGAAAACTTTGCAGATCGATGGAGAGTTTATTCTCGACCAAGATTTTGATGATTCCAATTGTCTGACGGCGCAGGGCGTAGGGGTCGGAAGAGGAGGTTGGGATCAGGCCCACTTTGAAGTAGCTCACCAGATTATCGAGTTTGTCGGTGAGGCTCAAGATGATGCCAGTTTTTGTTTTTGGCAAAGCACCAGCTTCTGTGCGCGGTTGCCAATGCTCTTCGATTGCTGTCGCCACTTCTGGATCTTCTTTTTGTGCAATGGCATAATATTTGCCGATTGTCCCTTGGAGTTCGGGAAATTCGCCCACCATGTCAGAGGCTAAATCAGCTTTACAGAGGAAAGCCGCACGGGCCACTTTTTTGGGATCGGCAAGCTGAAGAGTGTCGTTTAGTTTTTGTGCGAGGGTGACGATCCGTTTCACTTTGTCGAAAACTGAGCCGAGTTCTTTTTGAAAGGTCATCTTCTCGAGCTTTTCGTTGAATTTTTCAAGTGGCTGCTGCAGATCTTGTTCGTAGAGGAAAATCCCGTCTGAGAGTCGAGCTGAGAGAACTTTTTGGTTGCCGTGACGAATTAGATCGTTAGGTGTGTTGTCTGCAGTGATGATGAATTGATTCATCAATTTGCTCAAGCCGTCTGCAAGTGGGAAATATTTTTGGTGCTCGACCATTTCAGAAATGAGCACTTCTGGAGGCGCTCGCAAGAAATCGGACTTAAAGTCGGCGCTGGTCAGAAGAGGCCACTCAGTCAGATGGAGCACTTGGGCCATGACTTTTTTCTTTTCTAATGCTTGGGCGTGGAGCTTTTTCTCTATGACGGCTAGTTGCTCGAGAATGGATTGTCTTCGCTCTTCAACATCGGCAAGCACTTTGTGCTTTTTTAGTGTTGCAAAGTACTCGGAGGCCTCTTTGAGGGAGATTTTTTGTGGGTCGAGTTGTGAATGACCAAATGTATGGTTGCCAGAGCCGATATTTCCGACGACAAAGGGAATTACTTGATCTGAGTAGAGGGCGACGATCCATTGGAGCGGTCGGGGATAGGCGATGTCAAGAGTGCCCCAACGCATTTTTTTGGGGAAATCGAGATTGAGAATCAGCTTGGGAAGCTCCTCTGCAAGAAGCTCATAAATGGAAATGCCAGGAGTTTTCACACTGGCAACTAGATGCTCGCCTCGGATTTCAAGCCCTTGGATTTTGCCGATCTGTTTGAGAGTCGCCGATTCATGGCCAATCGATTTTAAGAAACCGAGTCCCTGCTTAGTTGGCATTCCATCTTCGCCGAAGGCGACAGTGACCGCAGGTCCTTTTCTCTCGGTGATCTTTTCTGCTGTCCCTTCGACAAGGCCGCTGATCTGAACGCCGAGCCGGCGCGGAGTTCCAAAGACACGTAGAGTTTCGAAACCAATCTCTTTTTGCTTGAGCAAAGCACGTAGGTCGTTTTCCAGATTCTGCATCCCGATGGGGACGAAAGTGGCAGGAAGCTCTTCGGAGCCGATCTCAAGCAAGAAAGTCTCGCGTCGTTTCGGGTCAAAGTCTTTAGGCGCTGCTTTCACCATAGGAATGCGACTCTCTTCTTTAGGAAGTTTATCCATCAAAGGGAATCCCAGTTTTTCGCGTGCGGTTAGATATTCCGTTGCAACAAGTCGTGCCAGATCTCGGATCCGGCCGATGTAGCCAGTCCTTTCTGTCACCGAGATGACGCCACGCGCTTGAAGAAGATTAAAGGCATGGGAGGCTTTCAAGACAAAATCGTAAGCGGGAATTGGCAGTTGCCGTGCAATCAGATCTTTTGCCTCTTTCTCATAATCGTCAAAGTGGCGGAGCCACATTTCGGTAGAAGCATAGGTAAAGTTGTAGGCGCTCCATTCAACTTCATTTCGCTTGCAGATATCACCATAGGTGTAATTTTCATTCCACTGCATATCGTAGAAGCTATCTTTGTTTTGCACATACATGCAGAGCCGCTCAAGACCGTAGGTGATTTCAGCGCTGATTGGTTTTAGGGGCAGACTGGCGACTGCTTGGAAATAGGTGAATTGAGTCACCTCCATTCCATCGATCCACACTTCCCAGCCAAGGCCAGAGGCGCCAAGAGTGGGCGACTCCCAATCGTCATGGACAAAACGGAGATCGTGCTCTTTGAGATTGATTCCGATTGCTTCGAGCGATTCTTTATAGGTTTCCAGAATGTCTAGTGGAGAGGGTTTAATGATCACTTGGAATTGGTGAAAAAGCTGAAGCCGGTTTGGGTTTTCACCATAGCGCCCGTCGGCGGGGCGTCGGGAGGGTTCAACGTAAGCGGTTTTGTAAGGCTCTGGACCTAAACATCTTAAGAAAGTTGCGGGATTGAAGGTGCCTGCTCCCACCTCGAGATCGTGTCCCTGGTGGATGATACAGCCCCGTTTTTCCCAAAATTCAGAAAGCTTGTGGATGATTTGTTGGAAAGTAAGCATAAGCACATAGTTTACATAGACAATTGATTATTTAACAAGACTTTGGTAGAATGGGGCCATGGTAGACGAAATTTTTCCAGTTGAAGAACTCCCGGCAGCAAAACGGCGCAAACGGTGGGCTGAGGCGCACGCCCAAATGGAACTGCCAATGCCATCTCCTTTTTCCTGGTCCGGAGCGATTATTCCGCAAGTCACTCAGAATCATCTGCTAAAGATCATCGATGAGGGGAATAAAAAAGTTTCTGAGACCTCTATGGACAACTCCCGCTTCACAAGGGAGGATCATGAGAGAGAATCTAAAATTCAACATACGAGACGATTTCACAGAAACGTTGCGAATAAAACTTTATTAAATAGAACCGTGGATAAAATCGAGCAGTCTTGATAGACTGGGAGAAAGCCATGAATATTGCTCTTGCTCTTACATTAGGGCGCATACTATTAAGTCCTATTTTTATCCTCTTTTACCTTTTCTACGCGAAATTGGGGATAAGCCTCGTTATGCTCCCTTTTGTCCTTCTTGGTCTTGTGATTGTGGCCGAATTGACCGATCTGTTCGACGGGATGGCGGCACGGCGGAAGAATCAGGTGACCGAGCTGGGTAAGATCCTAGACCCGATGGCCGATAGCATTTTCCGCCTTTCGGTCTTCCTTGCATTTACCCAGGGGATCGTGGGGCTTCCTCTTTGGCTTGTTCTTCTCTTTTTCTATCGGGATTCGGTCATTAGTATGCTCCGGACTCTCTGTGCGCTGCGGGGCTTTACCCTTGCTGCCCGGGTATCAGGGAAGGTAAAAGCTGTGATTCAAGGGGTTGCGACTTTAGCAATCCTCACGATGATGATCCCGTATGCCTTCGGGATGCTCTCCTTGGAGCTTTTTCAAAATATTTCTTTCTATATTGTCGCCGGGGCTGTGGCTTATAGCCTATTTTCGGGCGCAGAATATCTATTTGCTAATCAAAACTACATAAAAAAAGCTTTAATTAAGTAAGTTACTTCATAATTATTGAAAATTAATAGTAATTAATATATTATTATTACTAATAACGGAGAAATTATGAGTAATGTTTATGTAAATGGTGTTCATCTTTTACCTTACGGGCTTTTCGATGAGGCTGCGGAAAATCGCCCCAATCTTCTCAATGGAAGAGAGGTAAAGCTCCTAGATTGTGATCCTAAGCAATTGCATAAAAAAATTAGAGATTTCAGGGGAACTGCCAAGCAGCTGTCGGCCTATTGCGATGGCATTTCCGATCAAAATAAAAAGGGAGAGAAATTAAAAACTCCCTTTTTTTATTCCGCAATTATTAGGCATGGTACTAGAAGCAAAGGCTTTTTGGATCTCAGTTTTAGAGCCTTTATGGAAGCTGAAAGAACAGAGCAGCTAAATGCGGTTGTGTGTAATAACTTTATGACAGTTGCAAAACAAGCTGGAGATTTTGAAAAAGTCCAGCTAGGTTTTAAAACAGCTCTAAAAGTGGGTTGTTACGATGCAAATACCTTTAATATCTATATGAATGCGGCTGGGACGGAGAGATTTGACGAAGTGCAAAGAGCCTATTTTTTGGCAATAGAGAAGGGTAAAAATGACCTTTGCACGGCAAATACGTTGATTGATTTAGCTGGAAAATCTGGAAATTATGAACTAGCTCGCCAGACATTTGACCGTGTTGAAAAAGATGCAGATGTCTTTACTTATTCAGCGATGATCAAAATTTATGGAGCAATGGGAAATTTTGCTGAGGCTAGAAGGGTATTTGAAGCGGCAAAGGCAAAGGCGGCAAAAGGAGAGATTGAGCTTAATGAATATGTGATTGGTTGTTATATGACAGCTGCCAATAAGCATGGTCAATATGAGGAAGCGATCAATGCTTTTAAGATTGCGCCAATATATAACAATTTTATAAATTACGCATATGAATTTGCGGCGAAAAAATTAAATATTATAAATACTAATGATTAGTTTTATTTGCATAAATATTAATGTACTTTTCAGCCGAGCAGTCCCAGCTTAAATCGGTGGTCATCCCCCGATCGATTAGAGCGGGCCATTGCTCAGTTTTCATACTCGCAAATGCCCTCTCCAGACAGGCTGCCACCTCCCTGTTGTCGGGGTGGGTAAAGGTGAACCCGTTTTTTCCATCAAAAATCGTGTCTTTCAACCCTCCTGTGGCCCTCACTATAGGAACAGATCCATAACGTAGGGCAATCATTTGGGATAGTCCGCAAGGTTCAAAAATCGAAGGCATCAAAAAGAGATCGCTTGCAGCGTAGAGAAGATGGGAGAGTGACTCGTTGAAATCGAGTCGAATTGCTAGGTCTGGATGGGGTTTGATCTGTTCAAAACGGCGTTGCATCGATGGATCGCGGGTCGTTCCCAAGAGTGCAAATTGACCTCCTAACTCGAGTGTTTTTTGTATCCCATAGGCGATCAAGTCGGGCCCTTTCTGCTCCACAAGACGGGTAATCGCAACCACGAGCGGTTTGCTGGCATTGCGTGTCAAATTTAGAGTTCCTTGTAGATGACCTTTATTTTTCTTTTTCCCTTCTTGACGGGTCTTTTGAGAATAATTGGCGACAAGCATCGGGTCGGTCTCCGGATTCCAGTATTCGGTATCGATCCCATTCAATATTCCAAAGAGTTTATGCTTATAGCGACACAAGTAAGTGTCGAGCCCAAAGCCCCCCTCGGCAGTGAGAATCTCCTGGGCGTAGGTAGGAGAGACAGCTGTGATCAAATCACTATAATGAAATGCCCCTTTCATCAGATTGAGAGCTTGAGGGTGTTTGGGGTCACGCAAATCGTCCCAGTTGAAATTGAGGCCAATTCGCTCCAAATTAAACGGGGCGCATAACCCTTGATGCTGCATGTTGTGAATAGTAAAAACAATTTTACTTCCATTTTTTCTAAATAGCGCAAAGCCAGCCGTTGGCCAATCATGGAGGTGGATCACATCTGGAGGATGATTTTCAAGAGCAATGCTCACCGCTTTGCAAAAAAAGAGAAAGCGATCATTATCATCTCGTTCACCGTAAATTTTTGTCCTATGAAAATAGCCTTGGGGATGCTGTGGGTCGACCAGGACTAGCTCTAGCCCGTGGAAGCGTGCTGACCAAAGAATCGTCTGAATCTGGTTGCCGTTTTCGGGGATCGATAATTTTCCTATTGGGGACAGGCTTTCGAGGGCGCTGTAGTCAAGGCAATCGTACTTGGGGATAATAATCTGGACCCGATGCCCATTTTTTACCTGTGCTTTTGCAAGGCCATAGATGACATCTCCAAGTCCACCGACTTTGGCGATAGGGGCCAGTTCGCTGGCAATGTGCACAATATCCATGAACCTCACCATATAAATTTTTTTAATTTATCTCCAGTCTATACCCGTTCCGTTTCAAAGGCACTCAAAAGGAAGCGCTATAGATCAAAGGTTCCTATTGCAGTTTATTCTTGAGTTAGCTACTATTGTCGTTTTTGACGAGCTAATTGGCTCATGCTGGGGTGTCGCCAAGCGGTAAGGC
>JAFEGK010000001.1 GCA_018239985.1 Verrucomicrobiota bacterium | reverse complement strand
CTTTTTTTGTACGGTTCTGCGAGTTGACGCGAAAGGGGCACCCGCCGAAAGAGGACTTCAGTCCCGGCGGGGAAGAGCGCACGAGCAGCCGTTCGACCCATATCGCAAAGCAAAATTGCACCGCAGAATAGCCCGCAGGGCGTTGCGGGGTAGTGCTGTGCACACTCCGCATTCGAGGACGCGATTTGGCGCAGCGAGATTGGGGCGCAAGGGGGTCGCAGGGGACACCGGACACGTAGTGCTGTGTCACCCGACATGTCTATTCTACCCTCAAAAGAACTGAATAAAGAATCATATTTGGACACGAAGTGCTGTGTCATCCGACATATCTATTCCTTGCTCAAAACACTAATAAAAAATGAAAAAATAAAGGCCCAGTTGTTACTGGGCCTTTTACTAATGAAATATTGATTGATTACCAGCTGGCTTTGAAGACGCCGGGAATCGTGCCGCTGTTAGCCAGTTCGCGGAAGCAGATACGGGACATTTGGAATTTGCGGAGGTAGCCTCGTGGTCTGCCGGTGAGGATGCAACGATTCCGAAGTCTCACGGGAGAGGAATTGCGGGGCATCTTATTTAACTTATTTTGAGCTTCATGACGCTGCTCGTCAGAAACCGTCAAACTACGTACTACTTTCTTGAGTTCTTGTCTCTCGTTCCACTTGCGATCGACGAGTTTTTGACGACGCTCTTGCTTTGCTCTTACTGCTCTTGTCATAGTCCTCTGCTATTTTTTGCGGGCAGGGCCTTTTTGCCTCTGCTTACGGTTCGGATCGATTTTGTTAATCACATAGACGCGCCCTTTACGACGCACAATTTTGTCCCCTTTATTGGGATCGGCTTTTACTGCTGCTCTGACTTTCATTCTGTTTTTCCACTGAACTTTAAAAACCATGAGTATAGCCAAACGATCCCTTTCCGTTCAAGTTAAAATAATTATTTTGATTGTTTTTTTGATCTCGTTCCTGTAGGATTTGAGGGAAACGAGGTAAATCTATGAAGAGAACCTATCAACCAAGCAAAAAGAAACGTCAAACGACATGCGGATTTCGCAAAAGAATGGCAACAGCCAGCGGCCGGAAAGTGCTGAATGCACGCCGTCGCATCGGCCGCAAGAAGCTAACAGTCGTCTAAGATTGTTAAAATCTTCTCGTATTCTCAAAAGGCAGCGCTTTAAAGAAATTGGCAGCGCTCGCAATCGCTATTTCGGTAAAATCCTCACCATTGACTTTTGCCCTTCTGCGAGAGCAAAGCTTGGCATTACCGTTGTCCGGCAATTTGGCTGCGCTGTCATAAGGAATCGTTTTAAGCGACTCGTGCGCGAGGCTTTTCGTCTCAATCTAAGCTGCCTCGAGCCATTAGAGATGGTCGTGATGCCCAAAAAAGGGGTCTCAAATTACTCTCTAGAGCAAATCACTCAAGATCTGATGGGGTTGCAACATGACGCTCAATCAAGACCAAAAGCAAGCCGTTGAGGCAACCGAAGGGCGGGTACTTGTGCTCGCTGGCGCTGGAAGCGGCAAAACCAAAGTGATCGTCCACCGTATTGCCTATCTCATTGAAAATAAAGGGGTGCCCCCCGATGCTATTTTGGGTCTGACCTTTACCAATAAAGCTGCTGCAGAAATGAGAGAGCGGCTCGCAAAGCTAGTATCTTCTGCCAGCGCAAAAAAAGTGGTGCTGGCAACTTTCCACAGTTTTTGCATGCGTTTGCTAAGGCATGAGATCCATCATCTGGGATATACGCGCGATTTCAGTTTGTATGATGAGGGGGATATTCGGCGTTTGCTCAAGCAAGTGGCCCGCAATGAGCTCGAACATGAAGGGCAGCTCCCTTCGATTGAACCCATTTTAAACACTATTTCTCATGCAAAAAGTCGTGGAGTGCTTCCTGCAGACAAAATGTCGCGTACCCTTTTTGAAAGACTACACAGTAGCATGCGTGCTTTTAATGCAGTTGATTTCGATAGTTTGCTCAGTTTGACCGTCGAGCTGCTCGAGAAGCATCCTGAGGTCCTTGCCAAGTATCAAGAGCGGTTCCGTTACATCATGATCGATGAGTACCAAGATACGAACCCAATCCAGTATCAAATCGCACGTCTACTTGCTGCTAAGCATCACAATTTATGTGTGGTTGGCGACGATGATCAATCAATTTATGGATGGCGGGGTGCCGAAATCAAAAATATTCTCAGTTTTGAATCGACGAAGGTGA
The DNA here is from genome assembly GCA_018239985.1 of Verrucomicrobiota bacterium. Classification (GTDB taxonomy): domain Bacteria; phylum Chlamydiota; class Chlamydiia; order Chlamydiales; family Rhabdochlamydiaceae; genus Sacchariniichlamydia. Next base: position 39,899 of record JAFEGK010000001.1, on the reverse strand, counting down.
TCAAGCTCCAGCAAAATTACCGCTCATTGCCAATCATCCTAAAAGCGGCCAATGCACTGATCGCGCATAATACCGAGCGGCATCAGAAGGAGCTCTACTCTCGCTCCCCTGATTCTGAGCCGATTGTACTCTTCCATGCTCCTTCTGAGGCCGATGAGGCAAATGCTGTTATCCAGCGGATGCTCCACCTCAAAAAGTCCCACAATCTGCAGTGGTCAGATTTTGCTATTCTCTACCGCTCTAATGCGATTTCACGGCCCTTTGAGATGGCTCTGATGCAAGGAATGTGGCAAAAAAATGGGGAGTGGCGTCGGGGGATCCCTTACCAGATTTTCGGCGGCACAGAGCTCTATGAGCGAAGCGAAATCAAAGATCTGATGGCCTATTTAAGGCTTATTGCGAATCCCAAAGACGAGGAAGCGCTGCTGAGGATCGTCAATGTCCCCAGAAGAGGGATTTCTGATCAAACTGTGGCGATACTCACTGAAGAAAATCGAAAAGAAAACGTTCCTCTTTGGGAAGTGATGAAAAATCTGACGACTCATCCCCAATTACAAGAGAGGGCGATCGGAGCTGTCAGACGGTTTGTGGATTTGATTGAGGAAACTCGAGAAGGGTTTGCAAAAGGGTCCTTCCAGAAGGCGTTAGAGGAATTCCTAGAGAAAATCAATTACAAAGATGCAATCGAAGAGGATGTGAAAAGCGAGAAGATGCGGGACTTCAAATGGGAAAACGTAAAGAGTTGCATCGGCACATTGGATCTTTATGAAAGGGAGACGGAGAATCCCTCATTGCAGGATTTCCTCAGTACAACGATGCTCGATCAAACCCGATTTGAAAAGAAAATGGATCGGGAAGATAAGGTCAATGTGATGACGTTTCATAGTGCCAAAGGGCTCGAGTTTGAAGCGACTTTTTTGGTAGCTCTGGAAGATCATATTATCCCTCATGAGAAAAGTCTTACGGAAAATCGTTTAGAAGAAGAGCGGCGGTTGATGTATGTGGCGATCACAAGGGCGAAAAAATATCTGACTCTCAGCATGTCCCGGCAAAGAAAGCGGTATGGGAAGGATGAGAACTCAAGCCCCTCCCGTTTTTTATTCGAGATTCCGAAAGAGCTTCTGAAAGTTGTCCCCTGGAAAACTCCTTTTTAAGAAGCTGTCCACAAACTCAGGTTCAGTCGAGTTTAATTAATGAACGCTTCAAAAATATTCCTTAGCAGCTTATGATCGGGAGAAACTGCTCACAAAGGAGAAGCGCATGCACGATTTTATCCCTTATGCCCAACCCGACCTGCCCTACGATTTTAATGCTTTAGAACCGGTTATTTCTGCTGAGATTATGGAGGTGCACTATACCAAGCACCATAAAGCTTACATTACCAATCTCAACGCTGCGCTGGAGAAATTTTTGGATGCCCAAGAGAAAGAGGAATTGGACAAAATGGCCGCCCTTTTAAGCGCCATCAATTTCAATGGGGGCGGACACCTGAACCACTCGATTTTCTGGACCAATTTGGCCCCTGAAAGCAAGGGCGGCGGCGGCAAACCCAAGGGTGCACTGGCGAAAGCGATTGATCAAAAATTTGGAACCTTTGAAAAATTTGTTGAGTTTTTTAGCGCCAAAACTGTTGCCATTCAGGGATCTGGATGGGGATGGCTCGGGTATGATGCTGAACTGAAAGAGCTAGCTTTTGCTACTTGTGCCAATCAGGATGCATTGAAAACCAAGGGATTAGTCCCTCTTTTAGGGGTAGATGTATGGGAGCATGCCTACTACCTCCAATATAAGAATGTGCGGGCAGAGTATGTAAAAAATATCTGGCGGATTATCAACTGGGGTAATGTTGAAGAGCGCTTTGAAAATGCTAATAAATAATTTAATGTATTGTTTTATTCTGCAATTTTAGTAATAATAATCTGACAATTACGCGTGAGGATTTATGGGTTTGTTTTCTTCTAAACCAAAGATTAAAATTCAAACAACAAAGAAGGATGGATTCAGCGGGTGGCTGAAATGTACCCACTGCAGTGAGCTGATCCACGCCAATGAACTCACCCAGAACCTGCACTGCTGTCCCAAGTGCGATTACCATTATCGTCTCTCTGGTACGCAACGGGTCGAACTACTCGCCGATAAAGAGAGTTTTGTTGAACTCTTTAAAGAATATCGTCCCACCGACCCTCTCCACTTTGTCGATACTGAACCTTATTTAGAGAGGATCGACAAAGCGCAAGCAAAGACTGGGCGTCTGGATGCTGCGATGGTCGGAATGTGCAAGGTTAATCAAATGCCGATTGCTCTTGGGGTCCTCGATTTTTCTTTTATGGGAGGATCGATGGGATCAGTTGTGGGAGAAAAGCTCTGTCTTTTGATCGAGCATGCCATCTGCGAAGAGTGTCCGGTTGTCATTGTTTCAGCATCAGGAGGTGCACGGATGCAAGAATCTATTTTGTCTTTGATGCAGATGGCTAAAACATCTGCTGCTCTGGCAAAACTTCAGGAATCTTCTTTGCCCTATATTTCGATTTTGACCAATCCAACAACAGGTGGTGTGACTGCTTCCTTTGCAACTTTGGGCGATATTATCATTGCTGAACCTGACGCTTTAATCGGATTCGCAGGCCCACGTGTGGTAGAACAGACAACACGTGAAAAACTCCCTCCAAATGCGCAAAAATCAGAATTTTTGATCGAAAAAGGAATGATTGATTGCATTGTTAATAGACATGATTTAAAAGAGAAGTTGTCGCTCATGCTAAAATTTTTAACTGGCAACGAGCGTAGCTTAGGAAAGCAGAGCGAGCCTGAGCCTGAGAAGCTTCAAAAAATCCTAGAATTATCTGGGAAAAAAGCGGTCTCTGGAATGCGCTAAAAATTGATCATGAAAAAAGAAACTGTCCGCATCTGTCTAGACGAAGATTCCATCCTTCCACAATATGGGACTGAACTTGCTGCTGGCGCAGATGTGTGCAGCTCAAGTAAAACCGAAATTGTCATCCAGCCAAGCGAATCTGCTCTTATCCCCACCGGTATCCGGGTGGAAATTCCCCCAGGTTACGAAATCCAAGTCCGTCCTCGCAGCGGCCTTGCCCTCAAATCGCAAATCACTGTCCTCAATACTCCAGGAACAATCGATGCCGACTATCGCGGCGAGCTCAAAGTAATCTTAATTAATCACGGAAAAGCCCCGTTTATCGTCACTTATGGTATGCGAATTGCTCAGATTGTCTTAGCTCAAGTGATTAAAGCCGAATTTGTCGTCGAAACAGCTCTTGCTGGCACCGCCCGCGGAGAAGGGGGGTTCGGCCATACTGGGACGCATTGATTTCATCAAACGCTTTGGAAAAGAGGAACCTGTGGAGATTGCCGATTACTTAGATGAAGATCTGGTCTGCTTCTTGAATGCCAGTAGCCAAAATGAAGCGCTCTCTGCCCTCATCAATCAACTCGCCGCTCAGGGAAAACTGCACGATAAAGAGACTTTTTTTCACGCGATTTTAGAAAGAGAGAAGATCATTTCCACAGGGATCGGGATCGGTGTTGCGATTCCGCATGCTAAATTGTCTGGATATTCCGATTTTTTTATCGTGATTGGGATCCAGAAAAAAGGGGGAATCGACTGGCAATCGATCGATGGATTGCCCGTAAAACTGATCTTCATGATCGGTGGCCCAGACAACAGGCAAACCGAATATCTCAACATCCTCTCGATGATCACCACCGCTATCAAAGATGAAGGGCGGCGCAAACGTTTAATCAATGCCAGAAACGGGCAGGAAGTCATTGCCCTATTTAACCAGGGGGATTAGTTAATGGATTTGAAAATTAAAGATGTGGCAGAACTCCTAAACATCTCGGAAACCACCATCAGACGGTGGCTCCAGAGTGGTAAGATCCCAGCCTATAAGCTCAATAGCCAATACCGCTTTAGCAGGATTGAAATCGAAGAATGGATGATGAATCGTAAACTCGGCCTCACCCAAGAGGAAGGAGAGCTTCCAAGTCGCACTGCTGAAGAACAGATCTTCCCTCCCAAACAAGAATCGGGAGCCCAGCAATTTAGCCTCTACAGAGCGATCAACCGAGGTGGGGTCCATCACAATGTGAAAGGTGTGACAAAAGAAGAGGTGATCCGCAACACTATGGAGCTGGTCGCACCGACTTTGCGCCTCGATCCCGCTGTCCTCTCAGAGCTGCTCATCGACCGCGAAAAACTGATGCCCACTGCCTTCAATAATGGAATCGCAGTCCCCCACACTCGCGAATGTCTCAGCCGTGTCCCCTTCGATCTGGTCGCGGTAGTCTTCCCTGAGAAGCCAATCGAGTATGGCGCCCTTGATGAAAAACCGGTCGATACCCTCTTTTTCCTCTTTGCTACAGGAGACAAAATCCATCTCCATTTCCTGGCCAAAATCGCCCACTTCAGCAGCAATGAAAAAGCTCTAGAACTGCTCAAGTCTCGTCCAGAGAAAGGGAAGCTGATGGAATTTATCCGCGAATGGGAAGGGAAATTACGTATTTAAAAACTGCTCTTTCCAACGGTAGTGATCGAGCAGCCCAGCTGGGTCCCGTCCTAAAATGAGATAAGAGAGATAGAGAGCTTCGCAGGAGGCCAGCCCCCGTCCATCGTCTTGGCGCCTCGGATAGGCGGTCATAGCCTCTCTGGGCAAGCTCCTTTGCTCAAAGGGAGGTTTCAGCGCTTTCAACATCTTTTCTGCATAGCGCCAGGTGCCATCGATTAAAAAAATCCCATACTGAGCATCCTCTTGGGTCAGCGGAGGTCCATCGAGCGTCAGAACTACGTAGTTGCTTAAATCAGGTAGCTCCTTTTTAAGGGGATAGGAATAGAAAATCAGATCTTGCCGAGTTTCTAACCCTCGCAAACTACACTTTTTTAAATTCTCCCGATTGTGTCTCAAAATAATTGTATGTGGAAATGAATTCATGGTACTATTATAAGAAAATTATGAGATACTTCAAGGTCATTTTCTCTCTTCTCTTCACTGTACAATGCGTCGCTTCACTCCCCTATTATGAGCGTTGGCTAGACAATTTTGATGAGGCTCAAGAGGAGGCGCAAAAGCTACATCGCCCCCTTCTGATCGCATTTGAATTAGAAGGTAAATCTACGGTTGCCCATCTTTCATCTTTAGATGGCAAAGTCGTTTTTTTGCGGATCGCTATTCCCGATATCTATGAAGAAGATTCTCAAATCAACAGGCTACGAGAAAAATACCATATCGAAAGTTGCCCCACTTTCATTTTGGTCGAGCCAAACGGTCATGAAATTGGCAAGCTCGATGCGCCAAGAGCAGATGAGATTGTCACTATGCTGGAAGACTACAGCCTAGTTTCTAAGGCATCACTGCATAGCCTGAAAGTCGATCAACTCCAAGCCCTCTATGCTCACGCAGGAAAATTAGCCGATACAACCTTCAAACAAGCCCTCCTAGAAGAGGGCCTTAAAGTTGATCAGGGGCCCTATTTTCTGCTCGAACAATATGGTGGAATGCTGGCAAAACATGGGGTGAAAAATAGAGAATCAAAAATGCTGCGCAATCGGATCATTGCCCGCGATTTGCAAAATGAAAAGGGGTGCAGAAGACAACTGGCGCTGATGGATTTTGAATCGCTGTCCAAAGTCGGTCAGACTCTTACAGCAAAGGCAGTTGTAAAACCGCTCATCGACTATCTTCAGAAATTTGGAGCAAAAGACCCTGAGAATGCCTGGCAAATCGAACTCAAGATCTCTCAATATCTTTTCAGCCGTGACCAAGTTGAAGAAGCACTCAAACATGCCAATGCTTCATTGAAAATGGCTCCTGCTTCAGAGCGACAGGAAATCGCCAAGTCCGTCGATTATTTGAAGACTCTCACTCTACAATAACCTTTTTTACTTGCCATTTACCACTCCCCTTTTTAGACTACTCGCATTTGAACCCATACCCGTTCCGTTTCAAAGGCACCCAAAGGGACTAATTCAATCCCGGGGCTTTGAATTAGTCCCTTTGGGTGCCTTTGAAACGGAACGGCTATCTACCGAAGAGATTAATATGCTTACACCACTTAGCCCTGGAATGACCTATCAATATGGAACTGAAGAATATCAAGGATGCATCTATTTTGACCCGCATCGATCCCCTTTTATTATGACACAAGATAAGGAGAAGAGATGGTCTAACAAATTAAAAACAGCCGTTCATGCAGGAGACGTTATCGTCCCGGTCCGTGTGTATGAATGGAAAGGGGAACATTGTGAGTTCTGGCATAAGCCGAAAAAAGAGCGCGTTCTTGTTAGAGACTATTTTCCAAAATGGCTCCCCCTTAAAGTTTTATTACCTGGCAGAGAGGGAAGGATTGTCTCTGTTCAAGTCACTCCTATTAATCCACATCAATCTGTTTCCTATGACCTGTTGTGCACTCAAGGATCCATTGACGAGGGAGCCGTCTTTGAAATGTGGTACCGAGATCCAAAGCGAGCTGCCGTCTTTAATTACGATCAGTATCGGATCGATTATCTAAATCGGACTGTCCCAACCATCAGTCGATCAGTTGCTCGGCCCCATTTCGAAACGGTTCAGACTAATGGAAAAGCAAAAATTAGCCTAAAACCCCGCGTTGAAGCAGATGAACAAAAGGGATGCACTGAATTTATGATTCGGGTTTGCGAAGATGGGCACTTTGAGGACATCCCGGTCAATCCTGAGGTCTTGAAAAAGTATTCTCCGTTCTTCCGTAGGGCTTTAAATTCCGACGCCTTCCGCCCAAAAGAGGGTGCAACAGGGATTTTTGAAATCAACAGCAGCATTCACTTGATGCAAGAACTCATCTATTTTCTCACTCATCATTCCTTTAAGGAAGAGATTACAATTAACACTCTTTTAGGATTAATTAGTCTCAATTCACTTTTTGGATTCGAGCAACAAAATCTTGAATTTGAGCAAGAATGTCTGGACGCGATTGAGGCGAAAATATCCGAAGAGAGTTGTCAGAGAGTGTTCGAATATGCGCGTGACAATCACCATGTTGGATTGGTCAAGATTCTCGAAGAATTTTTGCAAAAAACGAAGCTTAATCTCATCGGCTTAAATATCTGCTCTGCACAAGATTGTATTACATTATTTCAACAAGTGCCTAGCCTAGCAGAGCTCATTGCCATCGGAATAAGAGAAGAGCTTATTCTTCGTGGCAACCCGGTTCTTTGGAAAGAGGTATTCGAAATTTCTAAGCAATATCGAGAACAAAGACTCTTCGAAGAGCTCTTTCAGATCTGTCAAGCCTTAGCGAAAAAAAATCCCGATGTGAAGGCAGCATGGATTGAGCATTAAATATCAGTAAGTTGCGCTTGACCAAAATGCGATATATCGCATTTTGGTCACGACTAAAAAGCGACGAAACCAAATCCGTTAACAGCCTCTAACAAATCAGAAAAAAGGGCCGATCATCGCTGCCGCCCGCTCATTTCTCTCTCAACTGGTTTGAATGGTCAGCCCTGCAATCGCCTCTTCCACGTACTCGATTCCATTTAGCTGGATATTATTTTGTATCTCTTTGGAGAGTCCTTTGAGGTTACGTTTGGGGAGAATACATCCTGTGAAGCCCATGTTGATCGCCTCTTTCAGGCGGCTTTCGATGCGGGGGACGCTGCGCACTTCGCCGCCGAGGCCTACTTCACCAATAATCGCCACTTTCGGGTCGAGGACCCGGTTGCTGAAGGAGGAGCTGATCGCTAAGATCACTCCAAGATCGATCGCCGGTTCGGTGATTTTTAAGCCGCCTGCGACCGAAACAAAGACATCTTTATTGTGCAGCTGAAATCCCATCCGTTTCTCCAGCACTGCAAGGAGCAGGGAAAGGCGATTGGGATTGAGGCCGGTTGATTTGCGAGTCGGGTTCGAAAATCCAGAGGCGGCGACGAGCGCCTGCATTTCGACTAGGAAAGCGCGAGAACCTTCAATTGTCGGGACGATCGCTGAACCAGTTGTTTTCTTGCCCCGCTCTTCAAGAAAGATCAGCGAGGGGTTGCTTACTTCTGAGAGTCCTGTAGCATTCATCTGGAAGATGGCAATGTCGTCGGTCGGACCGAAGCGGTTTTTGATCCCACGAAGCATCCTGTAGCCATGTTGCTGGTCCCCATCAAAATCGAGAACGGTGTCGACAATATGCTCTAGAACACGAGGGCCGGCGATTTCTCCTGACTTGGTGACATGGCCGATCAAGAAGGTCGAAATGCCCATCCCCTTGGCCAGATGCATGAATTCGGTTGCCAGTTCGCGAACCTGTGTGACGCTGCCTGGAGCTGATGGGATATCTTGCTTATAGAGGATTTGAATGGAGTCGACGATCAGCACATCGGGTTTTAGTTGATCGATTTGGTGCTTGATATGGGTGAAGTTGGTTTCGGAAAGGAGGTAGAGATTATCGCTAGTGATGTTCAATCTTTGTGCTCGAAGTGAGGTTTGCTCAACCGATTCTTCGCCACAGATGTAGAGCACTGTCAATCCTTGCGATGCAAGACACTGAGACACTTGGAGCATCAGGGTCGATTTCCCAATCCCAGGATCGCCACCGACGAGTGTCAGCGAGCCAGTCACTATTCCCCCACCCATCAGCCTGTCGAATTCACCAAAACCGGTGAGGATCCTCTTAAAGGTCACATTTTTGATCTCGGCAATCCGCATGGGCTGTGCCCCTTTTTCTGAGGCAGACTCGAAGCGGCGCCCTTTGCTCTCAATTTCGACCTCTTCGACGAAAGTGTTCCATTTTTGGCACATGGTGCAGCTGCCGGTCCATTTGCTCTGGCTGTGGCCGCACTCGTTGCAGGACCATAGGGTTTTGGTTTTACTCATGGCTATCCTCTTTCTCAATTCGGCGTAAGGCATCTTCGGCTGCGGCCTGCTCAGCCAATTTTTTCGATGCCCCCTCCCCTTGTCCCATTTCGATCCCTTCGATCACAACGGCGACAACGAAGGTCCTGCTATGGGGAGGCCCCTCTTCCTCTCGAACTTGATAATCGGGAGGCTTTTGAAATTTTTTCTGGGAATAATCTTGGAGTTCGGCCTTCCAATTGCGCAGAGGCCTCGCCATGGCTTCATCGATATAAGGGGAAAAATGACCAAGGATAAATTGCTGGGCAGCTACGAGCCCTCCGTCGAGGTAGATTCCCCCAATAATCGCCTCAAAAAGGTCGGCGAGGATTCTCTCTCTCCCCCGCCCGACGTTGACCGATTCGCCTTTGCCAAGCATTAAAAATTTCTCTAGACCTAGCTGGCGGATGTAGCGGACGCAAGACTCGGCCCCTACCAAATGGGACCTTAGGTGAGAGAGGTGCCCCTCAGACTGAGTTGGCAGGTGGCTATAGAGATAATCTGAGACAATCAATCCCAATACTGAGTCACCTAAAAATTCAAGCCGCTCGTTGTGTTCGGTGATAAGCGCCCTGTTTTCGTTGAAAAAGGAGCGGTGAACAAATGGCAAAATGAGATATTCTTTTTTGGAAAAGGAATACTTTAGGGTGGTTTCGATCTCAGGTGCGTGACTTAAAAGGGTTTCTATTGGGTTCATTCGCCTTAAAAATAGGGGATTTCTTCTCAAAAATGCAACAACTTCTTTATACTGGATACCTATGCGCTATACGATCACATCCACTCAGCTAAATTTCTTCCGTAAAGAGGGCCAAATAGAGTTCGAAGATCTCTATTCCAGTATTGAGATCGTCACCCTTAAAGCCCTTCTTGAGCAAACACTCGCCGTTGCCAACACGGGTCGCGATTTACACCGAGGTAATGCTCCCCTTTTAGACGCTTTGCACACCTCACGCCTCGGCCAAGTGGCATCTGGCCTGTTTGGCAAAAAACGATTGCGATTCGTCTTCACACAATTTGGAAATTTCTTTGAAGGGGTTCGTCCGATTGAGCAGATCAGTTCGATGACGGAGACATGTGGCGGCTGTGTCCTCAATTTGCATACAGGGGTGGCCACTTTCTACAGCGCCCAGTTCCCACTTGATTTTGCTAAACTCGAGCCCCCCTATCTCTTAGTTGTTTTTGCCACAGATAAGGCCCGTTATCGGCTGCAAGACAGCGATCCCTGCACCCACCTACTCAAACGGCTTGGCTATGGTTTTGGCGATCTGATCACTGAGGAGACACATCCTCTGATCGTGAAATAGTGCCCTCTCTTTTTTTACCAAAACCCAAGTTGCCACCCTCTTTTTCTCTACGGAATAGCGAACTGCCCAGATCCTGCAATTAGTGAGGAAGGCAAGGTGGGCGCACCTTGCTAACGAACGAAGTGCTGGAGGTGGGTAGTGCAGCTTTCATAGAAAAAATATGGGGTGGCAACTTGGATTACCAAAATAACTTGGGTTATCCTAGACAAGTATCTGCCGAGTTTTTTCGTCCGTTTCTAGAAGCTCTATAGTTGCAGACTTGGTCTTGCACAACTTTGACAAGGGACGCAATTCTTTTCTCTAGTACTGTAACACTCTTAGGCAACCCTCCTGCTTCAGTGATCTCATCCTCTGTCATACCAGTATATAAGACCACCTGTGCATTCGGATATTTTGCAATAATTTTCCGACAAACTTCAGGCCCCTGCAAGTTTCCAGGAGTATTTCCATCGATGATGTAAAAATCAAATGGGATCGCTTCAGCAGTCGCCCATCCCTCATCTCCGGTCGGTTCAAATAGAAAAGAATAGCTTCCTACAGACCGCTCAATAATTTCAAAGCACCGCCTTCTAATCAGTTCCACTTCTTGCTTGGTATCTTCGACAACAAGAACAGAAAAACAAGGTACTGTATCGGGAGCTCTTGTGGGTTGAACCAACATCTGATTACCCTCCTTGGAAAGAATATCCGAGTTGTTGCCCCAATATTTTATAGATCTAGCGCTTTAAAATCAATTTCGATTGATTATAAAATCGAGCTTTGACAGAATCATCCCATTTTTGGATCGTTTCATGAGTCATAAATATTTACCTTATGCGATAGAGAAACCGCAGAGGAGTTTAAAGGCAATGACTCCAATCAACGGGGCCTTTATTCTCCATGAAGATCTCAAATTGCTCAGCTTCTGCTCCTATGATCACTTGGCCCTGGCCGATAGTCCAGTAATCAAAAAAAATGGGATTAAATATGTGTTGCAACATGGAATCTGCCCCTTTTCTGAGGCGGGCGATTTCTATTTAACCTGCCAACAGGATCTCGAAAAAAAATTAAGCGATCTGCTCAGAAGAGAAGCTTCTCTATTTTTTCCTTCCCGTGAAGAGGCAAACCGGACAACTTTGGCGGCCATCTCTCACGAGGATGCAAGGATTTTTGTCGATGAAAAATGCCACCCGAGTTTAATTCCCCCTGGCGCCCTCCGGTATCATCCAGATCAGTTGGAGGGTTTAATAGAGAAGGCCAGAACATCCCAAAAAATTATCGTCACCGAATCGATTTTTAGCTCTGATGGCTCAATCTCCAATTTGCCGATGATTTGCGAGTTGGCCGACCATTATGACGCGTTGCTTTATGTCGATGACTCCCATGCCTTCGGCATTGCTGGGGTCGATGGGATGGGCCTATGTGCACATCTACGAGAAGTCGATATCATTTCTGGCTCTTTCAGTCATACATGTGGAGCCTATGGAGGATACGTAGCCTGCAACCAAACTATCCGCAATTACCTTCTAAATCATCTTTTAAGCAACGCGCTTTTATCTCCTCTGCTAATTGGAGCTATTGAAGCTGCACTCGAGCTCATTCCACAAATGGAGGGTGAGCGGAAACAGCTCGAGCAACGGTCGCATTGGCTACGCGCAGCTCTACGTGAGATGGGCTTTAGCTTGCCAAAATACAATACACCTCTTATTTCCTTTGAGTTGAAAAAAGCTGACCGCTTGAAGGCCCATTTGCTCAAAGAACAAATTGTGGTCATGGGAGAAAACAACCAGATCCGTATTGCCCTCAATATCTCCCATATGCCAGATCATCTGACCCACCTGACCGACACGATCAAGAGTTTCCAGATGGCTTGCGCCTGTCTTTAAACACCATTTTTGACGCAAAGGCGCAAAGACGCAAAGAAAGGAAATTCTATTTTTTTCCTTTTCGTTGCGTCTTTGCGCCTTTGCGTCGAACCAGCTCTATCCTAACAATCTGTTCAGGATATCGTCGACGTTAAAGCCAAATTCTGCCTGAAGATCGCTCATTGGGGCCGAGGCGCCGAAGGTGTCGATCGCAATGGAGATGCCGAAGGGGCCGATCCATTTGCTCCACCCAAAAGAGACTCCTGCTTCGATGCTCACCCGCTTGCCGAGATCGCCACCGAGCACTTGGTTTTTGTAATCATCACTCTGCTCTTCGAAGAGTTTCCAGCAGGGCATGGAGACGACCCGGACCGATTTATCCCGCTGCTCTAGAGCGGCGGCCACATCCATGGCCAGGGAGACTTCTGATCCGGTTGCGATCAAGCAAAAATCGGGTTTGCGATTTTCTTTTTTTAGGATGTAGGCCCCTTTGCCCATCCCTTGGTCATAGGGAACGTTAGTCTCCTCTAAGGTTGGCAGATTCTGTCTTGAGAGGAGCAGCGCGGTTGGTCCCCGATATTTCAAGGCGGCCACCCATGCCATTTTCACTTCGTTTGCATCGGCGGGACGGATCACTTGCAAATTGGGGATCGTTCTGAGCGACATGTAGTGCTCAATCGGTTGGTGGGTCGGGCCATCTTCACCTAGGAAAATCGAGTCGTGGGTGAATTGGTAAATCACGTGGATTTCTGAAAGGGCTGCTAACCTAATCGCATTGCGCATGTAATCTGAGAAGGTAAGGAATGTGCCAATGAAGGGTAAAATCATATCTGTTTGCGCAAGGCCTGTCGCAGCTGCTGCCATCGCAAATTCCCGGACACCATACTTGATGTTTCGGCCATTGAATTTACCTGGAGCAATGAGGGGGAATTTGGTCATCATAGTCCGATCAGATCCTGAAAGATCGGCAGAGCCGCCAATTAGGCATGGGAGCATATCTCCGAGGGCGTTCAGCACATCCTGAGACGCTGATCTCCCAGCGATAGGGCTCTTGATTTTGAGCTCATGTAATTTTTTCTCTAGATCGGCGGGCAGCTTTTTCTCGACCATGAGCGAAAATTCTTTCTCAAGCTCAGGTTTGAGTTCGGCAAAACGGCGATAGAGTTCTTTCCATTTCTGCTCCATCTCTTTGCATTTCTCAAGGCGCTGCTCAAAGAAGGTGTAAATCGATTGTGGCACAAGAAAATTCTCTTCGGGAAGCCCTAGCAGTTTTTTGACCTCTTCCACTTCTTCGACGCCTAAGGGGGAGCCGTGCGCTTTGCTCGTGCCCGCTTTGTGAGGAGAGCCTTTCCCGATGATGGTATGCATGACGACAAGGGCTGGACGTTTCTGATGGATGCGCAGATGGTTAAATGTCTTTTCCATCTGGTCAAAATCGTAACCGTCGATTTCGTAGGTTTCCCACCCATAGGCTTCATACCGTTTTTTGGTATCTTCAGAGCAGCACTCGGGCAAGGCGCCATCAAGACAAACTTTATTGGAGTCGTAAACTAGGATGAGGTTATCGAGTTGTAGGTGGCCAGCAAGTGAGGAGGCCTCTGAGGAGATCCCCTCCATGATGCACCCGTCACCAGCCAAACAAAAAACTTTATTATTAAAGAGCGGGAAATCAGCCGAATTGAATTTCGTTGACAGGATCTTGAGTCCTAGGGCTTGACCGACGGCATTGCCGACGCCTTGGCCTAGAGGACCTGTCGTTGCTTCCACTCCTTCGGTGATATGGTATTCAGGGTGGCCAGGGGTCTTAGAATGGAGCTGACGAAAGCTTTTGATGTCGTCAATGGTGAGGTTGTAGCCAGAGAGATGGAGCATCGAATAGAGGAGCATCGACCCGTGCCCGGCAGAAAGGACAAAACGATCGCGGCCGAGCCATTTGGGGTTTTTCGGATTGTGGCGCAACTCTGCACCCCAGAAATAAGCAGCAAATTCAGCGCACCCCATTGGCAGACCGGGGTGTCCAGAATCGGCCTTTTGGACAGCCTCCATCGATAATTGGCGTATGGTATTGGCGATTTTACTAAGCTGTTTTTTCACATCTTCGTTCATGGACACCTCAAATTTGGGAAAAAATACATTTTTACCTCTCAAGCAAAATCTTGCAAGGAAATAACTGCATCGCTAAACTTGTACCCTATGATATCACAAGAAATCCGCCGAAATTTTTTAAATTATTTCAAAAGCAAAGGGCATGCGATTGTCCCCTCTTCTCCTGTCGTCCCTCATGAAGATCCAACGCTACTTTTCACTAATGCCGGAATGAACCAGTTCAAAGATGTCTTTTTGGGAAGTAGCAAGAGAGATTATAATCGGGCCACTACTTCACAAAAGTGTATCCGCGTCGGAGGCAAACACAATGACCTCGACAATGTCGGCCACACCTCACGCCACCTCACTTTTTTTGAGATGCTCGGCAATTTCTCTTTCGGCGACTATTTCAAGAAGGACGCGATCGATTTCGCCTGGGAAGTCACAGCGCAAGTTTTCGAATTCGACCTCTCTCGCGTCTGGATTTCTGTCTTTGAAAAAGATGATGAGACTTTCGAGCTCTGGAAAAAGCATGTCCCTGAAAAACGGATCGTCCGAATGGGCGAAAAGGACAACTTCTGGGCGATGGGCGACACTGGCCCTTGCGGACCTTGCTCAGAGCTCTACTACGATAAAGGGGAAAAATATGGTTCTGCCGCTTCCCCAGTGGTCGACGCAACCGGAGAGCGATATTTAGAATTTTGGAACCTGGTGTTCATGCAGTTTAATCGGGACACTCATGGTAAAATGGCGCCGCTTCCCAATCAATCAATCGACACTGGCTCTGGCCTTGAGCGGGTCATTTCTCTCAAGCTCGGTGTTGACAACGTGTTCCACACTGATATTTTGCGCCACTTGATTGGACAAATCGAAGCGGTGTCAGGGAAAAAATATGTGGCATCAGATGCTCAGCTGGCCCCCGCCTTCCATGTGATCGCCGATCACATCCGCTCGCTCACTTTTGCGATTGCCGATGGCGCACAACCGAGCAACATCGAGCGGGGCTATGTCCTACGAAAGTTGATTCGCCGTGCAGTCCGCTATGGAAGAACGCTACTTGGAGTCGAAGGACCATTCTTAGCCCAGGTGCTGCCAGCTCTTGTCGAGACGATGGGGAGCGATTACAGAGAAATCGTAACCGCGAAGGATCGGATTGCAGAAATCCTCACTTTGGAAGAAGAAAATTTCCTCCGAACACTGAAACGTGGCGGCAATATTCTCAGCTCAATTGTCGAGCAGGCGCTGAAGAGTCCACAAAAACAGATCAGCGGTGCCGACGCGTTTAAATTGAAGGACACCTACGGTTTCCCTCTCGAAGAGATTTTGCTTATTGCGAAAGACTCCAATCTGCAGGTCAATATCGACGCTTATCAATTGCTTGAGGAAAAGGCAAAAGAGATTTCTAGAAGCTCCCGCACTGTGCAAGGGCAAGAGGCCGAAGAGAGTTTCTATGTGGAGTTTGTGAAAAAGCATCCTCCAGCTGAGTTCGTCGGCTATACCGAAATGAGCTGTGAGACTGAAATCGCCGGTATCGTCAAGGATGGACAATTTGCAGATCGTCTTGAGTTAGGCGAAGTGGGCCTTGTGATTTTGAAGAAGACCCCTTTCTACGCCGAGCAAGGCGGGCAAGTGGGCGATACAGGAGAGATTTTCAATCAGACCGCAAGGATGCGGGTTACCGATTGTAAAAAGCCCTATCCTGGAGTTGTTGCACACGGTGTGAAGGTAGAGAATGGGAGCTTTAAAATCGGAGACCGGGTCACCGCCGCCATCGATCAAGCTCGTCGCAGTCAAATTGCGGCTCATCATACGGCAACTCACCTTCTCCATTATGCATTGCAGAAAATTTTAGGCTCTCATATTCGGCAAGCAGGTTCTCTTGTCGACTCCGAGCGACTTCGCTTTGATTTTAACCACCACAAGGCAGTTTCTGCTGAAGAAGTGCAAAAAATCGAAGACATGGTCAATGAATTGATTCGTCAAAATCAAGGGGTAAGCACTTATGAGCTCCCCTTCCAAGAAGTGCAGCGGCATCCTGAAATCAAGCAGTTCTTTGGAGAAAAATATGGGGCACAAGTCCGTGTGGTCGACATCAATTATTCTAAGGAGCTCTGTGGGGGCACCCACGCCCTCCATGTAGGGATGCTGGGCTACTTCCGGATTACGAAAGAAAGTAGCATTGCCGCCGGTGTTCGTCGCATCGAGGCCTGTTGTGGAAAAGCTGCAGAAGAATTTGTCCGCAAAGAAGAGCTCAAATTTCATGAAGCTGCAGCACTTGCAAAGACAACTCCCGGAAAACTTGGGGAGCGCATCGGGCAGCTAGTGGAGGAAGTCGCTCTATTGAAAGAGCAGATGAAAGGGCTCAAAATGGCCCAACTCAAGCAGCTCTCAGAAGCCCTAGCTAAAAAAGCTGAGCACGGCTTGCTTACCGCAGTTGTCGACATCGATCCTGCTGATTTAGGGGAGTTGATGGATGAGGTCTTACGAAAAATGGGTAGCGGTGTGGTCGCTCTCAGCGTCAAAATGGAAGATCGGGTCCAATTGGCCATCAAAATTAGCGCTGACAGGATTCAAAAGGGAGCCAATGCTGGAGCCTTGATCAAACAAGTGTCTCCGCTAATTGGTGGAAGCGGTGGTGGACGCCCTGAGATGGCTCAAGCTGGAGGCAAAAATCCAGAAGGGATTCCAGAAGCCTTTAAATTGATCAAACAACTCGTAAGTCTGTGATTACAAAATTGCTGACAAGTAATCAGCTTGTCCATTTCTTTGAAGCGATGAAAACCGAGATCTCACTCACCGTAGAAGGACTGTGGGATGGGCCAAAGGCAGCTCTCATCGCGCTGCTGAAAGAATCTACAAAGAAAAACATCCTCGTCATCTCCTCAGATTCGAGTGAAAATCGGATCGCTGGCAATCTCGACTATTTTGGGCTGAATCATTTTTTGGAGTTTCCTGCTTGGGAAACCCTTCCCGGTGAAGAAATTCCTCCGAGTCCTGACATCGTGGGCCGCCGGTTTGAAATTCTATTCCATTTGATGCAAAGCAAAGAGCCAGGGGTTGTCCTCTGCCCACTTCAAGCTTGTCTGCAGAAGCTCCCTTCTCCTCACATACTCAAGCCCAATTGCAATCTTTGGAAGGTTGGAGAAGAGATCCCCTTTGATGCTTTGGACGATTTCTTAAAAGCCCTAGGTTATCGCAGAGAGGCAGTTGTGGCCGATAAGGGGCAGTATGCTTTAAGAAGCGGTATCCTCGATATTTTTCCACTCTCGGCCCCTGAGCCTTTCCGTGTCGAATTCTTTGGCGACGAGATCTCCTCGATCCGCACTTTCGATCCAATCGGACAAAAATCGATTGAAAAGGTGAAGCAGCTCTTTATTTGTCCAGCCTCTGAGCCGAAGCTGCTGCAAGAGGAAGAAAGGCTCGCTACCCTCTTCGACTATTTAGGCCCTTCGACAATCGTCATATTCGACGATCTCTTAAGCCTGGAAGACCGGTATATTAGCCTAAAAGGACTTCCCGGAGCGAAATCTCGCTTCTTCTCATCCATCGAAGAGTTGTTCGCAAAGACCAAGGATTTGCAAAAACTCTACTGGACCAAAGAGCAATTGGAAGAGCTTTCCGATGTCGAAATCAAAGAGAAATTGGGGCGCTCATTTTACAGCGGAAAGACCCCTCTGCAGCCGATCGAATTTCAAGCCTTTCAGACGCCAATCAAATCTAAACGGTGGAATACGCCATTCATCCCAATCAGCGACTTTTTTTCTGCCTCATCGCGCGAAGAGATTTTACTTGGGATCGGCCGCCTTTCTAAAACTCCGCTCGAGCTCCATTTTTTGACAGCAACAGAATCGGAGGAGAGCACCCTTAAGCAGATGATCGGCGATGCGAAAATCGACCTTCCACAGCGAACATTCTTCGAGAGGGCCTACCTCTCCAGTGGCTTTGCAGTCGCCGATTCCCAACTGGCCATTTTGCCGATGACCGAACTGACCCAGCGGCTAAGGATCCGTCGTCAAAAATGGCGTGGAACCTATCACACCCCAGCTGCCGAATTCCACGAACTTAAGGCCGGCGATCTGGTGGTCCACTTCCACAATGGAATTGGGAAATACCTAGGGATCGAAAAACAGAAGAATCACCTCGGGATTGAAGCCGAATTCATGGTGATCGAGTACGCCGACTCAAGCAAACTGTTCGTCCCGATTGCCTCGAGTTATCTCGTCTCTCGCTATATCGGCGCTAAAGAAGAAATCCCCACCTTAAGCCAGCTAGGGACGCAGAGATGGCAGAAAGCTCGCCAACAGGCTCAAACAGCGATCATCGGATACGCGGAGGAGATGCTCCGTTTCAACGCCGAACGTGAGCTCCATGGGGGCTTTGAGTATCCTCCAGATTCAGAAATGATGCTGAATTTCGAAACTGATTTCCCCTTTGTAGAAACTGACGATCAGCTCTCTGCAATAGCCGCTTCCAAGCAAGATATGCAGTCAAAAAAGGCGATGGACCGGCTAATCTGCGGTGACGTTGGGTATGGGAAAACCGAAGTGGCAATGCGGATCGCTTTTAAAGCCGTTGTTGATGGAAAAAAACAGGTTGCTGTCCTCGTTCCCACAACTGTTTTAGCGATGCAACACTACGAAAGTTTTTGCGAAAGGATGGCCAACTATCCAATCAATATCGGTGTTGTCTCTCGCTTTTTGCCAGCGAAAACAGTCCGAGAGAATATCGAAAAAGCCAAAAACGGTGCCCTCGACATCCTCATCGGCACCCACCGGATCATCAGCAACGATGTCGCCTTCAAAGATTTAGGACTCATCATCATCGACGAAGAGCAGCGGTTCGGTGTCAGGGCAAAAGAGCACTTGAAAAAACTCAAAACAGGGGTCGATTGCCTCACCTTATCTGCAACCCCCATTCCAAGAACACTCTATCTTTCTCTTATTGGAGCTAGAGACGTTTCGGTGATCAATACTCCGCCACAAGATCGCCTTCCGATCAAATCTCTTATTGTCGAGCGGGAGCCCAGCCTCATCCAAAATGCACTGCTGCGCGAACTTTCGCGCGACGGCCAAGCCTTCTTCATACACAATCGAGTGGAGAGCATCAATCTGGTCGCCGAAGAGCTGCAAAAACTGGTCCCAGAAGCTCGCATCGTCATCGGCCACGGGCAAATGTCAGCTGACGAGCTCGACCATGTTTATCATCTCTTCAAAAAAGGGGATGCCGATATTATGGTTTCGACGACGATCGTCGAGAATGGAATCGATATCCCAAACGCCAATACAATCTTGATAGACCGCTCTGACACTTTTGGCCTTGCCGATCTCTATCAGCTGAGGGGCCGGGTTGGAAGATGGAATCGTCCCGCCTACGCCTATTTTCTTGTCCCCAAACGGCGCGAGCTTCCTGAAATCGCCAGCAAAAGGCTCCACGCCCTGATCGAAGCTTCAGGGTATGGCGGAGGCATGAAAATCGCTATGCGTGACCTTGAGATCCGAGGTGCGGGCGATGTGCTTGGCGAGAAACAATCAGGACAGATCACCTCGATTGGCTTCCATCTCTATTGCAAATTGCTAAAGAGGACGATCGATGCGATGAAGAAAAAATGTGCGCCAAGCTTCATCGAGACCAAGATGGAGTTTGCCTTTGATGCTAGGTTGCCTGAAGATTATATCAGCGAAGAATCGCTCCGGATGGAGCTCTACCACCGATTAGGCGAGGCCTCCTCTGATGAAGAGACCGACGAACTATTGCGTGAGATGCAAGACCGTTTCGGCCCCTGCCCACCCCAAGTGATTTGGCTCTATCACCTAACCCGATTGCGGATTTTCGCTACCCAGAAAGGATATACGCTGCTCAAGTTTGAGAAATTCACTTTCAAAGCCGAAAAGCAAAAAGGCAAAGAACTCGAGCGGCAAAACTATCCGATGCCAAAAGTGGCCGATCCGGCCGAGTTCGAATTGGCTGTGAAAAAGTTACTTTAGAGAGAATTTGCAAAAATTCAATGCGCAGCAAAGTGGCTCAAAAGGGCGATTTTGCATCGAACCCGGATTTAGCTCTTGCGCTTGAGTTTGAAGTAAGAGAAACCAAGAACAAGGCATGGGACCACGAATAAAAGCAACAGCCCAAGAACTGCGAGTTTATGGATACCAGAAGGATGCACGGCTGCCATTGCAGTTTTGACTGCCTCGGCATTGGTATGGTTAACCTCACCCAAGTGTATAATCTGATTGGTCGAGCGGACCACCTGGACTGAATTTTCTCTAACGGTATCCTGTACATCATTCAAAAGGACGATGTTGGCTTCCATCTTTTCATTGGTTTGGACCATATTTTGGTACATATCCCCCATGGTCCCGCAACCAACCAAACACAATAAGCTCATCGATAGAATTAGAGTTTTAACCACAATTACCTCTTAGTATTTGATCGCATGTGCTGGAAGAATTTGTAATAGAAAAGAATGCAAATCGTAGTGGGTAAAAAAAGCAGAGCCACTAGAGCGATAAACACGATGGGCAAAAAGCTTTTCTTTTGACCAATCCCTTCTACACCTTCCTTCATTTGCTCTGTATTGCCGGCAATGATTTTTTTGAACGCGATGAGTTGGTCTGTCGAACGGGTAACCTCTGCAGTATTGGCCTCAATCTTCTGTCCCGAATCCTTCATTGTTTCGATGTTTTCTTGGATCGTATCGTTCATGGTCGACATATTGTTGATCATCGTACCCATCGTTGCGCAACCTGCAAAACTGAGAAGGAGTAAAAATTTAGCTCTCATATTATTTCCTCATGTAAGACTTCATAGTGCTTAGGAATCTGAAGTAAAAAATAACCAATATCAGCGAGGGTAGAAAGAGCAATAGTAGCAAAGCGATCGCTCCCATCGATAAAACATGGGAATGGGACTGAATCCCGTCGATCACCTTGTTTACAGTTTCCGTATTATCGGCAATCACATCTTCAAACCCAATCATCGTATCCGTAGAGTTAGTCACAGCAGCGGTGTTTTTTTGAATGGTTTGTTGAGCCCCTGTCGTTACGACAATGTTTTCATCCATCAGCTCATTTGTCCTAACCATATTGGAGTTCATTTCATGAATAGAACCACAAGAGGCGAGGCCTATCAGTAGTGCACATAGTAATAGAGGTTTCATACTTTTCTCCCTTAGCGACTCTTAACGGAATTGGTTTCATGTCGATTTTTTGGGCTTTTTGGCAAATTTCCTCAAAAAGGCGACGAAACCAAATCCGTTAAGAGTCTCTTATCTTTCTGATAATTGGTTGGAGTAATTAATTTCAAATAATTTTTTTATCTTTTTCGAATTCCGATGTTTCGATGGTAAGCTCCCTTAATATTAAGCTCTTGCATCTCGCGCGCAATTTTTAATACTTTGACCCCTTTTTCGACATGATCGGCCATATAGGTCTCAAAGACATGTGCTGAGCTCTTCTTAGTCTTCACCCCATCTTCATTGAGAGGAAGATCTGAGATGAGCATGAGGGCGCCTAATGTAAAATTCCTCTTATAGCTGGCTGTAAAAAGGGTCGCGCATTCCATCTCGTAAGCCTGTGCCCTAGTGGCTTTTAGACGGGTTTTGAACTCTTCATTGAATTCCCAAAAGCGCATATTCGATGTAAAAGTGATCCCAATGTGATAGGTGGCATTTTCCTCATCGAGCACATGAGTCACAGCCTTCTGCATCAGAAAATTAGCCAGAGCAGGCACTTCAGGAGGGAAATAGAAATTGGAAGTCCCCTCATCCCGAATACTGGCCACTGGAACTAAGTAGTCGCCAACCTTATAGCGTCTTCTTAATCCTCCACACATCCCTAGAAGAACAGCCGCCTTAATCTTTAAAAAGGAACAAAGGTCGACAACAAGGGCTGCGGCAGGAGAGCCAATTTTGAAATCGAGTATGCTAATCCCCTCTTTTGTGCAATGGGCTGCCTTAAACATCGACCCTTCGTGCACCTTGAGATTACGTCTCTTGGCAAAGTAATCGACATATTGAGGGAAATTGGTCAGGATCAAATTTGACTGAAAATCGGTAGATAAGCTCCCGCTATAGCGCTCAAGAGTGTCGCGAGCAAACTGCTCCTCTTTGAAATTCTCAGTCATGATTCTCACCTCTTTTTTATCTTTGCCATCGATTTGAATAAAATTCAAAGTTGATTTACAATGCGCTCCTCATTTGCGAGGTTGTTATGATTCACGCTATTTCATCGCCACCATTCGATCAAGGACTTGTCTCTGCTCCTAATCATTGGGGAGGAAGGGTCAGGGCCTACATCATCCAAACCTTTGGCTCCTGGAGAGATAAAATTCTGACTGCAGCGGCAGTCTATCAGGTTGTTCAGGCGATTTTCCTCGTTTTGGGGGGCTATTTTTTGGCGGGAGTGATCTCTGCTGGGATGGGCGCCCTCTGCGTGAAAACGATCAAAGATCTCAAAGAGTTTGCGAGCCTCGATCGAGCGACCTCGCGAATCGAAAACGAAGGAAACAGATATGGCCTGCTCAATTTGCAAATGGCCAAGAAACTCGAGGATTTTCAGAAAAAAAATGAAGAGTATGGACGCCTCCTTGTGAAACATGGCCTCCTTCTTGAAGAACAGCGGGCAGAAAATGCTGAATATGGGCGCCATAATGTTGAGCATGGGCTGTTGAATGAAGAGCATAGAGCCGAAAATTATCAGTACGGTCTCCATAATGAAGAGCACGGCTGGTTAAATGCAGAGCAAAGGGTCGAAAATGTTGAATATGCCCGCCATAATTTCGAGCATAGACTTCTAAAAGAAGGATATAGGGAAGAAAATGCAGAATATGCCCGCCAAAATTTAAAGCATGCCGAGTATACTGCGAAAGAAAGAGAGAATAACGCCAAACACGAGGCTCTTGTCAAAGATCAACAAACGATCGTTTCCCGTTTAATCCAACTAGCTGAATATAATACAACCTTTTACCAAGAGTGCAAAAAGGATCATGAAGCCTCCAGAGAAGAAGCGCTGAATAAGTTTGAAGCCTGTAAGGAAGAGATCTTAGAACTCCAGCGCCGCACTGCACAGCAGGCAAATTCTCAAACTGCTAAAGCAATTGAGGAACTTAATGGCAAGACGACAGAAATATTGCACGCGATCGAGTTGAGTCATGCAAATGCGCTTGAATTCCAGAAGAAATATTTTGAGAAACGGGAAGCCGAACTGGATGAAAAAGGGAGAAAAATCAATGCCCAACTTCAAAAAAGAGAACAGGCCATAGAGGAAGCTGAAGCAAGGATAAAAGAGAACGCGAAAATGCAAGGAGACCTCCAAAGCACTCTGGCACTCTTAAGGAGCGCTGCCACAGAAATCAATACGGGTGTAAGAGAAGTTAAAAAAGGTGTTAAACAAGTTAATGACAGTGTTATGAAAGTCCGAAGAGGTGGCAAGTCCTTGAGCAAAACAGGACGAACTGGCATAATCGGGGCTTTTTAACAGGATCATAGAGAATGCCACAGGTCAGTACTAACGATTTTAAACCCGGAATGAAAGTAGAACTGGAGGGAGAGCCCTACCTTCTGGTTAGCAATGAATTCGTCAAACCTGGAAAAGGGCAGCCCTTTAACCGCGTCAAACTCAAGCATTTAAAGACTGGGCGGGTCGTCGAACGGACTTTTCGCTCTGGTGAAAAACTCGATCTTGCTGATGTCGAAGAGCAGACCATGCGCCTCCTATACCGTGAAGGCGAAGACTTTGTCTTCATGGACGAAAAAACTTTTGAACAGCACACCATCCCCGGGTCTGTAATCGGCGATAAAGAGATGTGGTGCAAAGAAGATATCGAGTATGAGCTGATCTACTACAAAGGAGAAGTCATTGATTTCATCCCTCCGACCTTTATGGAGATGACGATCACCGAGACCGCTCCTGGCCTTCGTGGCGATACCTCTGGCAGGGTTCTGAAGCCTGCATTCACAGATACTGGAGCCAAAATCCAGGTCCCCATCTTCATTGACCAAGGGGAAAAAATCAAAGTGGATACACGCACCGGTGAATACGTTTCTCGCGTCTCATAAAGGCACCATCTGGCAACGAGCCACCATGTTCGCTGCGGCCCGGAAGTTTTTTGCCGACCGAGGCATCCTCGAAGTCGATACCAACATTTTGTCTACAGCAGCTCCCATTGACGCCTATATCGATGTGATGAAAGTGGATATGGGAGGCGGCAAGATAGGCTACCTCCATACCTCTCCCGAATACGAATTAAAAAAACTCCTTGCGCAAGACAGTGGGGACATCTACCAGCTTAGCCATGTTTACAGAGCCGGCGAAGAGGGGCCTCGCCACTCACCGGAATTCACTATGGCAGAATGGTACCGGGTCGGGATGGACTATGAGCCTTTCATAGAGGAGACATTGGAATTTATCCGCCTTTTTCTCCCCAACCTCCCTTCTGAAATTCTCTCTTACCGACAAGCTTTCGAGCAGATCGGAAAAATCGACTATATCCATGACGATTTGACTCCCCATTTGCTCCCTTTTTCAAGCAGCGCCGTCGATTGGGATCGGGATACGCAATTGAGCCTTCTTTTTTCTCACCTTGTCGAGCCTCATTTAGGGCAGGGGCGGCTGACTATCATCACCGACTACCCTGCGAGCCAAGCTTCTCTGGCTAAAACGATCATCGTCGATGGCGTCAAAGTGGGTCATCGCTTTGAAATCTATTATGATGGAATTGAACTTGCCAATGGATTTGACGAATTGACCGATCCAATCGAGCAGAGGATCCGTCTAGAAGAGGAAAATGAAAAAAGGTTCTCTCTGGGTAAAGAGAAACTGCCGATCGATGAAGAATTCATCGCAGCCCTTTATCATCTGCCACAATCATGTGGTGTCGCTGTCGGTTTTGACCGGTTGATGATGCTTATGACCTCCAGTGGTGCACTATCGGAAAGCGTCGCCCCACGCTAAAAGCCCGCTTGCTAACCCTTAAACCAGGGGGCCCCTGCCTCCGCTTGTATTCAGCAGCATGGATCCGATGGATCAAATCGTCGACCACTTCCTGGGGAATCTGATATTTTTTTGCAATTTTCTTAGCTGATAGATGATCTTCAATGTAACCGATCATCACTTTATCGACGATATCGTATTCGGGAAGGCTATCGGTATCTTTTTGATTGGGCCGAAGTTCAGCCGAAGGGGCCTTATCGATCGTCGATTGCGGGATGATTTCCCTCTTCCGATTGACCCAACGGACCATCTCATAAACTTGAGCTTTGAGCATGTCGGAAATCACCCCTAATCCTCCACACATATCTCCATAAAGAGTGCAATAGCCTACGCCAAGTTCACTCTTATTGCCGGTATTTAGGACGATATAACCGAGTTTATTCGAAATCGCCATCAAAATCATTCCCCGAATACGAGATTGGAGGTTCTCCTCGGTCACATCTGAGGGCTTTCCTTCAAAGACAGGCTGCAGCAGTTTGAGATAATCTTCGAACGGCCCTTCGATCGAAATCACCTTAAATCCTATCCCCAGATTCTCCGCCAATTTTCTCGCATCCTCGACACTCTCTTTTGAGCTATAGCGGGACGGCATTGCGACTCCGAGCACATTTTCGGGACCCAAAGCCTCCTTGGCGATGCAGGCAACCAAAGCCGAATCGACTCCGCCCGAAAGACCGATGAGCGCTTTTGTAAAGCCTTGCTTGGCAAAATAATCAGAAACGCCCAAAACCAGGGCCTTATACATATCTTCCATAGGATGATAATGAAATTCGATATTGCATACTGGAGCATCGAGATCTGCCAAAACACAATCCTCTTTAAATGCCTTTCCAAGTTGCCGTAAATGCCCATGCTTATCAACGCACACACTATAGCCGTCAAAAATTAGATCGTCATTCCCCCCTACCTGACAACACAGTAGCACAGGACAATTCAGCGTCCTGGCCGCATTTGCGCATACTTCGATCCGAATGTCGGGTTTATCAAATTGATAGGGGGAGGCAGAGAGATTGAGGAGAATATCGGGCTTGTGGCTGACTAAATCGAGCACCGGATCGTAAGGGTACTGGCTTTCGACATAGCCCGAGTGCTGCCAAATGTCTTCACAGATGATCACAGCGATTTTCTTCCCCTTAATTTCAAAAGTGCTGACCATTTTCCCTGGTTCAAAATAGCGCCGCTCATCAAAGACATTATAGGTTGGAAGGAGGCATTTATTGTGATAGCCAAGCACTTGACCATCGTAGATGATCGCTGCGCTGTTAAAGAGCGGTTTCCCCTTACCAGGATTACGCCTGACCAACCCAACGACAACGCAAATCCCTGCCGAGGCCTTAATAATCGGATTCAAACACTCCCCTGTCGCCTTGACAAAGTCATCGTGTAGGAGAAGATCGGCGGGCAAATAGCCACAAATGGAAAGCTCAGGGAAAAGGACAATATCAGCCTGTTGCTGTTTTGCCTTTTTGATTGCTTTTAAAATTTTTTTTGTATTTCCCTCGAGATCCCCTATCGTCGGGTCGAGTTGTGCCATGCATATCTTCATATTTGCAGCATAGCCTAATTTCCTAATTTTATGTTATCCTTCTACGAAAGGAGAATTACAAATGGCTCAAGGAACCCTAACCATCAATACAGAAAAGTTACTGCCAATCATCAAAAAGTGGCTCTATTCCGACAAAGATATTTTTTTACGTGAATTGGTTTCTAATGCATGCGACGCCCTATCTAAATTAAAAATTCTGCGAGAACAAAAAGAGGCCGACTTTAAAGATGAAGAGCTTCGGATCGATCTTACCCTCGATAAAGAACAAAAGACCCTCACGATCACCGATACCGGTATTGGGATGAGCGGCGATGAAGTGGAAAAATACATTGCTCAGCTCGCCTTTTCAGGAGCCGAAGATTTCTTGAGCAAATACCAAGGCAACGACCAAGTGATTGGCCATTTCGGCCTCGGTTTTTACTCGGCCTATATGGTCGCTTCCAAAGTGGAGATCCAGACCCGCTCCTACAGGCAAAACGATGATCCAGCCTTTTGGTCGTGTGATGGTTCTGTCAGCTATACTCTCGAAAAAGGGGCCCGAAACGAAAGAGGCACTGCGATTACCCTCTTTATTGAGGAGGAAGAGTTTTTAGAAAAAAGCCGTATTTTGGAGATCCTCAATCGCTACTGCACCTTCCTCCCCTTCCCAATCTATCTCAACGGGGAACATATCAACCATAAAGAGCCCCTTTGGCTAAAAGCAGCATCCGATTGCACCGATGAAGAATATATCAATTTTTACCACCAGCTACACCCTTTTGAGCCCGATCCGATCTTTTGGGTTCACCTCAATGTCGACTATCCATTCCATCTCAAAGGAATCCTCTATTTCCCTAAAATCGATCAGCGGTTTGACTTTCAAAAGAATCACATTAAATTGTTTTGCAATCGGGTTTTTGTCTCGGATAACTGCCAAGATCTCATCCCCGAATATTTGACCGTCTTAAGAGGCGCCATCGATAGCCCGGATATCCCGCTGAACGTCTCCCGCAGCTATCTCCAGATGGACAAAACAGTCCGATCACTCTCAACCCACATCTCGAAAAAAGTGGCCGACCGGCTCGCTGCCATCTATAAAAACGATCGCAAGGCTTTCTCTGAGCAATGGGAAAATATCGAACTCATCATCAAACTGGGCGTCATGCACGACGAAAAGTTCTATGAGCGAGTCAAAGAATTCCTCATCTGGAAAAACCTCGATGGTGAGTGGACAACGCTGCCAGAGTATTTAGAGCGGCATCCTGAAAAGATTTTCTATACCCAAGATCCAGACTCCCACTTCCTCCAACTCTACAAAGAGAAGAAAATTGAAGTACTCATCGCTAAAGGCCCCATCGATACTCCTTTAATGAATTTCCTCGAACACAAACTGGCTCCAGCGAAATTTCAACGGGTCGACGGAGGACTAGATTCGGCCATTCTCGATAAAACTAAAGAGAAAACCCTTCTAGATACCGAAGGAAAAACCGAATCGACACGGATTGCCGAATTTGTCAAAGAAGCCCTAGCGATAGATGAACTTGATGTCGAGGCCAAAAGTCTTGCCACAAACAGTTTGCCAGCCTTCATCATGCTAGACGAAGAGTCTCGCCGTCTAAGAGAAACTTTAGCCCTTTCTAGCCGCGACATGCCCCCTGGAATCTTGGACAAGAAGACGTTCGTCGTCAACACCAATAGCCCCCTGATTAATGCAGTGACAAAACACAAAAATAAAGAGGTGGCCAAAGAAATTCTGATCCATCTGTACCAGTTGGCGCAGCTTTCGCAGCGAGAATTGCCTCCAAAAGAGTTGCCAGGGTTTATCGAAAGAAGCAGCAAGGTCCTAGAGAAATTGCTTGGTGAATAGATATTATTTACTCTTAGCACTTCCTCTGACTGCATCGGCCCCAATCTTCATCATCGATCAGAATGCCTTTACCTATAGCCAAATCGACGTGCAAGAAGGTCTTTATCTCGATCTGTTTGCCAATATCGCCTCTCAAGATAAGCTTGATTTTCATACTGAAGGGTTGTCGTTAGCAGTGGCTAGATGCTTCGGAAATTGTTGGACTTTCGGACTGGCTGCCTTCTATTCCCGCAATCATTATCACGAGCATCGGCTCCACGACCGAGGGCGGATTGTCTCGGTCGCTCTCACCCCCTACGCCCGCCTCGCACTATGTCCCTTTTTTGCCGAAGCTGAGCTGATCTATGCCTACAGCCGCATCCGTAACAAAGAGACCAATTTCCATACCGATCTGCTGATGCCCCATTTAGAAGTGGGGTTGGAATTTTGCCATTTTGTCCCTTTTGTCTCTTTCGATTGGGCAAGCAATTGGCATCACCATTACTCCTCAATGCTCCGCAGCCAGGCAGGGATCCGTTTCCCCTACTCTTTTGGCAATCTGATCACAACAGCCACTTTTGGCTACGTCAATAAAGCCCCCTTTGATCTTTGTCGCTATAGCACGCAAAACCTCGGCACCTGGGGCCTTTCTCTTCGTTACGAAAATGAGTGCTGCGCTTTCGCCATGATCAAGTACGATGGCGAAGCCGGATCTGGATACTTTTCTAATCTCATTCAACTTGAGTTTGGAATCCCATTCTAGTGGGCGCTTGGCAATTTCCAATAGGGATGTGTGACGTCTTTTTCGTAATTGCCTGTCACCTCGCTATAGACCCATGCAGGAGCGAGATTTTCTCCATAAAAGACTTGAAGATATTTTTCGATTTGTCCAGGAACCGGAACTGAAATCCCCTCATAGGAGCCTCTCTTCAAGGGGAAGATATAGGCAAAAGGCATCGGTTTAGTGTATCGCTTCTCCCTTGTCATCCAGGATTCTGGAGCGAAAATATTGAACTGATTAGAAAAGAGAGTATAAATTTGCTGATTTTGTGAATCGATTGCAAAGTGAAAAATATCGATCAAACCCCCAGACTCCTTAACGAAGACTTTTAAATAGGATCCAGGAAACTGCCTTCCACTCCAGTCTTGAACCACATATTTTTCAGGATCAAGAGCATGGAGAGCATTTTTTACCGCCGCAAAATCGGGTTGTAACACCGCGATATCCACATCCCAATCACTTGGAATCGCTCCACCGTATTGGTAGGTGCCTAAGCAAGAGCCCCGATCGATCCAAAAACAAATCTGATTTTCTGATAAAATCGAAATGACCTCTTTGAGCGCCTCTATATCATGTTTCAATGGATTTTCTGTCCGTGGCCTCCGCTTCCACTTCGGTGGGGCAATATGGTCTGCCTTGCGGTAGTCATTTACCTTAAGCCCAAGAGAATCATAATAAGTCTGATTCGATTGCGCCTTTGTGGACACAACAGCTTCCTTGAGTTTTTTCGCCCGCTGACGTGTTTCTGGGAAAGTATATGAAAGGGTTTTCAATGCCCCGCCAACTACAAGGCTAACGGGCAGACTGCTTGTCGCAACCGCTGTCTTTAGATAAAAGTGGTGCTCATAATCGAACCGTTGGCTGAGCTGATAGCTCACATTTCCGTCGCCATCAATCACCAAAATAGCCTTTTTGCCTTCCAGCAGATATTGGATCGGCATGAGGGCAATATTAGCGATCCGCTCCAATCCTTGAGCATCGTCAGCAGCGGTATTGAGAAAGACATTACTCAGCAAAGCGTGATAGAGATAAACAAGAGGCATCCCCACTTTGTAGATGAGCCAAGAATTCCGTTTTAAAATTGCTGTAAACATAGCCCGGACTATACCAAATCGGCAAAATTATTCAATGAGTTTGTCACAAAGTAGGCTGCTTTTGTGGGATGACCTCTACCTCATCAATCAACTGCCCTTGGAGATTGAAGGCCTGAAATTGACATTGCGAAGGGGTAATGGTCACCAGCCAATAACAATTGCATTGGGCAGCTTTTGCCAAATACCAATGCCGCTGGGGTTTAAGGGGGGTAACACCCCATGCCCCATCTCCAAGATAATAGATCCCCTCCGGATCGATCTTTCCCTCTTTGATCGGGTAGGTGCGCTTAAAGGTGTGATTGTCATGTTCCATCGTCACTTTTACCCCATACTTCTCAAAAAGGGGAACCCAGAATTTCCGAATATCTTTGGCACCTCGATGTGTAAACGAGGTTTCACTCGGATAGGCAGCAATATGATAAACAGGAATATGAAATAGAGCGCCGCAGTTTTCCTTAAGATTTTTCTCAAGCCACTCCGTTTGTGCGCCGCCGATGGGGAATGAATGGCCCGAATCGAGCAGATAGAAGCAAACCTCCTGTCCAATTTTCAACACCTGATAAGGAACTCCAGTGACTGGGAAAACGAAAAATTGGTAGAAAAGGACCTGCTCGCGAAAAGGGCTGTCTAGCCCTTCGCGAATATCGTGGTTGCCAAGTGTGGCAACGATGGGGATCAGTCTCCCCTCTTTTGTCACCATATCACGTGACCAAGCCTCAAAAAACTGGGCCCAACGATCGATTTTCCACGATCGCGGTCTCAGAGCGTATTTGATCCCTTCGGTATAGGCGATATCTCCCGCCATGATGACAAAATCGGGCTCGCGGCTTGCCACTTCTTTGTTCATTTGCTCATTTGTTTCTGGATTGTAGTAGGCGTCGCCTCCAATTGCCACTTTTAGAGGGCGGTCGAGTTTTTCTGGGAGGGTCCGAAATTGATATTCCTCACCCCCGCTCAGCCGGAGCATGTAGGAGGTATCGGGCTCAAGGCCTGTCAATTCAGCCCGATAAAGGGTCAGATGCCCGATCGAGATTTTTTGCCCTTCTACCCGGTACCACCGCTCTTCTGAAAAGAGCTTATAATCAAGAGACGGCCCCTCTTGCCAAGTGATCGTCATCGTCCGGGCGGGATCCCCTTTCCAAGTTAGATAATGGATCGCTGCACAAACAGGTGATATAAATAAAATTAAACTAACAAATAAACAGCGGCAAAACATTCTTTCCCCAAATTGTCATACTATGTAAAATATCCGCTTTGTAACAAGGAAAATCACGTGAAAGTCCAAAGAACATCTGAAGTCCGCCCCTCACCAGCTCCAAATCCAATCCCGTTACCTGCTGCTTTGGATAAAGTCTCAAAGACTTTTTTTCTTAAACTCGATCCCACCCTTTCGATTGAAGAGAGGCAATATGCCTGCTTTGAAGGTGTTTTTGAAAGACTTCGAGCAAAGCAATGGATTTCAATCCCCTTGTGTACCGAAGAATTAAGTCAACTCACAGACCGAGAGGGGCGCTCTCTACTTATTCGGGCCCTCGATCTCTATCCAAATGACCATGACTTGGCAGTGGCACTTGCCACATCTAAAATCGCTTTAGACAGAGTTGGCCCTGGGGAAAATTCTCCCTTGCACTATGCGGCGAGAACTGAAAATTGCAAAGTCATTGAGCTGTTGTATTCTCCTACCTCAGCACTAAAAAGAAATAACAATAATCAAACACCCCTTGATGTCGCTGCCAATCTCCATCAGGTAGAAGCAATAAGAACCCTCCTCAACATCCCTAATTTAATCGACAGAACGCCAACTTGGGCCACCTTTTTCAATCTAGGAAATCGGTTTTTCGATGAAGGTCACTTGCCTGAGGCAAAGGGGATGTATTTAGAGGCTCTAGCAGTAGCCGAAAGTGCCTTTGTTCCAGATGTTCATGGCCCTCAATTAGGGATGAATTTGCATAATTTAGGTTGCCTCCATTTTTCCTTGAAAGAATATGATAAAGCTCTCTTCTATTGGGAGAAAGAATACGAAATCCGTTTAAAATTGAGAGAAAATGTAACCGACCTTTTGAAAGACATCGCTTTGATCTATGCACTGCAGGGGAATGAAATAGAGGCACTCAAGACTCTAACAAAAGCCTGGGAATTGATGGAGCATGCCAGCGCAACTGAGCGGGCAGCACTTTTAAACCATACTGGGATTTGCTATTTTCATTTAGCCCGATATCAAGAGGCGATCCAAATGCATGAAAAAGCGTACAAAATGCTCGCGTTATTGGAAGAAAAAGAAATCCCTTTAATGATTGAGTGCCTAGAACATCTTGCCAAGTGTCATGAACAATTAGCTGATATGCAGACCGCTAGAAACAATTTGGTGCATGCCCTTGGAATTGCTACTAGATTGTATGGACTTGAAAATCCGATCACACAAAAACTAAAAGAAAGATTACAGACTGTAGATACCGAGACAAAAGATTTCGAAACACTGCTGCAAGTTGCAATTGCTACTCGGCAGGCAGGCAGAATCGTTACTCTGTTGACTCAAAATGAGGCATACTGCCCCTCTTGGGGCTGGAACAGACTTTTCCATATAGGGATTAAACTTGCACAAGAAGGGGCTTTATTAGAAGCATTAGAAATTCATTTAAAGGCTCTGCAAATTGCAAAAGCACACTTTAAAGAAGAAGATCCTGAGGTTATCTCAAGTCTAAGGCAGGTTGCCGATTGTTGCTTTCAACTTAAGCGATACGCCAACCATCGGGCATATTTGCGAGAACAAATTCCCCTTGTAAAAAATGATCCCTCACAAGAGAGAATCCTTCTATACAAAATTGCAGATAGTTATTTTTGTGAAAGCCGATTCGAAGAAGCCTCGCGGGCTTATGAAAATCTGCTCTCCCCCTCCCCTTCATCTCCCTCAGAAATGGAGATCCTGATCCTAATAGGCTATTGCTATCTGGGGATGGGCAGCTATCATCGAGCCATTCAATATTTCCAAATGGCCTATATGCACACAGCCCTACAAGAAAAAAAGGATAATAAGCTTCTGATCCGGGCTTTGTCTGGACTTGTCAAGTGCTATGAATATTTAAACGATGTAGCTCAAATATCCCACCGGGATCAATTGCTGTGTCTACTTGAAGAACAAGACGAAAAAGCGCCATAGACACTCTATAGCGCTTTTTTAGAAAATAGAAACCACCTCTATTTCGCTTCTTTTGGCTCTTCGCCAGCGGCCATCACTTCTGAGATCGCCCCTTTGAGAACCTCAATCTTGGATCCATCGACCATTTTCAAGATCACAGTGCGGTCTTGAATTTTGTCGATTGTTCCGACGATCCCCATTGCGGTCACTTTATCGCCGTGCTTCATCGACTCTCTTTGCTTTTCTAGAGCTTGGCGACGTCTCTTTTCTGGTCTCCAAAGGATAAAGTAAAAGAAGATGATACCGACAAGGGCAAAAATCAGCGTCTGAATCCAATTGGATCCGCCACCTTGTGGTGTCCCTTGGGCAAAAAGAGAAGCTGTAGAGAGCAGGGGTAAAAGTGCAAGTAATTTTTTCATTAAATAACCTCAGGTTTATTGAATTCATTCATTATCTCTCAAGGAGACAAATATTTTCAATGTGGATGGTATGTGGGAACTGATCGACCGGTTGAATCAGCTTGAGAGCATATCCAGAAAGGGTTAGCTCCTTGACGTTTTCCGCCTGCGTTTTGGGATTGCAAGAGATGTAAAGGATCTTTTTTGCAGCAAAATCCTTCAAATGTCCCAAAGCCCTCCCATCTAATCCTGCTCGAGGGGGGTCGACAATCACGATATCTGGCAACTCAAACCCAGCCTCTTTTCGCAACCTCTCAAGCACCTCGCCCACATCCCCACGATGAATAGAAAAGTTTTGAATCTGGTTAACCTCTTGGTTCCATCCCGCGTCAAAGACAGAGTGATGATTGAGCTCAATCCCGACCACCTCTTTAGCATATTTAGCAGCAGAAAGACCGATCGTCGCTCCACCGCAATAGAGATCGAAAACGCGTGCTCCCGATAAATCTTCAAGCGCCTCCAAGCCAACCGAATAAAGGAGCTCAGCTTGGGCTGTATTAGGCTGGAAAAAAGAAGTTGGACTAATTTTGAAGTCTAAATGGTGGCAGAGGCCAAAAGCATCGATCTTCAGCTTCTCTGTGATATGATCTGGACCAGAAAGGAGCATTTCAAAAAACTGAGTAGGCCTCCCTTTACCGATCTGCTGCACCTGCAAAAAAATACTAAGATGAGGCTCAGAAGAGACCTTTTTTATTGTTTCAATAAATGTATCGAGCCACTGTCTCTTTAAGGCATAATCGGGATTGCCCGAGACGGTTAGCATCACCATTTTTCCTTGTCCCTGCTTAGCCTCACGCAGAGTGAGGTTTCGCAGATGGCCTTCATCAGAGCTGTGCCGATAGGCTTTGAGATCGACAATCCCATTCCACCAGCTTCGCACAGCCTCTAGAACCTGGGAAAACCACTCAGAAACCAGATGACACTGGATCAAATTGAGCACGCGGCCCCTGGAACCGGCAAGCATCAGACCTACAAACTTCTCCCCAGAGCGATTTTGTGAAAATGAGAACTCCATTTTATTCCGATAACGCCAGGGGTCGGTGCAGCCAATTATCGGCTTTACAGAAGAGCCAAATTCCCTTTCGACTATCTGCTGTTTGAGCTTAAGTTGAGATTGATAATCAAAATGCTGCAACGCACATCCACCGCAATCTGGGACATGGCAGCAGCGTGGCGCCACACGTTCTTGCGAAGGGGTAATCACCTGACGTAAAAATCCCTTTCTTCTGCCGCAAGGCTCCATGAGCACCTCTTCACCAGGCAGGGCTCCTGCAATTTCGCAATTTCCGCTTAGGCCCCTCCCCTTTGAGGAGAACCGATCTGTGATGACAATTTTGGTAGGCACGGGCTCAATGATACCCGAACTATAGATAAAAAAAGAGGCCAAAAAATTGGCCTCCTTTAGTAGTGAAAAATTTATACTGCGGTCGGCCTGAAAC
Source organism: Verrucomicrobiota bacterium (assembly GCA_018239985.1). Classification (GTDB taxonomy): domain Bacteria; phylum Chlamydiota; class Chlamydiia; order Chlamydiales; family Rhabdochlamydiaceae; genus Sacchariniichlamydia. The sequence goes on along the minus strand of JAFEGK010000001.1, from coordinate 4,529 downwards.
GTTGAATTTAGACCGCAGTATACTTGCCCTTATCTGCGCTTAGCAGCTTTTTTTGCAGCTTTCTTTTTTGGAGCAGCTTTAGCTTTCTTCGCAGCAGGCTTCTTTTTGCCGCCACCTTTTTTGCCTTCTGCAATCGATTCCTTGCGATATTCTTTAGCAATTTTTGCAAATTTAATAGTTCTTGTACGTACCCTCTGAGAAGCTGCTTTGTTGCCTCTAGCAGATTTCTCAAGATCATGAGCGATCTCGTGCAAAAGCTTCTTTAGATGTTCTACAGTTGTTTTTAAGGCCATTTTTTTATCTCCTGATTTTGAATTACTCGGGCACCAAAGTCCCAAATAAAATTTGTTCTACACATTTCAATATCTTCTTCACAGATATTCTGCAACATTTTTACGGAAAATGACTCACTATTCTGAAAATTCATATTTGATCAAACGCTGAACGAATTCGCTCTCCATCTGAATTGGCTTGAGTGAGATCAAAATCTCTCTCAAAGCAAAATAGAGCCCGTTTAGTAGCAAAAGAAGCCCTAAAACAAAAAAAAGAAGTACAAAAAATTCTAAAGGCGGATAAATCAAACTGAGACCGATCGTAAGAGAAGTAATGATCAAAGAAAAAATGGATAAAATGAGACAAAGGAGACAGTTGCGCAGATACTGCGCCCGTTTCAAGACATCAACGGTCTGATGTTCGAGAAAGCGGAGAAAATGGCTCGTCTCCTGTCTAGCAAGCTCGCTTTGATGAGTCTCCTCGAGACGAAATAATTCCTTGTATTCGGCTAGCCTCTCTCGCTGAAGTGCCCGTAGGCGCGTCACAATGAATGCGAGGCGGTTATAGAAAGTTAAACAAAGCAACCCGCATGCCGAGATGATAACGACCGGGACAACCGCTGAGGGAATAATTGCTGACCATATTTCTCTATTGAGCACCATAATCGTCGCATAACATCTTTGCGAATTAATCGGAAGATCTAGTAAAATAGCCCGCAAAAAAAGGGAGGCCACTATGGAATCGAAACCAGTATACCCAACTCTACCCCAATCCTCATCTCTCGAGGATTCGATACCTTTGGGATACGCTGAAGACTGTCAACCGAAAGAACAAGTTAAGCCTTCAATTCCCAATGTTACCCCTGTTACCACCCCATCGGGCACAGATGTTAAAATGCAAAAAATTTTCTATGGGATAATCGCCGGCTTTGCGATTGCGATTGGCTATTTAGCTCTTGTGATCGGTTCAGCACCCTCCATTCTACTGGCTATTCCCACACTTACGGTGGGAGGCTATCTCGTTTGGAAAATCGTTCGGATGAAAGATTACGGAGATCCGATTGAACTACAAAAGTATCGGAATCAGGCAGCCCGTCAGCCTCTAGAGGCAACTGCCATTGAACATGGATGGGAAAACATGTTCCAATTTGGGATCCCCGTACAAGAAGATTTCAACAAACTTTACGATACCTATATCGAAAAATTCACATTCCGCGATGGAACCTTGATTGGGGCCTATCAACCTCTAAAAACGTGTCTTGACCACTGTGTAAAAATGGGAAAGACCGTCCAAATTGAGATCCCAGCTCCGATTGCCTATATTGCAAAATTCAAGACAGAAATCGACGGTAAAACACTAACAGAGATTTTTAATGAGTTCCCAATAGAGCAACTGGTCGATTATCAACTCTTATCAGAAGATAAATTAGAGCTTTTTAAAGCATACGGCGAAGCACTGCGTCAGCGGACACGAGAACTTCGAATCGCTAAGGATAAAACGCAAGACAACTGGGAAGAACGCTTAAATACTTACGAAACCTGTTTAAGACAAGCGCAGCCTCAAACTGTGCTACAAAAGGAATGGGTAAAAATGGAGTTGCAAAATATGGCTTCCCTTCGTCGATCAGATAGCACATCGTTTGCTAAATCCAATATGTCAGACGAAGAAATCGGGCCTCTTAAGCAACTTTTCGATACCGGCTTGCAATTGAAAACTGAGCTGGTTGCATGGAAAATCCAACTTAAAGAGCAAATTGCAGCAATCGAAAAAGCCCTTGATGATAAGATCGCCCTTATCAATCAGCAAGAACCTCTCGCTTCCTAAGAGACTGTCCACAAACTCAGGTTCGGTCGATTTTCGGGTTCTTTTGAGCCTATTTTCGATTCAAATTTTGGGGGTTATATTCGGAGAGTGATATTACCCCCAAAATTTGAATCGAAAATAGGCCAAAATAATTCCCGAAAATCGACGAACAAGAGTTTGTGGACAGTCTCTAAGAAGCTGTACTAAAACCAGATGTCAGTCAAGATTAGGGTCCTTTTTAAGGCAGCGCAGCGACGCCGAAGCAGCTCAACTTGAATAAGTTGGGCGATGCAGGCGGCCTAAAAGATGCGAATGTCTGCTAAGCAAAAAACCAACTTTTGAGTTCATTTGTGTATATTTGAACGGCGGGTTAATAATTGCAGAGAAACTCAATCGTGTGTTCCCAAGCGTCGCGGCTGGCAAGCTCATCAGCCAGCGGTGTTCCTCCCACATTGATCCATCTCCCGGTATCAAAAAAGAGATTTACTCGGGGTATATAGGGGAAACTAATAAAATGGCCTGCCTTTGGATAATCTAAATGGATCCGCTCAATTTTTGAATGAAACTTCGCCAAACGAGCGAAAATTTGCTTAGCATAAAAGCTACTTGGCCCCAATTGATCATCTCCTCCGGAAATGAGCATGATCGGGCATTTGATCTTTTCTACCGGGATTGAAGCCTGTTCAAACCGCTCCCTCTCTAAGAAAATCCCCCGCTCGAAGTGAGTTCTTTGAATATGAGGGGTCTCTCTCACACCAAAATCATTTTCAAAGTCATTGTGGAAGTCGACAACAAATGGAGCAGGGGGCAATACAGATTCCCCTTTATATAACCAAGCATTTGGTGATAGAACGACGCTACTTGGGGCAACCGCGACAATCCGATCAATAAAATCTGGAAACATGGAACCAAGTAAGAGAGCCAATTCTGCGCCTCTTGAGACCCCCCAAATAGAAATTTTCCCATTCAAACGGGGATGATTTTGGAGCCATTGAAAGGCCCTTTCAAAATACTCCAGCTCCACATTTTCGACATAAGGTGGCAGATCACCAATTCCAGAGTGAGCAAGCGCGAACGCAGCAATCCCATTCGAACTCATTAACTGAGCGATCCCATCAGGAATTCCCCCTTCCGAACCACCCAAGACCAACACCACAGGTACATTTTCTTCCGTATTAGGAATGAATAGATCACCGATGAGCCCATTTTCCCTAAGTTGAATCACTTCTACATCTGGATTTAGAGTGATCCGACAGATGATCTTTTTTGCAATGTCCCCATTTTCATCAAAAACTCTTAACGTCATCGGAAATGCACAACGGCAACAGAACTCATCACATAGAATGTCCCAGAAATCTGGAGTCACCACATTCCCCATCTTCATCGACCAAAAGAGCCCCATCGAATCAACCCCTTCATAACTCCCCTGAAGCGGAGCCTGGTCGGCCACATTAACAATCCCATTGTTATCTGCACGAAACTGCGCAAAAGAAATCCATTGAACCTGATCGCCCGTCGTCCAGCTTGCCTCAAGTGTTACAACCTGATTAGGCTTTAGCCCAACAACCATAATTTCAATCTCCTCATCAATCAGAGATTGCTCTTCACAGAAAATTTCTGGTAAGCAGGGATCAATAGAATTCTCATTCACAGCAACGTCGATAGATTCGTTAACTTCAACGACTTCATCAGCTTCAGCAACTACAACGTCAGACATTTCATTAACTTCAACCACCTCATCAGCCACTACCACGTCAGCCGTTTTCTGAACTTCAAATGATTTCTCAGAAACTTCAACTGATTCATTAATATTACTTCCAAAAGCTAGGGTTAGAGAAGAGGTGAGAAAAAATAGAGCAGTTGCGAGTTTAGTCATAGCACCATCCAAATAAGTCAAAAATTTAAAAAGAATTGATTGAAAAAAAAAGAGCCTCAGAAATCTCTGAGGCTCGAAGGAAAATCTGGCAGCGCCCTACTCTTCCACACTCTTGTGTGTAGTACCATCGGCGAAGAAAGGCTTGACTTCTGAGTTCGGGATGGGATCAGGTATGACTCTTTCTCTAGTGCCACCAGAAAAAATTTAAATCGGGAAAAATCGTAAGTTGAATATTAAGCGTTCATTGATAGAAAAAGGCGCTCGAAAATTCTAACCTCATAAGAAGTTGAATTGGCGCGGTCATCATGGACTTGATTCTTATTAAGTGGTAAGAATCACGCCGATGATGAAAAAAAATGATCAAGTCGATGGACTGATTAGTATGAGTAAGCTCAACACATTACTGTGCTTACACCTCTCACCTATTAACCCAGTGGTCTTCTGGGAGTCTCATAGGGATACTTTATCTTGAAGGAGGCTTGGCGTTTAGATGCATTCAACGCTTATCCTTTCCGAACGTAGCTACCCGGCGATGCTCTTGGCAGAACAACCGGCACACCATTGGTTCGTCCACTTC
>JAFEGK010000019.1:2367-70055 GCA_018239985.1 Verrucomicrobiota bacterium | reverse complement strand
CCCAAAATTTGAATCGAAAATCGGCCAAAATAATCCCGAAAATTGGCGAAACCTGGGTTTGTGGACAGTCTCTCAGTGAATCCAAAGGTTATTTTTCTGGTAATGGGATACTCATCACTTCTGACGGTAAAGCAATTATTAACCCGAGCCTCAAATAGGTGACAATCTGCTTGCTGCGGCTGCGCCATATCAATTCTCTTTCGTCGCCCATAGTTCTACTATGGGCTCCTCATTCGAACCGCTGCGCTTTGATCTGGCTTTGCCTAGCTGGCGCATATTGTCACCTATTTGAGGCTCGGGTTAATAAAGGGATCTGGGAAGAGGGAAAACTCAATGACAATGTCGGCTCGATAATTAATCGCGACAATTCAATTTATCGGGGAAAGATTCATCCCGATACTATTAAGGCTCATGGTCAAGGAGCAAAAATTCTGGCAGACGGAGCCATTCTGTCCGGGAGTTGGAAAAATGACAAATTCTTGCAAAATTAGTCCTTTATCAATAAACTAGACTCGCGGCCGCAACACATAGGAGCGAAAAATGGGATTTGGGTCTAATTTAGCTGGAATGTCTGTTGACCTCTTCAACCTGCATGAGGTTCATACACATGAAAAGCACGACAGAATAAATAAAGAAATTGATGAGCTCGTTAGTAAGATGGAGAAATTAGAAAATTTCTTAGCTCTTCTTGCTAATCAAACGGATGACTCAAATCGTGTCGATCTCCTCTCACAGGAACATCAAGATTTTGTCGATGCCTTAAGAAAACACGACGATCTGCGTCACCTGTTTCCAGAGGGAAAATATTCTTGGAAAGATAAAGAACTGGAGAACTTAACTAGATCGCTCAATCAACACATCGAAGGGCCTCTCCAGAGAAAAATCAATATGAAAACCGAAGAAACGGTCCTCGATCAGCATGAATTAACCAAGGCCCTTGATCTTTTTAAGAATGGCCTATCTCGGATGAGCAATCTAATTGAACGGATCCTCAACAATCTACAACGGTCACATTAATGAGTTTTATTAATGGTTTGAAAGAATTGGGTTTCGAAGGTAAGCCTCCTCTTTCAGCAAGAGAGCGGGAGATGGTTTATGCTGCCGCCTATGGGATGTACGAAGTGGGCGATTATGAAAAGTCGGCAAATCTCTTCGAGCTTCTTGTTCTCAATGACCCTCATGAGCTCCGTTTTTGGCAAGGGCTCGCCTCTTCTCGCCAGATGAACCGCCAGTATCAATCTGCTCTCCATGCCTGGAGCATTGTCTGCCTTCTAGGAGGGCATCAACCCCAATCCCATTTCCATGCAGCAGAATGTTATTTATCTATCGGGGATCTTGAACAGGCAGGTAAAGCGCTCAATTGTGCCAAGTTTCATCTAAAAAAAAATTCAAGCGATCTTTCGAATAAAATCGAAGAATTGAGAAAGGTGGTCAGCAATGGTTAACCGCGCTGAAAGGGTCACTAGCTCCCGTCATATCCACACTCCGCCCCACCACCATCGAAGACCACACGCACCCGAAGATTACCAATCGACCATCAGCAAATCTAAAACGGTTGTCTCTTCATATACTCCATCGAAACCTCTTCTTCCCTCGCCCATGTGGGATTCTATAAACCAAGTCGGGCGCCTTGAGCGGGTCGCAGACCGGTTCACGCTGCAAAAGGAAAGTCAAATCGACATGACTTTTGATAAGATCCAGAAGTTACACCAAGAAGAAGCGTTGAAGCTCGAAGAGGCCTATAATATTTCGCAAGATGTCTCATTCTGGGGGATTTTAGAAGATATTGGCAGTTCTCTCATGAGCTCGATTTCCTTCTTCTTCGGATTTTCTGCGGTAGCAGCTGGAGGCACTGCAGTAGGTGCAGCCCTTATTGTTTCTGGAGTACTATCTTTATCTAATATTGCTTTTAAACATGCGCAGACTTGGGACTGGATCGCTGATCAAGTTGCGGGCGGAGATAGACAAATGCACCAAGCAATCCTCACCTATTTACCACCGGCCATTGGAATTACTGCCGCTGCGATGGGCGCTTTTGGAGCCTGGGGAGCTTGGCATTATTCTTATCTTCAAGGAACAGAAAAAGCGCTTGCGATTCTGGGAACAACAACCAGCTTGGCGAAAGGAATTTCAGCCTACGGGTCTGGTCGAGTCAATGCCCAGTCTAGGATGACAAATGCTGAAATTTCCGCATTGCAATCAAAAGCAGAGCTAACCATACTAGATCTCGAAGAAATTAACGATGAAATTAAAGAATATCAAAAAAATTTAAGTGTCATGTACGAATACGCTGCTAAATTGATACAAGATGCCAATAAAGCAGTTCAATTAACACAGCAACCGGTATAGAGAGGAGGATAAAATGTCCCATGCAGTAACTTTAAATCGACAAACAGAAACCTTTGAAGCGATACAAGTAGATCCAAAAATTTTAGAGAATGCTGAAAGACTTCAACAAAAAATCGATCCCATTTTCCCTAGTGACTCTTTTGAAGCAAATGAGAACCATTTGAGAAGCCTCCCGCCTCAGATCCAGCAAAAAGCTGAAGCAATTATGGATGAGATTTGCAAAGTGGTGGGTCATGAACCTTTAAGCCGTCGTATGATGAAACGAAATCAAAGGATTGCAGAAGTAGTTGAATCGCACATTTTTACTAAAAAGAATCGAGAATGGGATAAGAAAAATAAAATCGATGGCAACGTCGATGATCAAAAAGGGATAAAGTACAACCAGGCCTATACTCAGATCGGCGGCGGGGTCTCCTCCCTTTGCTTCGCCCTTCTAGGGGTTGCCCTCCCAGCCCCTTATGGAGAGGCTTTTAAGCAACTGTCCAATCTTAACCTCCCACAGTATGCTGTCAGCGCAATTTCAACTTCTTACGATGGACAACAGACTCCTCTTTCAAACGAGCAGTCTTTCTTCCTCAACACCATCCAGACCGAGAAACAATCTGCAGAATCGCTTAAAAACTTAATCGAGCAGCTGCGAAACCTCGATTTAGAGCTGATGCGAACAGAAAACCGTTCAATTGAGAGCATTTTCGCTAGGTAATTTGCTAGGAAAGGCTCTTTTCGCTACAGTGAGGACTTATGGAATCAAGCGAAGAGACAATTCCCCGTAGCCAAATCATTGAAGAGTGGGTCGGCCGCTTCAAGCTCAATTTTTTAGTTTCGATCGGCGAGTATATGCAACTGCTCGTCGATACGATTCGTGCGACCCTATGGCGCCCGCCAAAACTGCATCTGATCCTCAAGCAAATGTACAATATAGGAGTTGGCTCGCTAGCTGTCGTCGCAATCACAGGCTTTTTCACTGGACTTGTCCTCGCTGCTCAATCGTTCTACCAACTTTCGGGTAAAGGGCTCAGCGGAATAACCGGTCTCATGGTCGGTAAAGCGATGATGACAGAGCTTGGCCCAGTGCTCACCGCTTTTATGGTGACAGGTCGTGTCGGCGCTGCGATGTGCGCTGAACTTGGAACCATGCGCGTGACGGAGCAAATCGATGCCTTAAAGACGATGGCCGTCAATCCGAACCGGTATTTAGTTGCTCCTCGTCTGATTGCGGGGGTCTTCATGATGCCTCTACTGACCCTTTTTAGCACGGTGATGGGGGTTTTTGGCGGCTATTTGATCTCCACCTTTTTCTTTGGGATGGCTCCTTCAGCCTATTTTGATCCCATTCCGATTCACATCAGCATTTTTGACTTTTTCTCAGGCAGTGCCAAAGCCTTTTTCTTTGGGGTGATGATCATGACCATCTCCTGCTACAAGGGGATGAATACTATCGGGGGAGCAGAAGGGGTCGGCAGGACGACGACCAAAAGTGTCGTCATCTGCTACATCGCCATTTTATTCAGCAATTTCTTTCTCACAATGTCGCTCAACTTGATCCGTCCACATATCATGAGGTTGCTGGCTTGATTAAAATTCGGAATTTGCACAAACGGTTTAAAACTCAGCATGTTCTCAAAGGGCTCAATCTCGACATCAACACGGGAGAGACTCTGGTGATTCTGGGCTCCTCGGGAGGCGGGAAAAGCGTTCTACTCAAACATATTATTGGCCTCTCGAAGCCAGACTCCGGCTACGTCGAAATCAATGGGGTCAATATCTCTGAACTGGCTGGCCCTGCTCTTTTCCGCGCTGTCAAGCGGATGGGGATGCTCTTTCAGGGCGCCGCCCTCTTCGATTCGATGACGATCGCCGAAAATACCGGCTTCTACCTCGCTGAGCATGCTGATCCTGAAACAGGGCATAAAATCTCTAAAAGCGAGATCGTCGATCGGGTTGATGAAGCCCTCAAAATGGTCGGTCTCGAAGGGACACAACACAAAATGCCTGGTGAGCTCTCTGGAGGGATGCGCAAACGGGCAGGCCTAGCCCGTCTCATCGTTTACCGTCCCCAAATTCTTCTCTATGATGAACCGACGACCGGTCTCGATCCGATTACTGCGATGCAAATCAATGAACTAATCGTCGAAACTCAAGAAAAATTGAAGGCCACTAGCATCGTCGTCACCCACGATATTTCGTCTGCGCTTCATGTGGGAGATCGGCTGGCGCTGCTGAAAAATGGGCAGATCGCCTGTATCGGTGAACTGAATCACTTTATAAAAAATGAAGATCCGATTATTGATTGTCTAAGAAAGGGTATAAAGACGTGAATACAACTATCAAAAACTTAATCGTTGGGATTTTTATCCTATGTGCTATCTCAGTCTTCGTTGCAACGATCATGTTCCTTAGACCATCTGTTGGAGATGGAAAGCAAATCATCTATGTTTGCTTCTCTGACATCGGTAGCATCCGCGAAGGCACACGGGTCCTTTTCGCCGGACGGCCGATTGGCGAGGTGGTCGAAATCAATCAGATCCCAGATGCTAGAGAGCGCCCCACCGATGGACTCGGCCGGATCTATTCCTATCAATTGACCCTCCACATTGATTCGAAAATCAAAGTCTACAATACCGATGAAATCGCAATGCAAACATCTGGTCTTTTAGGAGAAAAATCGATCGGGATCACCCCTAAATCCCCTCCCCATGGCGTCACTCCCAAATTGATAACAGACCAGCCTATCTACGCCGATTCGGTCGATATCATCCAAAATGCCCTCATCGAATTCTCAGAGCTCTCAGCCTCAATGGATGATACCTTCAAAGGGATCTCCAGCTGGCTCAAAGGCAACGGCGAAGCCCTAGCGACAACGATCAAAGCTGCTGGCAATGCTCTGGATCAGGCCCACATCGCTATGGCTCAGCTCAACGAAAATGGGACCTTTCAAAATGTAGGGTCGATTATGGAAAGCTTAAAAGAGGTCTCCCACACCATTTCGAAAGGAGACGGTACCCTAGGGAAGGTTCTTGTCGGTGATGAACTCTATCTCCAAGCCAATGCGATCTTAAGCAAGGCCGATAGCTTAATGAACGATGTCAACCATTATGGGGTCCTCTTCCACCTCAACAAACAATGGCAACGGACCCGCCTGCAAAAAGTGTCCCAACTCAACGCCCTGCAGACGCCACAAAATTTCCGCACCTATTTTCAAAATGAAATCGATGACGTCAATGCCTCGATGGCCCGCATCTCGATGCTGATAAACAAAGCCGAAAGCACCCAAATTTTCCAAGAGGCCCAATTCAAGAAAGATTTTGCCGAGCTGCTCCGCAAATCAAACGAGCTTTGTGAAAACTTGCGCCTCTATAACCAACAACTTAATGAGCCTTAAAAGATGGAACAGCCCCCCTATTCAGAACTCTCCAAAGGAAGTTTTCTCATCGCCAGCCCAGAGATCGATGCGGGCATCTACTTTCGCAGCGTTATCCTCATCTGCGAACATACCCCAAGCGGCTCTTTTGGGCTCATCATCAATAAACCAGTCAGCATCGACCTCCCGGAAGACCTCATCAACCTCAAAAATCAAGCCAATCCCCACGTCGGAATCCGCGCTGGCGGCCCGAATCAACCCAACCAGATGATGCTCCTCCACTCGTCGGAAGCCCTCGCTGAACAAGCTCTCAAAATCTGCGACGGCGTCTACCTAGGCGGCGACATCCAATTCCTCCAACAAGCAATCAACGACTCAAATGGCCCAAACCTCCTCCTCTGCTTCGGTTTCACAGGCTGGGAGTCGGGTCAACTCGAGAGAGAATTCCTCAGCGGCAACTGGTTCCTCGCCCCAGGCTCCGCCCGCCACGTCTTCGAGACCCCATCTGAAAAAGTGTGGCAAACGGTCCTCCGGGAGATGGGAGGCAAATATGCCACCCTCTCCATGATCCCTGAGGATTTGAGCCTTAATTAAACAAATTTTTTTTGCATCTTGGCGCCATTTTATTCTTTGGGATAAACTTAGGACATGACCCTTTCTTCCAGAGAACGTATCCATGCTTTTAAAAGTGAACCCAAGATGGGGACTTTTAGCGGAGTTTTTTTGCCCAATATCCTCCAGATGGTGGGCGTGCTCCTTTTTATGAGGCTCGGCTGGATTCTCGGCTGTGTCGGCCTCCCAAATATGCTCATCATCCTCACCCTTTCATCAAGCATTCTCTTTGTGACTTCGCTTTCGATCTCTTCGATTGTCTCTAACATGAAAGTTGGCAGCGGCGGGGCCTATTACATCATCTCGAGGATTCTGGGGGTTGAGTTTGGCAGCGCAATCGGCATTTTGCTGTGCCTTTCCCAAATTGCCTCTATTGCCATCTGTGTCAGCGGCTTTGCCATCTCGATCCAAGAATTTTTCCCCTACCTTTCCCTCACAAACATCAAAATCCTCACCCTATGTGGCCTGGTTTTGATTTCCACCATCTCAACTTCACTGGCCATAAAAACACAGCTGATCATTTTTTCTTTGCTTATCGCATCGGTTGGGTCGATCTTTTTAGGAACCGGTTCTACACTTGCAGATCCTCTTCCTAAGTTTGAAACACTAAGCACTGCCTCCATACCCTTTTGGGCCGGATTTGCCCTATTTTTCCCAGCAATTACTGGAATCGAAGTGGGGATGGCGATGTCTGGCGACCTCAAAAAGCCGAGTCGCTCCCTGATCACCGGCACGGTGGCTGCAGTCGTCGTTACTTTTTTGCTCTACTGCTCCATTACCCTCTTCTTATCAACGAAAATCTCAAACGACCAGCTCCGGACAAACCCTTTCATCATGGCCCAAATTTCAAAATATAGCTTCCTCATCCTATTGGGGGTATGGGGATCATCAATCTCCTGCGCTTTGGGCAGCATTTTAGGCACACCGCGGGTCATACAAGCGCTGGCCAAAGACAAAGTCCTCCCCTCCTTCTTAGCCAAGGGGGATCGGCAACCCCGAGTCGCGACCCTGTTTGTCTTTATGATCACTACTCTGCTCACCATCGGCGCCAATATGAACCAGATTATCCCCTTTCTAACGATGGTCTGCTTGGTCTCCTACGGGCTAATCAACTGCGTCGCCTTTTTCGAAAGCTTCTTGCAAAATCCTAGCTGGCGTCCCAATTTCACGATGCACTGGTCAATTCCCCTCATCGGAGCTATTGGCTGCTTGATCATCATGCTCATGATAAACGCCGGCGCCACCCTGATCGTATTAACCCTGACCACCGCCCTTTGCCTCTGGACCGCCAGTCGCCATTTGAGTGGCAACTGGGACGATATCCGCCACACCATTTTTTCGTTCCTCATTTACAAAGGGATGTCCCAGCTGGCGCTGGTCAAGCCAAACGCAAAAAGCTGGCGCCCCCATATGCTGACCCTTTTCGACCAAAATCTCCCTGAAAAAAACCTCGCCTATTTCTCGCATGCCCTTGACCAAGGAAAAGGGTTTCTCACCTTTGGCACCTGTATCGAAAGCCCCTCCGAACAAGAGGAGACAATTCGCAAAACCCTGCACGACTACCAAATCCCCTCCTACGTCCACATCAACCGGTCGAAAGAGAGCGTAAAGCACCTCGAACAACTAATTGCCAACTATGGACTCGGCCCCCTAAAACCCAACACCATTATCCTGCCTCTACCTCAAGAACCCTCCCGCATCGATTTTTACGGGGAACTTGTGACCGCTATCCCCCAATATGGAAAGAACCTCATCTTCTTCAAAGATGACCCGAGCAGCACCCCTCTCTATACAGAACATGCAAGGAAACCAAAAGAAATTGACCTTTGGTGGAAAGGGGGCAACCAAAGAAACTTCGAGCTTTGCCTCGCCCTCTCCTACACCATGCGGGGAAGCCCCGCCTGGTGTGGAGCCGAAATCTGCATCAAATCGATCGTCGATCATGAGGAGACCCAAAAGAAATTGCACCATGTCTTCGATCGGTATCAACAACGGTTACGCATCAGAAATTTCCGCTTCGAGTCGATCCTCGATCCAAAGGGGGACTTTTTTGAGAATCTGCTGACCCATTCAGCCGATTTTACCTTCCTCGGTCTGCGTGATCGACAACCAGAAGAGAGCTTGGAGGACTACAAGCGTTATTTTGCCGAGCTTATCCAAAAGACCTCGCCGCTAAAAAACTTCGCCCTCGTCCTGGCAGGCGAAGATCTCGCCTTCGAGAAAATTTTCAATTAGGCCCTTAAGAGTTTTTCACTGCCCTTGAAAATATGTACATTGAATCGACGGATCAAGAAAATATGTCGATTTTTTACGAAAATTTAAACATATGCAACCCAGGCCTTAAGGCCCGGGATTGTGGCGGAAGGGTCAAGTTTTGCAACTGCCTCAAATGGCACTCCAATGCTGTGCGGTAATGCCATTCGAGAAAGGATGTTTTTCGTGCCTAAGAGTCAGCAATGCAGCTTTTTTGACAGGATATTCTTTCCTAAAGTCCATTAACGATTGGGCCATCTCAGAACTTGGAGAAGAGGTAAATTTGATTTCATAGGCATCGAAATGATCTCCATGATCAATGATTAAATCGACCTCATGATCTTTACTCGTACGATAAAAATAACAGGGAGCCCTTTCCCCTTTTTCTGCGAAGTGCTTGATCGACTCCATGACCACCATATTTTCAAAGATATGGCCAGCAAAAGGAGAGTGAATCAATTGCTCGATTGTCTCAATGCGAAGAAGATAACAGAGCAATCCAGTGTCAACGAAGAATAGTTTGGGAGATTTAACGACCCGTTTTGTAATGTTGCTTGCATAAGGCTCTAAGAGATAGACAATTGAAGTCGCATGGAGAAGCATTAGCCAATCTTTGGCAGTCGTCTGTGAAATCCCACATTCCTTCCCTATCTCAGTCAAATTGAATAATTGCCCTGCCCTGGCTGCCAATAACACAATGAAGCGCTGAAATTGGGCCAAATCTTGTATATTGCGCATCGCACGGAGATCTCTTTCAATATAGGTAGAAAGATAGGCACTATGCCAGAATTTAGGATTCAATTTCGGCTCCACTTGGAATTCAGGATAGAATCCTTTGAGCATTTGATCGGCAACATGCCTGGTGTCATGGATATTATCTTGAGGAATCTCTCGCCAGCTTAAGGGATATAGTTGAAAAATCGCGATTCTACCCGCAAGCGACTCCGAAACACCTTTCATTAAGGGGAAAATTTGTGAGCCAGTTAAGACATATCGCCCAGTTTTTCTTCGATCGGCATCAACCTTCATCTTGATATAGGGCAATAGATCAGGAGCATATTGAATTTCATCGATAATAAGAGGCGTATCGTAGGAGTTTAGAAAGAGGGCAGGATCAGTAATTGCCAAATTTCGGACGAGGATATCATCGAGCGTTACATAGTGATAATTCTTTAGACAATGCTGCAATAGGGTCGATTTGCCCGCCTGGCGCGGACCTGTAACCAGGACTACTGGAAATTGTCCTAGGGCTTCTTTGAGGGGCTTCTCTAATTTACGGTGCAGGTACATAGCTGTACTATAGCATATAATCGGTGCAATTTCAAGATTCAATCTTGGTTTTGCACCAAATTGTACAACATACTAAAGATCAGTTACTAAAGTGGCTATCATGAAGACAATAGACTAGAGTCCCATCTTTCTGCAGAGCAGCGCTGATGAATTGAAAGTGTTTTTTTTGATCATCTGAGTGAGTTGAGAACAACCAATCATTGACCTTTGTTTTTGTGACCAGATCAGGAAAATCCATATAATCATCAATCACATAACGGATCTGAAGAGGAAACCCCGCCGTCTTGATGTTGCTTCCCCCTCCAATTAGATAAATATAGGTATGGTTGCGGTTTAATGTAGAAAGAAATGACTCGATCTCTGGCTTTTCCGTTCCTAAAGGAAATACCCGATGCGCCACTTTGACAATCTTATCGGTCAGCGGATGCATCTCAACAGCAATTACGGCCATGCTGCCATTTAAATCCAGAACATAAAGAGGTAGCTCACCCTTAAACCTATCATCTGTAAAATCATGTGTAGAACCTTCCTTCTGATAAAAAGCATCACATTCCACATGCTGCATATGATGTACTCTAGATGAAGAGGGGTAGGAAACGATTCCACTCGGATCAACCTTAATCAAAATTTCTCCTTGAAAAGCTGGCAATTTTATCTTGGAGAGCGATCGAATTTCAAGCTCTAATTGCCTACAAACTTATCCTGCTTACCATCGGGTGTATAACGAAACAACCTGAAGAATCGGTTTTGGCTGCGACGCCATCCTAGATTTCGAATCCGCCTGCATCGCTCAACCTATTCAGGTTGAGCTGCTTCGTCGCCGCTGCGCTGATTCAAACTCTAGGCGCCGGCTTTGCCAAAAACCGATTCTTCAGGTTGTTTCGGTATAGACACTTGACAATAGCTTGAAAAACTTTATACCGCTTGCTCTAAAAGTGCTAGCCGTTTGAGTGCGGCAAGTTGATTTCCATGGGGAAGCTAAGATTCGGGAAGAGATGGTTAATCCGTTTTAAGATCTCATTGTAGTGCTTGAGGCACCCAGAATGGATGGCTTCAAGGGCGTGGACCGCTCGCTTGAATGCGGTTTGATCGATTGGGCGCTCCCGAATGAGCAGTGCCGGGCTATAGAGGATCCATAGGAGCAATTCTTTTTCTTTGGGTCCCCATTTAGCTGGATCTGAAAGCATGCGCAGGAAGCCAAACAAGATGGCCGTTTGTTCCATCCCCGTATCGATGGCGTCTTTACAGGTGAAGCTGATGGAGTCCACTTGCAGCAATTCAATCGCCTTCAAGGTGTAAAGTGTGTAGAAAATCTCGATAAAGCTTTGCCTCTCGTGCCGTGTGAGGCTAGTTTTCCCATCAAAAAACAGTTCGTGAATTAGTTTGAGAGCTGGTTTGATAAATGAGTCGATTTTTTCCTTTTTGAGCAGCTCTGGCAGATGGAAACCACACTCCTGGCCACTTAGCACCTGCTGCTCGAATTGCTCCATGAAGACTGGGGCTCCAGCGTAAGACTGGTATTCATCATTTTGGTTGTAGAAGCTGGTGTTTTTGGGCAGCCCTAAGACCGGGATCGTTTCAAAATAGGCGGCCGATTTGCCGAGGTCTTCGAGCGCTTTGCAGCGGGCAAACTCTTTCCAAGAGGTCCGATCCTGCAAGTTGATTAGAAGATGTCGATCTGGCTTTAGCTCATCGCGCAAATAGCGGAGAAAGCCAATAAATTCGGGGACAATTTGAGCATTCTGAATCGTTGTCTGTTTGACTGGCGCTGGGATCCTCATGACAGTTACATGGAACTGGCCTTGCGAGAAACTGAAGAGCTGCGAAGGGAAATTTTGGTGCATGAGGGGATCGTATCCTTCGTATTCTTCCTCTTCGCGGAACATGTCGAGGGTTCTCATCAGTGGGCCATTGGGATAGTGGCGAGTGAGGTAGCGGAGGCTTTCATCTAGATCCAGGAGATCGGTCCACATTTGAAGTTTTTTGTCTTCGGCCTGTGGTTTGACACGAGGACCCCGCAGTTCATCGCCCCGCACTATCATCTGGTCGATCAATTTGAGAGCCTCTTTTCTGGGCTCAATCCGCATGAAGAAATAGGCGCAGAGGGCATGGGTCAGAGTGAGAAGAGCGTGCATTTGTTGATTTTCTTTGATATCTCCTGATATCAATTCCTTGTAACGGGGTGAATTCATTGCAGCTCTTAAGAATCGGTGAAAATCGCTGAAGTACTCGATGCAGCTTTTGAAGCTCTGATTTTCGATCAGATGGACGGGGCTCGCAGCCATCCGCAGTGCCATTATGGCTTTGTTGATATTCCCCTCATAGGGACGATCTTTATGGGGCATCCCCCCTTTGTAAAATTCATCGAGAAGGGGCGCGACTTGCCGAAAGAGCTCTTTTGCCCCTTCGAAAAGCTCATGGTCGAGAAGCTCGCGCAGCTGGAGGAGGGGATCTTCCCCCTCGGCTTTCGAAATCAGTTCATCAAAATTGCCCAGGAGGCGGATATGGCGGATCAGGTTCTTGCTAAAGTAGGGCTTTCCCTCCTCATTTTTAATGAAGAAGAGTTCATAGCTCTGATCTTTTCTAACTGCCTCGAGGTCCTTAAAGGCCTGCTTTTCGGTCTCAGCACCCGCTAGCTCTTCTTCCAGATCAAATTCCCATTCTTCTGGGAGCTCTTTGGGCATATTGCTCTGGCCAAGGATATGCTGTTTATAGTACTTGCGCAAGTCGGTGTATTCTTTGAGTTTGGAGATCCCTTTATAACGGTGCGGATAGAGTGCTGCAAATCGGTCCATTTTTTGGACCGCTTCGTGGGCCAAGAGAATAATGGCCTGAATCCCCTTCATTGTCTGTGCATCGTTAAGCACCTGCCTGTCTTTTCGGACAATATTTTGAAGGTAGCGGTGGATCACTCGAAAGGTCTCTTTGATCGCCCCTTCATTGCGAAGCGCTTGCCGGGGATCACGCCAATTAATCTCGAGAGAGACCTCTTCCTCGACAGCGTCGAGATCAACGGGGGTTTTAAGGTCAACTTCAGTCATATTGGAGAGGATGTCGACTGCCTCAATGACTGATAATTCTTCTTTGTCTCTACCTATAGCCATAGCTCATTATTATAATAACGCGAATTAATGGACAACAATTTTCAACCTAGTGTAAATAAGAATAAAGAGGTGAATATGAGGCTATTAATTGCGTTACTGATTTGTAATCTAGGATTTGCAGATACAATCCCCCAGACTTATACGAACCCCTCCACGATCCGGATCACTTCCGAAGTCCCCACCCCTGAACCAGATAACGTACAGACGACCATCATTTTCCCACGCGAAGGGGAAATCGAAATGAATCCCGTTAACGTTCAGGTGCGGCTCCTAGGATTTCCTGTCGGGACAACCAGTGATTTTGAACGTAGAAAAGAGATCTATAACGACCCCGAAGGGCAAAGCTTGCTGATCTTCATCGACAACTATCATCCCTTTGAGGTTTACAACTCCTTCGTCGATGCCCTGGATCAAAGCAATGTGTACTTTGATTTGACTCTGACCAAGCTGATCCCCTACGACTTAGATGAAGGGATGCATGTCATCCGCACTTTTCCTGCTAGATCCTATGGGGAAGGGCTAAAAAATCCGCAATGCTTTAAAGCGCGGGTCTTCTATATCGGATCACAAATCGACAATCTCGATGTCAATCTAAACGCTCCGTATCTGACCTATAATGAGCCGCTGGAAACTTTAACCTATGAAGCGGGCAAACCGCTCCTCCTCGATTTTTATCTCTCCAATATCCAGCTCTCTCAAGATGGCTATAAAGTCAAAGTGACTATCGATGGCTCTGTGCAGCGGATTTTGACCAGTTGGAATCCCTACTATATTTGGGGGTTGAAAAGCGGACAGCACACTATCCGGCTGCAGCTCTTAAATGAGCAAAACAAGGTGGAGCCAGGAATTTTCAACGATGTTCAGCGGATCATCACGATTGAGTAGAAAGGCGCTTTAGAATCGCCTCAAAACGATCCCAGTTGAGCTCCATGAGCTCAGCATCTTCGGGAGGATCTGCAGGGCAGTAGTTGGGAAGTTCTTCTTTAAGCTCAAAGCCCCACTTTTCATAGAGAAGTTTGGCAGGGTTGCTCTTGCGCACTTGCAGCTGAATTGTCGGTTTTGTTTGATGATGGCCTAAGAGAATGGCATACAGCAGCTGATCTCCCATGTTGAGCATCGTCGCTCCTGGAGAAATCGCGATACCGCTGATGTTCACCTTCCCTTCGACAAGATGAAACCAGCCGTACCCAAGGATTTCTTGACTCTCTTTCTTTCTGGCGATGACACAGCCGTTGCCAGGACGAGCTAATTCTTCTCGGAGGTATTCTTTGGGATAGGTATATGTTTTTCCCATGCAAATTTTCTCAAGGGCCTCAATCTGCTCCAAATCGGAGAGATAACTACTGCTTTGAGGATTTAGCCCCTCAACTTGAAACTCGAGTGGGTGTCCCTCGAGCCGATCTAGCTCAGCACTAAAGTCAAGTTCAATCAGCTCCCCATCGGCGTTAATCACTTTTGTATGGTTGAGATGCTCTAAGAAAACTTTCCATACTTTTTTAAGGTCTTCTCGATAAGAAAGTACCACTTTTTCACCCACGAAGGTCAGAGCATTGTGGAGCATGTGGTTTTGATAAGTTTGGCCAAACCGCTCTAGCGGATAAGTTAAAAAGTTTTTTAGCCCCTTAAATTTATCTTCTGTCTTTTCATCTTTCCCTAGTTGGGCATAGACATTGCTCAAGGTGTCAAGCCGGTATTGGGCAATTTTTGAAGGAAAAGGGATCAAATATGTGAGGCCTAAACTCGCTGCTACCCCGACAACAGCTCCACAAGTGGTACCAGTCCAGGCAGAAAAGCCAAGCTCTGTGAGAGAAAGACCAAACCCAAAAGCCATGCAAAATCCGGTGACGATCACAGCTAGAGAAACCCTTGCAGCAAGCTTGATCAGCTCGGTATAATACTCCTCTGGCACCGGGAGGGGTTCAAGAAATTGAAAGGATTGTTGATTAGATACAGCTTCCACGGCTATATTTTAGCATAATGTATGCGGATATGCATCTGTTAAAAAAAATTGTACTTTTTTGCCTGGCACTAGGGCTGCTCCAGCGCCTCTGTCAATCCCAAACCGATGGCTTTTCTAGGCTGAAAGTCGACGCCGATCTCCCCTACGAGGTAGGATGGGAGGCTGTAGAGATCCCAGACCAACCGTTCACCTACTTCGGATGTGGAGCACAGACCTTTGCCTTTGTCTCCGAAGACGGGCAGTATGTGCTTAAATTCTATCGCCACCACCGGACACGCCACCCGCTGGCTTTTTTGGCCCCCTGGATTCCCCGTTTGCAACAGACGGTTGCCAAACGGCAGGCCAAACGGGAAAAGGATTTTGCTAGCTACCGCATCGCATACGAAAAGCTCCGGCAGGAAACTGGGCTTCTAGGCATCCATTTAGGAAAGACAGACCAGATCCACAAAAAAGTGAAAATCTATGATAAGCTTGGGATAGAGCATACTATCGATTTGGACAACATGACCTTTCTTTTGCAAAAAAAAGCAGCCCCATTCTATGCCACTTTAGAAGAGTGGATCGACGGAGGATATGAAGATAAAGCCAAGCAGGCGGTCCATGAATTGATCGCCCTTTTACAGACCCGGGCCCAGAAGGGAATTTTCGATAAAGATCCCGATCTGCGGACCAACTTTGGCTTTTTGGATGGCCATCCAATCCAATTCGACATTGGACGTTTCAAGAATGAGCCAGAGAGGATCGATGACGACGAACTGCTTCGGATCACCAATTCGTTGCGACAATGGCTAAATGAAAAAGCCCCCCATCTGGTGGACTATTTGGAGGTCGAGTTGAATGATTAAGAAGTGCATTCTTTTCCTCATCGCCTTCTATGCCCTGGCCCAATTTTGTCAAAAACAGACGGACGGCTTTGCTGTAGGAAAAGTTTCGACACTCTTACTGGAAGGCAACGGGGAAGAAACAGCCATCCCAAGCCAATCGTATCATTACCTAGGAAAAGGGGGCCAGGCCTACGTTTTCATCTCTGAAGATGACCAGACTGTACTCAAGCTTTTTCGCAGTTCAAGACTCAATACTCTGAAATTTTTCTGCCCCTTTTTAAAGGCAAAGATCGACTCATTAGAAAATAACCTCAAACAAACTTTTCAGAGCTACCAAATCGCAAACACCTATCTCAAAAATGAGACCGGGCTCATCGCCGTCCATTTCGACCATAGGCCTCATCAACCGCTAAAAATTGTCGATCGATTAGGCATCATGCATACCCTTCAAGACTGCCCGTTCGTCATCCAAGAGCGGGCCATTTTGGTCAAAGAGAAGATAGCTCAGCTGATGGAGGCTGGAGAAGCGGAAAAGGCCAAAGAGTCTCTTGCAAACTTAAGGGAGCTGGTTCACCATCGGATCCGGCTGGGAATCGGTGATGGGGACCCGAACCTGATCAAGAACTTCGGATTCTGCGGCGACAGGCCGATCCAAATCGATGGAGGCCGTTTTTCCTTAACTCCCGTCTCCACGGGAAAATTCGAGTCCTCACGGCAAGAGCTTAAAAACTGGCTTAACGAGCACTATCCTGGAGTTTTTGATGAAGCGATTTGACCTCTCTTTGCGCCTTCTTCTTATTCTGACCCTTTTTTTTGGTGCTGCCCGCTGGACATACAAAATCACTGAAGGATTTACCATCCACGACATCCAATCCCACAATCTAAACTACGAAGTGAAAAATCCTTCCCTTCCAAATGTATTTGACCAGCGATTCACATTTCTAGGATCTGGGGGCCAATGTTACGCCTTCATCTCTGAGGACAGGGCTTATGTACTCAAGTTCTTCAAGAACCATTTGAGCCACGTCCTTCCTTGGCAAATAGAGAGGAAAAAGAGGGTCCAAAAAAAATTAGCCCGCGATTTCACTAGCTACAAGCTGGCCATGGAAAAATTGCCAGAAGAAACGGGCCTACTCTATGTCCATCTCAAT
Source organism: Verrucomicrobiota bacterium (assembly GCA_018239985.1). Taxonomy (GTDB): domain Bacteria; phylum Chlamydiota; class Chlamydiia; order Chlamydiales; family Rhabdochlamydiaceae; genus Sacchariniichlamydia. The sequence continues at coordinate 53,151 of JAFEGK010000019.1, read as the reverse complement.
AAAACTGCTAATCTGCGGTGCAAAGCCCGGATCATTGACAAACTCGGCATTGAACATGAGATCGATCTCGACAAGCTCCCCTTCATCTTGCAAAAACGGGCAGAGATGCCCTATCCCCATTTGCTAAAACTTGTTCAAAACAATGATCTGGAGGGAGCCAAGGAAGCGATCGATTCGTTATGCAAGGTGATCGTCACCCGTTGCCAAAAGGGAATCTACGACGAAGACGCAAAAATCCACCGGAACTGCGGCTTCATTGGCAATCGGGCAATCATCATTGACGTGGGCAGATTTAAAGAGGACCCGCAAAAGCTCGATCCGGCGATGCAGAGAGTAGACGTTGCTGATTGCACCAAAAAATTGAAGCTCTACTTAGATGAGATCTCACCTGAGCTCGCCCATTACCTTGAGGAAAATTATGCGAAAGATCATCCTTAGCTTGATCATTTTTGTCGCCTTAGAGAGGTTTTGCTACTGGCAAACCGACGGCTTCCGATTTGCCAAAGTCGCGACGACCTACCCCTATCCCTTCTCCTCCCCATTTGAGTCGCCCCCCGCTTGCCTAAACCAATCGTTCCATTATTTGGGAAAGGGGGTGCAGTTCTACGTCTTTATGGGAGAGGATAAGCAGACCATCCTCAAGCTGTTCAAACACCACCATGCAGGTTTTTCCAGCAATGTTGTCCAACACCTCTTCCCAGCGATGATGGAAAAGCGGGAAAACCGGGTTCTACGACTGCTTAAGAGCGCTGAAATCGCAAAAAATGAGCTGCCAGAAGAGACTGGGGTCTTCTACACCCACCTGACAAAAAGCGATCAAAATCTGGGGAAAATCAAAATATACGACAAACTGGGAATCGTCCACCAAATCGACCTTGACAAGACCGAATTTCTTTTGCAAAAGCGGGCCGTACCCCTAGAAAATAAATTACATGCCCTCTTACAAACCAACCAAACCGAAAAAGCGGTGCAAGCGATGCTAAGCACTCTCAAAATGCTCGATGAAAGGGGAATTAAAGGGATCAAAAATAAAGATGCCCGGATCTTGAGAAATTGCGGTTTCATCGGAGACGAAGCAGTCGAAATCGACGTCGGTTCCTTTGTCTATTCGAATAAATACAAAGCATCCAAGCGGGCGAAGGCCAAAGCCAAGATAAAGTTGCTACAGTTTGTCAAAAAACACTATCCAGAGCAATTTGATAAATGCGATTGGGGACTAAATGAAAATAGCACTTAGAATCTCCCTTTTTCTCGTATTATTTTTCGGCCTCGAACGGCTCATCCGCACTCAAACCTGCGGATTTCGGATCGATAAGACCATTGCTGAATATCCTTACAACCCCTCCTGGGAACTGGGTGAAACCCCTTTACCGAAGGAATTGAACCAACCGTTCTATTTCCTAGGCAGTGGCGCCCAAACCTATTCCTTCATCGGGCAAGATCAGACTACCGTCCTTAAACTCTTCAAGCATTACCACTGCTGGCCCAGTTCTCGAGTGTTGAAAAAACTTCCTGGCTCTTGGAAAGCCATCGCAAAAAGAGAGGAGAGAATGAAGAGCATTTTCGACAGCGTCCTGCTCGCATACAAAAAACTGCCCCAAGAGACACAAATCTTCCACCTCAGCCTCATCCCCAAATTAAGCCACCCATCGATCGTCATCTACGACAAGATCGGGATCCGGTATATTATCGACCTTAAACAAACCCCTTTTGTGCTGCAAAAAAAGGTTCAGCCCCTTTACCCCTATCTTCAGGAGCATCCCGACGAGGCCAAAGCGATCATCTCCTCCTTTTTTGCCTGCCTGCGCCATCGCAATAGCCTCGGTATAGCCAATTCTGACAACCATGTCGGACGCAATTTTGGCGTATGGGAAAACAAAGTCGTCCAATTCGATATCGGCTCCTATTTTCTCGGCGAGCCATCTGAGCAAAATAGCGCCGAATTTGAGCAGTGGATCATCAAAAACAGACCCGATTTAAAGGAGTATTTCCATGAAAATCGCCTTTAAAATATTCCTCTTCATTGCTCTGTTCATCGCCACCGAGCGATTTTGCCACAAAAGGACTCACGGCTTTCGCCTCCACAAAATTTACTCTACTCTTCCCTATGATCCAGCAATGGAAGTGGAGTGTGAACTTGACCCCACCGTCCTTGCTCAACCCTATCACTTCCTCGATAGCGGGGGCGAATGCTACGCATTTCTTTCCGAGGATGGGCAATATGTGCTCAAATTTTTTAAGCACCACCATATGCGGCTAAAGAGTCCCCTTGATCCCCTATTGCCAAAGTGGGAGCTTGATCGTAGAAAGATGCGATACAATCGATTTTTCAATAGCTGTAAGCTCGCCTACGACCGTTTTCGCAAAGAGACAGGCCTCGTTTACATCCATCTCACTAAAAGCAAAAATTTGCAGACTAGCCTCACCATCACAGATCCCAATCACATCGCCCACAAAGTGGACCTCGATCAGCTCGAATTCACCGTCCAGAAAAAAGTGCTTATGGCTAAACCCCTCCTCGTCGTACTGGCCGAAGGCGAAGAATTGGAGCAGGCCAAAACCCGCCTCGACACCCTCCTTACCCTAATTGTCCAGCGGTGCAAAGCAGGTATTGCCGATCACGACGCCCAGCTGCGCAATTTTGGCTTCATCGGTGATGAAGCAATCGAAGTGGATCTCGGCTCATTCTCAGAAGACGAAACACTCAAAACCCTCCCAGGAATCAAACGGACCCTGCTCCACGAGACAACCAAAATGCGAAAGTGGATCAAAACCACCTACCCAGAACTGGAAGAGCACCTCGATGAAAAAATCAAAGAATTCTTGCAAGTGAATTCTGAAATTTTGTAGATTCAAGAGGCAATTTTTAGGAGGTCTACATGGGTGATGAACACAAAAAAATCGAGCCGAAATCCTTCTGGTCCTTTCCCCGTTTCCGCCATCCTTTTTCACTCTTTGAAAACATCGAAGACGATTGGGATGTGCACGAATTCACCAGCCCCTCTGGCCTCAGCATCTCCGAAGATAACGAACATGTCTATGTCGAAGCCGCCCTACCCGGCATCAGCCCAGAAGAGATCGAGATGGTCTTTGATAAAGGGGTCCTCTGGATCAAAGCTGAAAAGCGGGAAGAGACCGAAGACAAAAAGAAAAAATTTTACCGCAAAGCGATGAGCTCCTTCTCCTACCGGATCGCCGTCCCCGGAGATATCGACGAGTCAAAGCAACCCGACGCCATCTGCCAAAAAGGGATCCTCAAAGTGACCTTCTCCAAGAATAAAAAAGGGACCTCCAAAAAAATCCCCGTTAAAGGTAGTTAGAGCACCTTATAAGAGGGTGTCTTCAAATTCGGTTTCAGTCGATTTTAGGGTTCTTTTGAGCCAATTTTCGTTTCAAATTTTGGGGGTAATATCACTCTCCGAATATGACCCCCAAAATTTGAAACGAAAATTGGCCAAAATAATCCCGAAAGTCGACGAAAAATTTTATTGAGATAGGTTCGTACCGCTTGGTTGGCATAATCCTAATTTTCACCGAATCCAAACGATCCGGTCCGCGGTCTTTGCTGTTAGTGCTGTCGCAAGTGCGTATAAAAACTTTGAGCCTCAAGGATTTTTTCGAGATAAACAAATGACTTTACTCTGTCTAAGTTTAGGCCTTGCAGTCTGCTCGTACATATCTGCGGTCAAGTCACACGTATTATTGCACCAGCCACCACAAAGAATGGCAGAATCCTAGAAATTAATTTCTCATCCGTTTATATTACTACCTAATATGAACGAAGTCTATTTTGTTACCCAAGTTATTATCGTGCTATTATTTTCCTATGGAGCACTCCGTTTGGGACAAGGAGCACTAACGGCTTTAGTCACCGTTCAAGCCCTCATCGCCAACCTTTTCGTCCTCAAACAGATGAATTTTCTCGGCTTTGAAGTCACCTGCAGCGATGCATTTGCCGTCGGCAGCATCCTCGGCCTGAACCTCCTAAGAGAATATTTTGGCAAAGAGGCAGCAAAGAAAGCGATCTCGATCTGTTTTTTCTTCATGATCTTCTTTGTCGCCGTCTCGCAAGTGCAGCTCCTCTTTGTTCCGGGCCCCCATGACACCGCCCAATTTGCCTATGCGAAACTCCTCACCCCCGCCCCCCGCCTGCTGCTGGCCTCCCTCGTCGCCTTCTTTATCGTCCAACATTTCGACGTCCGCTGTTTTGGCTGGATTTCGCGCATTCTGCCCCGCTCCTCATTTCCCCTCAGAAGCAGTTTGTCCCTCACCATCTCCCAATTCATCGATACGATCCTCTTTAGCTTTTTAGGACTCTATGGAATCGTCAATTCGATCCTCGACATCCTCCTGGTCAGCTTCCTACTCAAAGTGTGCGTCATCTTCACCCTAGGCCCCCTGATGGCCCTAATGCGGAGGTGGATGCCCCGTGTTTAAATTTGAAATACTCCATGAATCGAAAAAATCAGCGGCCCGCGTCGGCAAAATCCATACAGCGCACGGCACGATCGACACCCCCAATTTTGTCGCAGTTGGCACCAATGGGACCATCAAAGCGCTCGATAGCGCCACCGTCTCTGAAATTGGCCTCCAGCTAATGTTCTGCAACACCTACCACCTGTTGCTGCAGCCAGGGACCAAAATCGTCAAAGAGGCGGGCGGGCTACACCACTTCATCAACCGCAAAATGCCGATCATCACCGATTCTGGTGGATTTCAGGTCTTTAGCCTCGCCTATGGTTCCGTCGCCGATGAATTGAAGAGCCGGGGGACAAAAAACAGCGGAGAACTGGTCCTCAAAATTAATGAAGAAGGGGTCCTCTTCCGCTCCTACCGCGACGGTTCGAAATTTCTCCTCACTCCAGAGACCTCCGTCCAAGCGCAAAAAGATCTTGGCGCCGACATCATCATCCCGTTTGACGAATTGCCCCCCTATCACATTGAAAAAGAGGCGCTCCAGCTCTCTATTGCCCGAACACACCGCTGGGAGCAAAGATCTCTTGAAGCGCACTTCAAAGACCGAAATGGCCAAGCGATGTACGGAGTCATCCATGGCGGCATCAACCTCGATTTGCGCAGCCAAAGCTGTGCATTCCTAACAAAACTCGACTTCGACGGTTATGCCATCGGCGGAAGCATGGGAAAAACAAAAGAAGAGATGCACTCGATCCTCGCACACACCTTGCCACAGCTGCCGAAAGAAAAGCCCAACCATCTGCTCGGCATCGGCGATCTAGACTCGATCGATAAAGGGATCGCCCTCGGAATCGATACCTTTGATAGCTCCTACCCCACAAAAGCTGCCCGCCACGCTGTTGCCCTGACTTGGCAAGGGCCTCTCAAGCTCACAAAAGCCGAAAACGCAACCACCTTCACACCGATCGACAAAAATTGCACCTGCCCCACCTGTCGGCAGTTCAATCTCGCCTACCTCCACCATCTCTTCAAGGCCAAAGAGCTCACCGCCCTCACCCTGGCGACCATCCATAATCTCCACTTCATGGTCGAATACATGGCCGCGATGCGTGAAAAGATTGCCAAAGATCTAATCTGAGTTATACCGGCTGCACCCTAACGATTTCGCCNNGGCGAAATCGTTAGGGTGCAGCCGAATTTATCAGGTTTAATACAAAGAGATATCAACTTTGACTTCGGGCAACCCTTTTACCCTATCTTTCTTTTTATACTCATTTAGAATTTCCCTTAGATCTTTATCACTCTCTTGTCCGGTATATAAAGACACTTCAAGATTACACCCTCTGAGGTCATCTAAATAGTTCAGAAAATTTCTTATCCAATTTCTCCCACTTCTGTCATGGTAACCAATCTGAATATTGCATTTTTTAGCCCCGCGATTGACTAGAGTTTGTATATCTTGAGTGTATGGACGTTCGTTTTCATATTTAAGGTTTACTTCTTCAAGATTTAGGTTATTCTTAATAATATAATTCAAAGAATCAATATTAGCACCATCTACTTCCAGTGTTTTAAAATGAGTCAGAGTTGAAAAGAGAATAGCAACCGGATCGGTTGACATGAGATTCCAAACGCTAGAGAACCACCCTTTATTTTCTTTTGGAGACCATAGACTAATCCTTACTCCTTTAGAAGGCAGGTTTTTAAAAATTTCAAAGTCTTTAGCCTCTTTCAAATGCTCCAGGCTAACCAGAAGCTCAATACGAGGGATTGTTGGTGGGATTTTTAATTTCTTAAACTCTTCCCAAGCCGATTCATCTCGAGCGGATATTGTCAGCCATTCTAGCTTCTTAAGATCACTTAGCGGAAGAGTTTCAACCATTGGAGCCCGCCCCATAAGCGATAGATGAGTCAGGTTAGGACAGGCCTCTACGACTTGAGCCCAAGGATTTTTTCCATCTGTCGCATCCGTTTCGACATCTATCCATAGTTTTCTGCACTCATCGCCAATGACTTTCAACAGCCTCAATGGCTTGGATTCAAATGAGGACAAATGAAGCCTACTTGTATGATAATTATAATTCTTGAATTGAACTTTTGCACTACCGCAATATTTAGCTGAGCACTTATCGAAAAGCGATTGGCAATCCACTGAAAGGGCCCATGCTGCTGCGGTCATTAAAGTCCCATGAGGAAGGGAGGGAACCAAAGATTCGAGCTTATAAGCCTGTGACTTCATCGGCGCATGTTTTTCATCTAAAAGTCCTCTTTGTAACTGTTTTAGAGCAAGAAAATGGGCTGGCGGAAGAGTCTTTGCCTCCGCTTCGGATAGAAGAGGAACTTCACTTTTGTTAAAGACCATTTCTATGAATTGTACTGCCCAAACAGCGCTTGCGAGGGGGATACTTTCAAATTCCGCTCCGAGTTTTCCCTGGCAGCTTTCCATCTTGAGAAGCAGATGAACGGGAACTTCAAGACTCTCCCTAGAGCTGTATTGAACCCCAATTTTTAAATTCCTAATAAAATCCACTTTTTCAGAGGAAAAAGCACGGCACTCCTCTAGGATTTTCTCAAATAAGGCAATATCTAAGGTTTTTTCTCTTAGCCCCTCTCTGATCACTCTTACGAAGTTATTCAGCAACCCCGGACACTGTTCTAGATCAATATCCGTTTGGAATAAGGAATGGAGAAAATAGGGCAGCTGACTAGGGGTGAGCCTGTGGGCTTCATTCCCAGTTCTGTCTGACACTATCCGCTCTATATCAGCAGCTTCTTCTTTCAGCGAGGCTGCAGTTTTACCTTTTACACATTCCTTTACAGACCACCAAAAGAGGCCACAAAAATTTTGAACGGAAAGTCCTTCGAGAATGTGGGTCATTAAAGAATCCGTGCATCTGCGTAATAGCAAAAGAACATCCCAATGGCTCCACCCCCTTAAGGGGTTGGGTTGATAATCGTGTCTAATTGCAGAAAGCCTGCCCTCTAACTCCTCTTTCTCTTTTGCAAGCCCCAGCTCAAAGCAGCAATAGATCCCACAAAGAAGCATGAGCCCTTGATGAGCCTCTCCATTCACTTTGACGACAACGTTAGAGAGGCGATGATTATCCAGTAGAATTTTTAAGACTCTTATTCCTGATTGAAGCGTTGCAAACGGGGGCGGTTCTTTCAGATTAATTGAAACAGAATACTTCCCTGCCTCTTCTTGAATGGAAAAAATGGGATTCTTTTTTAACCATGAGATCACATGGTCTTCAACTTCCTGACAAGGAGTGCTACAAACGATCTCTGCTAGCGCTGCGATCGTATCTGTGTCGTTGTCACAGGAGGTAACGATAGCATTGCCAATTATAGCATTTATGTGAGAAAAATCTCTGGCTTTAAAGAAATCAGCTCCCTGCAGTAGACCAATCAATTGCTCAACGGAAAGGGGCTCAAGATCCACCTGTTTCGCTTTGATCCAAAGATCATAAAGGATAAAAAAGCTCTTGGCGATATTTCCTTCCAAAACGACTTTCTCAGTTTTAAGCCCCGATTTCAAGAGGGTTCGAATATAATCACTCTTCGCAAACAGAGGCCACACAGAAACAGACCAGCTCCCAATACCTTCCAACTCTATGACCAAACTGTCCTTTTTCATCCGTTCACGAAGCACATGAGATTCCTCCGCATAATTGACAAGCACTTGAGAGTAACTAGGGTCTAAGTCCCCACTCTTTAATCGCTCGAGCAGTATTCCAAAAACCTCAACATGAAGAGGGTGCGAACCTTTGCCTTCATTATGAGCAAATAAGAAGAAACGGAAGAGCGTTTCTGCAGATAGATTTTCCTTCTCATTTGCAAACGAGCCGTCGATCATCTTGTTAAAGAGCTCAAATTCCGCAGCAACCTCTTCATTCGAACAATCTTGAGGAAAGGAATTGCGAACACTTCGAGATAGCACTGTTGCAAACAGTCGATAAAAATGATCTGGGAAGATCGATACCAGTTGGTAGAATGTCTTCATGTTCAACAAAAACACTGATGAATTCAACCGCGAAAGCAGGGCTACTTTATGGATATTTTCAAGTTCAGGAATATTGAGAAGAGTGACTACTCTAACAAACTCGACAAAACTTTCTATGGTCATTGAACTACTCTTCTCACTTCGGAAGTCCAGTAATTTCTGAAAAGCATCATCGCTTAATGAATTGATCAGTGCTGATTCCTTCGGATGGGATTCGGGATGATTGAGAATATGCCACAGCCTTGGACACCGGAAAAGGATTTCTGTTGATGAGACCCCAAAAATCCCAAATCTCGGGCCCTTTTCGCAACGGTAGTGAAGGCCTCTTTTATTTAAAATAGATAAAACGCGGCTTCTGAGCTCTTCTGAGAGCTCCCCCTTTTTGGCGAGCTCTTTTAAAGCTCTTTTGCTCTCTTTAAAGACCATATAGCTGGCAGGGTTGGTCCCATTGCTTTTGTGATGCAATTGGAGCTCATTTAACAAATCTATAGGAGAAGGCTGCGACGGACTATTGATTGAAGAAATTTGCATAAAAACCCCGTTTTTAATTTGTTAAATTTTAATAAAACGGGGATAATATTTCAACTGTAATTAATCATTTATGATTGAACCACGGCGGCCAAATGGGCCTGATAGCAGTGGTAGCAGGATGGAAGATAGGTCTCCTCGGCACCCACCTGGATCGTCGGGCCATCGACAGTTGCCACTCCATTGACATGCTTGAGATTCATGATCGATTTGCGTGTGCAGAAATGGCACGTAGCCTTTACCTCTTCAATCGAATCGGCAAGCTCCATCAGACGACGCGATCCTTCAAAGAGATGGGAGCGAAAATCGGTTCGCAGCCCATAGCAAATGACAGGGATATTGCGGCTGACGCTAATTTCACGCAGCTGCTCTATACTCGAGGCCGACAAGAATTGAGCTTCATCGACCAAAATGCAATCGACACCTTCATAATCGAGGGAAAGGAGATCAGTGTCGGGGCGGATGAGAAGATCTGCGGTCATTTCGAGGCCGGCTCGCGACTTAATTTGCTCTCTACCAAAGCGGGTATCGATCTCGGGTTTGAGCAAAAGAATCTCTTTCCCTTGTTGCCGATAGTTGTGGGCAACAGCGAGAAGATTAAGGGTCTTCGCGCTGCCAACGGTGCCGTGACGAAAATAGAGCTTTGCCATACAGATCTCCTGGTTTCATAAGAAACTCCAGATTAATCTGAATAGAGCAATTTCTTCAACTCGACTTTGCAACTTTTTTGGGCCACCAGCCTCGGGATATTTGTTCTCCGGGGAGTTATTTAAACCGGGGAGGGGTTAGAAACCCCTTCCCGATTTAAATAATCTCCCAGTTTGACCATAGGTCAAACGTCCGAGGACAAATAGGCAAGGCTGGTGGCCCAAAAAAGTTGCAAAGTCGAGTTCAACTACCCATTCACCTGAAACGATCCGAAGAATGTGTCAGGCTGAACAGTTTCTGCAACTGCGAGTGGATAGGTCACCGTGATCCGATAGAGCGTATTGCCGACGATCACAAATTTTCCCTCGATCTCTTTGCCTGCTTGTCTTAAGTGGTACTCCAGAGCGGGCAAACCGTGGAATGTGGTGATATTTTGCTTGGCAAGGGCCTCAAGATCTTGCTGACTTTGAATAAAGGCATCGAATCCCTTGCTAAGCAATTTTTTGGTTCCGACCCATTTCCAATGCTTCGGAAAATCAACATAGCTGACCGAATAGGTGGACTCATTTAGGACAGCACTCATCTCTTGAAAAGAGAGATTTTTTCCGGCGATCACAGTCTGCTCGGTTTTTTCTTTCGGCTCATTAGGGAATTGAATAGCAAAACTCTGATCGCTCGAAGTATAGGATTGCCATTCTGATGATTGTGGGACAACGATCTCTTGCTCCACATTTTTGTACAGCAGCCCGACAGTAGCTCCTAGGATAAGGGCCGCGCAAGTGAGGGCTAAAACACATTTTTTCCAAAACTTAATTTGTATCACAAATTTTCTCCTGGTTGTATTTTTCGTACAAATATAAACTAAAAAGGAATAAAATAACATGGACAATAATTATTTACTTTCAAATGCTATACCAGTTGTCAGAAAAAAGATTAAAATTTATACTATCTCCTTTATGGTAGACCCTGTATCTCGAATCTCACCTTCTATTCCTCCACCACCAACGGATTCTCCCTACCTGCATCCTACATCCCATTCCACCTCTACCCTGAGTTCCTATGACGAAACCCCAGGGCTAATTGTGCAACTGTTTTCTGCGATTATCTCATTCTTTAAATGGATTTTTGACATATCTGGGCCAGAAACTCCCGAGATTGATCGGGCCATCGACCTTTCTCAAGGGGATCCATTTTGCAATAAAATTTTTAGTTTCTCACAAGATGGGTTCCCCTCCCTAAGAGCGCCGCGCAAATATGAACTTGCCTGCAAAATTTTCCAGACCTTAGGAGCTGGAGGACCGATCCATTGGCTAAGAAATAAATGGCAACTCGAGCGGTGGGAAAAAGAGATCCTGAACATGCCAGGCGATCCCTTCGAGTTTCTCTATTTTCTCACTGAGAGTAAAACCATGACCGAGGCGATGATCTCGTTTAAGAAAATTGCTCTGAGTAGCTCTGAAAGGGGCCTTTGCTATTTGGTCGGGCGTCGCCCCTGGGCAGAATTCATAGGGAAACAATCTGAAAGCTTTTCTCTACGAGGCTCAGCTGAGATGATCTCTGGCTTTTGCCAGTTGTTGAAGCTAGACCCCTCTATTGTCTCATCTCATTTTAAAGCAAAAAAATGGGAAGAGCTCATTGAATATGTTCTTGATCAAAGGAAGAACCACTTCTTAATCAATTAGTTATAGATAGTTATTTAAAATAATTAATATAACAACAATAATAAAGAAAAAGGAGTGCCATGAATATTTTCGCCTTAATCAACGCCTTTTTTATGTTAGTTGCACCAACTTCATCAGATGATACAAAAATTGAAAAAGTCGATTTCCGAGTCCGAACTTATTCCTATGGTCATTACTATTCTGAACCCTATGTTTGTCCTCATGGCTACACCTGGGGCCCCGGTTATACCTACCGCAGAGGGTTTCGCTTTTATGCTCCAGGCTATTTTGGAGCTTACCGTTACGGGTGCTATGATGATCGGGGCCGCCCTTATCGTCCACGCTACTACTATCGAGATCGGTACTATCCACGTTATTATTACTACCGTCGCAGGTAATGGAAAATTATGGCAAAAATTATCGTAGATCCCTCTCAAGAATATCTAGAAAGGCCCAAGCAGCAGCTCGAGCCATTTTTCAATCCTAAGAGCGTAGCGATCATCGGCGCTACACAAACTCCCAAATCTGTTGGCAATACCCTGACAAACAATTTGATCTCGGGAAAATTTAAAGGCAAAATCTTCCCCGTCAACCCGAAATACGAAACCCTTTTCGGCCTCAAATGTTATCCCTCTATCGAAGCTATCCCCGAAGAAGTCGAACTGGTCGTCATCATCACTCCTGCTAAAACTATTCCGGCTCTGATCGACCAATGTGTCGCTAAAAAGGTCAAGGGGGCCATCATTATTTCCGCCGGCTTTAAAGAACTTGGCGCTGAAGGGCTCAAACTAGAAAACGAAGTTCTTCGTAGAGCCCGCGCCGGTAATTTGCGCCTTGTGGGTCCGAATTGCTTAGGCATTATGAACCCACTGACCAATTTCAATGCCACTTTTGCCGCTTCGATGGCGCTAAAGGGCAACGTCGCCTTCATCAGCCAATCGGGAGCGATGTGCACGGCGGTACTCGACTGGAGTTTGAAGCAAAAAATCGGATTCTCCGCTTTCGTCTCGATTGGATCGATGGCCGATGTCAATTGGGGCGATTTGATCGACTATCTTGGCAACGACCCCAATACCAGCAGCATATTGATCTACATGGAAACTATCGGAAATGCCAAAGATTTCCTCTCTGCTGCCAAAGAAGTGGTCATGAACAAACCGATCATCGTCATCAAAGCCGGTCGCACCGAAGCCGCTGCAAAAGCGGCCGCTTCCCACACTGGATCGATGGCCGGTAGCGACGAGGTCTTCGATGCAGCGATGCGCCGCGTTGGAGTCCTTCGAGTCGATGAAATCGGCGAGTTATTCGATATGGCTGAAGTGCTCGCAAAACAACCGGTTCCTAAAGGCCCCCGCCTCACCATCCTCACAAATGCAGGTGGCCCTGCCGTTCTCGCTACCGACGCCGCCGCTCAATATGGTGCTGAAATGGGAAATCTCGCACCTGAGACCATCGAAGCACTTAACCAATTCCTTCCAGCGGCATGGAGCCACGCCAATCCAGTCGATTTGCTTGGAGACGCTGGCCCCGATCGGTACTCAAAAGCGATCGAAATAGTCGCAAAAGACCCCAATACCGACGGTATTCTCGTGATCCTCTCCCCTCAAGATATGACCGATGTGACAGGAACCGCCGAGTGTCTTAAACCCTATGCGCAAATCCCCAATAAACCGATCCTCGCCAGCTGGATGGGCGGAGAAGTGATACAAAAAGGGATCACCATTTTGTCCAATTCCAACATTCCCAATTTCATCTACCCCGATAGTGCCAGCAAGACCTTCGCGACGATGTGGAGGCAAAGTTACGCCCTACAATACCTCTATGAGACCCCCGCCATCCGTCAAGACCTCACAGACGTCAAAAAGCGGATCGACATTACCGAAGGGATCATCCAAAATGCCCTCAAAGAAGGGCGAACACTGCTCACCGAAGAAGAATCTAAACGGGTCCTGGCCGCCTACTCGATTCCCATCGTCAAAACCCTCATCGCCACTTCGGCAAAAGAGGCTGTCAAAGCCGCTGAAGAGATCGGTTTCCCCATCGTTCTGAAACTCCACTCGGAGACCATCACCCACAAAACTGACGTGGGGGGCGTCCTACTCAATCTAAAAGACAAAGAGAGCGTTGAAAAGGGGTTTACCCAAATCAAAAATTCGGTGACCGAAAAAGCTGGCGCAGAGCATTTTCTCGGCGTCACTGTCCAAAAAATGATCAAACTCGAAGGCTACGAGCTGATCATCGGCAGCACCATCGATGCACAATTTGGCCCCGTAGTACTCTTCGGAACTGGCGGACAACTGGTAGAAGTCTATAAAGATCGAGCCCTTGGCCTCCCCCCCTTCACCGCGACACTAGGAAACCGCCTGATGAAACGGACCAAAATCTACGAAGCACTCAAAGGGGTCCGTGGAAGAGAAGGGATCGATTTCGCCCAACTTGAAAAAATTATCGTCTCATTCTCAGAATTGATTGTCTCCCATCCCCATCTGGCCGAATGCGACATCAACCCCCTTCTGGCCTCTTCGGATCAGCTGATTGCCCTCGATGCCCGCATCGTCCTCTCAAAAGAACCGATCGCTAAACCGGTCATCCGGCCCTACCCCTCACAGTATATCTCCAAATGCACCTTGGATGACAATGAGCAAATCACCTTGCGCCCGGTCCGCCCTGAAGATGAACCTCTCGTCGTCGATTTCCAGAAACGGCTCTCTTCAGAGACCCTCCGAGCCCGCTATTTCAAAGAGATGCCCCTCAGCCAGCGCATTTCCCACGAGCGGATGATCCGGATTTGCCACACCGACTATGATCGAGAAATCCTTCTGATCGCAGAACATAAGGGCCAAATGGTCGCCGCCGCCCGCCTGGGCCGCACCCCCCACACGGCAACTGCCGACCTCAAATTTGTCATCCAAGACAACATGCAACACAAAGGACTCGGAGCAGAAATGCTCGATGCCGTCCTCAAGATCGCCCGCGCGGAAAAAATCAGCACCGTTACCGTCCAACTCCTCAAGAACAATACTGGAATGAAAAAGCTGCTCGAGCGGCACCACTTCACCCTCACCCCCAGCGAAAAGGACCCCTCACTGATCAACGGGGTGCTGAAGATATAGGATCTCCAATATTTTCAATATTGAATATTATAATCGCCATCGCTATAATAAATCGATTTAAAATTAAGGAGAAATTTTTATGTTATCGCCTAATCGTTTAGGAAATCCTGACCGTCCTCTCGAATTATTTCCTGTAAATCCACTCAGACAACAGCTGAGAGATGCTCCTGCAGGCAACTATGATTGTTCATACGATGCAGACAGACAAGACCAGCGAATAACCTTTACCCATTGGAACCCTGTTGATGAAGCCGCAATCCCCTACCTCAAGCCAGATGCAGCTGGAAATGCCCCGCTAACCAAAGGCGATGGAACGCCCATTCCTCTCGAGGAGGGCGATTGGCTAATTCCTGTTATCCTTCGGAATCAAGAAAAACAAGAGATGCGTCTAATGCTTCCTAGCAACTTAATTGGAGACTGCCGAGCGCATGACACCGTTGAATTGAAGTATGGCCCCAAAATTTTTTCTCTCACATTTGAAGAGGATTTTAGAAGAAGAGTGCTAATGGTTGAAACTGACACCTACAGCAAGGTTTGGGATAAATTAGGCAACTATCCAATGCCCTCCGTTAAAAGAGCTGAGGCGAGAGAAAAACATTTAAAAGAATCTATTCCTCAACTGATTACTGAGATGAATCGAGCAGAACATCGGTTTGTTTTTAACAAGGAGAAAGAGAGGTTTGAAAAATCTGAACAGCCAGTTGTGGATGGTATCGATTTTAATCGTACAAAAGTGATCACCTTAGACACTCCCTTGCGTGAATTTTCACCTCCCCGAGTCAACCGAAATCATATTCTCTGCGATCTTTTTACAAGAGTCGATAAGGTTGCCATGGCTGTATGCAAGGGACGATTGATTTTTTGGCAACATAGCGATCATAAGCATCTTGATCCCCATATTGCAGAAATAACCGTGTTTCCTAAAGATGTTTTTACTATTATTCCACTCAATGAAAAGACAATCACCGAAGCAGAGTTTTTAGCGAACCTAAACAAAGCCCAGTTTCCCCTGAAAGTCTACTTTGAAATGAAACTTGAAAATTAAGTGTAGAGTGCTATAATACTACACTACTTGTTGGAAGAGTGGCAGAGTGGCCGATTGCGTCTGTCTTGAAAACAGAAGTCCCGCAAGGGACCGTGGGTTCGAATCCTACCTCTTCCGTACTATAAAAAAACAAAAGCTCCTATGGGGCTTTTCCCCTTCCAAAACCCGAATGGTTCCCATGGACCGTAAAAAAGAGCTTAAATTCCTCTTTCTCATCATCGTCGTCTTCATCGCTGCCTGCGTTGAAACAGATATCTACCTGCCCGCATTTCCCGACATGATGAAATGGTTTAAGGCGACAGAAGGTCAAATTCAAGGGCTTCTCACCTGGAACTTTGTCGGCATCTGCCTTGCAGGCCCCTTTTACGGTCCCATTTCTGATTCGTGGGGGCGAAAAAAGCCCCTACTCGTCGCTTTGGGGATGTTCTTGCTCGGGAGTCTCATTACTCTGTTTGCGCAAAATCTCAATCAGATGCTTTGGGGACGGATTCTCCAAGGAATTGGCAGTGGCGGATGCTTCACGCTGGGCACAGCGATCATTTTCGATGCTTTCCAAAAAGAGCGGGCGATCAATGCCCTCAATAAATTAAATACGACGATTCCCCTCATCATGGCCGCTGCGCCGATGCTAGGTGGCTATCTCAACTATAATTTTGGGTTCCGCTCGAACTTTTTGGCTATTGCGATCTTCGTTGCCGTCAGTTTGGCGATCTCTATTTTCCAATTTGAAGAGACCCTGCCCCAACAAAACCGGCTTCCGCTTAACCTCCCCAAGGTCCTTTCTGACTTTAAACGAGCTCTGCTTTGCCTCCCCTTCTGGCAGATTACGATTGCAACGAGCGTTCTTTTTGGAGCCTATATTGCCTTTCTATCGGGCATTTCGGTACTGTTTGTCGTCGAATTTGGGATGAGCAAAGCAATCTTCCCCTTTGTCCAAGCTGCAGTCCTAGGCGGCTGGGTTGTAGGCAGTCTGACGACCAAACGGGCAATCAATAAATGGTCGATCCCAAAAGTCAAACGAGCAGGAATTTTCCTCAGCGTTCTTGGCGGCGCTTTTGTAGGGCTCATCGCGCTCGTCGCCCCACGCGACCCCTACTTGCTCACAACTGGGATGGTGATCTTTGCCTTTGGCGCTAATTGGATAATCGGACTCTATTTTCCTGAAGGGATGGAAATCCTACCCGATATCAAGGGGATCACGGCCAGCCTCATGACAAGCGCGCGGCTGCTTATCGCCGCCTTCGTTGTGGGCCTCACAAGCGGTCTCTATGATGCGACGATCTACCCTGTTGCGATCATGATCGTAGCGACAATCGCGATCTTCCTTCCCCTTCTGCTCCGTTTTGACCGCAATCGGCCTGAGAGCTCCACCGCAGAGCTCACCGAGACCATCAATCATTAGAGAGTCAATTTATACCCATTTATACCCGATTTCAGGCATAAATGGGTATAAATTCCCATTTGAATTCAAAATTTTCCGATTCATTTTTTTTCATAACCGTATAACATTGAGCATATTACAAAGTTGTAGTCGAAATTTATACCCATTTATACCTAAAATCGAGTATAAATGGGTATAAATAGGTATAAATCATGTATCCATATAGAAATCCATTTTCACCTGGTGCTGGAGCGCCACCCCCTGAACTAGTCGGAAGAGATCCTATTGTTGAAGAAGCTTTATTACTCTTAGGAAGAATAAAGAGAAAACGTCATGAAAAAAGTATGCTTCTTACTGGCTTGAGAGGAGTGGGAAAAACTGTTCTACTAAATGTGATTGAGCAAAAAGCAAGGGAAGAAGGGTATCGGACTATTTTCATTGAAGCACATGAAGGCAAAAGTCTAGGCGCATTGATTGTACCCCACCTCTGGAAACTACTATTTGAAATGGACCGAATGGCCAGTATCACAAATAAGATCAGACGATGTTTCTCAATTCTGCGAGGTTTCGTTTCCGGTCTTAAAGTGACGGTGAACGATGTAACCATTGGTCTAGATATTGAGCCTGAGCGTGGAACGGCAGATAGTGGTGATCTGGAAATCGATCTGCCCAATCTTTTTGTTGCTTTAGGTGAAGCTGCAGAAGAGTCCAATAGTGCAATCGCAATTTTTATCGATGAAATTCAGTATTTATCATTAATTGAATTGGGTGCCTTGATTATGGCTATGCACAAAATTCAACAACGATGCCTACCGCTAGTTATATTAGGTGCTGGATTGCCAATATTGCCTGGGTTAGCAGGTCAATCAAAATCTTATGCTGAAAGACTTCTTAACTTTCCTGATATCGGAGCACTTTCTGAATCTGAGACATCAAAAGCACTTAATGATCCTGCACGAGAAGAAGGGGCAGAATTTGAACCAAGCGCTTTGGCAGAAATCTATAGAATGACCAAGGGGTATCCATATTTTCTTCAAGAATGGGGTTACCAATCGTGGTTTCATGCGAAAGAAAGCCCGATTACGCTTGAAGATGTCCGATTTGCGACCAAATCTGTAATCGGTCGGTTAGATAAAAATTTTTTTCGCGTCCGCTTTGATCGTCTTATCCCTAGTGAAAAGTCCTTCTTAAGGGCAATGGCAGAACTAGGCCCAGGATTACATAGAACTGGGGATATAGCTGAGGTCTTGCATCAAAAAATTACAAGCCTTGCACCAGTTCGGTCAAAACTAATCAAAAAGGGGATGATTTACAGCCCGGCGCACGGCGAAATTGCCTTCACTGTTCCTCTATTTGATGAATTCATGATCCGTGCGATTCCGAAGATAAAATAATCGCCTCAATACCACTCTTGAAAATTTGAAGAGCGGTATTATATCGAACTAGTTTTTTTGCAGAAAAGTAAAGGAAAAACCATCAATGGCAACCAGGCGGATTCGAAATCCAGGATGCCGGCGCAGCCAAAAACCGATTCTTCAGGTTGTTTCGGTATAATTCAAATGTATTTCCTATCGACATATGACCTCCATATTAACAAAACAAACATTTATCTATCGATGAGCTGGATTTTCTTTGAGACGATAAGAGAAGCCCATTGCTCACTTGTTAACGTTTTCCAGTTATAGAATCTCCATAAGTCATACGAGTAATTCCAAATGTAATGGGCACCGATCGCAGCTGCTAGGCCAAATTTTTCATAGAGAATTCCATAGGCAATTCCAGCACCGAGACTATGAATAGATGCAAAACGTGATTCATAACCAAGTTCCTCCTTGGTCATGAATTGACTGCTCGAAAAATTTCCAGGAATTGCATAATGGCAAAATCCAAATAGAGCTGCGACGATTCCAATCCGAAGCATTTGCCCTTTAGTCAGAAAAGGAGCGGGACTATTTTTAACGGGAGCCTTTACTATTACTCTCTTCGCGGAAGGATTTGTCCGTGGTGTGAAGAAGGAGAGGATTTTATCTTGTAGTAGCCAGCGAAATGCCACTTCTTCGATGAGAGGTGGAATAATATTTTGTGTAGTCAAGATCCCTGCTAAAATAGCAAAACGAAGGGGCTCTGAGTTATCAGGCAAAAATGCCCCAAACGGTGGTGCGAAATGGGTTTGGAAATCGCGAAATAGAAGTCCAATTGTGTTGATTTTAGTAGCACCCAAAAGTTGGCCCACGACGGTTATCGCTGTCGCACAGGACACGACAGCAGGCACTCCGTACGTTAACCCTTTTTTAAAATCTGAAACATATTTTGAAATATTCATTTTTAACCTCATTTATTAGCTAGAATTAACGAAAAGAGCAAAACATCCTAGACTAAGAGCGGATAAACCAACCCCGGTTTTGCAAAGCCCGTGTTTACGGAACTGTTGATAGGCAAAATAGGCCGTACCAACTGTGGCGGTCAAGAAGGTCAATCGCTCTATGGCAGGCAATAGACCACTATTTCGGACATACTTTGGGGGATCCCAAGTACAAACTTCTGAGAGCAATGGCAATTGCGTCAGTTCTCCAACTGGCTGAAAGCACCTTTCAACACTTTCAATCGAGCCGTTGGCTTCAAGACCTTCACAAAACTCTGTCCCTTTTAACCAGGCTTTATAGACCATTTCCGTCTTTGGCGATAAATTTTCGCACCTTGGTGCTTGTTCATAAACACATCCAGTAATCGCTTCTTTACCTAGAGACTCCAAATAGCTGCAACTCTTTGCGATTTGATTCCAGCATTTATCAACTACCCCTTTCATCTTGTCGGTTCCATCATCAATAACCACTTTGATCCCATTCTTAGGCAGACCAGGCAAAAATTTTGCTTTGAGAGCGAATTCCATGATTTTCATTAGATTATCATCTGAGGGTTCCATCGACTCTGCTAATTCAGCGGGTAGCTCGGGTTCAATGAGATAATCGGTTGCATTACTTCTAAATTGAGCAAGGATGTCGTACGAAAGCCTTGTCCCGTGACCATAAAGGAAAGAATTAGAACTCAATTGTGCGCACTCTTTTTGATTATATAAATCCTTTGCAAGGGGTAAAATTTCACTGACCATGTTCGCAGGACAATTTGGCAGATATTGTCTGATTGTGTCAGAAATGGCAAAAGTCATCTGATTTTCTCCTATTTCGGTAGATAGCTCGGGGCTATAGCGGCAGCGACACTCAAGATGCCCCATGCCAAAGCCATTTTTCTTCCACTATGATAAGCCCGTCCCGCTTTATAGAGACAGAAAAGGCCCATCATCCCTGCTAAAATATGACTAGGGGCGATAGTATACTGGCCTGGCTCGATTTTTTCTCCAGTAAAAGTACAAACTTTTGACACAAGACGACCATCAAAGGGCCCCTCGTAACACTTTCGTGCAAGCACCTCTTCAGCATGGTTCATAAGAGTTTCACAAATTTTCCCGACATTTCTCGATACCTGATGGGTCATCTTGTAGGGAGAGCCAAATAGGACATCATAGAGAGTATTACTCTTGATCGGAATCACCCTCGTCATAAACGCTGTCGTATTTGCAATCTCCCTCCCCTCTTCGACAAGCCGCTCCAAAATGGACGTTGACTCAATGTCAAAGCAAGAATCATCCGGGAGACAACGTCGGACTGATTCAACTGTTTTCTCTGCTATCTTGAATGTGGTCGATGCACTTCCAGGGGTTAAGATGCGTGAAAAAAGAACGCGGGCTCTCTCAACAACCTCTTTCACCACGAAAGTTGGACAAACCCGATTAAACGATGCAGGAACATCAAAATCTAAATAATTATTATAATTAACATTTATCATTATTAAATAATAATGATAAATTACTTAAAAGTCAATTAAAATAATTAATTAACATTAGTGCAACATCCGCATCTCAATATTTTGACTTTTTATCAATTTTTATTGTATAATAATGTTATTAAAACATTATAAGGGATGTATAAAATGAGTTATAATATTAATCCTACAGGGAAGCGGCTCGAACGTGATTGGGAATTAGTCGAGGAGAATAAACCAGGAAAATTTGTTACAGTAGGTAAAGAAAGTCCATTGTTCAATAGTGCTCAAGCCGTTGAGGAGTGTGCGTTTAACAATGCAGCTCTTGGTGAAAATGAAGGAGATTCTAAGCGGGCGAAGGAGACGCCACCTGTTTTGAACTTGACCGACAATGGGACAGAGTCAGATTTTGATTTCCTTTTAGATCCAAGTACCACATTACTTTTTGAAGACAATTTTTTTGATAATTATAATTTAAATCCAGATGACATTGATCTCAGAGATCTATTTAACAGTTCAACAGATGATTCGCAGCCACTTAATTTAGCAGACATGAGTCTGGAGGAGCTTTTCAATAAGGCAGAAAAGTTCCTACTTGATCCTGATCTTTGTTTAAATGAAATAAAATCACGGCTTCCCTTTATTTTATACACTGATAAAACAGGTCTAGAAGGGCTTAAGGAGGCCAAACAAGAATGGGAAAGTGATAAGGCCTTTTGGGGTTTTTCTTTAGAGTGAACCCAGGCTTTATTAACCCGACACTTAGGGGCCGGATCTTCTTCGAGAAAGGATGAAATCGCGGCGGCTGAAGATTATTATGGGTGATCAGTTAGACGATGTTCTAGTTTTTGATCGTGATCGTTTGATCGATCGAACAGTTTTTGGTCTATTTGACTTTTTCATTGACTTTACTTTCCCAGCAGAAGGGGCAGGAGCTCCTCGAAGCAATCCTTCCGTGCTTAAATCTTCATCAATATCTGGCCAATGAATCCCATACCCACCTCCACAGATTTCCCAATTAGATCGCTCTTTTGACGTGGCCTTAAGGAGTTTTGGATACCATGAGAGTGGAACAGAATTTGAAGACACCCTCTAAAACCTACATTCCGCGCTAGTGATATTTCCTCGATCCAAAATTTTGCCGAAGAACCATCTCTATCAATATGGATATGTGGCGGTTCATTCGGCTCAGGGCTATAAAAATAAAACCGGTATGGACCTATTATACAAACTGTCGGCACCAAAAATCCCCATACGTCATACTACAATGAATTATTTCAGTCTTTTTGCAACAGCTGATACCAAAATAACTTGAAAAATCGGAAATTCGACAATGCGGTGCTACAAATTTTGAAGTCTGGAGCAAGCGACATTGTTCGAAAACAAGGTGGGAGCAAAGACCCAAAATTTGAATTGAAAATCGGCCAAAATAATTCCCGAAAATCGACGAACAAGAGTTTGTGGACAGTCTCCAACTCAAAAATCAATTTTTGAGTTTATTTGTGCATACCCGCAGCAAAAGCAAAGCTCGCAACGCTTAGGGCGGTCCAGCCAAGGCCATTTAATTTCTTGCCTTCTCTGAGACTCTGCACAGTTTTATAAAGAGATACAGCACCGACCAAACCGCCAACAATCATGCCGGCGGGGACTTGTTGATTAACTCGATCAAATTCTTCTGAAACCTCTTTAACAAAGGGAAGCTGTTTCACTTTGTCCAGTTGATCAGAAATTTTTGCAATAGCTGCAAACTTATTAAGATCTTTAATCCCATTGGAAATCGCATCAAGAGGATGCAGGTCGATCAGTCGATCTTGGCAAACCTCTTGTAGCAACTGAGCCTGGTATTCTCCTGAATAACATTTTTGTACTTTTTCTAGAACTCCATGAACCTCGAGGCTTTCGCAGATCTGATTCCCCTCTCTCCAGGCATGGTGGACTAGTTTTTTTGGGTCAATGACATTTCCGGCTTGCGCAATGATTGTCTGAAGTTTATTCCCAACTGTTTTCCACTCTTCTGAAGCTCCAGCATATAGCCCATAGTAATTAGAAAATCCTGTATGATGAAAAGGGCTCCCAGGGGAATCGAATCCAAGTTTATGCAAATTGATTCCATTACAACCAAAAGAAGGGATTTTCTCAAGGAATGTTGAAGTAATTTCTGTTTGAATTGACACTGAGTTCTCCAAGTTAATAGTTAGACATAATAGTATAGGATAACGTTTGAAAAATGTCGATTAAAAAATTATTTCACTTCTTTGATGACGTCGCGGTTGACCTCCAGCACCTTGGTTGCCACTTTCTGGATGAAGTAGCGGTCGTGGCTGACGAAGATCACGGTGCCGGGAAAGGCGATCAGAGCGCTCGCGAGGGCCTCTTTCGCTTCGAGATCGAGGTGGTTTGTTGGCTCGTCGAGGACGAGGATGTTAGCTCCAGCGAGCATGATTTTGGCCAGAAGTAGCCGGGCCATTTCACCGCCGCTGAGCATGAAGATTTTTTTGTTGGTGTCCTCGGGACGGAAGAGGAGGCGGCCGAGGATTTGTCGTCGTTTTTCTTCGGTGAGGCCAACGGTCTCTTTTTCGAGCCAGGCTAGAATGGTTTCATCTCCGGTGAAAAGGTGTTTGTGCTCTTGATGAAAGATCGAGATATCGACTTGGTGGCCAAGAGCGACGGAGCCTTCATCGGGGAGCAGTTGGCTGGTGAGCATTTTGATCATGGTCGTCTTGCCGCCGCCGTTTTTGCCGATGAACGCAATCCGTTCACCACGGTGAATTTCGAGATCGAGTGGGCCGATCAGGATGTCGGGATCGAAGATTTTGCAAAGCTGTTTGGCTTTGATCGGAATTTGTCCAGAGCGGGTTTTTTGGACAAAGCCAAATTGGGGGCTGCGACGCGAGGAGATGCCGATATCTGGCCAGACGATCTTCTCGATCATTTTTTTGCGGGCATTGGCTTGGGAAGCTTTTGTCGCTTTTGCGCCAAAACGCTCAATAAATCGCTCCATCTTGGCCACTTTCTCTTCGAGGCGCGCATGCTCTTTCTCTTTCTGTTCGACGATTTCGGCTTTTTTATTGAGGAACTGGGAATAGGTACCCGGATAGGCGAGGATTTGGCCGTAGTCGATGTCGAGGACGCAGGTACCGATATTTTCAAGGAAGCGCTGGTCGTGTGAGACGGCGATGATCATCCCTTGATAGGTGTCGATCAAATATTTTTCAAACCAGGCGATGGTGTCGATATCGAGGTAGTTGGTCGGCTCATCAAGTAGGAGGATATCTGGGTTATTGAAAAGCAGCTGGGCAAGAAGCACCCGCATTTTCCAACCACCTGAGAATTGCTTGAGTGGCTCGCGATGTTTTTCTGAGGAAATGCCTAGGCCGATGAGGAGTGCTTCGGCATCAGCTTCTGCGCGGTAGCCGCCGAGTCGATTGATCCGCTCTTCGAATTTTGCAAGGCGGTTGGAATCTTCATCGGTCCAGTGGGGGCGCTGCAGTAGTTGTTCTTTGGCTTGGAGCGCTTCCCAAAGCTCTTCTCGCCCTAAAATGACCACGTTTACAATCGGCATCTCGTCATAGAGATGGAGTACCTGTTTCATCCAGCCGATTTGACAGGCTTTGGCACGGGTGATTGATCCAATGGTGGGGGTCATCTCTCCAGCGAGGAGGGTCAAGAAGGTCGATTTTCCTGTTCCATTGGCTCCAACGACGATGTACCGGTATTTATTCGAAAGGCTTAGATTGACGTCGTCGAAGAGGACCCGATCGCCATATTGCAGAGAAACTTCTTCTACTGTGATCATGTTTAAAATTGTGCGAGTAGGCGCATGTCGTTTTCCGTGAACATCCGGATGTCGCTGATACCGTAGCGGAGCATTGCGAGTCTCTCAATCCCCATCCCCCAAGCATAGCCCGAATATTCGTGTGGATCGATTCCGCCGTTTTTCAGCACCTCAGGATGGACCATACCGGCACCACACACTTCTAACCAACCACTATGTTTGCATAAACGGCACCCTTTCCCGTGGCAGGAGGTGCACCTGAGATCCACTTCGAGGCCTGGTTCGACGAATGGAAAGTAACTGGGACGAAAGCGGGCTTCCACTTTTTCATTAAATACTTTGCTCCAGAGCTCTTCCATGGTGGCAAACAGATCAGCAAAGGAGACCTCTCGATCGATATAGAGCCCTTCGATTTGGTGGAAGAAGACGTGTGAGCGGGCGCTGATGTTTTCATTGCGGAAGACGGTCCCTGGCGCAATAATGCGGATAGGGGGATTGCGCCCTTCCATCGCCCTCAGCTGCACATTGGATGTTTGCGAGCGAAGCAGAAGGTGCTCTGTAACGTAGAAAGTATCTTGCATATCGCGTGCTGGGTGATCGGCGGGATAGTTGAGCCCTTCGAAATTGTACCAGTCTGAATCGATTTCTGGACCACACTGGACCGAGAAGCCCATATTGATCAAAATATCGATAACCTCCCGCATCATGATCCGGATCGGATGAAAATGGCCAAGGTATCTGTTCTTTCCAGGTAGGGATATGTCTATTTTCTCAGATTCGAGTTGAGCCTGCGCCTCCACTTTGAGAAAACCTTCAGAGGCATCCTGGAGAAGCTGTTCGATCTCGCTCTTGAGTTCGTTGATCACCTTTCCCATTTGAGGGCGCTGGACTGGATCGACGTTGCGCAATTCCAGCATGAGTGCTTGAATAGGCCCTTTCTTTCCTGTGTATTTGACTTTAAGCTGTTCGACCTCTTTGGAATCAGTCGCCGTACTTAGGTCTTGCTGGAACGCTTTTTTTAGGGATAGGACTTTCTCTTCCACAGGGACAACTCGTGGTTAATGGGTGTGGTGTGGTGGCTCTATTGAGCCACCAAACTTATGCTATTGCTTTCTTCGCTTGGCTTGCGACAGCTGCGAAGCTTTCTGGATCGCGGATGGCCATCTCAGAGAGCATCTTTCTATTTAATCCGCAGCCAGCTTCTGCCAATCCATGGATGATGCGGCTGTAGGAAATGCCATTAATCTTAGCGGCAACTCCGATTCGGATGATCCACAATCTGCGGAAATTTCTCTTCCGATCCTTGCGGTGTGTTGTGCTGAATGCCATTGCGGACATCACGGCATCTTTAGTCAATCTGACGTGGTTTTTACGATCGCCGACGAATCCTTTGGCGAGTTTCATTAAACGCTTACGTCTGCGATGTCTTGCTACAGAACATGTTGCTCTTGTCATTTTTTATGCTCCTATTAAACGGGCAATTTTTTTAGTAATTGTGTTATCGACCAAGGCCGATTTTCCCAAGCGGCGTTTTCTATTAGACGATTTTTTCGTCAAGATGTGCCGTTTACCTGGTTTGCGACGCTTCAGTTTTCCGGTCCCTGTGACCTTATACTTCGCTTTCATCGCTTTTTTTGGCTTCGCTTTCACTTTCACTTTCACGGATTTGCTCCTTCATCTTTTTTGCGCCAGGTGTCAATGTCACTGATAGGATTCGTCCAATCTGCTTCGGGAATGCCTCTGCAGTGGCGATATCTAAAAGCTGGTCAATCATCTTTTGTAAGACCTTCTTACCGATCTCAGGGTGAGCGAGCTCACGTCCTTTAAACGTACAAGTGAGGCGCACTTTGTCCCCTTTCAGGATAAACCCCCGGGCCATCTTCAGCTTCACTTGTAAATCATGATCATCAGTATTTGGTTTTACTTTTAACTCTTTAACCTTTGCCTGGTGCTGTGATTTTTTACTTTCTTTTTCCTTTTTTGTCTGCTGGTACCGATACTTTCCATAGTCGATTACCTTACAAACAGGTGGTTGTGCATTCGGAGAAATTTCCACGAGGTCGAGCTTTTCATTTTCTGCCATCATGAGCGCATCCTGTATCGAAATGATACCGACCTGTTGCCCATTTTTATCAATTACCCGCACTTTCGGGGCGCGGATTTGTCTATTGATTCTCAAGTTTTCGCTCCGCCAACATTTGTTCCAGTTGTTCCATAGTCATCGCTTGATCCTGGCCTGATGCTCTAATATTCACTCGTTTGGAATTCTCCTCTCTTTTTCCAAACACCATAACATAAGGAACTTTCGCGCGCAATGCCCGATGCATTTTTTCTTTAAGCAAAACGGGCTCCGCGTCGACGAAAAAGCGGATATTCTGCCGATCAAATATTTTTACAAGTGGCTCTATATCCACCCCTTCCATCGGCAATAGCCGCACCTGCTCGGGAGCTAACCAAAAAGGAAATTCGCCTTCCGTCTTCTCTACCAGTAGCGCAATAAATCGCTCCAAATCTCCAAAGAGAGAAAACTCAATCCCCTTCTTTTTCAGCCAAAGTGTTGGCCCAGTCCAATACCGGCCAAGTGCATCAGCAATCCGCAGTTCCACCCGGGGCTCGTCTCCATCTTCAATGGCACCATCGATCCCACAAGTCGTTATAGCGTCTTTTAAAGCCTTAGTCGGTTTCACTAAAACCCACTTAGACTCAAAGTTGAAAATATTAATCCATTTTTGGATGAATTGCAAGGAAGAAATGAGGCAATTTTCACTAAAACAATAACTGCGATCCTGGGGCCCTACCCAACAACTAAATTTTTTCCTGCTTAAATCCGGAGAAGAAATCTCATAATACCCGTCCCCTTCCAGCCATTTTCGCCAGAGCTCCACCAAGACCCGGCGCAGCGCCATCCCCCTCCGGAGCCAAATTTCGCCCTCAATTAGGTCTAGCTCTTTTGCAAAATGCTCAAAGCATTTTTTCGGATATTGTCTAAATTTTTTTAAAAATGTCTTTTGCAAATCTGCCGAGGGAAATGCCATCCCTTCAATGATCACCCGCTTTTTAGATTGGGTGAATTGATAAAGTGAAAAATAATCACAGGGTTCGAATTCGCCCGTACACAATCCGAAAAAGCCACCCATCTCAGCGACTAAAACGGTTCCCCCTTGCAGCCCCTCTCCCCACTTCTGGTGTCCTTTATGCTGCAAAAGCTCCCGCGCATTAGAGGCCACCATCTCTCGCACGATCACCTTTTCCTTGGCCAAAGACTTCATCGTATTTTCAAGCATCGGCAGATAAGATTCTTGGAAAGTTTCTGAATAGGTCAGTTCAACGGAGAAACCCCGTCCATCAGCGTCGGAGAAGCAAATTTGCTCTCTTGGGAAAACTTTGGAAACGGCGGCACACAAGACGAGCGCGCCGAAATGATTGTAATTTTGACTTTGCAATGAGACATAGTTGACTCGAACAACCGACCTCCACGATGTCAACGTGGCGCTCTAACCAACTGAGCTAATGTCTCAAATATATGAGAAATGATAGACTAGTTCGTAATTCTATGAAAGAGAAAAGACGCTTTCCAATTTTTAACTCACATCTCGACTTGGCCCACCTGATCTGGGCCAAAGCCGCTCAGAAGGGCGACTGGGCCATCGACGCGACCTGCGGCAATGGACACGATACCGTCTATTTGGCGCAGCACTACGATAGAGTAATTGGCCTCGATATTCAAGAAAGGGCGCTAGAAAACACTCAAAAACTTCTTTTAGAAAATGGGCTATCACACAAGGTTGCGCTATACCACCAAAGCCATGAGACCTTCCCCTCAACTTCCCACCCTGTCCGTCTAGTGGTCTATAATCTCGGATACCTTCCTGGGGGCGATAAAGGGCTTACGACGCAGGTGCAATCGACCCTCACCAGCATCGGCAACGCCCTCTCCCTCATCGTTCCAGGGGGCCTGGTTAGCCTCACCTGCTACCCCGGCCACCCGGAAGGCCAAAGGGAGGAAGGGGCCGTTTTGGAGCTTTGCCGGGGCCTCCCTTCAGACGAATGGAGCGTCAGCTTTCACAGCTGGCAGAATCGGCAGAAAGCCCCCTCTTTGGTCCTGATTCAGAAAACGGTTGCTCCCCTTTAAGATTTGGAGTATACTCCAAATATTCACAGCTTAGCCAAGCATTTGGGAATAGACCACAAAACGATTCAACACTACATCACTATTTTAGCCTCTGTCGGGTTAGTACGTGAAATGCGTCCTTTTGAAGGTGGAGGACCCGGATTGCGGAAACACCCCAAAATTCTTCTTAATAATACCAATCTGATCCATACCTTTCTTCAACAGATTGGCAGCCAGCCCTCCAATGGGATGGAAAGAGAGCTCTTTTTTGTTCAATCGCTGCAGAATGCAGGCATCGAGATTTTTCATTCTAAACAGGCCGATTATAGGACCCGCGATGCCATTTTTGAGATTGGGGGAAAGAACAAAACGCGAGAACAATTTAAGGAAGTCAAAGAGGGGTCATACCTCGTGAAAGATGGGATTTTCCATCCCCTACAGGGAGAAATCCCCCTATTTCTCTTTGGCTTCCTGTATTAAAAAATTCACTATCATCCTCACTCTTAGTTTATTAAAGAAATGTTAAGGACTTGTAAATATACAATAAAGTTGGTAGAATTATGCTTACAAGGGGAGGGTAGTTAATATGTCCAATATTAATGAAAATATTTTCCAAGATTTTTGTAAAATTAGCCAAGAGGTTCAAAAAATTCAGGAAAAGGTTGTCGGCAGCCCGGTCAATCCTCACGCTAGAAAATTGCTCCACAAAGAACTCGAGACGATCCAGGATCAGCTGCAACGTCTGCGACAGGGGGCAGAGCAAACTCAAGTGCGGGCACTTGCACAGTTCGAAACGGTCGAAAATCAAGTGATCAGTTTATATCGAGAGATTGAGGAGCGATTCGAAAACTACGAAATTACACTGATCTCTAAAGGGGCTCTCCATTTGGGCACTTCTTTAGAAAACGGGAAGATGTTTAAAATTTCAAAGCAGATCACTAAGCTGCAGCACAATATTGTGTTCTTGTTTGAACACCGTCGCCCATCGCTTAAAAATCGAAAAATTGTTCAGCTAGCGGTTAAATTGATGGACTATGCTCATGATGCTCTTTCGAAAAAGGGGGAAACGTCGAAAGAGCAGATTAAGCTGATCCATCTGCTCAAAATGCTCCTGCAAGAAGCGGTCACTCACATTGGGATGGCTGATGATCCCGTAGAGCAAGAATTAGCGATGGAGCTGTATGAAATTGTGGATCTGCTTTATCGCAAAGAGACCAATGAGGGATTACTCAAGCTCAATTTGATTCGCTCCAAACTGAAATCTGCTCAGAAAAGGCGGATCGATGCAGCGGGGAAAGATCCTGAGCAGTTGATGACTATTTTGCTCGAAATTGCTGACGGAGATCCTTGCATAGAGTGGGAACTGGCTTCTAAGGAGTCGGTGATTCACGCTCTATATGCATAATTGCACCTGCCATGATATAAAAGCTCCCACAGATGACTGTGATCTCTTTGGGAGTTTTTTCAATTGCAATATCCATTTTTTGATCGAGCGAATAGGGACGTCTGGAAACTGCTTGGAATGCTTTTTCAAGATCAAATACCGTTGCCCCATCAGCGCGGCCCGATTCAACAAAATGGACGTGGGCAATTTTCTCTTCTATAGCCTGAAGGCATCCTTTGAGGTCTTTACGTCTGCTCATCCCTATGATGAAATGAAAGGTCTGATTCGGGAAGGTATACTGCAACGCCTCTTTCAGTCTGGAAAATCCTTCCGCGTTGTGGGCAACGTCTAAAATGAACCGGCCCCGTCTTTCAAAACGGCAAGGCAGCCCTGCAGCAAGCCCCGCTTCAACATCAGACCGAAAAGGGAGGATTTTTAGCGCCTCCACAACAACAGCGTTATTTTCTTCTTCATACAGTGGCGAACGATGAGTGACTTGGATCAAAGGGGCATGCACTGCTTTTGCCCTCTCATAGATCGGCGCAGAGTGGATACGGGGCCCTAGGACTACGGGTGTGTGAGGTTTGATAATGCCTGCTTTTTGGGCAGCTATTTTGTCTAGTGTGTCACCTAGATATTCGGTGTGATCTAAGCCAATCGATGTGATGATCGAGAGAACGGGCTTTAGGACGTTGGTTGAATCGAGCGTCCCTCCAAGACCTACTTCAATGATTCCGATATCCACCTGCTTTTCTTTAAAATACTGGAAGCACATCCAGGTGGCACATTCGAAAAAATTAAACTCAGGATCGTCAATCTGCGCGTAATAGTCGACTACTTGCTGTTTGGGAATTTTCTCCCCATTAATCGTGATCCGCTCTTCAAATTCGGCAATGTGTGGCGAGATGTATAGGCCAACGCGGTAGCCGGCATTCTCAAGTGCTGTGGCAAGTTTTCGGCTTACGCTCCCTTTCCCATTGGTCCCTCCGATGTGGACAGAGGGAAATGCTCTCTCTGGATTACCCCAGGAAGCCATTAGCCTCTCCATTACGGTCAGATCTTGGCGCCGCGTAGAAAGCCGGTTAAAAAGCGATCCAATCGCTGTCTCATATTCTGTGCTTTTCAAAGATCGCATCAAATGCCTCCCTGCCAACCCAAGAACACCCCAGGGGGATTCCTGGCTTTATGGTCCCATGAAAATCAGAACCCCCACTCATCAGCAGCCCTTTTGTGCGTGCCAATTTTACCCATTTTCTCTCTTGGTCGGGCATGCATTTTGAGTAGTAACACTCGATTCCATCAAAGGGCTTTTTCAAGAGTTCGTGATAGGGATATCCTGGCATTAAGTGCGGATGGGCGATAAAGGCTTTGCCACCTGCCGCGTGAATCACTTCTAGCGTCTCGTCGGTTGAAATCGGCACTCCAGGGTCAAAACAGGGTTTTCCATCTCCAACCCATTTATGGAAGGCTTCTTGAATGGAGGCGACATAGCCACTATCGACAAGCGCCTGAGCAATGTGGGGACGTCCCATCGTATGCCCTTGCAGCTCTTTAAACTCCACTTTCATTCCCCTTTTGGCCAATTTGTCGAGAATCCTTTGGTTCCTCTCGTGTCTTCTTTGGATATGCTTTTGACAAAGGGCGTTTAGCTGTTGACTCTCGAGGTCGATATCATACCCAAGGACATGGATGCTAGTCCCCTTTTCAACGGTCGAAAATTCGATGCCCGTTCCAAGAAGTATTCCTGCTTCTTTGGCGGCCAGGATAGCCTCTTTATAGGCATTAATCGTGTCGTGATCGGTAATACAGAGGCCAGATAGCCCCAGGGCTTTTGCATGAGCAACGAGCTCTTTTGGGGTCATTGTCCCGTCGGAACAGGTTGTGTGGCAATGTAAGTCAGCACGAAAATCGGTCATCTTTAAAAGGAATGATTCTTAATTCCATCTCCAATTCTACTCCAGTCTGCTCTTTTACGCACTCTTTGACCAGACGAGCCAGCTCCAAAACCTCTGTAGCTTTGGCTTGGGCGCGATTAATCAGAAAGTTGGCATGTAGCGAAGACACTTCAGCCCCACCGACTGCCTTTCCTTTGAGGCCACACCGATCGATCAGAGCTCCCGCTCCTTGTCCCTCAGGATTGCGGAAGACACATCCGCACGACTTATCCCCATAGGGCTGGGTCTTTGTCCGATAGGCGATGATTTCGAGCTGCTTTTTTCTAGAGGTCTCATCGGGAGCAAGGATAAACTTTGCGGCGGCGATCGCCCCCTTTTTTTCCTGAAAACAGCTATGACGATAGGAAAATGAGAGATGGCTGCGGGGCAAAATCTCCAGTCTCCCCTGCTCATCGACAAAAGTCACTTCGGTCAAATGCTCGCAAGTCTCTTGACCATTGGCGCCAGCATTCATGAAAATCGCCCCTCCAACTGTTGCAGGGATGCCAGAGGCAAATTCTAGCCCTTTGAGCCCTGCGCGAGCTGTTTTGACGCCAAGCAATGAAAAGCTAAAACCAGCACCGACCGAGACCTCGCACCGCTCAATTGCACAAAAATCGATTTTATTGAGGATCACAAGACCATCGTAACCCCGGTCGTCGAAGAGGGAATTGGACCCTTTGCCAACGAGATGATAGGAAAGATTTGTTTTGTAGCAATAGGAGATGACATTCTGGAGCTCTTCAATCGAATGAACTTCAATGAAATAGCGGGCAGGCCCCCCTATTCCAAAGGTCGAAAGCTCACTGAGCGGTTTGTTCTTCTGAAACTGATCCAGCATGCTCTTTCTCCTTGTAGATTCTGTCTAAAAGAGCATTGATGAAGGAGGTTCCTTCGGCTGTGGCATATTTGCGCGTGATTCGGATAGCCTCAGCGATCACCACTTTGGGTGGGAGATCGGTGTGGAGCAATTCATAGATCCCCAGCCTCAAAACTGTCCGCTCAATCATCGGGATCCTCTCCAATTCGTAGCCTTCCGACTTTTCGCTGATCACTTGATCGAGCTCATCGTGAATCTGCCAAATCGTTTCCGCCTTTTCAAATGCCAAACGGGCAGCTGTTTTGGGGACCTCATTTTGCCGCATCACCAAAGAGAGCTCTCCCCTCTCGCTCTTTTCAAATCCAAGACTATAGAGGAGTTGGAAAACAATTTCACGAAATTTTTGAGGTGATAGAGCCATGGGCTAAATCATACCAGAAGTGGAAGTAAGATTCAACGCAAAGACTAGTTATACCGAAACAACCTGAAGAATCGGTTTTTGGCTGCGACGGCATCCTAGATTTCGAATCCGCCTGCATCGCTCAACCTATTCAGGTTGAGCTGCTTCGTCGCCGCTGCGCTGATTCAAACTCTAGGCGCCGGCTTTGCCAAAAACCGATTCTTCAGGTTGTTTCGGTATATTTTGTGAAGCGGGTAGCTACCCGGTCTGCCTCATTATACCAATGTTTTGAAGATTCCCAACTTGCCTTGGCCATTGCGAAAAACTCATCGGAATAATTCTTTACATTAGCCGCTACGGTGTCGCGGTAGCCCATGTAAAGGCCAAAAGATGCCAATCCGGCACAGATTCCGGCGAGGCTAGAGGTCAGATTGTAAAGAGGATAGATAATCGCTAAAGGCAGAAGGAAAATACTTGCGGCAAGATCAGCAACCTGGAATGCCACTATGACAACTGCTAAAGGCATCAGAAGCTTATCGCCTATTGCCGCTGTACCGCTGAGAATCAGCAAGCCTGCAGCTTTCAGTCTGTCCATACGAGCCAAATTGATGCAGCTTTCCTCGACTTCTCGGGATAATTCCTGTGGGATCTGTTCAAGATCCAACTGATTATTGACTAAATAATTGCTTACATCACGAATTGACATTTGTCACCTCTTATAATTATGCGCGCAAATTATAATGAGATTTAAGCAATTATGCAATCATCAAAAATTATTTAAATCTGGCTTCTTAACATCCAATCAGCTTTTTCATAAAACCCGATTGTACGCCCAAGAAGATCAACTGTCGCAGCATCGTGGCTTTTTTCTGCCAGCTCCGATACCTTGCGAGCTTCTCGGATCACAATTTCGAGACCTTTGATGAGATCCTCGATCATTTTGATTTTGGGATGGACTTGATTGTCTTCGGTGACCGAAGTGAACTTAAGGAAATTGCTCATAGTCGCTTCGACGAAGAAACCGAGCGATCGAATCCGCTCAGCGACCTCATCGATCGATTCCGCCATCTGGGTATAAAATTTTTCAGACAACAGATGGAGGGCGTAAAACTCTGGGCCGTGAATGTTATAATGAAAGTTTTGGGTTTTGATATAGAGCACATACATGTCGGCCAAAAGCTTCGATAGACCACCGCTGACATTCGCTCTTTCTTCTTTACTCATCCCAATTTCTCTTTCCATAAAACCCATCCTTTTTTGGCTCTGTACTGGACAATTTTTTTGAGGAGCTGGATGACTGCAGCTTTGCCTCGCTCATCCATCTGCATCCAAAAATTGTCCAATACAGAGCCTTTTTCGTATAAATAATAAATTTAAATTGAACTGTCAATAGGTTCGTGATAGAGTCAGAAATTATGTTGGGAGTTTTTTTAGATACTGAGACTAGTGGCTTAAATCCTCAGAAGCATTGCCTTCTTGAGGTGGCCTATAAAATTATCGACGTTGAGACAGGCGAGCTGAAAAGCTCCTATGAAGCTGTCGTCGCTCAGAGCAAAATGAACTGGGAGAAGGCAGATTCTCAAAGTTTGCTAGTCAACGGCTTTACCTGGGAAAAGGTCTCCGAGGGACTTGCCGCTGAAAAGATTGCCGGAACGATTATCACCTCGTTTGCCCGCAATAACGTGAGGCGCAAAGGGGCGATCTTCATCTGCCAAAACCCCTCTTTCGACCGGGCATTTTTCTCGCAATTGATCGATCCAGACCTCCAAGAATCTCTCGACTGGCCCTACCACTGGCTAGACCTAGCCTCCATGTACTGGGCGATCAAAATTAAACAAGACTCCCCGCCTTGGGAATCGGGCGTCTCTAAAGACAAAATTTCAGAAGCCTACCAGCTCCCCCCCGAGGCCAAGCCACACCGTGCTATGAATGGAGTCAATCATCTGCTACAATGCTATGAGGCGGTCGTCGGCTTTCCTGCCCAGATCAAAAAGTCATAAATTGCTTTGACTTTTTTCTATTTTTTAGGAGAATGACCATCATATTTTGGAGAAATTGGGATGTTCCTTTCAGTAGCACCATTTATTGAGATGTTGATCATTGCGATCATGCTCAATTATTTACTCTCCTTTTTCTGGAATACCCGCTCCAAAGACCTTGTGATTGGTCTTTTGGCCTTCATGCTCATTCTGGCAGCCTCCTCGTGGCTAAAGTTGCCAATTCTGCATCAGATTCTGATCACCGTCTCCAATATTTTGCTGATTGCAATCATCATCATTTTTCAACCTGAACTGCGGGCTGCCCTATCAAAGTTGAGCTTGAAAGGGCGTCGCTTCAAGGAATTTTCTGAGTTTGACCGGTTCTTAGATCAATTGGCCAATTCGGTCTATCGGCTGGCTGAAAAGCGGGTCGGGGCTCTAATTGTTCTTGAGCATGAAGATGTGCTCGATGATTATGCAACCAAAGCTGTAGTGCTCAATTCGAATTTTACCCCAGAACTGCTCGAATCGATCTTCGCTGCGACGACACCACTTCACGACGGAGCGGTCATTTTGCGGCAGCAGACAATTTTGGCCGCCTCTGTGATTTTACCGCTTGCTGAAGAGAGCTCTCAGCTTGCTTATACGATGGGGACACGACACCGGGCAGCCCTTGGCTTGAGTCAACAGACCGATGCGTTGATCATAGTCATTTCGGAAGAGACCGGAAAGGTGTCTATTGCCCGCGAAGGGGTCATGACACGGGGAATTAAAATCGATCGCTTCAAGGCAATTATTCGAAGCATTTTCACTCCGCCCCAAGAGAGTGAATTCAAGGGACAATTTAGATTGTGGGAGTGGCTTAAAAAATGATCACGCTCCTGCATAAAATCTTCCTTGAAAATTGGCAGAGAAAACTCACTTCGGTCGTTCTGGCTGCCATTATTTGGTTTTTGGTCAATCAATCGCTCATTACCTCGCGCACCATCAGCAATATCCCGGTAAGAGTGATCAATATTCCCCCTGGACAGACAATTGTCGATTTGCAGGCAAATGGCATATTAACAAAACGGCACACCCTCACTCTTGTCGGCAATAAGACAGTCCTCGACGAACTGACCTCAAATGACCTGGAAATTGTTATTGATGCTCAAAACAAAAAGGGAGAATGGATCGCTTCGATCTCTAAGCGTAATGTCACCTCGCTCAACCCTGAAATCGATCTAATCAAAGGTGTCTCTCGGGTCTCCTCGTCAAGTGTCATCATCCGACTCACTAGACTCGTCACAGAAAAAATCCCCATTTTCATCACTCAGCCCATAGGCGAGGCTCCGCGTGACTACCAGTATCTCGATATTTGGCCCTATCAGCTCAACATGAATGTCAGCGGCCCCGAAGAGGTGATCAAACGGCTCAAAGCTAAAGGCATTCGGCTCACTTTTGACCTCAACGACATCACCAAAACCGAGCTTGATACTCTCCGCTCCCTCCCCAACTCGCCTCACGGCGATGCAGTTTCTTATTTTGTTCCTGAGCAGTGGAAACGGGTCAATATTCCACTTCTCTCCGACGTCCCTATTGAAATCGACGACCCTGCAGCTAAAGAACTGAGAATCGATTTTATCCGGATTTCCCTTTTACCCGTTAATTCCGAAATCCCGGTTTCCCTCTATTTCCCGACTGAGAAGCTCGATAGCTATAACCCCCAAACAGTCACCTGGGGCCCTTCGCCACTTCTTAAAAAACGGGATGGCCTTGTCCTCTTCTCCAAACCTCTTTATGCCAAAGGAGTCTCACAGCTCTTTGTCAGTATTGTCGAGCAAATGATGCAGCTCAATGTCATTGTCGATCCTACGATTGAAAATCAATACCTCAACTGGAGCATCGAGTTCATCAATCCTCGTCTTCTTGAAGACCGCTTTGTCTCGGTGATGATGGCCGATGTTTCTGACGCTGAAGTGCGCGATTTGCAGCCTCTTGTGCGTGAAGAATATCTCCGTAACCGCTTCCGCAGCTACATGAACCGTTTCCAGCTCTACCTTTCAGATGACAAACGGCTCGAGATGCAGATACATCTCGAAGACAACAAAATAATGATCAAAGAGGGATCTCTTCCTCTTCCTAACTCAGCACTCTTCCGAAAAGAATGAAATCGATCACCATTTTAAAAAGCCGTTTCAACAGTCAGGGCGGTGCAGAAAAATATGCCCGCTGCCTCGCTGATGCACTGCACAAAAAAGGATGCCAAGTGACGGTGCTGACCACCGAGACAACCGGGACATTTCCTTATGAAGTGATCAACCACAAATTGAGAAGCCTGACAAGCCTTGGCAAAGTACTGGAGTTCGATGCCTTTTGCCAAAAATATATTAAGCGACACCCCACAGATATCGTCTTTGGCCACGATCGCAATACCTTCCAAACCCATCTTCGAGCAGGTTCTGGTGTCCATCGCAGTTTCCTCAAGCACAGAAAACTCTCAGAGCCCAGATGGCTCTGCTTTCGGCACAAATGCAACCCCCTGCATGCAACGTTGCTCAACATCGAAAAAAAGGGCTTTGAACACCCCGACCTCAAGGTGCTTTTTGCCAACTCGAATTTGGTCAAAAATGAGATCCTCACCCACTACAACATTGCCCCAGAAAAAATTGAAGTGATCCATAACGGCGTCGAGTGGGCAGACTGGCAACAGAGTTTCGATGCTTGGCCCACCCAAAAAAGGGAAGACAGGTTCGAGTTTCTTTTTTTAGGTAGCAACTTTGAACGAAAAGGGCTTGCTCCCTTGCTAGCTGCCCTGCGAAAATTAAGAGGCGACTTTCACCTCTCTGTCGTCGGCAAAGACAAAAACCAAAGAAAATTTGAGCAGCTAGCCACCGGCCTTCCAGTCTCTTTTTATGGCCCACAACAGGATGTCCGCCCGTTTTTGCAAATTGCCGACTCACTCGTCATCCCCTCCTTTTACGACCCCTTTGCCAATGTGACCACCGAAGCGCTCGCGATGGGGCTTTTTGTCGTCAGCTCCAAAACCAACGGCGGATCCGAAGTGCTATCCTCGGAAAATGGAGCAATTATTGAAGATGACCTAACAGCGGCTTTAGAAATAGCTCTCACGCAACCGAAAACTGTCGAAAGCGCCCTCAAAATCCGGCAATCGATCAAACACCTCGATTTTGCCACAAACCTCAACACCTATATTGAAAAATGCTTATCACCTACCTCTTAATTCGGCTCATCACCCTCCCATTCGCTTATCTTCCGTATAGGGCGATCCATGCGATTGGCCGGAAACTCGGCACGGCAACCTATTATCTGATTCCCAAATTCCGGAAAAGGGCCCTTAGCAATCTGGCACTGGCCTCCGATCTTCACCTCTCTAATGATGAGGTGCGTCGCATTGCCAAAGAGAGTCTACAGAGCCTGATGATCACCTGCTTAGAATACGCCAAACTAGCCCGCGAAGATCATATCGAAAACATAGTAACATGTGAAAACCCCCAGAAAGCCGATGAAATCATGGCGCAAGGCAAAGGGCTCATCTTTTTTTGCGGCCACCAAGCCAACTGGGAAGTCCTCTTCCTTGAAGGAACCTCTCGGATGCCAGGCGTCGCAATCGGCCGTCCGATCAAAAACCGCTACCTATACAATTGGGTCCTAAACATGCGTCAAAAGTTTGGGGGCACCATCATCACACCGAAAAATGCGATCAAAGAGGGGCTGCGAGGGCTCAAAAACGGCTCATTCCTAGGGATTGTCGGCGATCAAGGAATGCCCGAGAGTGGCTACAGCAGCAACTTCTTGGGACGCCTCGCTTGGACCTCCCCGGTTCCCGCGATGCTCGCCTATAAAACAAATACTCCCCTCATCGTCGCAACCACCCGGCGGGAAAATGGACGGTATACTATCCACTTCTCCGACCCCATCTATCCCAACCTCGACACCCCTAAAGAGACAGATATTAAACGGATGATGGATCAGACACTCGACATTTACCAAGAAAGCATCAAAGCCCACCTTGGGGAGTGGCTCTGGATCCACAATAGGTGGAAACAGCAAACCCTCAACACCATTAAAAAGCCCTACCGCTGCGACAGCATAGCCCTCTTTTTACCTGACGATGAGAATTTGCTAAAGGATCTCCCCCAAATCCGAACTCTCTACCCTACCGAACACATCGCCCTCTTCGTCCCCCCAAATTATACCCCACAAATCGATGCCGAAATCCACTCGAATAGAGAAATTTTCCTTGACGACCTCCGCTTCAAACTCATCATCAACTTCACAGACAATAAAAAAATCAACAAACACTACCTCAAACGATCCGCCACTGCAGCACTTAACCCCAAAACTTTCGCCGAGCTCCAAACCCTGGTGAGAAATGCCTGAGAACCGCTTTTTTCTAAACTCCCCATTCCAAAAAGGCAAAACAAAACTAGACCAAGAGGAATTTCATCACCTCAAAGTGATGCGCAGCGAAGTGGGAGAGATCATAGATCTGGTTAATGGAAAGAATCAACTGGCTAAAGCACAAATTGCTTCCCTAGAAAAAAATAGCGCCACCCTTGAAATCCTCGAGATCATCACCGCCCCCGCCCCCCCACGCCAAATCATCCTCGCGCAAGCCTATCTCCGCCCCAAAAATCTCGACCTCGTCATCGAAAAAGGGACAGAACTCGGGGCGACCGCCGTCTGGCTTTTCCCCGGGGACAGAAGCGAAAAAGATTCACTCAGTGACAATCAATCGCACCGCCTGCAAACCTTAACCATTTCTGCCCTCAAACAATGTGGAAGACTCGATCTGCCCTCGATCATCGAAATGCCTCCCCTATCCAAATGGACCCACTTGCCTCCAGGCGATCTCTATTTTGGCGATCTCCATTCCCATACCCCCTTCCGCCCCACTGGGGACACCACCATCTTCATTGGCCCTGAAAAAGGGTTTTCGCCAAAAGAAGAAGAGTGGCTCCGTCAAAGGGCCAAAGGGGTCAAACTGAGTCCCCACATCCTCCGCGCTGAGACCGCAGCCCTCTGTGCCGTGGCACTGGCCAATCTCTAAAAAATGACAATTTTGTCACTTTATGCAAAAACTCGGCGCAACCAAACCCGTTAACAGCCTCTTAGAAGCTGTACTAAAACCATGTGTCGTCAAGATTAGGGATCATTTTGGCCAATTTTTAGTCATTGCGCTGAGGGTTGTATTAAATGAAATACAGCCCTCAGCGCAATGACTAAAAATTGGCTCAAAAGAACCCAAAAATCGACTGAAACTTTTTATTGAGATAGGTTCTTGTGGTTCAAGTAAAAAAATATAGCCCCAATGCTAATTGGAATCAATGTAAATTAAATTTTAAATTAAATTGACATTAATTTTGTTTGATTATACAATTAATTTATATGAATTCAATATTAAACATTATTAGAATAATTCCGGGAGTCTCATCACTTGAAAACCTCGCTGGCTATGCCTTTGGCCGCGTTTGGTCTATGATCGGATTTACAAAAAGCCCCCTTTCAGATACAGCTAAAACAGCTACAAAAATAAACCCCCTTTTTCTATGCTTTGGCTGCCCGGGAGAAGAAATTTGGAGAGCACCACCTCCAGACAGAAAACTGCAATTTATCCTCGAGGAAGAGGAGTCCTTTCCTCCTACTCAAACTTACAGAAGACCAGAGAGGAACAAGCCTCAGCTAAAACTTGAGTCAACACCTAAAGGCAAATCACTAGAAATTCCAAGAAGCAATCCTATCGCTATCTCTAGATCGAGAGAACAAGAAGAAGAGTATGAAACTGAGGTTCAAGTTGAAGAACTAAAACAGACTCTTCGAAGACTACTAACAAAAGAGTCGCTCGAACCCCCTGAATATAAGAGAGCTTTTGATCTCATCACCGAACTTAAGTCTGAAAACGAGGAGATCGACTCCCCTACTACGGCCGAACAAATCAATGTCTTTGAGGCCAGATTAAAATCTTTTCAAATACAAAAGCTCTAACCATCTAATTATTAATTAGTCGCATATAAATAATTTAATTGACAAGTAATTAAATTTATAGTAAAATTAGCTTAGATAATTAATAGAAGGTTAAAATATGACAAAAATACATGAAACTTCAAGTGCTCACCAAATGCCTGAAGCTCAGTTTAACGAGTACGGGAGCTCCGCCTTTGGGCATTTTTGGACAGTTCAGACCTATGAAATGGATGGCTTAATCCAATTACTCAATGATCTCTGGGACTGGATCTGCAGTCTTTTTGAGTCTGAAACTAAAGCAGCTAAACCCACAACCGAAAACT
Source organism: Verrucomicrobiota bacterium (assembly GCA_018239985.1). Taxonomy (GTDB): domain Bacteria; phylum Chlamydiota; class Chlamydiia; order Chlamydiales; family Rhabdochlamydiaceae; genus Sacchariniichlamydia. The sequence goes on along the minus strand of JAFEGK010000019.1, from coordinate 11,844 downwards.
TAAAAACGAGAGTAACTCAAGTGCAACCTCCGCCGCCTAAAGAAGGGCGAGCTGCAGTAAATAAGACGCCCAAACCAGTCATCAACAAAGCGCAAAGGGAACGATTTGCAGAATGGCCTGACCGAGAAGATTTAAAACCGCTGATTATGATTTCGCGTGGGCCAAACTCCAAAAACAGGGGAGAGGAATTCCAGCAAATAGAAAAGGAATTCGATGTGGCCTTGCTCAAATTATATGCCAAGATAAAAAATGGGCAGAAAATTGAAGCCAATGACCCCGATTTATTGAAACTCGAGGACAAAACAGCAGCTCTAAGCCGTCTTGAAAGACCAGATCTAGCTGAAAGAATCTCGTCAGCTCAAAAGGTGATTAGTGATCTAAAGATTGCAGCACAGAGCAGTCAAGCTGTTGAAAGTAATCCGGTAGAGGCTCCCGCACCAAAGCGCACTCTTACACATGAAGAGGTCGCAAAATTTCGTGAAACAACTGCTAAATTCAAAGAAGCTCTAGAAAACCTAAAGGCAAAAAAGGGCCAGGAAATTGAAATTGAAGACTCTGACTTACGTATATTGAGAGAGGCAATTCCAGTTCTCCGAGAATTCAATCAAGTATTGCAAATAAATGCAGTTGATCGAAGCCTTAATAAAGCTCAGGATGGAGTAAACAAGATTTATCGATCTCAGCTGACAAAATGGGTAAAAAAACTCGAGGACTCGGTAGAAAAGTTGCAAGCCAAGTCCCGGGAGGAAGAACTTTATAATGATGATGAGGAATTTGGCATTATTAACGGTATCTATCATATTCTTGGTACGCTCAAAAAGAGCAATAAGGACCCAACAGTTGACGCTGAATTAAATGAAAGGATTTCACGAGCTAACCAGAAAATTCAGAACCTCAAAGAAGCCGCTCAAGAGCACCTTACAGAGCTCGCTAAGGGGGCAGAGCGCTGGATGAAAGAAATGGAAGGAACAACCCAAAAAGCAGAATAAATAGACCTACATTCAACGCTCCATAGAGGAAAAATGACAACTAATTGGCTAGCAATTAGTTGTCTTTTTTTTGCCTGATTTTTTTCGAATGCAAGAGAAAATTGGAATTCAACTAATTCATTATTATATAGTTAAGTAGATAAAAACTACAGTCATTTTCTTTAATTAAAATAAATAATTAATACAAATTGCTTGACTTATAATTCATTATTTGTTAATATTGTATTAAGTAATGATAAAGGAGTATAATATGTCAGTTAAAATTCATGTTCGATCAAATCAAAGCCCAGCCGTTCAGGATGCACAACCTAAGGCAAAAGGTCGATTTTCTATTTGGGAAGGGATCTGCTCGTTCTTCTCAGCAATTGCTAGCCTTTTCGGTTATAAGCAAACAGCTACGATGGATGACTTAGTCCAAAGGGATATTTCTAGAAGACGACTTCCAGGCGCTAGGAAAACAGCTTCAGTTGTCGAGCCAAAGCTAACGGCTCAAGTACCACCAGCTAATCCTGGACAAAAACGGGCTGCAACTACAGTGGTCTCTCAGCCTCGGGGGCGAGTAGCAGCAGCTAATTCTGCACAAAAACCGGCTGCAGCGGTTATAACTAAAACGGGTGAAAATACTGATCCAAATGCAACTCACTCAAAAGAAAAAGCTCAGGCTAAAGGGCTGTTGGCGAAGGTATCTGCTATTGTCAAGAAGGAATACATTTCTGAAGACGATGTTGAAACAGGTCTTCAGATGATCAAGCAGCTTAGAGAGCTTAATAAAACATTAAATAACAAAAAGCTAGGTGAGCTCATTGATGGAAAAGAAAAGGCATTAAACAAGGCTGATGTTTTAAATGCGTTAGCTCAAGCTCAAAACGTAGTGGGTGATCTTAATGCAAAAGGAGATAATCTCACAGTTAAAGACATTAAGAATGGGCTCAGAATGATCGATACTCTGGAAAAACTCGACATCAATATGGATCGAGAACTGAAAGGGCAATTGAAGAGAGTTAAATCAGAGCTCTTAAATAAATATAGAGAACCGGCTATTGAAGCTTCAGATGCACTTATCACAACGCTCATCGATGTGATTAGAGCTGAGTCTCATGAAGGAGACAAAGCTGTTTTAGAAGAAGCGAAAAAATGGAATGTGTTGATGAAAACAAGTTACAACTACTATCGCCTCGATGAGGTTGTAAATCGACTAGAACAAAAAGTCACTGGGAAATTGTAATCCTTAAACCTATCCGCGATAAAAACATCTTCCTCCCAAGAGGAAGGTGTTTTTTTATTTTCATTCATCACCTCGAACAAGTTCTCCATCGAGTGTCTCCACAAACATGTTATTCGTGGTTCCTTTGATGCCAAATGGGGTGCCGGTGGTGACGATGACCCGGTCGCCGCTCTTGACGAGGTTTCGTTTGCGGGCAAAGGCGCTGGTGATGGCGAGGGCTTCGCGGGCGTTTTTGGAGGGGGTGGGGTCGACGGGGATGACGCCCCAGTTGAATGCTAGTTGGTGGTAAGTTTTGGGGTTGTCGGTCAGGGCGATGATGGGCATTTCGGGGCGGTACCGGGAGATGAGGCAGGCGGTGAGTCCGCTGGAGGTGAAGGCAAAAATCGCTTGGGCATCGAGGCTGTAGGCAGCACGAACCGAGGCAAGGGAGATGGCGCTGGAGATGTCTTGGCAGTCGATACGCGACTCATGATGGAAAAAATCGCGGTAGTGGAAATCGGATTCAGCTGTATCGACGATGCTCCGCATGATTTTGACGGTTTCGATGGGATATTTGCCAACCGCGGTCTCACCAGAGAGCATGACGGCGGAGGTGCTATCGTAGATGGCATTTGCGACATCGGAGGCTTCGGCACGGGTGGGGCGGGGGTTATTGATCATCGATTCGAGCATCTGGGTGGCGGTGACGACCGGTTTAGAGGCTTTGACCCCTTTGCGAATCATCATTTTTTGCAGGACTGGCACTTGTTGAATCGGCAATTCGACCCCTAGATCGCCTCGGGCGACCATGATGCCATCGGCCTCGTGGAGGATGCTATCGAAATTCTGCACGCCGAGGCTACTTTCGATCTTGGCGATGATATGGATCTCTGGTTTTTTGAGTTTGATGAGCAGGTCCCGAATCGATTTGACGTGATCGGCAGAGCGGATGAAAGAGGCGGCGATGAGATCGATGTCTTGCTCGCAACCAAATTGGATATCTTTGACATCTTGCTCGGTCATTGCGGGCAGGGGGACGTCGACGTAGGGCAGGTTGACCCCTTTTTGGCTTTTAATCAGTCCGTCGTTGAGAATTTGGATACGGACTCCTTGGGGGGTATTTTCAAGCACTTGAGCGCAGATGTAGCCATCGTCAATAAGAACTGAGTCCCCTTTTTTCAGGGGCTGGATGGCGACACCAGGAAAGACGGGGATCCGGTTGTCTTGGGGAGTGCCCCCTGGGGTGAGAAGCAATTCTTCCCCTTTTTTGACTGGGATCGGTTGAGGAAGAACGGCGAGCCGGATTTTGGGCCCTTTGGTATCGAGCATGATGGCAAGAGGCACTTTTTTCTCAGCACGGGCCCTCTTGAGGTTATCGATCATCTTTTTGTGCTCTTCATGGGTCCCATGGGAAAAATTGAGGCGGGCCACGTTCATACCGGCGTCGATTAGCTCGAGGATTTTCTCATAGGAGCCGACAGCAGGTCCCATGGTGCAGATGATTTTGGTGCGCGTTCTCATATTCCTCATCATATGGTATCAAACTCTTGTTCTCAACTCTTTCGAGGCGTATGATGGTACCTCTATGACTCAAAAGATTGTTTTAAAGAAGGTTGGAGTTCACAACCTTAAAAATGTCGACTTGACTCTCGAGCCGAATCAACTGATCGTCTTTACGGGGGTCTCGGGGTCTGGCAAAAGCTCTTTGGCCTTTGACACGATCTATGTCGAAGGGCAAAGGCGTTACATTGAGTCGCTCTCCACGATGGCCCGGCGCCATTTGGGTGAGATGCCCAGGCCAAAGGCTGAGGCGATTGAGGGGATCTCGCCGACGATTGCTATTGAGCAAAAAACGGCAGGGCGCAATCCCCGATCCACTGTCGGGACGATGACCGGCATTTATGACTATTTGCGTCTGCTTTATGCGAGGGTGGGGATTCCCCACTGTCCGGTTAGTGGAGAGGTGGTAGCGCCGCAAAGTGTCGAGCATATTTTACGGGAAATTCAAAAACTTCCAGAAAAATCGAAGATCATCGTGCTGGCCCCCTACGCTAAAGGGAAGAAGGGGGAGTTTAAAGATGAATTCGCTGAGCTTTTGCGCAAGGGGTATACCCGGGTGCGGCTGGATGGGAAGATCATCGAAATCGGCGATGGGATCGGGGTCGATGGGAAGGTAGGGCACGATTTAGATCTGGTGATCGATCGGTTGGTTGTGCGGCAGGAGGAGCGGGGACGGCTAACAGAAGCGGTGATGCAGGGGCTTGAAGCGGGAAAAGGGCTCCTGACAATTTTGGATCCTGATAGTGGCCGGGAAGAGTTTTTCTCAGAGCATGCCTACAGCCCAAAATCGGGTCTCTCCTATGGGCCGCTTGAGCCGCAAGATTTTTCATTCAATCACCCAAGCGGGATGTGTCCCACCTGTCACGGGCTGGGGACGATCCAGCAGTTTATTGTCGAGAAGATCATTGATCCGGAAAAAAGCATTGCCGAAGATTGCTGTAGCGTGGGAAGCTCCTATTCAACAATCCGCTTCGGCAATATCTACAACAATTTGGCTAGGATCTACAAATTTAGTGTCCAAACGCCTTGGAAAGATCTTGCGCCTGAGGCTCGGAAGGTGTTTTTGTATGGGGTCGATAAAAAGTGGGTGAAGATGGAGTTTGTCCACCCGACCAAGCATCAGAGCTGGACCGAATATGTGGGCTGGAAAGGGGTTCTGCACGAGGCACATCAACGATTCCAAGAGGCCACCTCCGATGTCTATCGACAAAATATGGCTGACTTGATGGAGGAATCGCTCTGCTCTGATTGCCTTGGAGCAAGGATCAAGCCCTACCCTGCAGCGACCCAGTTTCGCGGACTTACGATTCAGCAGCTGACGGCACTATCGATCGAAAAATGTCTCCATTTTTTTGAGACTCTTAGCTTGTCGGAGGAGGAGACGATCATCGCTGGAGAGCTAATTAAAGAGATCCGCGAAAGGCTCTTTTTCCTCTTCGATGTCGGGCTCCACTATTTGACGCTCGAGAGAACAGCGCCGACCCTTTCGGGCGGCGAAGCGCAGCGGGTCCGATTGGCGTCGCAAATCGGCTCGGGCCTCTCCAAGGCAACTTATGTTCTCGATGAGCCCTCCATCGGGCTCCACCCACGCGATAATACGAAGCTCTTAGCTTCTCTGAGGGCTCTTTGCGATCGGGGCAATACGGTGATTGTCGTTGAACACGACGAAGAGACCATTCTGGCAGCCGATCACATCGTCGATGTGGGCCCGCTTGCTGGAAAATTGGGCGGTGAAATCATCGTCTCAGGCACAATGAACGATCTGCTCCAAAACCCCAGATCACTCACCGCAGATTACCTGACGGGCAGGAAAAAAATCGAAATTCCAAAAAGAAGACCCGATTCGAAAAAGAGTATTGAAATAGTAGGAGCCCTCCATCACAACCTGAAAAATGTATCGGTCAAAATCCCCCTCGAGATGCTTGTCGCGGTGACGGGGGTCTCAGGCTCGGGAAAATCGTCGCTGATCACCGATATCCTCTATCCGTTCCTCTCCAATGCCCTCCACAACGCTTCCCTAAAAGTGGGTAGGCATGAGAAGGTCAAAGGGATTGAAGAGATCGATAAGGTGATTGCCATCGATCAATCGCCGATTGGCCGCACTCCCCGCTCCAATCCCTCCACCTATATCAAACTCTTTGATCTGATTCGGGATCTATTCGCTAAACTGCCAGAGGCCCAGGCTCAGGGGTACAAAGCAGGCCATTTTAGTTTTAACGTCAAAGAGGGCTCCTGCCCCCATTGTGGCGGCATGGGGATGATCAAAATTGACATGGACTTCATGGAAGATGAGTGGGCCACTTGCGAAGTGTGCCAAGGGCGCCGCTTCGATCAAAAGACCCTCTCAGTACTCTATAAGGGCAAAAGCATCTACGATGTGCTTGAAATGACCGTCTCCGATGCTCTCGAATTTTTCGATGCGATTCCCTCTATCCGGAGCAAAATTGAGCTGTTGCATGAAGTGGGCCTTGGCTATATCAAACTCGGCCAAAGCTCCCCTACCCTCTCAGGGGGCGAAGCGCAGAGGATCAAGCTGGCAAAAGAGCTCTCTCGCCCAGCCACCGGCCGGACCCTCTACATCCTCGACGAGCCGACAACCGGGCTCCATTTTCACGACATCGCCAAATTGATTGACGTGCTCCAAAAACTGGTCGACAAGAAAAATTCGGTCCTTGTGATCGAACACAACATGGATCTGGTTAAAACGGCCGATTGGATCATCGATCTTGGACCCGAGGGGGGCGATTATGGGGGGGAAATCGTCGCTACAGGTCGCCCAGAGAAAATTGCCAAAATGGATACCCCGACGGGAAAAGCGGTCCACAAGGCGTTGAACTTTGAGCCTCTGACGGTGATGAAGCGACCTAAGAAGAAGCAGATTGAAGTGACAAACGTCATTGAAATCGAAAAGGCGGAGCAAAATAACCTCAAACAACTCAATCTGACGATCCCCCATGGGAAAATCACCATCTGTACCGGCCCTTCAGGATCGGGAAAATCGTCGCTCGCTTTTGAAACGGTCTACGCAGAAGGGCAGCGCCGTTACATAGAGTCGATGTCGGCCTACGCCCGTCAGTACGTCAAGCAGATGTCGAAACCCAAAGTCGAAGCGATCGATGGGCTACTGGCTGCGATTGCGATCGAGCAAAAAAGTCATGCGGGCAACCCCCGCTCGACCATCGGGACGATGACCGAAAGCTACGACTATTTAAGGGTCCTCTTTGCCCACCTCGGCACCGCCTATTCCCCTGAGACTGGCAAGCAAATCCGCTCGATCAGCAAAGAATTCGTCTTGAATCAGCTCCTCGAGCTGCCTGAAAACACCAAAATCCAGATCCTTGCCCCCCTCGATCTGAAAGAGGGTTTTGAGCAGATGAAAGAGAGGCTGCTGAAAGAGGGGTATCTCCGGATTAGACTCAACAAGGAAGTCTACGAGCTCGACGCCGAAATCCCCTTCGACAAACGGCGCAAAAATGAAGTTCTCCTCATCGTCGACCGGCTCACGGTGGCTGCAAAATCAAAAAAACGGATCTACGAGGCGATCGACGTAGCTGCGAAAATCGCTGGCAACACCCTCATCGTGCAGAATGGGGACCAAGATATTTTCTACAACCTCGCCTTCGCAGACCCCACTACCGGCAAATCGTATCCACCCATCACTCCCCACACTTTTTCTTTCAACACGGCTCAAGGGATGTGCATGGATTGTTTGGGCCTGGGCTTCCAATTTGGTGCCAATTTGCAAAAACACCGGACAATCATGCGGATGAGCCCGTACGCCCTGATGAAAAAGCTCTGGAAAGACCACGCCGTGAGAAGCGTCCTTGGCCTCTTCGAAGAGATGATGGAGAATCTCGGTATAGACTCCGACTGTCCCCTTGAAAAACTCCCCTCAGAACAGCTCCAAATCATCTTGAGTGGCTCCGATATCCCCCTTGAGAAAAAAGGGTACAGATTCAAATTCATTGGCCTAGGCCCCCTCTTTGCCAAGCTGGCCAAATCGGCGACAAATGAGCTAAAAGAGGAGCTAGCCTTTTGGGTCGAGCAAATCACCTGCCCCTCCTGCCAGGGCACCCGCCTCAATCCCCTCGCCCGCAACGTCCGGATCGACAAGCTCTCCATTGCAGACGTGTGTGCATTACCTTTAACCGAAGCTCAAGCGTTCATTCAAAAGCTCAAGGTCGATCCTCTCCTCGATGAAACCCTCTCGCAACTCAAACACAGACTTCATTTCATGAGCGAAATTGGCCTGGGCTACCTTTCCCTAGACCGCTCCGCTCCAACTTTAAGTGGCGGTGAGACCCAACGGATTCGCCTCGCCAGACAATTAGGAAGTTGGCTCACCGGATGTTTGTACGTGCTTGATGAGCCGACCATAGGCCTCCATCCCCACAACAACGCCCTGTTGAACCGCTCGCTTAGAAAGCTGTGCGACCAAGGCAACACTCTACTGATGGTGGAGCACGATCCGATGACCATTGAAATTGCCGACCACATCATCGACTTTGGTCCCTCTGCCGGCAAACACGGCGGGCAAATCATTGCCAGTGGCACCTTGGCCCAAATTAAGAAAAATCCCTATTCTCTCACAGGTGCCTACCTCAGTGGCAAAAAAAAGATCCCCCTGCCCGAACAAAGACGCCCCTTTAAAAACACCATTAGGATGGAAAACGCCCACCTCCACAATCTCAAAAACCTCTCAGTCGATTTACCAATAGGCATTTTTACCTGTGTGACTGGAGTCTCTGGTTCGGGAAAATCGACCCTCATCAACGACCTGCTGCGCCCCGCGATGCAGCAAGTGCTCGCAACGAGAAAACAGCCAGACAGCATCACCTACGCTGGGGCCCACATCACCGGGGTCAAAGCGTTCGACAAAATGCTTGTGATCGACCAAAACCCCATCGGCCACACCAACCGGGCCGACATCAGCACCTACACAGACCTTTCAGCACCCTTGCGACAGTTCTTCGCCGAATTGCCAGAAGCCAAAGCCCGCGGACTCAAACCGAAAAATTTCAGCTCCAACCACCTCAAAGGGATGTGCATGAAGTGCTGGGGCCTGGGAAAACGAAAAGTCGAAATGCAATTCCTTCCCCCCATCCGCGTCCTCTGTGACTCCTGCAACGGCTTCCGCCTGAACCCCCAAGCCCTCCAGGTCAAGACGAAAGGCAAACACCTCGGACAAGTGTTAGAGATGACCGTCGAAGAGACCCTAGAGTGGCTCATCCCCATCCCCAAAGCAGTCCGGATCCTCGAAACATTAGTTTCAGTAGGTCTTGGCTACTTGCAGCTGGGCCAAGAAATCGCCACCCTCTCAGGCGGGGAAGCGCAAAGACTGCGCCTAGCTCGGGAGCTCTCCAAACGCTCAACTGGCAAAACCCTCTACCTCTTCGACGAGCCCACGATCGGACTCCACAGCTCTGATATCGTCCCCCTCCTGAAAATCTTCCATTCCCTAGTCGACCGGGGCAACACCGTCATCATCATCGAACACAACCTCGACGTGATAGCCAGCGCCGATTACGTCATTGACCTTGGCCCTGAAGCCGGAAACCGCGGCGGCGAAATCGTCTGCCAAGGGCCCCCCGAAGACGTGGCCCAGCACCCAAAATCCTATACAGCCAGGTATCTGAAAGGGTTGCTGAATTAAGAGACTGTCCACAAACTCAGTTTCAGCCAATTTGCGGGTTCTTTTGACCGATTTTCGATTCAAATTTTGGG
>JAFEGK010000019.1:0-2310 GCA_018239985.1 Verrucomicrobiota bacterium | reverse complement strand
TGGGTTTGTGGACAGTCTCTAAAATCGCTTGGAAAATCTGGAGTTAACTCCCGATTTTGGGCTAAAATCAGGAGTGAGATCCCGAATTTTAGAGGAGCCCCTCCATGAAACTCCTTGAAATCGAATACCCACGATACCTAAAAATGCTTTTGCCAAAAGGGCAATCGACTTTTCTTTAGGGCGCTCGCAAAACAGGAAAATCGTTTTATCTTATAATGCGGTCGGCCTGAAACGTTGAATTTGTACCGCGGCAAAGCCTTCATCTTTTGCGCGAAGAAGTTTTAGCATTAAATGAAGAGGAGCTTCAATATCCGATCATCATCGATGAAATTCACCCCCCCCTCTCGACGAACTCCATTGGTTAATAGAAAATTCACCGGCCTATTTCATTCTCTGCGGTTCCAGCGCACGGAAACTCAAAAGAGAAGGTGTTAATCTCTTAGGCGGAAGAGCCTGGCGGTATGAATTTTTCCCTTTAGTCTATCCAGAACTCAAAGAGTTCGATCTATTGCATGCCTTCGGTTTTTGGTTGTTTCGATATAGCACCCCTAATAACCCCCAAATCGCCAGAAAGTTATCTAGATATGACATAATAATATATTAATTATATTTACATAAAATGTTTAATATTATATTATAAACACCATAAACTAATAATGAAAAATAAATAATGGCATTAAGAAATTTATTACTGATCTTTCATGTTTTTGAAAAAGCCCAAAAAATCATCATGAAACAAAATCCGTTAACAATCTCTAAGAAGAAACAATGACTACAAGTTCAACAATAAACTACTCTTCCACCCCAGGTCTCGGCTTCAACGAGCATTCGAAAGAAGACCGCTCTTCTGACAAAGTCGATGCGGTCGCAGCTGCTGCCTTGGAAAAGGGGGGACCGCTAGCCCAATTGCCAGATGAACTTCTTGTGCTGGTGGCTCGGAAATTGGATCTTAATCAGCTACTCAACCTCAATAGCACCTCTTGCTTTTGGAATCACTTTGGACAAGACCATGCCTTATGGAGAAAGTTTGCGGCAGAGATTGGCTGCCCTTTAAGGGACAATCTCCCCTATCGCGATCAGGTCGAACTTTTCGTTAGAGACATCATTCGGAAAGTCAAAATATGGGCAACCCCGGATCTAGAAACAATTAAGACGAGCGATCTAACCATTAGCCAGATTAAACATTTGCAAAACTTCCTCATTGCAAGAGATATCGTCGAAGTTTGGGAATGCCTAGGAATGGCCCTTGATCCATATGCGGAACTCACTGACATCCACGGCTTTGATGTTCAAACGTGTGATTCGATGCAGCTCGTTGAGCATGCGAAGAACTTTAACAATTGGTTCGTCGCCCATCAAGCTGCCCTTGCCAATGTGACCGAACTCTCCTTCATGAATCGCTATCTCACCCATCTGCCCGCTCAAATAGCCCTTCTCCCGAACTTAACTCAACTCGACCTCACCGGCAATCTTCTAAGCTCATTTCCCTCTCTTCCTCAGGTGACAGAGATAACCTTAAGCAAAAATCCCCTGAAATTAGATCCGAATCAAGAGGTGGATTACTCGTCACTTCTTCTGACAGATGGACTTCCCCAGGAAGTTCTAAAGCAGATTGGATGTTCAATAGAAGAAATCGATCAGTTAAAAGATTTAAGGGGCATCGAAAATATCCCCGATCATATCCAACAAATTGCAGCGCGACAGTACCTGACTTTGGAACAATTCATTACACTGTTTACCTGGAGACAAGAGCGCAATATTCCGGAAAGGCCCCCTAAAATAGGTCGATCTCTAAAACTGACTCTTGGACTCGTTGGAATCGGATCTGTTGCCTACGGTATCTATCATTTAGCAACCTCCATCCTATTTTAATCGATCGGACTGCATATCTCGACCAAACAGCCGTTATTGTCCCTCACATAGCAGACCAGCTGCCCCCACGGCTTCTGCTCTGGCTTGGAGACCGCCTCTGCGCCAACCTTCACAGCCCTATCGAATTGACCCTGCACATCTTCGGTGACTAGGCAAATCTCGATACCAGCCGGTTCCACTGCTTTTCGATTGGGCAAAAAGGGATGTGAGATCATCCCCTCTACAACAAAAGCTAGAGCCGTTTGCCCCGTTTCCAATTCAGCGTAACCGCCGCTTTCATGTACAAATCGGACCTTCAGACCGAAAGCCCTTTCGTAAAACTCGACCGTTTCACCGACATCTTTCACATAAATGATCACATACCCCAAACGCATACTGAGAATCATAAGCTAAATTTTTCTTGAAAACAATCTATATTTATACTGCGCCCACCCAAGT
>JAFEGK010000018.1 GCA_018239985.1 Verrucomicrobiota bacterium | reverse complement strand
AATCTTGACGACACAGGGTTTTAGTACAGCCCTTATATTTAAATCTCTATGATATCACAAAAAATCAATTATTGTCGATTTAATAATGTCATTAAATTTAGCAGTTTTTTAATGGAATGATTTGATAATAAAAAAAATCCGACGGAACTTTCCCGCTAAATTATTCGGATTAAAGGGGCTGCTTATCACGATTTTTCCCCCAATGAAGGACATTATCGAGGATTGACCAACGGGGTTGAGCAGGAGCTGCAACGCTTGTTTTCCCCATAATCCAAAGATTATATTGGGACTCTTTGAAGCCGTCGTTAGACTTGAGAGTTAGCCAAGAATTCATGTAGTTAAGAAATTCTGGATCGCCACATTTGATCGGGTAGCCGAGAGTTTCGACACCCAGATTGGGTTTGGGGTAAATGACCTCAAATTTAGGATGAGCTGAGGTCCACGCGATCGCTTCTTGTTCATCCCAGATCAGAATGTCGGCAGGAGGATTTTCTTTGTCGAATTCGTCGTAGTCTTCCAGCAAAATAATCTCATGATGGGGGAAATGATCATAGGCGATTCGTTCGTAGGCACTATGAGTGAGGGTGGCGATTTTGATCGATCGATCTGCCTGCACTTTCTTAATCGTTGTCACCATTTTACGTTTGTTATCGGGGGCGACAAAGACAATTTTCGCTTCGAGGATTGGGGTAGGAAAGCACATCGATCTCAATCTCGATTCTGAAATCGAGATCGAAGACATAGCTACATCAATCACGTTATTATCGAGTTGTTGATCCAAATTTCTATAGAGGATTGGAATGAAGTCGATCTGCTCGCATCCTAAATCATAGGCCAATTGATGGGCAAAAGCGATGTCAAATCCGACCAATTGATGCTGGTTATTGAAAAAGCAGAAAGGGGTTGAATGGGGATCATAGCCAACTCGTAAGGTTTTGGTCCTCAAGATTCTTTGCAATGTTGATTCATTTACTGCGGCTGCTCTAGGTGACAGCTGATTCGAATAGACGTTCACTTTTGTAGAGGATTCAATTTGGAGATCGAAAATCGTTTTGGATTCATTTTTAATACTAGGTAGTGGGCTAAAGTATTTAAGTGCCCCAAAAATTAGAAGAACGGGGATGACGGTGAACGCTCCTCCGAATACCAATTTCTTCCAGTTGTAGCTAAGTAGCCCTCTTCCGGCAAGCATAATCAAGAAAGCCAAAGTGGAAATCAGCATCGCTGAGACCATGGATTGGAACCCGGCTGTGAATGGGACAACTGCGAGATAGAGGTTGATTGCATCGATTGGCAGACCGAGCGTATCGAGGATGAACGTCAGGCTATTAATCCACGAGCCGAGACCGACGGCCCCAAGGCAGGTAAGAAAAGTGGTGACTAGAGCCTTCAATTGGTCGGGGACAGTGAGCTTGACTGAGAAAAATACAGCAGTGAAGAAAACAAAGGCAGCAGTAAAGAATGAGCCAAGAGGTAGGTTAAAGATAATCGAAACGGTACCCTGGACCTGGCTTTGCACGTTGTCATCTTTTGGATAGAGCATTTGCACTTCACGTCGGATGATATTGATGATGTAAGGGAGTGCCACAATTGTAATCGTTGTTGTGTATGTAAGGATCAAAACAGGGATCAAATTTTTAATCCAAGTGCTCGCCTTCATTGGGGTTAGCATGCTGGCAAGTCGCGGAATAATCCAAAACACCACGAGAAGAGTTCCTACAATATACAAGATGATGTAGGTGCTCATCTGCTTGATCGTCGAAATTTCGATTGTGCCTACCTGCGTGGCCATAATCAGAAAGGTCCCGATTGGAGTGATCCGGGCGATCCAAGAGGTCACTTTGGTCAACCCATCCAAAAGGGTTTGCAAAGTAGCCATAAAAACTTGTTTATCTGCCAAATACATTAAAGATATCCCAATCAGGATGCAAAAAACCACAACTGCTGGGATAATATTGTTTGCTAAATTGTAAAAGATGTTCTCTGGGATCAGAAGCTCGGCAAAATTGATCGCGGGAATCTCTTTTGCCACATAGCTTGTGTGTTGCGGTCCTTCAGCGGCGGGGTAAGTCCAATACATCAAGTAAATCACTGAGATATTGATTGCTAAAGCCAGGGCAATGAATATCGATCCCTTTTTGAGAATTTGCATTGCCTGAGCTCTATTAAGCAATCCGATACCATGGATGATTGCGACAATCAAATAGGGAATTGCGGTGATCTTAAGGATCATGATGTAAGCTTCAGCATAGGGCTGAAAAATAGCGCATCGCTGACCAAAAAACAGCCCCACGCATATCCCTAAAAGGGTTGCAATGGCCATCTGAAGGGGAAAAGAAAATCTACTTGGGCTCATCGATTATGCAAATTCCATCTGCCTCCAAGCTTCATATAACACAATGGAAACAGAATTGGCTAGGTTTAAGCAACGGGTTTCTTTTCTTCTGGGGATCGTGCAGAATTTTTCGGGCCATTTATCCCAAAAAAACTGCGGCAATCCTGATGATTCCGACCCAAAGATCAGATAGTCTCCCTTCTGATACTCAATATCTGTATACCGCTTTGTAGCACGAGAAGAGAGAAAAAAGAAACGGCCATCAGTATTTTCTAAAAAGGCATTTAAATCATCAATAAAATTGACTTCGACCTCTTCCCAATAATCCAAACCAGCTCGTTTTAGATGTCGATTGGAGACGCTAAAGCCAAGAGGTCTCACTAGAAAAAGTTTTGCCCCGGTGACAGCGCAGGTACGAACAATATTGCCCGTATTTTGCGGAATCTCTGGTTGAAAGAGGATGATGTTCATCGGAGGGCTGGTGCATCGAGCTCAGGTTCTGCTTTAGAATCTGCTTCAATGATCAACGAATTCGGAAGATTCTCTTCGACAGCGTTGGCCTTTACAATTTCTACTTCGAAAGTCAAAAGGGAGTTTGGTGGGAGGATTCCTTTAGTTCCGTAGGCAAGCTCAGGATGGATATAAAGAGTCCGTTTTTCTCCCTCTTGCATCCCGACAAGCCCTTTTGAAAAGCCTGGGATCGCTCCTTCAAGAGATAGAATTTCTGCTTCACGTGATTGCCCAAAGATTGTTCCGTCTAGATATTTTCCAACATAGCGAACAAGCGGGCTAAAATTAGACTCCACTTTCGCCCCCTCTCCTTTCTTTTCAACCTTGTATTGGACTTTCCCTTCTTCTAGAGCGATAATTTCAGTATTTTTGGCGTTTTCTTTCAAAAAGCTCTCTGCAGCTTTCAGGTTATTTGTCGCTTGGTAAGTTAATACAGCTTTTCGACATTCTTCATCTGATAGGGGAGCTGATTTGCCACTAGCTTGATCTTTTATCCCTTTGAAGACCAGATCCATATCGAGGTCAATTCCCAAAGTCTTGAGATTTTTCCCAATCATATGGCCAAACGTTTCGGAGATTTTAGATGTATCAGTGTTAGATTCTTCTGCAAATAAGCAGGTTGATGCAATAAGAGAAACTGTAAGAAAACGATAAAACATAAAACCCCCCTTTTTTGTTAACAGTATGAGCTAAAGTTGTATTGCGGTCAAGTAATACGGAAAAACTTGGGGATGTCACCCAGCGACATCGGGATTTCTTTGCGGGTGGCCAATTCTTTTACTTGGACAGATTGGCTCTTGAGTTCATCATCGCCGATAAATACTGCATAAGTTGCCCCCAGTTTCGTCGCGAGTTCGAGCGATTTTCCCGGCTTTTTTCCATCCCAGTCGAGCTCTGCACTGATTCCCTCATGCCGCAACTGGAAAACGAGTGAGGTGCAGTAATTTTTTGCTTCCGCTCCAATAGGAATGAGGAAAATTTGTGGTGCGGGAGGTTCGGGCAGCGGGACATTTTGTCCTAGCATGGTCTGGAGGATCCGCTCCAGGCCAGCGGCAAATCCAACGCATGGAAGATCGGGGCCGCCGAGGATAGCTGGCAACCCATCGAAACGGCCGCCACCGCCGATCGCATTTTGCGCGCCAAGTTGGCCTGCTGTCACTTCGTATACGGTTTTATTGTAGTAATCTAGTCCGCGCACCAATTTCGGATTAATTTCATATTTTATCCCAAGTGAGGTTAGGAGGGATTTAACACGATTGAAATGGTCTGTAGCTTCTTCTGATAGAAAATCAGAAAGCTGAGGCCCGTTTGCGACCAATTTCTGATCTTGAGGGTCTTTCGAATCGAGAATGCGGAGGACATTCTTCTCGAAGCGGAGTTTGCTCTCTTCGGAAAGCTGCCCAAAATGGGGTTGCAAGAAGGTACGCAGAGCCTGCCGATACTTTTCTCGCGACGCTGCATCGCCTACTGAGTTAAGCATCAGGGTGAGGTCTTTGATGCCAAGGCGGCGGGCGAGTTCGCAGAGCAGATCGATGGTTTCGACATCTTGCTCTGGAGAGCTGTTGCCGATCGCTTCGATGCCGAATTGATGGAGTTGGCGGTAGCGGCCTGCTTGGGGACGTTCATAGCGAAACATCGGGCCAATGTAATAGAGCTTTTGAGGCAATCCTTGTTGATCGAGGTGCTTTTCGACTACAGAGCGCATCACAGGGGCGGTTCCTTCGGGGCGGAGAGTCATCAGCCTGCCGGCGCGGTCTTCGAAGGTATACATTTCTTTAGAAACGATATCGGTCTCTTCGCCTACGCTCCGGACGAAAAGCTCGGTTTTTTCAAAGATTGGAGTGCGGATTTCTCGATAGCCATAGGTGCGAGCAAGGGCGTGGATCGTTTCTTCAAGATAGAGCCATAGATGAGAGGAGCGCCACTTCCCATCTGGATCTGGATCTTTTGGCAGAATATCAAAAACGCCTTTGGCGATAGAGTATTTCATATTGCAGAAGTATAAAGAGGGAATTAATTAAAATCCCTTAAAAGGTTGATTGAGGCTCAAACCTGCGATAACAGTGTCAATCTGTTTAAACCATGAGGAGAGCGTACTAGTTTTTGGTCCAGCTTGGTGCTGTGTATGCAACTTGCTTAATATTTCAATGAATGGGAACGGGAGCCAGTCCTGTCCAGCATGTTGCACCAGATAATAGCCAAGGCGGTGTTCAGATTCGGGAGGGTAATTTTTCATGTTACTCATCATTTCCCGGAAGTTGGAGATTTCTTTTAAATTTTTCCGTTCCATGATTTCGATCGTGTCAAAATCCTCGAGAAGCAGACACCAGGTTGTGGAAAGCTTGGAGGCGAATTCGGCCGATTGGCTGAGATCTTTTTCGCTCAGTTTTTCAAGTAGCTTTTTAAAGAGAAGGAGATTTTCAATTATTTTTTGCTGATCGACAACCTTGCTCACCAGTTGCTTAGAGGGGGAAAAAGTGTCAAACATTTTTTTTAGATAAGAGAAAAAGGTGGCCAGCAGGATCTGTTTGGTCTCTTTAGGTGGCTGTGGGGAATATTTGCTCTCTTTCTTTTTGTCTTCAATACGAGAGACATATACCCCTTCATCACGAGGTCTATCAACACGATCTAGTGGGCGGTCTACCATTTTGTACCCAATTTTTTCTTTAATATGGCGGCCCCTTCAATTCCTTGCAATATATTTGACATTTGGCCAAAGTTGGACTAAAATGGGATCTCACAAATGGAGTGAGCCAGAATGAAGTTATTTTCCTTTTTAAGGCCCTCGCCTCCGATCGAAGAAATTAAAGATCAAGAGGTTGTAAAGCAAAATTATTCTTATTGGCGCTGGCGTACGTTCTATGGAATGTACATTGGTTATATTTTCTACTATTTCTCCCGTAAAAGTTTCACATTCGCAATGCCCTCTTTGATCCAAGATCTTGGATTCACAAAAGGGGAATTAGGGATCTTAGCGAGTATTTTATCGATCACCTACGGCGCAAGCAAATTCTTAAATGGAGTACTTTCTGACCGAGCGAATCCACGCTATTTCATGGGATTTGGCTTGATCCTCACAGGCTTGCTCAATATCTTCTTTGGACTCTCTTCATCCATTTTATTTTTTGCTATTTTCTGGGGACTCAATGGCTATTTCCAAGGTTATGGCTGGCCACCTTGTGCTCGTCTACTCATGCATTGGTACTCGCAGAAAGAGCGGGGAAGATGGTGGGGCTTCTGGAACACCTCCCATGGGATTGGTGGCGCCTTAATTGCCTTGCTTACCGGTTTTTGTGCAGAAGCGTGGGGCTGGCGTGTCGCGATGTACATTCCTGGCGCGCTCTGTATTGTCGCCGGATTGTTTATCATCAATCGACTAAGAGATACTCCGCAGTCGCTCGGCTTGCCTGTCATCGAAAAACATCGTAATGACTACCCCGAGGAAAAAGTTGAAGAAGGGATTACACTGAGCACTAAGGAAATCCTCTTTAAGCATGTCTTCAATAACAAATTTATCTGGATGCTCGCTGCATCTTACTTTTTCGTCTATGTGATCCGGACTGCCATCAACGATTGGAGCGCTTTGTTTCTTGTAGAGGCAAAAGGCTACTCTATCTTAACTGCCGGCGCCTGTGTTTTCTGGTTTGAAATTGGTGGAATTTTTGGAAGCTTAGCTGCCGGATGGGCTTCGGATCGAATTTTTAAGGGACGCAGAGGTCCGGTCAATGTTCTGTTCGGATTGGCTGTTATTTTTGCCCTTTTTGCATTCTGGGCATCACCTGCAGGCGTAGCCGTTCTCGACTCGGTATTAATGTTCGTGATTGGCTTCTTTATTTTTGGTCCCCAAATGTTAATCGGAATGGTTGCAGCAGAGCTAGCAGGAAAAAATGCTGCCGGATCATCGAATGGCTTCGTCAATCTTGTGGCTTATATTGGAGCTGCTACAGCTGGTTACCCGCTAGGGATTATTTGTCAGAATTATGGTTGGCAAGGGTTCTTCGGAGCTGTTGCGATTTGTGGCGCCTTATCTGTCTTTCTCTTACTTCCACTTTGGAAAGTGGGAGCTCGACGGGCCGAACCTGTGCCAGTTCCGGTTGAAGTTTCAAAGAATGAGACCACAGAAGCGTAGCTGAAGCCTTGTTCAATTAACCGAGTTTTGCTAGCCTCTAAGGTATGCCATCACTTTGGATTCCACTACACGTTCACTCCCAATATTCGATTTTAGACTCTACTGCGCCGCTTAAAAAATTGGCCGAGAAAGCTGCAGCCTTTCACATGCCGGCGCTTGCTCTGACAGATCAGGGTAACCTGCATGGAGCAGTCGATTTCACGAAAGAGTGTAAAGCCAAAGGGATCAAGCCGATCATCGGCTGTGAGCTTTATGTGGCCCCAGGGCCGCGCCAGGAAAAGATGAAGCTAGGGAGGCAGAAACCTGGCTATCCTATTGTCCTACTGGCCAAGAATAAAGCGGGCTATAAAAATTTATGCCGATTGAGCTCATTAGCTTATCTTGAAGGGTTTTATTATACCCCCCGGATCGATCGGGAATTGCTACGGGAGTGTCGAGAGGGATTGATTTGCCTTTCGGGTCCTGTGGGAGGGAAGATTGCAGAACTCATCATCAATGAAGAAGAGGACAAGCTTCTAGAAGAAATTCGACTGTTTCAGGATCTGTTTGGAGAGGATTTCTATTTTGAGGTGACGCGCCATCGGATGAGTGAAGAGGCGATGCGTGCAGATGGGATGGATCGGGAGTCGTGGCTGATCCAAGTGGCTCAAGACTATCAAGCTAAGCAGGAAAAGGTCATTGCCAAATTGAAAGCGCTTTCCGCACAAATGCACATTCCTCTGGTCGCTTGTAATGACTCTAGGTATATGGAGAGAGAGGATTGGCGGGCACATGAGATTTTGATGAATGTCTCTTCTGGAGAGCCTTGCGAAATTTGGGAAAAAGACTCGCAGGGAAATCCGAAAGAGAGGGTTCTTAATCCCAAACGGAAAGTGCTCTTTTCACACGAATTCTACTTTAAATCGCCAGAGGAGATGGCAGAACTTTTTGCCGATTGCCAAGACGCCATTGCTGAGACGGTGAAAATTGGGGAAAAATGTCAATTTGAGCTCGATTTTTCCTCGAAATTTTATCCGGTCTTTGTCCCCCCACAGCTAGAAAATAAGGCTTATACGTCAGAACAGAGAGAGCAGGCGGCTGCCCAATTTTTGCGCGATTTATGCCAAGCTGGGCTCACAAAGCGATATAATGAATCTGCTCTTGAGAAAGTGCTTGAGAAATATCCGGGCAATGATCCGATGCAAGTGGTTCTGAAGCGGCTTAATTATGAGCTTGAGTTGATCATTTCAAAAGGGCTCTGTGATTACCTCTTGATCGTTTACGACTTTATCGCTTGGGCGAAAAATCAAGGAATACCGATGGGGCCTGGAAGGGGCTCTGGTGCTGGTTCGATCATTTGCTATTTGACCGGGATTACTGACATCGAACCGCTTCGCTTTAACCTGTTTTTTGAACGTTTTATCAATCCGGAGAGGATGTCCTATCCCGATATCGACGTCGATATCTGCATGGATCGTCGCTCAGAGGTGATCGATTATACGATCGAAAAGTATGGCAAAGAGAATGTGGCACAGATCATCACGTTTGGAACGATGAAGGCCAAAATGGCGGTGAAAGATGTGGGTAGGGTCTTGAGCGTACCTCTGACCCGGGTCAACGAAATTGCCAAATTGATCCCCGAAGATCCCAACATGACTCTGGACAAAGCACTTGAGCTCGATCCCGATTTGCGCAAACTTTATGAAAGCAATCCGGAGACCAAAAGGCTCATTGATTTGGCCAAAACACTAGAAGGTTCTGTTCGCAATACAGGCATCCATGCTGCGGGATTAATTGTTTGTGCCGATCCTCTGATTGAACATATTCCCATTTGTAACGCAAAAGATGCCGATGTTTTGGTGACGCAATACGCGATGAAGCCAGTCGAAGCGGTTGGGATGCTAAAGATTGACTTCCTTGGACTGAAGACATTGACCGCGATCCAGCTTGCTGTCGATGCGATCAAAGAGAGTGAGAAGCGGCAGATCGATTGGGTCAACTTGCCTCTGGATGATGGGGCGACTTTTGATCTTCTCAATCAAGGAAAAACCCTTGGAATATTCCAATTAGAATCTGGTGGAATGCAAGATCTTGCAAAGCAGCTCCACATCGATAAATTCGAAGAGATCATCGCGGTTGGAGCTCTCTATCGACCTGGTCCCATGGAGATGATTCCCTCTTTTATCAACCGGAAACATGGGAGAGAAAAAATTGAATTCGACCATCCAGCGATGAAAGATATTCTGGCTGAAACATACGGGATCATGGTCTACCAAGAACAGGTGCAAATGATGGCACAGCGACTTGCAGGCTATAGCTTGGGCGCTGGAGATATTTTGCGTAAAGCGATGGGAAAAAAGGACAAAGAGGAGATGGCCCGCCAAAGGGAGAAGTTCCGCACAGGAGCTCTTGCCAATGGGATCGATGAAAAAACATCGATGGAGATTTTCGATAAGATTGAAAAATTTGCGTCTTACGGATTCAACAAAGCTCATGCGACAGCGTATGGCTATTTGAGCTATGTCACCGCCTATTTAAAGGCCAATTATGCGCCCCATTGGATGGCAGCGCTAATGACCAGTGATCGGGACGATCTGACCAAAGTGACAAAAATTATACGCGAATGCCAGGCGATGCATATTGCGATTTTACCACCCGATGTCAATGAATCGGGAACCGCTTTCGTCCCAACTGAAAGGGGAATCCGCTTCGCTATGACCGCTGTCAAAGGGGTTGGAGAGGGAGTGGTTGAGGCGATTATTGAGGAGAGGAAGAAAAATGGCCCCTTCAAAAGTCTATACGATTTTATCAAGCGCAATGACACCCACAAAGTAGGGAAGAAAATCATCGAATGCCTCGCCACTGTTGGTGCTTTTGACTTTACCGGATGGACCCGCGCACAGCTCTTGGCAAGCGTTGAGCCCATGGTTCAAGTCGCGCAAAAAGAGCAAAAAGATCATCAAAAAGGCGAGCTCAGTTTCTTTTCTCTGATCGAAGATCAAGACACCCGTTTTTTAGAGCCGCCACAGGTGCCTCCCCTGACGAAAATGGATGTCTTGCGCAAAGAAAAAGAGTTGCTTGGATTTTATTTGACGGGCCATCCTTTAGATGAGGTAAGGGAGCTCATGCAGAAGCTCAGCTGTCTCAATTTGGAGCAGATTAGCCAGCTCAATCCCGGCGCCGTCTGTCGGGCTGGCTTTGTGATCGAGAGCGTCAATGTCAGGTTGGCTGCTGGCTCAGGGCGAAAATTTGCTATTTTGACAATTGGAGATGGAGAGGGGCGGCAGGAGTTGCCGATCTGGTCAGATCATTTTGAAGAAAAAGGGCATTTGCTCCTTGAAAATCAGCTCATTTATACCGTTTTGCAGGTTGAAAAAGATGAGGATGGAGCCCTTCGGTTGCAGTGTCGGTGGCTAGATGATCTGACGAAAGCGAGCGAAGAGATGATCAGACAGTGCGATGAAGCCTTCGATCGAGCGCGGATGCAAGCGAAAGTTAAAGGGGGAGGCTTTAGAAAAGGGATCCCGCCGAAAGAGAAAAAAATGAAAGAAGAAGAGAGGCCTAGGATGCTAAAATTAAAACTGAGTGCTCAAGGGATGCGACTTTCTCATATCTTAGAATTAAAACAAATTTTACGTAATCAGCCGGGCAAAACAGCAGTTGAAATTGAGTTTTGGTCTGAAGATTCTCAAATCGGCAAACTTGCCATAGAGCCTACTTGGGGAGTCGAATTGACTGGCGAGCTGCGAAAAAATTTGGAATCGCACCCAGCAATCATTGACATCATGGTCCAATCAATATAGAATTGTGGCCATGAAACGATCCATTGTTTTTTTTATTCTTATTTCCACCAGTTGTTTTGCTAGCTTAACCCTTCGTGATGGCAAACTTGTTCAGAAAGAAGAGGCTGCTACCCAGCCTGTTCAAGAACATTACAGCAGCTTGATGCAAGCCTATGAAACGCAAGATTGGAAAACTCTTGAAAAAGAGGCCATTGTCGTCAGCAAGAGTTTCCCTGATACCCCGTTTGGCAAAGATGCCCTCTATTTTTTAGGAGTTGCGTACTTCAAACAGGAAGACTTTGAAATGGCAAACAGGCACTTCAAAGAATATTTAACCAAGGAAGCCACTCCGAAGCATTTTGAAGAGGCCATCCGGTATAAATTTGAAATCGCCGATCAATTTCGTAATGGGGCTCATAAACACTTATTCGGGCTCAAGAGCATGCCAAAATGGGCGCCTGCCGATGACGAAGCCCTCCAAATTTACGATGAAGTCATTTCAGCTCTGCCGCACAACGAACTTGCTGCCAAAGCCCTTTATGGGAAGGCAAAACTACAGGCCAAAGGGGAAGATTATCGAGCAGCGATTGAAACCTACCAGACCCTCATTCGTCGTTTTAATAAACATCCCCTTGCGGTCGAGAGCTACATCGGTATTGGCGAAATTTATCTCGATCAAAGCAAGACCGAATATCCTGACCCAGATTTCCTCGATCTAGCGGCACTCAATTTGCGCAAATTCCAAACCAGCTTTCCTGGTGAAGAAAAAATTGCAGTTGCGAACGAGAATTTTCACAAAATGGAAGATCGTTATGCTGCTTCCTTCTACGAGACTGCTCAATTTTATGAGCGGACAAAGAAATGGGGTGCTGCGAAGATTTACTATACCAAAATCCTAGCCAGTTTTCCCGAGTCTCATCTCGCCGATAGAAGCCGATCACGCCTCGAGGTTGTGACAGTCAAAGCGGCTGAGATCGATTCTAAGAAAGCATCAAAATGATAGCGCAATTTTTCGGTTTCTTGTGTCTTGTCCTTTTAACAGCCTGTGGTTACCATCTAGAGCGGGGCGAAAAGATCGCCATCTCTGTCCCATACGTCATTAACGATTTTGAAGGGGCTCTGACAGAAGAGCTTGCTAGAGCAATCTCCCGCACAGCAAATTTTAAATATAGCAAAGACGACGGGGATTGGATCCTTAAAGCCAAGATCCTTAGAACAAACAACGACCGGATAGGCTTTCGGTACGATCGAGATGACAGGAGTGGCAAACGGCGCGATAATATCATCGGAACCGAAAACCGAAAAGAGATCACAGTAGAGGTTTGCGTGATTGATGCGACCACAGATAAAATGATCGCAGGCCCCCAGGTGATCAAAGCAGATGCGATGTATGATTATGTCGATCCCAATTCTCTCAGAGATCTCTCCTTTATCGATCCAGACACAGGGAGGAGAGTGACCTCGATCTCATTTTCTTTAGGACAACTCGATTCTGTCGGAACAGCTGGAGAAGACGCCACCTATCCAGTTTTTCGACTTTTGGCTCAAAAAATTGTCGATGGATTAATTGCGTCTGGTGAAGATGGAGAGTAGTTTCCCAGCAGAAATTGACCAGCTTCCCCGAATCCTTAGTTGGGTCCGGACACAAATTGAACCGACGAGTTTGTCCGATAAAGAGAAGAAAAGAGTAGAGTTGGCGATCGAAGAAGCAATTGTCAATGTGATTACACATGGCAAACCTGCAGAAATCGGGCTCTATTGTCTATCTGAGCCTAGCGAGCGGATCGAATTTATCCTCAAAGACGCTGGCCCCCCCTTTAATCCCATTACGGCAGATGAAAACCTGCAAGAAGATTTGATATTGGAAGAGAGGGAGCCTGGTGGACTCGGGATCTCAATCATGCGCAGATATATGGATCTGCTCCTTTATCGACGGGAAGATGATCAGAATATTCTGACTATGATCAAGTTAATAACCTATTGAGGCTTTTTGCCGATGGAAGAGATAATCGCGTCGGTGTCAATCACTTCGATCAGAAAATGTTGCAAAATCTTCAAGATGAATTTCGGATTGTTATACACGCCCGCAGTCTCATAAACAAGTTCT
Organism: Verrucomicrobiota bacterium; assembly: GCA_018239985.1. Lineage (GTDB taxonomy): Bacteria > Chlamydiota > Chlamydiia > Chlamydiales > Rhabdochlamydiaceae > Sacchariniichlamydia. The sequence goes on along the minus strand of JAFEGK010000018.1, from coordinate 26,533 downwards.
AAGTGCAGCTTATCTTTTTGTAATTGAGAAATATAGGTATGCGTCGTTGGAACATCCCCCACCATTTTGGGGACGATCCAGATCGCAAACTTTTCATTGAGCAGAGTGATCTTATCTGGAGTTTCTAGAACGTGAAAATATTGGGTCACGTCATCGGGCTCCTCTTCATCAAAATCCTCTTGATTGAGCAGTCCCATTTCGCAGAGGGCCTCGAGATTGATTTGGATGATTCCATCAGGGACCCATTTCTTGAAGTTCTGATTGAAATCTTGAAAGGCCTCTTCTAGCTCGTTAGGGGTCATGTCATTTTCTCCACCGCTAGCTTCACTTGACCATATCGGCCTTTTTTTTTAAAGTAGTCGACATAATGAAAAATCTGGCTGTTGTCCTTTCTTCTATCCTCCTATTTTTTTCCGGGCTTGTGGCTCAGCCGCTTAAATGCTCAGTCCAGGCCCGATCGGCCATATTATATAATCCTGATACCGGGGCAATTTTATTTGAAAAAGATCCTCATCTTCTCCATCACCCAGCCAGCATCATGAAAATGGCGGTTGCCCTCTATGTGATCGAAGGGAAAAAATGCGATTTGAGCATGCCTTGCCCCGTAACAAAGAGCGCAATGGAGATCATGAGCGCAGCGATCAGGCAGGCCGATTTTGACGCTTATCCGCCTCATATTCTAGAGCATGATGGGGTCATGACAGGGATAAAAGTTGGGCAAATCTATTCACTTGATACCATGCTGCATGCGCTGCTTCTCCGTTCGGGCAACGATGCCGGCAATGTGATCGCCGAGGCTTGCTCGGGATCGATCGAAACATTTGTGAAAGAGCTAAATCAATTCCTAAGATCAAAAGGGCTAACCAAAACCCATTTCTATAATCCACATGGATTGCATCACCCCAGCCAAGTGACTACGGCCCACGAGATGGCACTGATCACTAGCATGGCATTTAATAATCCGATCATCGCCAAAATTTTGAAGACAGTTTCCTATACCGGAGAAAACGGGTTAACGATTGTGAACAAAATCGTCAAGAGCGGCAAGTACAACTATCCCAAGAGCTTAGGTGGAAAAATGGGCTATACAGCAGATGCCGGTCGGAACTTTGTCGCTGCTGCTGAAGATAATGGACGGCGCCTTGTAGCCGTCGTACTCGGATGTAAATCTAGAGATGATCAATTCAAGGAGGCAATGGCCCTTTTCGAGGCTGCTTTTCGAGAAAAAAAGAAAAATCGACTCCTCTTTGCGAAGGATCACGAATGTTTTGTCAAGAATGTTCCCAAAGCCAAAGGCCAACTGAAAGGTCGCCTAGATCACGATATTGTCGTTTCATATTTCCCCTCAGAGGAAAAAGAGCTCAAAGCGCGATTGATTTGGAATACGTTAGAGCTGCCTATCCCTCAAGGAAAAGAGGTAGGAAAGCTTATCGTTGAAGATGCGACAGGCAAAACTTTAGTAGAATCGCCTCTTTTAGCCGAAACCGGGTTAAAAAAGGCGGTGATCTACCAAATCCTAGACCTCGCCAAGCAAATTGCGATTTGGGGGGCGATCCTACTGGCTATTGTGCTTGGATTTAAGCTTTTCAAAAAGAGCACCAAAATCGGCAAGTGACAGCTCCTGTGGGCGAACCGTTTCAAAGCTAAGAGCTTTAAGGGCTTCATCAATACCTTCTATGTCCCGCAAGGAAGAGCGTAACATCTTGCGCCTCTGTCCGAATGCTTTTCGAGTCATCGCAAAGAATTCCTCGGGAGAAAATGAAAAAGGGAATGGCTTGAGCGGCAGGTGAACCACACAGGAATGGACAGATGGGGCTGGGTAGAAGGAATTTGGTTTAACTGTGAAACAATACCGGGGGGTGCTATAGGCATTCAAAAATAATGTAAAGCTGCTATACATTGGGGTGTTTTCTTTAGCGACCATCCTCTGGCCGACCTCTTTTTGGACCATCACAGTGAGAGAACTGATTTTTGGGTATTGATCGATAAATCGGGTAATAACTGGTGTCGTAATATGATAGGGAAGATTGGCAACAACTTTTATGCCCGAGGGAAGGTCATTGATCGGGAAAGTGAGCGCGTCATCGCAAAAGACTTTGAGGTTTTTTGAATCAAACCTTGTCAATTTTTCAGCTAGCTCTCGATCCTTTTCAACAGCATAAACAAAGGCCCCTTTTTTCAGCAGGCATTCTGTCAGGGCTCCGGGTCCGGGGCCAATTTCGAGGATTTGATCTCCTTCTTGGATGGAGGCGGCAGTGCAGATCTTTTCAAGGATGTTGTGATCGATCAGAAAATTTTGGGAAAGAGCTTTTTTTGCCCTAACACCTAGTTGATGGAGTTCTGATGGGCGATAGATGGGCATTATAATCTAAAGTAAGGAGAAGGGCTGGAAGTCAGTGGGGATGGCCTCCAGACTCTTTTCATCAAAATTGAACTGTTTACGCAATTTGGCCATGTACTGAGGATATTCAACTTCGATCTGTTTTTGTATCAGGTCATCTTGCAGATTATCAATCATAGCCGCATCGAATTTTGGCGGAGGGCTGACAGAATGCTCTTTCAGGTAAAATATTCGGTGGACAGCACTTTTATCGCGGCTAACTTGGAGTGTAGGTTCGCTATAGGTTCCAGGTGTAAGACTGCAGATTACAGCTTTGTGTGAATCAGAGAGTGCTTTCCCTTCCACGCAATATTCATCTGATACGGTCACAGAGATATTTTCATCTTCAGAAGATTGCTCTTTTAAGAGTTTGGCGAGCTCTTCGAAAGGAAGAGGTTCATTCTTAATTACAGCTATGGCTTTTTGAGCATAGATGTTGCCGAGTTGCTCTGTTTTTCCCCGAATCGAAATCACCTGATATTTCCACTCTTCTTTTGGGGGATTATTGACGATATGCTCTTCAAATGCATTTTTAATCGATTGAGGGCCAACCTTGTGCATCGCCTTAGAGTGAACCCGATACCAGGTCATCCGTTGAGAGGCAATCTCGTGGTGGATCATTGTGCGAGCTTCATCATAAGTCACACCAAGTTCATCGAGAGTCGCAATCACATTAGGGCCAAAGCGTTCATGGATGATCTCCCGAATATCAGCATCGGTGATTTTCATCTCGAGCCTTTCGGCGTCGGCGACAATCAGCTCATTATCTATCATCTGGTTGAGAGTTCGCTTCCAATTTTGCGAGAAAAACTGATAGCGGTGGGTATTCGATTTGGCATACTCGGGATATGCTCGAGCCAAATAGACATCCATCTTTTTCATGACGTCCATGACGGTAATATTTTTTCCGTTGACAGTAGCCAAAATCCGGTTTTGTACCACAAGTTCACCTTGAGGTTCATTTGCAATCGCCAAGAGGGGTAAAAGGAGCAGGAAAGGAATCAGTTTTAATTTCATACTACCACTATAGCTGTTTGCAGGTTAAAATTGCACCAAAAAATCCATCCATCCCCCCGTTTTCAGGTAGCGATTTAAAGGGTGGCTTCACTAATTCAAGCCCATAAGTTTCTGTAAAAAATGCGATCTGCTGTTCATTTTCATGTGGAAGAATGCTGCAGGTGGCGTAGACAATTTTTCCATTTGGTGCCATATACTCAAGAGCCTTGGTGAAGATCTCCCTTTGCTCCTCGACTAAGCGGCTGAGCATTTCAGGGGAAAATTTCCATTTAAGATCGGGATTGCGACGAAGCGTGCCAGAGCCACTACAGGGGACATCAACCAAAACCCAATCCATTTTTCCTAACAGATCCCTTTTTTGGGGGGAATCAAAGGTTAGAATTTGCCCATTTTCAATTCCCGCTCTCTTCAACCGCTTTTTTGCTTCTTGAAGAGGGCGATCTCGGATGTCGTGCAGGTAGATTTGCCCTTTTCCCTGTAGCTTAAAAGCAAAGGCGAGTGTTTTGCCTCCAGCACCAGCGCAATAGTCGAGCACCTGGTCGCCGGGGTTCGCCTCGACTAAATTTGCCACAAGTTGGCTCCCCTCATCTTGGACATCAAATAACCCCTCTTTAAATTCGGGCAATTCGTTAAAATTCACTTTGTCTACAAAATGGATCCCGAAGTCAGAATAGGGAGTTGGGCCAATAGAAAATCTTTTTTCCAACTGGGTAAGCAGCATAGAACGTGTAGTCTTTAGGGGGTTAATGCGAATAGTTGTCGGAGCAGTGGCATTGCAATTTAGGCAAATTTTGAACGCCTCTTCTTCACCATAGGATTCGACTAAGAGGTTGAAAAAATGTTTAGGAAAGCTTGCCCGGATGTGCGAGGGGATCGAGGGGTCTTTGATCTTATGAGGAAGGTCAATTTTTTCAAACGCCGTATTTCTTGCATCCCAGCTATGATTACCCGAGCAAAAGTAATCGATCAGCCCCATCCAACGGACGAGTTTATAAATGCGTTCTGCAATAAATTTTCGGTCTTTAGAGCCAAGCGCTCTATGATTCCGAAAATAATGCCCTAAATGAACGTCAAGTGGCACCGATCCAAAATCTGTTGAATTAAGGATTTGGAAAAGATGATAGTCTCGAAAAGTTTTCTCCATAATTAGAAATCTATTATACTAAGACCAAAAGGAGAAATCCATGCAAAAAATTATTTCATTTTTGGGGAGGCTCTGTTTCTGTATCCCCTTTATTGTTTCTGGGATTGCCAAGATTATGAGATGGGATGCTATGGAGCAAGAGCTTGTAAATCAAGTGCTTGATGTGCTGAGCGCATCGTATCAGAATGCCTGGATCCAAATGATCCTCGATCGGATTGTCTCATTGGCCCCCATGGTCCTGCTAATTGCGACAATCGTCGAGTTAGGAGGCGCTCTTCTCATTCTTACTGGGCTTCAGGTCCGTTTCGGGGCGCTCATTCTCTGTCTTTTCTTGATCCCCACCACCTTTCTATTTCACAACTTTTGGGATCTGCAGGGGGCTGCACAAGAATTGCAAATAGTGATGTTCTTGAAAAACCTCGGTATTTTTGGAGGCGGACTCACTTTACTTGCGTTTGGTTCAGGCCAGAAAAAAGTAAGCGTCAGTAAATAGTGGCAATTGCAATGTTTTTTCTCAGTTGCTTGATTGTGGCACTAAGTCAGCCGAGCTTTATTCCTTGGCTCGGGCCGATCGGAGCCGCCGTCGGGTATGCCCTCTTTTGGCGATCTCTGCCGCTGAATGGCAGATTTTGGCGAGGGACAGTTTGGTATACTCTAGTCAGCCTTATCCAATTATCTTGGATGACCTCTATTGAATATCAAGGCTTTTATATTCTACTGGTTTGGCTTGCTTTGAGTGTCGGAGTGGGCATTCAGTTCGGGCTGTTGACAAAATTCATTTCCCCTCCTCTCAGGTTAGTCCAGATTTTAGGTATTGCCTCTTTTTGGACTATTTTAGAGTGGTCGCGCTTCTTTTTTCTTTGTGGTTACAGCTGGAATTTAAGCGGGCTTGCCCTTTCGAATCCTTATTGCCTGCAATTAGCTTCTGTTTTCGGTGTGTTGGGACTCTCCTTTTGGGTGATTTTCTCGAATTTACTTGGACTTAAAGCCTTAGCGGAGAAACAAGCCTCATCAATAGTGGCTTGGGTAGCGGCAATCTGCCTCCCATATCTTTTTGGGTTTGTCCACCTGAGTTATCATCAAACCCAGATGGAGAAAGCAGAGCAAAAGCCATTTACATGCCTTCTAGTGCAGACTGGTCTTTTGCCATCTCAAAAAACATTGCTCGATGGTCGCCCCTTGGAGTACCTATCGCCATACTTTCAGTGGGGAAGGATACTTGAATTACTAAAAGATTCAAAACCGGCTGACTTGATCGTACTTCCCGAGTCGGCCGTCCCTTTCTCTGCTCACCACAAAGTCTATAACAAGAGCACAGTCGATCAACTTTTTATCCATTTCTTTGGGTCGGAAGTAGCCGAATTTCTCCCCCCATCTGAAGAAACTAAAGTCTCTAATGCCTACTGGGCGCAAGGATTAGCTAATATTTTTCAAAGTGACCTTATCCTCGGGCTTGATCACGAGGAGGAGGGGAAATTCTACAGTTCCGCATTCTACGTAAATCCAAGAGAAAATTCGATAGAGAGGTACGATAAAAGGATTTTGGTTCCGCTGGTTGAATACCTTCCTTTTTCCTTCCTTACACCCCTTGTTAAAAGCTATGGGATCACCGCTTTTTTTGAGCATGGCAAAGAGGCTAAAGTCTTTGACGGGAAACTTCCAATGAGCGTTTCGATCTGCTATGAGGAAACTTTTCCGCAAAATGTTCGAGAGGGTAGATTAAAAGGGGCCAAAATGCTTATTAATGTAACTAATGACGGATGGTACCCCTTTTCTCTGCTCCCGAGCCAGCATTATGAACATGCGAAGATCCGGGCGGTAGAGAGTGGGGCTCCATTGCTCAGGGCGTGCAATACAGGAGTCAGTGCAGCGGTCGATAGTTTAGGTCAAGAAGTAGCAAAGCTTGCCGAATCGACAAAAGAAAAAAACTTGCAAGCTGGAGTATTAATGGCACAGATAAACCCCTATGAGTATCGGACCCTTTTCACCATCTGGGGTAACGGAGGAATACTTTGCTTATGTGTAATTTTTTTTGGTTTGTTCCTGCTTTCAAATAAAAATTTTTACAGGTCAAAATGAGTTTGTCATTGCTAAAATCTGCAAGTTTCGATACCTTTTATCATTCATGGCAGACTCAGAAGTTAAAAAAAGAGGTGTCTGTTGGCAGTAACTTATGAAGTTTCTACTAAGCTCTCCCAAGGAGAAATGCTTGATCCTTCGAAGCAGAGGACGCTCAAAGGATCGGTATCCCTCTCCGGAATAGGGCTTTTTACGGGTGCCAAGGCGACAATCACCATCCACCCAGCAAGGGCCAATTCGGGAATTGTCTTTCAACGTACTGACCTTCCGGGAAAACCGCAAGTCACTGCAGATCTGGATCATGTCGTTAACACCCCCCGTTGTACAATTTTAGGAAATCACAAATTCACCATTCATACAGTAGAGCATCTCCTCTCCGCTTTAAGGGCCATGGGAATTGATAATGCTGTTCTTGAAATTTCTGGGCCAGAAGTGCCGATTATGGATGGGAGCGCTGAACCCTTTGTCGAGGCTATTCTTAAGGGAGGAATCAAAGAGTTAGGGGAGGAAAAAGAGATCTATACCCTTGAGTATCCCGTAAGTTGGTCAAAAGGGGAAATCCACCTCGTCGCAATGCCGGCCAAAGAATTTCGAGTCAGCTATACCCTGCATTTCCCCGAGTCAACTCTGCTCAAATCACAGTATTTTTCAATCGCTGTCAATCCGCACGATTTCGCACAAGCGATCGCCCCCTGTCGCACTTTCTGCCTTTATGAAGAGATCGCGCCATTCATCGAAAGCGGCCTCATCAAAGGCGGGGGATTAGACAATGCCGTCATCATTAAAAACGACGTCGTTATTAATCCTGATGGAGTTCGCTTTGATGACGAGATGGTTCGTCATAAAATCCTCGATTTGATTGGCGATTTGTCTTTAGTTTCAAATACATTTCATGCCCATGTGATCGCGATTCGCTCTGGGCACGCATCAAATGTGGCATTCGCCCGCGAATTATTAAATCATTTAAAGCTCGAGAAAGCCTAGGAGATTAGCGAAAAATGGCATCAGAAACAAAAAGTGAAGTCCCAGTTTTGGATATCAAAGACATCCTCAAGATCCTGCCACATCGGTATCCTTTTTTACTCGTCGACAAAATTATCGAAATGGATATGGAAGCTAATCTGATTGTTGGAATCAAAAATGTCACAGCGAACGAACAGTTCTTTCAGGGACATTTCCCAGGTGTTCCCATTATGCCTGGAGTCCTTATCCTAGAAGCTCTCGCGCAAACTGGAGGAATCCTCGTCCATCAAAAAGTGCAAAATAGCAAAATCGCCCTGCTGCTCAATGTCAACAATGCAAAATTCCGCAGACCGGTTGTCCCAGGGGACGTTTTGACATTACATTGCGAGGGGATCCATATCAGCAACAAAGGGGGGAGAATCCAAGCAAAAGCCTTGGTTGCCGAGCAGCTTGCTGCTGAAGCCGAAATTGGGTTTGTCCTCATTCAAAAAGAACAACTATAAACGGGGAATAAAAAGAAAATGTCTAAGAAATCATATATACACCCTGCAGCGATTATTGAGAATGGAGCAAAAATTGGAGAGAACGTCACGATCGAAGCCTATGCTGTCATCAAGGGGACCGTGACATTAGAAGACAATGTCGTCATCAAATCCTTTGCCTATATCGATGGGTATACGACAATTGGGGAGGGAACAGTCGTTTGGCCTTCTGCGAGTATCGGAACAAAAACACAAGATTTGAAATTCCGTGGCGAAAAAACATTCGTCGTCATCGGAAAAAATTGCGAGATCAGAGAGTTTTGCACAATCAATTCCTCATGCCAAGAAAACTCAATCGTGAAAATTGGCGACAATTGCCTGATCATGGCCTATTGTCACGTGGCGCATAACTGTGAAATTGGCAACAGAGTCATCATGGCAAATAACGCCAACTTAGCGGGGCACGTCATCGTCGAGGATTTTGCCGTTATTGGGGGAATGACACCCGTTCACCAATTCTCTCGGATTGGAAGCTATTCCATGGTTGGAGGCTTCAGCCGGATCACACATGACGTCCCACCCTATACCATCGGAGCCGGTGCGCCCTATAAAATTGGGGGACTGAACCTTGTAGGGCTTAAGCGTCATGGCTTCCCACTAGAAGTGCGTAAAAGCTTAACCCAAGCGTTTCGTATCACCTACCGCTCCGGATTGTCGCTCCAAGCAGCTCTTGATAAGATCGAAGAAGAAGTTCCCAGCAATCCCCATATCAAACATTGGATTGATTTCTGTCGAAACTCCCGTAGAGGATTGATCGGGTTCAACGGGGTTACCGTAGAGCCTCAGGAAAATTTTGCCGAATTCGAAGAAGTTTTAGAAGAAGTTTAGATTAGTTTGCGCATCGTATTTTTTGGCACGCCCCCGTTTGCCGCCCAAATTCTAAACTATCTAATTGAAGCAGGACATGCCGTAGTAGGCATCGTCACACGTCCAGATAAACCGCGAGGACGCTCCCTGCAACTGATCCCTTCTGCAGTTAAGGCGCTGGTGCAAGAAAAATGGCCTGCAGTCCCCCTTTTCCAACCGGTTAAAGCCTCAACAGAACCTTTTGTAGAAGAGGTAAAGCAACTGAAGCCTGATGTTTTTGTTGTAGTTGCTTATGGTGAAATCATCAAAGAAAACCTTCTCAAAGTCCCTAAAAAAATGTGCATTAACATTCATGCCAGCTTGTTGCCTAAGTATCGCGGAGCGGCGCCTATTCAAAGAGCCATCATGGCGGGAGAAAAAGAGACGGGAATTACCATCATCGAAATGGCCCTCCAGATGGATGCTGGGGCTATGTTAGGGATGGAAAGAGTGGAGATCGGAGAGGGGACAACATTTGGGGAGCTACAAGCGAAATTATGCGAAATGTCATGCCCTTTAGTAGAGCTGGTTTTAAAGCAAATTGAGCAGGGAACCATTCAAAAAATCGAGCAAAACCCCATGGACGTGACCTTTGCTCCCAAAATCAGCTTTGAAGATAGGATCATCCATTGGGATAAAAGCGCTGAAGAGATCCACAATCAGATCCGAGGGCTTTCCCCGGAGCCAGGAGCTCTTTGTGCAGTCCAAGTGAAAGGACAAAAAAAGAGCCTGACAATCCGTCGGGCAAAGAAAATTTTAAATTTGTCAGGCAAAAGCGGCCAATGCCTATCGTATAAAAAAAATGAATGGATAGTTGCCTGCGGTTCTGGTGCGATTTCTCTATTAGAAGTGCAGCTAGAGGGGAAGAAGTCGATGTCAATCGATGAATTTCTCCGCGGCTATCCAACAGAAATTTTAGTAATTGCATAAAAAAATTGCTCTTCAGTATAATTTTATCGCTAAATCACGGTACCAAGGAATTTCCATGCAGGTAGCAGCACTAAAACCAATCAATTTTTTAACACCGGAGTTCGGGATTGAACACTCAGCTCCCAAGAAAGATAAAGACGTACTTGATGTTATCTCAGATTATGCTGGAGATAGATGGGCATCATTCACAAAAGCTCTCTATGTTTTGGGTGTCGATGTTCCAAAAGAAGCAGGATTAATTCCTGAAGAATACGAAGAGACTGCCGATGAAGTCAGGCACTACTTGAATCTTGGTAAATTATTAGAATCACCAGGAAAGTGGTTGAAAAATTTGAATACTTGGCGCAATCGCACCGTTCGAATACTCGAAGAGGGACTCTCTTGGGATGGAGTCTACCAGTGGATCCGTGGCGCCAACGGCATGATCAACCCAACCTATGACTCGATCGATTTCCTCACCAAGTCCAGCATCGTGCATATCGCCAAGCCTACCCTCAATACATTGAAGGGGATTAATGGAATTGGAATGATTGTACATTTCGGGTCCTCCGTGATCGATTCTGTGATCAAATTCAATAATAACGAGGACCTTGTTGAAGCCACAGGGCGAAAATATGAACTAGCGAAAGAAGATGCTATTGTCAACCTGTTGCAACTTGTATATGAGGTCTCTCTACTTGCTCTGGGAGTCTTGACAGTCTTAACAGTGTTCTTTGCTGCCGTTGTCCCATCAGTTGTGTTTGTAACCTGTTCTGCAAGTTCGGTCGTCTCTCACATCTCCAGATACTTCTATGAGAATATAGGGCCTGGCATGAAAAAAAATGAACCCAAGGGGAAAGTATGAAAAGTGTTTCATCAATTGCGGATTGGATTAGACCAAGTTACCTAAACCTCGAAACAGAGAAATTGCTAGCAAGCCCCGAAATGTCCGATGTAGTCGAGCTGGGTGCAAATATTTGCGAATGGACTCATGAACTCACTGGCAATGAAAGGGCAGAAGAGATTGGCGAAAAACTTGAAGTATTTGAGAAGTTCTTTGCTGTACCTGGTGCTTTTGAAAAAGCCGGTAAACTTAAGGCTAGCTGGGAGAGATGGCTCGATGGTGGTCCAGTTACTCCAATCGTTGAAAATGGATTGCTTTTGACCAACAAAGTGGCCAAGTCTGCACAGTTCTTCGACGCAACGGGAATCGCTCCACTAAAAGAAGGGCTAAGAACAGCAAAAGGGTTTTTCTGGGGTACCTTAGGTATTTTCGATTCGATCCAAGTTGTAAAGAGCATTTCTGAAGCTGGCAAACTCGATAAGCAAATCAAAGAGACAGCAGACAGGGAAGAAAAAACAATCATTGAGCACCGTTGGCAGATCGCGTTTCTGAATGTGATTAAATCAGTCAACACGATTGCTCAATCGGTTATTGCCCTCATCTCAATATTCTTTGTCAGCTTAGCGCAGGGAATCATTTTCTCACCGATAGTGTTCCTTGGGTTGACCAGCACATGGCTTGCACTTAATTTCGGTGTCCATTTCTACGACAAAATCGTCGATCAATGGGATGTAGAAAGAAAAGCAAGAGCTAAAGCTCCTCAAATTGGATTAGGAACCTAATCTATGAACACCGCCAGTATCCCCTCTTGTGCTACTGGCGGTTTCTTTGACCGATTTCATTGTGTCGCAACAAATCCAGATCATGTAATAGAAGGAACCTTTTGGGCAGGATGGTTTGGATGGACCGCTTCCGATTTGACTACAGCGTTGACTAATCGGCAACAAGCCTACGCACTCGCAGACACCGCAGCTGATAAAGCCGATAGAGTCTGGATTGCAAACAAAACTCTATTTTTATCAACTTGTTCAGCCGTTTCCTCTTCCTCAATGGTCTTTTCGTGGGCAGAAAAAGTAGGCTTGATTTTCCCAGGAATCTTTGGCTCCATTTTTGGAGTTATTGGGTACGGGGCGAGTGCCCTTACTTCACTCGTACGACTTGTTGATTCCTTAAAAGAGCTTAATGAAGCCACTATAGCTTGGGCCAGGACTAATGACCCCAGTATCCAGGCTGATATCGCAATTGGTTTTTGCCCTAAAATGGTAGCGGTAGCCTTTTTTGCCACAGCAGCCGCATGGGGAGCGGTTGGAGGGGTTCATATCCTAGTAGGGGGTGTGTGCCTAGCCCTAGTTGTCGATACCCTCTTTAAATACACAGTGATAACCTTCCTAGCCTACTTTGGCTCCATCGTGTTGACAGGTCTTCTGGTAAATGATTCCAAGAACCTGATAGTTCAAAAAATGGAGGCAAAATGAAGACAAGGGAATGGGTGACAATTACACTGGCTTTTGGGCTATTTGCCACCCTAATCGCGGTCAGTCACCTCTGTGCAAGCGAGCGTAAGAAATTAGTTTACAAATGCAGTTCTCATGAGGAAATTCCCTCAAAAAGTCAGGGGGATGAAAATTTCTGTGGAGGAAAAATATCAATTTTGATACGATTTGCTTCTTTATTGGCGTCATGTAGGGATCAAGTCGATTCCTACCGAATTTAAAGGAAACTGGAAATGTCTCTAAGATTAATGGGAAAAAAGAAGGGGATGACCCGCATTTTTAACGAGAAAGGCGATAGTATCGTTTGTACAGTGATACAGGCTGAGCCCAACGTCGTCCTCCTTGTTAAAGATGGTGAAAAGAATGGGCCTGCAGCTGTGCAGCTTGGGGCAGAGAAAGTTCCATCGTCAAAGTTGAAAAACGTGACCAAGCCTTTGAAGGGCCATTTTGCAAAAGCACAAGTCGAACCACGACGTCACCTTTCCGAGTCCCATATTTCTGAAGGTGAAAGTTATGCTATTGGTCAAGAAATTGGGGTAGAGTACTTTGCTAATACGGCTTATGTTGACGTCTGTGGAATCTCAAAAGGTAAAGGATTTCAGGGGGTCATGAAGCGACACAACTATTCCGGAGGTCCAGCAGCTCACGGATCCGGGTTCCACCGCTCTGGAGGTTCGATTGGACAGAATACCAATCCCGGAAGAGTGTTTCCAGGGAAGAAAATGGCTGGCCATATGGGCTGTGAGAGAGTCACAGCAGAATGCTTGAAAGTGGTCAAAGTCGATCAAGAACGGGGAATCATCCTAGTGAAAGGGGCGGTTCCTGGGTGTCGCAATGGCCTAGTCTATATTCGCAAATCGAAAAAACGTAAGGGAGCTTAGAAAAGCGTGGCAACACTAAAAAAATATGATCTCAGTGGCAAAAGCGTAGGAGATGTCTCAATTGATGACGAGCTTCTAGCTGCTCAAGCGAATCCACAGATGCTCAAAGACTATCTTATTGCATTAAGAGCCAATCAAAGACAGTGGTCAGCTAGCACTCAGGGCCGTTCCGAAGTCAATCACTCGACTAAAAAACCATATGCTCAAAAAGGGACAGGTAATGCCCGTCAGGGATTTCTTGGAGCTCCTCAGTTTCGCGGTGGTGGTCGTGTACATGCCCCGAAGCCGAAATTTGACCAGCATATTCGAATTAACCGTAAAGAGAGACAGCTGGCGATTCGGAATCTATTCGGTGACAAAATCCGAGAGAACTGCGCACATGTTCTTGAGTACACAAGCCTCAAGGAGCCAGAGACGAAAAAGCTTGCAAATTTCCTAAAAGCTTTAAATTTAAGTGGGAAACGAGTATTATTCCTTGCAGACCAAGGGGATACCGATTTCACAAGTCTTTCGAAGAGCTTGCGTAATATTCCAAAAGTCGAATTTATACATCTCCCTAGCGTGAGCGGATATGATCTAGCACTTTGCAATCAGCTGGTCATTTTAGAGTCAGCCATCGGAGACTTGAAAGAGACCCTCGGAGGAACCAAATAATGCATAAAAAAACTCCCTACGACATTATCAAATCTCGCTATGTCACAGAAAAATCTAGAGTTCTTGGAGAACTAAAAGACAACAAAAGCAATCCGAGTGTCGCAAAATGTGCCTCTCCTAAAGTTGTCTTTTTGGTTGATCTAAAAGCGAACAAGCAAGAAATAGCACAAGCTGTTGAGCAAATTTACGCAGAAAAGAACATCAAGGTAAAATCCGTAAATACAATCATCACGAAGCCTAAGCAGAAGAGAGTACGCGGACGGATTGGCTATAAATCGGCATTTAAAAAAGCTGTCGTCACCCTTGCTGAGGGCGATGAACTTGGAGAAACTGTTTAAGGTAAACATATGACTAAGAAATTTCGTCCAATTACACCTGGGCAGCGCTGGCTAGTATTGCCAAGCAACGATCAATTGACACGTGAAGGGAAAAAGTCAGTAGAGCCGCTGAAAGCTCTCATGGAGATCAAGACGCGCACAAATGGTCGTAACCACCACGGGCGCATCACTTGTCGCCATCGTGGAGGTGGCCATAAACGTTTTTATCGCATTGTCGATTTCAAACGAGATAAAGAAAATATCCCTGCAAAAGTGGCTTCCATCGAGTACGATCCAAATCGCTCAGCCCATATCGCTCTCTTGCACTATGTTGATGGAGAAAAGAGATATATCCTAGCTCCAGAAGGCTTAAAAGCTGGAGCCACAGTTGTGACAGGAGATAAAGTATCTTTTGAAGTAGGCTGCTGCATGCGCCTTAAGGCAATGCCTCTTGGATCAGTTGTGCATAATATTGAAATGGTCCCTGGAAAGGGGGGTAAAATCGTCAGATCTGCAGGAATGTCAGCTCAATTGATGGCCCGCAGTGGCGGTTATGCTACCCTCAAAATGCCTTCTGGCGAAGTGAGACTGATTAATGAAGAGTGCCGCGCATCACTTGGAGTTGTATCCAATGGTGAGCAGCTACTTAGAGTTGAAGGGAAAGCTGGAAGAAAGCGTTGGCAAGGTATCCGTCCTACAGTGCGCGGAACAGCGATGAACCCAGTAGATCACCCACACGGGGGAGGGGAAGGAAAGCACAACGGTTATATTCCTCAGACACCATGGGCGATGTATACTAAGGGCTACCATACAAGAAAGAAAAATAAGAGCAATAAATTTATTGTGAAACGGCGTAAGAAGTAGGAAAATTTATGGGAAGATCTTTGAGAAAAGGGCCCTTTGTAGACCACCATTTGATGGAGAAGGTTGAAAAACAAAATAGAGAAGGGACAAAAAAAACGATTAAGACGTGGTCACGCCGATCAATGGTAGTACCCGATATGATTGGGCATACCTTCGAAGTCCATAATGGAAAAAAATTCCTTGCTGTGTTTGTCACAGAGAATATGGTTGGCCATCGATTAGGTGAATTTTCTCCTACAAGAACATTTAAAGGTCACCCGATTAAGAAAGTAGAAACACCAAAACCAGCAGCAAAGCAAGGGTAAAGTATGGAACAATCACGAGCGCTGACAAAATATCTTCGTATCCCTCCTCGTAAGGCAAGACTTGCAGCAGGCTTGATCCGTGGACTGAATGTAGAGAGTGCGATCGTACAGCTACAGTATAGTGCATTGAAAGGGGGTAGATTGCTATTGAAAACCCTAAAAAGTGCTGTTGCTAATGCTGAAACAAACCATGGTTTAAAAAGAGAAGAACTAAAAGTTCAAGAAGTTCGCATAGATGTTGGACCGATCATGAGACGCTCTAAATCGAAAAACCGAGGGGGGCGAGTGCCAGTGAACAAAAGGACAAGCCACTTTACAGTTGTAGTGGGAAAGGAATAGGAGAGGATTTTAATGGGACAAAAGACATCCCCAGTTGGCTTTCGATTAATACTAAATAAGAATTGGCGATCTGTATGGTTTGCCAACAAGAAAGAGTTTGGAGATCTACTCGAAGAAGATAGAAAGATCCGAGAGTTTTTGAATGAGAAGCCAGCATGCCAAGGAAGCTCACGTTTCGTAATCAAGCGGATGAGTGGAAAGATCGAAGTGACCATCTTCACAGCTCGTCCAGGTCTTGTTATTGGGAAGAAAGGAGCCGAAATTGAGGCGCTGAAAAAAGACCTCAAAAAAATGACAGGAAAAGAGATTTGGGTCGAAGTAGAAGAAATTAAAAGACCAGATCTCGATGCCAAACTTGTTGCAGATGGAATAGCGAAGCAGATTGAAAGAAGAATACCTTTTAGACGAATTCTGAAGAAATCGATGCAAGCTACAATGGATGCAGGTGCAGCTGGTATTAAAGTACAGATTTCTGGACGACTTAATGGTGCTGAAATTGCCCGAACAGAGTGGTACAAAGAGGGGCGCGTTCCTCTTCATACACTGAGAGCTGATATCGATTATGCTACAGGACGCGCTGAAACCACTTATGGTTCCATTGGAATCAAAGTTTGGATTAATAAAGGCGAAGAAAAAAGTTAGTAATTAGGAGACCATAACATGGCAAAGACATTGCCAACGCGAACTAAATTCCGCAAGCAACAGAAGGGTAACTTAACTGGCCTAAGTAAGGGGGCGTGCTTTCTAGATTTCGGTGATTTTGGAATGCAAGCACTTGATCGGGGACGCATTACACACAAACAAATTGAAGCTTGCCGTGTCGCAATCAACCGACACTTTCAGCGTAAAGGAAAAGTGTGGATCCGAATATTCCCTGATAAACCGGTGTCCAAGAAGCCCGCAGAGGTTCGTATGGGTAAAGGTAAAGGAGCTGTTGATCACTGGGTAGCGGTTGTACGTCCAGGGAGAATCATGTTTGAAGTTGGTGGCGTCCAGCGTGAAGAAGCTAAAATTGCCTTAAGACTCGCTGCTGCAAAGCTACCAATCAAGACCCGATTTGTAGATAGAGTGGAGCGTGTATAATGAGCAAGATGAAAGAATTTGAAAATCAGTCACCAGAAGAGCTCAAGGCAACATTTGTTGAGTTGTCTAAGAAAATGTTTGAAATGAGAAATGAGATCAGCACAACACACAAAATTGAGAAAGCGCATCTATTGCGAAAAGCAAAGAGAGATCGTGCTCGTGTGATGACCATACTCAATAGAAAATAGGAAAAATCATGGAAGATAGAAAGCCCATTAAACGAAAATTCCGCGAGGGGGTTGTCATCTCTAATAAGATGGCAAAGACGGTCACTGTTCGCGTTGAGCGCAGAGAGCAACATCCTGAGTTTCAAAAGAGCATCATACGTGGAAAGAAATACTATGCACACAACGAAGATCTTGATATTGCCGTTGGAGCAAAAGTCAAAATTGTGGAGACAAAGCCACTCTCAAAGCTGAAACGCTGGAGAGTAGTAGAAGTGATTGGCTAATTAGGTAAAAGGTAAGAGAAATGATTCAGCAAGAGTCCGATTTACAAGTTGCAGACAATACAGGAGCAAAGCGGGTGCGGTGCTTTAAAGTCCTTGGAGGATCGAAGAGACGATACGCTAGCGTTGGAGACACCATTGTCTGTTCGGTGAAAGAGGCAGCGCCTAATGGCACAGTGAAAAAAGGTGAAGTCGTACGATGCGTCATCGTTCGCACAAAACGCTATATCAAGCGGCCTGATGGCACATGGCTTAGATACTATGATAATAGCTGCGTAATTATTGATGAGAAGAATAATCCGAAAGGGACCCGCATCTTTGGTCCTATTGCTCGTGAAGTGCGCGATAGAGGATTTGTCAAAATTGCCTCATTAGCACCGGAAGTGATTTAGGAGAGAAGTAATGACTAATAAGTGGATTCGTAAAGGCGATAAAGTTGTTGTGATCGCAGGAAATGAAAAAGGGAGCGTTGGAAGCATCCGAGCTCGTGATGGAGATCGTGTGATCATCGAAGGTTTGAACATTCGGAAAAAACACGTTAAACCAAAGCAAAAAATGCAACCTGGCATCGTTGAAATGGAAAGCCCAATGCACATTTCCAACGTCAGTATATGCAATGAAGAAGGGAAACCAGTAAAAATTAAGGCAAAAATTTCCAAAGATGGTTCTAAAAAACTTATCTACATGGAAGCTGGTAAAGAAGTCCTTTACCGTGACCTGAAAAAAAAGAAAGAATAAGCCATGTCTAGATTACAGAAAAAATATAAAGAAGAAATCAAGAAGACTCTAAAAGAGCGCTTCCAATATTCAAATCCTATGTTGATTCCTGAATTAAGAAAAGTGATCATCAGTATGGGAATTGGCGAAGCCGCACGAGATAAAAACGCCCTTCAGGATTGTATCAAAGAATTGACTATCCTGTCTGGACAAAAGCCGGTATTGACAATGGCGAAGAAGTCGATCGCTAACTTTAAGCTTCGAGAAGACACCCCGGTAGGATTGATTGTCACGCTGCGCCGAAAAAGAATGTATGATTTTATGGATCGATTCTGTAATATCGTTTCACCAAGGATTCGAGACTTTCGTGGTTTCCCAAGAAAATGTGATGGAATGGGGAATTATTCAGTCGGAATAACAGACCAGCAAATTTTTCCTGAGATTAATTTGGATGACGTGAAGCGGACGCAAGGGATGAATATCACGTTCGTCACATCTGCAAAAACAGATGAAGAGTGTTCAGCTCTGTTAGAGTCTTTAGGAATGCCATTTAAAGAGAGTAGGTAGCCAATGTTGCATGATCCAATTTCAGATTTTTTAACACGAATTCGTAATGCGAAGAGTCAGCTACACCGTTATGTAGACATTCCTCTGAGCAAGGAAAAAGTGCGCATTGCAAAAGTGCTGCATGACAACGGATTCATTGATAACAGCATCGTGAACGAAGAAAAGAGAACACTAAGAGTGTACCTGAAATATGGCGCGAATAGAAAATCTGTTCTCAATGGGCTACAAAGGGTATCGAAACCTGGACTTCGACGTTATATTGGCCATCGTGAAATTCCAAAAATTCTGGGTGGAATGGGAATTGCTGTTCTATCAACTAATAAAGGAATTCTCGAAGGAGAAGCAGCCCGCGAGCAAAAGCTTGGCGGAGAAATTTTATGTTATATTTGGTGAGGTAATCGCATATGTCGCGCTACGGAAAGACACCCATCGAACTCCCTAAAGGAGTCGAAATTAAAAAGACCGGAAACAAATTGAGCGTTAAGGGGCCAAAAGGGCAACTCGAGCTGGACTTGATTGAAGGATTAGAAATCAACGAAGAGCCAGGCAAATTGCTCATCTCTTTAGAGAAAGAAGGGCAAAGCGCCATGCATGGGCTCTACCGCTCTTTGATCAACAACATGGTCATTGGTGTTTCTAAAGGTTTTGAGAAAAAATTAACACTGGTTGGAGTTGGGTATCGTGCTGCTCTTGCAGGCGCCAAGCTTGATTTGCAACTTGGTTATTCACACCCTACAAGCGTTCCCGTTCCTAAATCGATCCAGGTAACTATTGATAAATCGACAACAATCATTATTCAAGGCATTGACAAACAGGCTGTCGGGCAATTTGCGGCCACAGTCAGAGCTGTACGCCCTCCAGAACCCTATAAAGGCAAAGGGGTCCGTTATGAAAATGAACATGTGCGCAAAAAGGCTGGAAAAGCAGCTAAAGGAAAGGCAGCATAATGGAAAACAGTATTAAGCAACGCGATATTAGACGAAAAAGACGGTCGCTCAGAGTGCGTAAGAACGTAAGAGGGACATTAGCAAAGCCACGGCTTACGGTCTTTCGTTCAAACAAGCACCTGCTTGCGCAAATCATTGATGACGAAAATCATGTAACTTTGTTTGGTATTGGAACCATGAGCAAAGAATTGGATGGAGCGAAGAAGTCTAAAGACGCTGCAAGACAAATCGGGAAACGAATCGCAATTGAAGCTAAGAAGAAAAACATAGAAAACGTCGTCTTCGATAGAGGCCATTATAAATACCATGGGATTATTGCTGAGCTTGCGAATGCAGCAAGAGAAGAAGGACTAAAGTTTTAAGGAAGACACATGGCAGAAAAAAAACGTTATTTCCGCGCTGAAGATTTTGGCACAGAATTTGAAGAGAAGGTTGTCTATATCAACCGATGCGCAAAAGTGGTTAAAGGGGGAAGAAAATTTAGTTTCTCCGCTCTTGTTCTTGTTGGAGATGGAGCTGGCCATGTAGGTCTTGGATTTGCTAAGGCAAATGAAGTATCAGATGCCATCCGCAAAGGAACTGAGGCTGCTCGTAAAAACGTCTTGGCATTTGAAATGGAAGACTCTACTATACCTCATGACATTCTTGTCGATTGGGATGGAGCTACTATTATGCTAAAACCAGCTCCGGAGGGAACAGGAATCGTGGCGGGATCTAAAGTCCGATCAATTCTTGAGCTTGGTGGTGTAAAAAACGTCGTTGCCAAAAACCTAGGTTCTAGCAATCCACTTAACCAAGTACGTGCAACATTCAAAGCCTTAGAAAGTTTGAGAAATCGAAAAGAGAATTTAGAGATTAGAGGGAAAGCATGATTAGTCTAGCCAATCTGACAAATACCCATCGCCCAAAAAAGAAAATCCAACGGGTCGGACGTGGGGTTGGTTCTGGCCGAGGAAAAACTTGTACTCGGGGCCACAAAGGAGACAAGTCACGTTCGGGCTATAAGAGACACGAAGGACGTGAGGGTGGACAGTTGCCCCTTCATAGAAAACTTCCTACACGCGGCTTTACTCGAGGACTCTTCCATAAAGAATCGCTCGCCATCAACCTCAGTCTCATAGAGAGACTTTATGAGAATGGAGAAATCGTTAATTTTGAGACACTCAGACAGAAGGGAATAGCTCCAAGGGAGCTTCCTGGAGGTATTAAAATTCTTGGAAGTGGCGAATTGAAGAAGAAAGTCTCGATTGAAGCCAATCAATACTCTGAAGCAGCGCAAGCAAAATTAGAGAAAAGTGGAATTAAATTTACAAAGGTCTAGATGATTAGCGGCTTAATGCGCATACTTTCTGTAGTCGAGTTGAAGAAAAAGATAGTCTTTACTCTCTTGATGCTGCTCATCTGCAGAATAGGCGCTTACATTCCCGTTCCTGGTATCAATGGCGATCTAGCCGTTGAGTTCTTTAAACAAGCAACTGGTGGAAGCCAAAACCTTTTCCAATTGATGGATGTTTTCTCTGGCGGAGCTTTTGCTCAAATGACAATCATCGCTTTAGGTGTGATGCCCTACATCTCGGCATCCATTATCATGCAGCTTGTTACCGCCCTTGTCCCCTCCTTCCAAAGAGAAGTGAAAGAAAATCCAGAAACTGGGCGTAGAAAACTAGGCAAATGGACCCGTGTTCTTACTGTAATTCTTGCAGCATTCCAAGCGGGAATTTATGCAAGGTATGCACTACAGCTCAATGCTAGCCATCCAGGAATCATTGTTCCTCAAATGCTTAACATGACAGTATTTGACTTCCCATGGCTA
The DNA here is from genome assembly GCA_018239985.1 of Verrucomicrobiota bacterium. Classification (GTDB taxonomy): domain Bacteria; phylum Chlamydiota; class Chlamydiia; order Chlamydiales; family Rhabdochlamydiaceae; genus Sacchariniichlamydia. The sequence continues at coordinate 5,381 of JAFEGK010000018.1, read as the reverse complement.
TTCTTTTTGATGGTCATTGCAACTATGTCGGCTGGAACAATGCTGCTGATGTGGATCGGAGAACAGATCTCTGAGAGAGGAATTGGCAATGGAATTAGCTTAATTATCACAGTTGGGATATTGTCCTCACTACCTTCAACAATCGGAGCTATCGGCAGAAAGCTCAATCTTGATTCTCAGGAACCAGGTCAGCTCTCGTTTGCTTCCTTGGTTGTGCTGATTGCCATCTTTGTATTCATCATCATTGGAACAATCTTGATCATTCAAGGGCAGCGAAAAATACACCTTCAGTATGCAAGACGAGTTGTTGGAAGGCACGAGGTACAGGGTGGGCGCGCATATATTCCACTCAAAGTCAATTATGCAGGCGTAATACCAGTTATCTTTGCTTCTGCGTTTCTGATGTTCCCAGCTACTATAGCTCAATTAGCAGGCCCTGAGAGCTGGATTGGTGGGATGGCAAAGTGGCTTGCTCCAGGGAGCTCCATATATTCAATTTTTTACGTACTGTTGATCATAGGCTTTACCTATTTTTGGACTGCTACCCAGTTTCATCCAGAGCAAATTGCATCCGATATGAAGAAGAATGGAGCTTTTATCCCAGGAATCAGACAAGGTAGACCTACACAAGATTACCTTGAAGCTACAATGAGCCGTATTACCTTTGCTGGAGCGATCTTCCTAGCTATCATTGCCGTATTACCCTCGATTATTGGCAAGCTGCTCAAAGTGGATCCGAGTATTAGTTATTTTTTCGGAGGAACCTCTCTTTTGATTTTAGTAGGAGTAGTCCTCGATACGACAAAACAAGTTGAGTCTCACATGCTAATGAAGAGGTATGAGGGGTTCATGAAGAAGGGAAGGGCCAGAAGCCATTAAAAAAATTGCTTCCTACTTGAATTTAAACAAATCTTGTGATAAATTTTACGCATTAAAGAACAAAGGAACACCTAAATGCCTCGAGTTATTGGAATAGATATTCCCGGTAAAAAGCGTCTAGTCATCAGCCTAACCTACATCCACGGGATTGGGGATAAGTTAGCTGAAGAAGTCTGCGATAAACTCAAATTAAATCCCGATATGCGTGCACAGCAGCTGACTGAAGAAGATATCGGTCGAATCAATTCGTTGCTAACTTCAGAATATGTAGTTGAAGGGGAATTGAGAAGACAAGTTCAAAACAACATTAAACGACTGATCAGCATACAGGCTTATAGAGGCATTCGCCATAGATTAGGTCTTCCAGTTCGTGGACAGCGCACAAGTTCAAATGCGCGGACTCGTAAAGGAAAAAAGAAAACTATAGCTGGAAAGAAAAAACCTGCGTAAACCTCAAGGAGTAACGATTGGCTAAACAAGATACGCAAAAAAAAGGGCTCGGTAAGAAAGGGCCAGGAGCAGAAGGGGCAGCAAGACCACGTAAGAAATTGCAGAAAAGTGTTCCTAGTGGGATCGCACATGTCAATGCCTCTTTTAACAATACAATTATCAGCATCACAGACCTCGTTGGTCATGTGATTTCATGGGCATCAGCTGGGAAAGTAAATTTTTCAGGCTCTAGAAAATCGTCGGCATTTGCAGCTACAGTTGCAGCGCAAGATGCTGCGAAGGTAGCGATGTCGGCTGGAATGAAAGAAGTTGAAGTGAACCTGAAAGGGCCAGGAGCTGGTCGTGAATCTGCGGTCCGTGGCCTACAGAGCGCCGGGCTTATTATTACCCTTATTCGCGATAAGACGCCGGTTCCTCATAATGGCTGTCGTCCACGTAAAAGACGCCGCGTATAACACAAGATTACTATAATAGGAGAATATCAATATGGCAGTGAGATATGGCAAGTTTGAATTGCCCAATAAAATTTCCCGTGCAGAGTCTTCAAAAGATGGGAAATTTGCACGATTCATAGCTGAGCCTTTTGAGCGCGGCTTTGGCCATACCATGGGCAACGCATTGCGAAGGATCATGCTGAGCTCATTGGAAGCTCCTGCAATCGTATCGGTTCGTATCGAAGGGGTTCCTCATGAGTATATGGCTGTAGAGGGAATTATCGAGGACATGACTCACATCGTCCTTAACCTCAAAGGAGCTCTGCTTCGAAAAGTCCTGACAAGCGAAGATTCTAGCTCACGACGACCACGATCAATCACCAATACACTGGAAGTGACCGCGGATCAACTCGATAAGCATCATGGCCAGTTCCCTGTTACGCTCAAGGATTTTCTTGGGAAAACAGATTTTGAGATCATCAATCCTGATTTAGTTATTTTCCACGTAACTCAGCCGATGACCAAAAGAATAGAAGTCAAAGTTGCAATTGGTCGTGGCTATGTTCCATCAGAGCGTCATGACTTTGAGACTGTGGTAGATGAAATTGTTATCGACTCGATTTTCTCCCCCGTACGACTAGTAAACTACTTCATAGAAAATACCCGTGTTGGGCAAGTGACTGATTTTGATAAGTTGATTTTAGAAATCACCACAGACGGAAGGGTAACACCCGACGAAGCTCTGGGATTTGCTCATCAGCTAGCTGTCCACCACTTTGAAATCTTCAAACAAATCAAAGATGAACAACTCATTTTTGAATCAGGCGAAGAAGGGAGCGATACGGACAAAGATGCTCTCATGCAGAAACTTGCATTGAAAATCAATGAAATTGAGCTATCTGTCCGCTCCACAAATTGCCTCTCTGGCGCAGATATTGGCACCATTGCAGAGCTTGTGATTATGCCGGAACCAGAGATGCTCCGCTTCCGCAATTTTGGAAAAAAATCACTGAACGAAATCAAAGCCAAACTAGAAGAGATGGGGCTTTATTTGGGGATGGATTTGAGCAAATTAGGCATTACCCGAGAGAACGTAAAAGAAGTTATCAATCAATACATTAGTGAAAAGGCAGGACAGGAAGTATGAGGCACCGAAAAAGCACATTCAAACTCGGACGCAATACAGGACATCGACGTAGTCTTATGGCCAATATGGTCAAAGCATTGATTGAACATGAGCGGATTGTCACTACAGACACCAAAGCTAAGTTACTACGTAGCTGTGCTGATCGGATGATCACATTGGCAAAAAAAGGGACATTAGCAAGCCGTCGTCAAGCTATTGGCGAGATGATGGTCCGATTTAATACTCTCACACCTAAAGAAGCGCGTGCTGCAAAAGGTGGGGACACATCTGCCTATAATGGAGATCGAAAAGTCATTAATAAATTGTTTAATGAACTAGGTCCCCGTTTTGCTAATCGAGAAGGTGGTTATACAAGAATGATCAGAACAGCGGCCCTTAGACGAGGCGACAACAGCGCTAAATGTATCATAGAGTATTTGCCAGAGTAACTCAGACTAAAGTGCTTAACATGTCGAAAGCCTCACATGATTGTGAGGCTTTTTTGTTAGACTTATCATAAAATTTGTGATAGACTAAGGCTAGATGGATGAAGCGGAGAAAAAATAAATGACTATACGTATCGCGATTAATGGGTTTGGGCGAATCGGAAGGATGATTTTTCGGATTATCGCTGAAAGCCATGCTGATATTGAAGTTGTTGCAGTGAACGATATAGTTCCTGCTGAAAACCTAGCCTACTTACTAAAATACGATTCCGTACACGGCAAACCCAACTTCTCGGTTAATGCAGAGGGGGAAAGTCTCATCGTCAATGGCAAAAAAACTGTTGTCTTGTCAGTCAAAGAACCAGAAAAACTCCCTTGGAAAGAGCTAAAAGTGGATTACGTTATTGAGTCTTCGGGACGATTTACGACCCCAGAGGAGGCAGGTAAACATATCCAAGCTGGTGCAAAAAGAGTCATCATTTCTGCTCCTGCCAAAGGAGATATCCCTACATTTGTCATGGGGGTAAACCATCAAAAATACGATCCTAAAAAGGATACGATTGTTTCGAATGCTTCATGTACGACAAATTGTTTAGCGCCGCTGACCAAAGTCATCCTCGACAACTTCGGCATCGAAGAGGCGTTAATGACCACCGTCCATTCGGTCACTGCGACACAGCCGACAGTAGACGGCCCTTCTAAGAAAGATTTCCGTGGAGGAAGAGCAGCAAGTATCAACATTATCCCCTCATCAACAGGAGCTGCAAAAGCAGTTGCTTTAACAATTCCTGAAGTAAAAGGGAAACTCACAGGGATGGCCTTTCGCATCCCTACTTCGGATGTTTCCGTTGTTGACTTAACAGTCCGCGTTGCAAAAGAGACTTCATATGAAGAGATCTGCAAAGCAATCAAAAAAGCTTCCGAAGGCACAATGAAGGGGATCATCGAGTATACAGATGAGCCTGTTGTATCTTCAGACTTTATCGGTACTCGATCTTCGTGTATTTTCGATCAGGAGGCAGGAATAGCCCTCAACAGCCGCTTCTTTAAATTAGTTGCCTGGTATGACAATGAGATGGGATATTCTTGCCGCGTCGTTGATCTGTTGAAATATATGAGATCCAAAGAACTTTAAACCGGGATTTTATTCGTGAATTTTACTAGAGAACCAATTATAGAAACCGTCATAACCCCTAAAGAAGGCTATAAACTTATTGTCCGCAATAGCAAAGGGGTAGGCCAAGAAGAGTACGCCGTCGATGCCATAGAAGTGGTTTCGTTCGGCCATTCATTTTTTTATCGTTCGACAGAAAGACCCAAGTCCTTTCTTGTCCCTGTCTCCGATTATGAGGTAGTTGAGGCAAAAGAGACTCGCGTCGTCCTAAAGAACGCGACCTTTGAACGCTCCATCAAAATTGGTGGTGGTCGTGAGGCGAGCGTGAAAGCTCCCAAAGAGAAACCAGCGCCATCTGCCGAAGAGCAAGAGCCAGCAGCCGTCGAGCAGAGGCTCGAAAAGAAACGGGAGCGCCGTCGCCATCGTCGTCGCCGTTCCGGTTCTGATGAAGAAAAAGTGGCCGAAGAGACAACAGAAATCGTCGAAGAGGTCAAAACAGAAGAAGAAGCTGCCCAGGCCCCTCCACCAGTGATGCGCCGGCTGATTCCTCCTCCGACTCAGCTCATCGCAGAGAAAATCTCGAAAGAGCGGGCCAAAGAAGTCTCAGAAGAGCCGGCGGAACAAACCGCGAGTTCTACTGATGAAGAAGAACCAAAACGTTCTCGTCGAAAGCGATCTGAAGAGATTGTAATTGAAGAAGAGATCCTCCCTGATTCAGAAGGAGGAGAGGTGCAAAGAATGGCCGCTGAGACAGCCGAAGCTGTAACCAGCACCACATTTAGTTCGATCGAAGAGAAGGGGAAATTCTCCTTTTTTGGAAAAATTTGGTAGAACTTAACCAGAATTCATAGTAGAATTAGCCTGTCCTCAGTAGTGGGGACAGGTTTTTTTCTGCTCGGGTGGTGGAATGGTAGACACAAGGGACTTAAAAT